>CANFWH010000029.1 GCA_947450645.1 Comamonadaceae bacterium | reverse complement strand
GGCTTGCCAGTTTTCTTTTCCATTGCCTCAAGCGCGCCATAAATAATGCGCTCTGCAACTGCTTTTTTACCGCTTTCCATAATCACATTCATGAATTTGGAAAGCTCGATATTGCCAAATTTTGGGTCCGGCAGAATAATACGTTTAGGGACTTCGCGACGACGTGGCATGGTTTCACCTCTTAAATCTTGCTTCAGTGGATACGATATTCGTATCAGCGGTCATAAGACCTTCACTTACTCGATTCGCCCCCGACATTGGGAGTTGGAATCACTACGCTGTTGGTTGCGCCACGCAACAACAGCACCTGAAATACAAACTGATAAAAATACGATTACTTGACCTTAGGCTTTTTCGCACCATACTTAGAGCGCGATTGCTTGCGATCTTTCACGCCTTGCAAATCAAGCGATCCACGAACGATGTGGTAGCGCACACCTGGCAAGTCTTTGACACGTCCGCCGCGAACTAACACGACGCTATGCTCTTGCAAGTTGTGGCCTTCGCCGCCAATATAAGAAATCACTTCGAAGCCGTTAGTTAAACGGACTTTGGCGACCTTACGAAGAGCAGAGTTAGGCTTTTTAGGTGTCGTTGTATAGACACGGGTGCAGACGCCACGGCGCTGCGGTGAGTTCTGCATCGCAGGACTCTTGGACTTGACGGTTTCCACCTCTCGTCCATGGCGAATCAATTGATTGATAGTTGGCATTGTTAAACGTCCCTAAACGTCATAAATAAATAAAATTTGACAAATTCATCCTTGACAGATAAATGAATCACAATATCAGCATCACTTGTTTCCAAATAACACTGGCGCCTTAACCGCCCCCAAAAGCGGAAAAGCTTTCCATTATAGCCTTTTTACTTCTATTCGCCATGCCTCAAGTCATTCGCAACACTCTTTTCTCTGCACGCGACTTATTAGTCACGTTTGGGCCATACGTTCTTGCCGTGATCTTGGTCTTGGGATTTGTATTTTGGCGGATGGATCCATTTCCACCCAAAAGTTTAATCATGGCCACTGGGCCTGAAGGTAGTAACTATGCCGAATTTGGCGAGAAATACGCCGAATTTTTGAAACCTCATGGCATCAAGCTTGAATTAAAAAAGACTGGGGGCTCCAGAGAAAACTTACTGCTGCTTCGCGATGGGAAAGTGGACTTTGGATTTGTGCAAGGTGGCAGCGGCAAAATTCGCGCACAAGATGACTCCGCACTGGCCTCTGTTGGTAGCCTCTTTCCAGAACCTGTCTGGGTTTTTTACCGCTCTGATCGCGTGCAAAAACTACAACTGCCCATTGGCGAACGTGAGCCAACCAAACTTTCTCAGCTTAAAAACTTCAAACTTAACTTCGACACAGAGGGTAGCGGCGTTCCAAGACTCATGGAAATGCTGTTTGAAGCTAACGGCATTGATGCCGCCGCCTTAAAAGCAACCCAACTTGATGACGAACCTGCGGCCGAAGCCTTACTCAAAGGTGATTTAGATGCCCTCGTCTTAGTCCAAATGGCACAGTCTAAAGTTGTCCATCAACTCTTAAAAACCCCAGGTATCAAGCTTATGAGCTTTGCTCAAGGCATGGCCTATGACAGCCACTTCCCATTCTTATCTTCCACCACCTTGCGGCGTGGCATAGTCGACTTAGGCAAAGATATTCCAGCTCAAGACATAGAGCTGGTCGGGGCCACCACATCTTTGCTCGTAAAAAACACCACCCATCCCGCAGTTTTGCTTTTGCTAAGCATGGCTGCCGATGAGTTTCATAGCGATGAAGGCTGGTTCAATAAGACTAACGAGTATCCCAGTGATGTGAATGCTGAGGTGCCCATTACACAAGAAGCCGAGCGCTATATGAAAAATGGCCTGCCTTATCTGCAGCGTCATATGCCATTTTGGGCCGCCAATTTGATTGACAGGCTTTGGGTGGTACTAAGCGTACTACTGGTTGTCTTTATCCCCATTTCAAAGATTCTCCCGCCACTGTATCAGTATCGGATCCGTAGTCGCATTCTAAAATCTTATGGCGCACTAAAACTGATTGAGGACAGAGAAGAGGAGCTTGATGCGCACGACATAACCGGCAGGCAGCAATTAGTATCCGAACTGAAGGATCTAGAAGCGCGTGTAGAGCGAATCACCGTGCCTGCAGCTTATGCAAACGAGCTCTATTCACTCAGGCACGATATCCATTTAGTAGACGAAAAACTGTCGAAAGCTTAAATTCGTTTTTCAGTCGCCTCATCAAACAGATGCACTTTATCTGTTTTTATGATAAGTCCGATGCTGTCGTCGGGCTGTACATTGGTACGGCCATGCAGTACGACAACCAGTTGCGATCCACCCACCTGCACAAGCAATTCAGTCTCCGCGCCAGTGGGTTCGACGACAACAACTTTGGCGGCAACACCCTCATTGACTGCGGCAATGCTGATGTCGGTAGGGCGAATACCATAGTAAACGCTTCGCCCTTCCACAAGATTTGCGGTCGCAGAGACGGGCCACTGCTGACCTTCGGCTATCACGCAGCTCTTGGCGGACGTACCCTTCAAGACATTCATGGATGGCGAGCCAATGAATTGGGCAACGAACAAATTTTGTGGATGATCAAACAATTCTAGCGGTGTACCGATTTGCTCAACAATTCCGTCATGCATGACCACAATACGATCCGCCATCGTCATGGCCTCGATTTGATCATGCGTGACGTACACAGTCGTCGTTTTTAGGCGCTGATGGAGCGCTTTAATCTCAGCTCGCATCGCCACACGTAACTTGGCATCCAAGTTAGAGAGCGGCTCGTCAAACAAAAAAACCTTGGGGTCACGTACAATCGCTCGCCCCATAGCCACACGCTGCCGCTGACCGCCAGATAGCTCACGAGGGAAACGATGCAAGAGCGCATCCAGATTTAAAATTTTGGCAGCGCGATTAACACGGTCATCCGTTTCTGATTTATCAGCATTACGCAACTTCAAACTGAAGGCCATATTCTCGCCCACCGTCATATGCGGATAAAGCGCATAACTTTGGAAGACCATCGCGATATCGCGATCCTTAGACTCAATATCGTTCACGACTTTACCGTCAATCGCAATCTCGCCACCAGTGATTTCCTCTAAGCCAGCCAACATACGCAAAAGCGTAGATTTGCCACAACCCGAAGGACCGACCAACACGACGAATTCGCCGTCCGTAATGTCAAAGCTGATGCCGTGAATGACCCTCACCTCCGACTTACCTGCTCCAAACGACTTCTGGATATTGTTGAAATTAAGTGATGCCATCTTTAAATCCTAAAATCTTTAGCTTTTTACGGCACCTGCCGTAAGTCCTGAAACCATATAGCGCTTGAACGTGTAATAAATGGCCGCAGGCGGCAAAGCATAAATACACCCTGTCGCCATTAGCACCTCCCACGGCGAATCATCTGAGCCCAAAAAATTGCCAAGTGCAACTGAGAGCGTTAAGTCGGACTCTTTCGATAAGAGCAAAAACGCATACAGGTATTCATTCCAAGCCAAGAGCAGCGAATAGATCCCAACGGCGACCATCGAAGGCACCATCAGCGGCAGATAGACCAGCCGAAACAATTGCAGGGGCGTTGCGCCGTCCATCCGCGCCGCCTCATCCAGCTCAAATGGCAGCTTATCGGACGCTTGCTTGAGAACCCAAATGCAATACGGCGAGGCAATCGTCACCATGGCCAAAATCAACGACCAATGGTTATTAAGCAATCCATAGTTCGCCATCGTTTTGTACATCGGAACAGCCAAAAACGCTGCTGGAATAAAGTAAGTGAAGAGCGCCAAATTAAGAACTGTCCGACCCCCACGAACCTTCAGGCGGCTTATGGCAAACGCAGCAAGTGTCGAGACAAACAGCGTAATAAAACCCACTGATAACGAAATCACAAAGGAATTACCTAACTGCTGCCAAAAGTGATTGAGATAAAAGTGCCCTTGAGTAAATACAGTCTCAAAGTTTTTGAGCGTCGGCTCTTTGGGCCAAAGATTGCCCGAAGTCGCCGAGTCTTTGCTTGAAATAGCAAACAAAAACATGTGATAAATAGGAATCATCGTCCACAAAAAAACGGGGATGCCAATCAAGAGCAGCTTCGCCTCGGCTGTGACTTTATTGAGGGTTCTACTCATTTTGACAATCTTTTCATCATCACGTATACAAGTGGCAGCACCATAGGCAACGCTACAACAATGGATGCCATCGCCACATCAACTTGATCTAGCCTAAGATATCGGATGCCCAGCGTTGCCAGCACGTGCGTCAAGTCAGCAGGCCCACCGCCCGTGAGCAGATACACGCTATTGAAGTCGCCCAGCGTCCAAATCATCGACAAAATAGTCGAAGTAAAGTACATAGTCTTTACTGATGGCCAAGTAATAAATCGAAACTTTTGCCATGTGGTCGCGCCGTCCACCGATGCAGCTTCGTATTGCTCGGTTGGGATGGATAGACGCGCCGAAATTAAAATTAAAGTCCAAAACGGTAGCGACTTCCAAACATGCATCACCATAGAAAACGACAGCGCGAGCGCGGGGTCATTGAGCCAATTGGGGCCATCCATGCCCGTCAATTTAAAAATCGTGGTGTTGATCACGCCCCACTCAGGATTCAGCATAAAACGCACCGACAAAATCGTCGGGATCGACGGCACGGCCCAGGGCAAAATGAAAAGCACAGACAAGACCTTAATCCACCACCGCGTTTTGATAAAAAAACCTGAAAGCAACAGCGCAATCAGCATTTTGATATTGATCGCCACGACAAGGAAGATAACCGTATTGATCACAGTCCGATAAAAAATCGGATCCGCAAACAGCGTCTCATAACTAGACGGGTGGCGTGCCAGCCAAAGCCCATACCCCACAGGATAAAGGACAAAAATCAAAAAGAAGAGCAGGTAAGGAACAACAAAAAGCCGCCCCCATACCTGCCATGACTGATTACGCATCGTTAGTCAAAGAGCCTCTTATTAGTTGCCAGCAACGGTTTTGATACGAGCAATCAACTCATCGACGGCTTTATCAACAGGCCATTTTTCACTGAGTACGCGGTTCATCGCTTTGGCCCAAACATTCTCGTTATTAAGCGTAGTGAACTTGTAGTTTTTAGTGAACTCAAACGGCGTTGTACCCGCCATAAATTGCTTGTAAACAACCTGACGATGCGGGTCAGTTTGCCAGAACTTGCTTGCTTGACCGCCTTTGGTCACGGGAAACCAGCGTCCGAGAGAAGCCTCAACATAAGGAGTCAAATTAGCATCTTCTAGTAAAAATGCCACGAACTTTTTAGCGCCTTCTTTATTTTTAGCCGCATCAAAAATCACGCCCACTTTGACGGCCGAGCGATAAGTCATCTTGCTACCATCTGGCTTATTAGGGAAGCCAGCTGTGGCAATATTTTGCTCGTAGTTTTTCTTAGCAATTGCACGCTCAGATGCCGATAGCTGTGTATTGTTCATGTCATCTAACCACTTTGCAGCAATCGAAATGGTAGCGTTGTGCGTCATGATGATGGTCTTATTGTGGAAGGCCACATTGTTATCTGGATCTTTCCACGTCGTGGATGACGGCGGCGTGCAACCTTTGCCGTAGCCACTGGTGTAGTCGGACACCGCATTAATCAGGCCTTGGCGCACAGAAGGGTCATCCACCAAAAGTTTGCCCGAGTCATTGACCAGCTTGACGTTATAGGCATCCATAAACGTCAGGAACGAAAAGAACGAATCACTGGAGTCCACGCCCATAGGGAAGCCTGTGCCAAAAACGCGTGAGCCAGTTTTTTGGCGATACGCTGGCTGCACCTTGTCGCACCAGAAACTCCAGTAACCCTTCCAGTCTTTAGGAATGTCTGACTCTTTAAAACCAGCGTCAGCCAGCATATCTTTCCAGTACTGGATATGCATGGTTTGCTGTTTGATAGGGAACGCAAAGTAAGCACGCTTTTGCGTCACATTGTCGTAGAGAAAAGTTGTCGCCAGCGCTTGCGGCTCAAACTTAGCACGCATGGGATCGATGATCGAACTGATATCTGCCAGCTTGTTTTCATAAGCCCACTTAGCCGCCACTTGGAAGTCAAGCACATCGCCGTAAGCCACATCTGGTGGATTCTTAGCATCTAGGGCTGCGACTAACTTTGGCACCGTCTCTTGCGGAGCGTAGAGCGATAAATCAATTTTGTACTTTGGATTTTTAGCTTCAAATTTTTTGATTGCATCGTACATGCCTTGATCTTCTTGTGGGTAATAACCCTTCGCCCACCAGATGGTCACTTTTTCTTGCGCAAAGGCCACGCTTGTGGTCACGGCGCCCATGGCGAGCAAACTTGCTGCCAAAATCAATTTCAACTTCATGGATATCTCCTATAAAAATGGTAGCGCTATCTTAAAACGCTTTAAGCTTGCCTGACATAGGTGTTTACCTGCACTCTGGCACAACGGTGACCAGCGGCTTGTTTGCGTAAAAGTTCGCCAAGTTGAGTAGCGCCAAATCCGCCATCGCTTTGCGTGTGGCATTAGTGGCACTGCCCACGTGCGGCGCCAGCGTGACGTTGTCCATGCCAAAGAACGCTTCAGGCACGGCAGGCTCGCCATCAAAGACATCGAGGCCTGCGCCTGCAATGATGTTACTTTGCAGCGCATGAATTAGCGCAGGCTGATCAACCACCGTGCCGCGAGCCACATTGATGAGGTAGCCATCTTTGCCAAGCGCTGCAAGCACCTCGGCATTAATCATGCCCTTGGTTGCTGCGCCGCCTGGCGTGATGACGACTAAGAAGTCCACATTTGCAGCCAGCTCTTTAGCATTTGGATAAAACGTGAAAGGCAAATCGCTTTTGGCAGAGCGTGCCGTGTAGCTAATCGGCATATCAAACGCAGCACAGCGCTTGGCAATGGTTTTGCCAATGCGTCCCATGCCCACAATCCCAACGCGCGAACCCGACACCTTGCGAGCTAGCGGCATAGGTCCTTTGGCAAGCCATTGACCTTGGCGAACGTACTGATCAGCCTGCGGCAACTTGCGAGCCGCGCACAGCATGAGCCCGAGTGCAAGATCGGCCACATCGTCATTCAGCACATCAGGCGTGTGTGTCACTTTGATGCCCAAATCGTTAGCGGCGGCGGTATCCACGCCGTCGTAACCCACACCAATCACGGACACCATTTTAAGATTCGGCATTTGTGCCATCAAGCTGCGCGGCACTTTGGCTTCGCCAGAACCAACGATGGCGCGTATGCTGGAAGCCACGCCAGTAAAGGCCTGCGGGTCAGTGATGTGGGTTCGATCATGGACGATGTAGTGCAAATCTAGTTGCGCCCGCGCATAGGGCGGCAAGGGCATAACGACGAGGATTTCGGGTTTAGTAGTGTTCATATCGGGAAAGTGCGGAGTTGAAAACGCCCAAGTATGCCCATAATCGAAACACTATTTTTTGAAAGCGACACATGACGGACAACAGCAACTCAAGCAAGCCCAACTCCAGCGCCCAGCCACAAGGCATGAGCCATAACTCGAAGGTGGACTCACCCCTCAGAAGCCAAGCCTGGTTTGGCCGCCAAGACCGCGATGGTTTTGCGTACCGCAGTTGGGTCAAGGGCAAGGGCGTACCGCACGACCAGTTCGATGGTCGCCCCGTGATTGGTATTTGCAACACATTCTCCGAGCTCACGCCCTGCAATTCGCACTTTCGCACGATTGCCGAGCAAGTCAAGATTGGCGTGTACGAAGCGGGTGGCTTTCCGCTGGAATTCCCTGTGATGTCATTGGGTGAAACACTGCTACGCCCCACCGCCATGCTGTATCGCAACCTCGCGTCCATGGACGTGGAAGAGTCCATCCGTGGCAATCCGATTGATGGCGTGGTGCTGCTAATGGGCTGCGACAAAACAACCCCGAGCTTGGTGATGGGTGCTGCCAGCGCGGACTTACCCACCATTGGCGTGAGCGGTGGCCCGATGCTGAATGGCAAATGGCGCGGCGGCGAACTGGGCAGCGGCACAGGCGTGTGGAGCATGAGCGAGCAAGTACGCGCAGGCACGCTGAAGCTAGAAGAATTTTTTGAAGCCGAAAGCTGCATGCACCGCAGCCACGGCCACTGCATGACCATGGGCACGGCGTCCACGATGGCCAGCATGGTCGAGGCGCTAGGCCTTGGTCTGCCTGGCAATGCGGCGTATCCAGCTGTGGACGGACGGCGCAATGTGCTGGCTCGTATGGCGGGACGGCGCATTGTCGACTTGGTCAAACAAGACATCAAGATTTCGCAAATTCTGACCCGCGAAGCGTTTGAAAATGCCATCAAAACACTGGCGGCGATTGGTGGCTCGACTAACGCCGTGATTCACTTAATTGCCATGGCAGGACGCTTAGGTGTGGAGCTGAAATTAGAAGACTTCGATCGCTTAGGCAGCGACTTGCCGTGCCTCGTCAACTTACAACCCAGCGGTAAACATTTGATGGAAGACTTTTGTTACGCAGGCGGCCTGCCCGTGGTGATGAAAGAGATCGCGGAGCATTTGCACTTGGATGCGATCACGGCCAATGGCTTCACCGTGGGCGAAAACATTGCGGACGCGGTGAACTACAACACGGACGTCATCATGCCGCTGGATAAGCCCTTCAAAGACAAGGCGGGCATCGTCATTTTGCGCGGCAATCTCTGCCCACGCGGTGCAGTGATTAAGCCCAGCGCCGCCACGCCAGCGCTCTTGCAGCACACGGGACGCGCGGTCGTGTTTGAAAACATCGAAGAGTTCCATGCAACGGTAGATAACGAAGATTTAGACATCGATGAGAACTGCGTGATGGTGCTCAAAAACTGCGGCCCCAAAGGCTATCCTGGCATGGCAGAAGTCGGCAATATGCCGCTACCGCAAAAGATTTTGCGCCGAGGCATTACCGACATGGTACGCGTAAGCGATGCTCGCATGAGCGGCACGGCGTATGGCACAACGGTGCTGCACACCGCGCCAGAAGCCGCAGCTGGCGGGGCTTTGGCGATTGTGCAAAACGGCGACTTGATTACGCTTGACGTTGCGGGGCGCAGTTTGCACCTGCACGTGAGCGACGAGGAAATCGCTCGCCGCTTAACGGAGTGGAAACCACTAGAGCCCAAACTCACATCAGGTTACTGGAAGCTCTATACCGACACCGTGCTGCAAGCCGACGAAGGTGTTGACTTGGACTTTTTGCGTGGCAAGCGTGGCGCGTTTGTACCGCGTGATAATCATTAATCCCGTTCAGGCCGAACCAACTGCCAGCTGGCAAGTTTCCCGCCCACAAACGTGCAGTCCACATACGAATTGCCGTTGTCCGTCCAACGGAAGACTTCGGGCTGTTCGTTTTCCCCCGACTGCAACGCGCCTAGGCTTTTGGTCATAGCGACCAAGTGCAAAAGCGACCAACCCACTTTGAGTTTGACACTAAGCATCACGGCGCTATCGATGTAGCCCACAGGTCGATTAGCGGCGCGTTTAAGCGCCTGCATGAGGCGCGTGAAGTGCAGCATGAGCCAGAAAACGATTCCTGTGATGACAAGGGCAACGCCTTTCCATTCGTAAGCGCGATAAGCAGCAGCGATTAAGAGCGTGCCGCCTATCCAGAGGATGAGCGTTTTGACCACAGGCGGGAGGGTAAAAGAGTTGAGCGTAGGCAGATTCATGCGGCGTATTGTCGTTCACCAAAAATAGCGCTGCCAATGCGCACCATGGTCGAGCCCGCCGCAATCGCCGCTTCGAAATCAGCGCTCATGCCCATAGAGAGCGTATCAAGTTTGCAGCCGTTTTTGCTCAAATGATCGAACACATCTTTCACTTTGGCAAAAACGGCTTGCTGTTTGGCCACATCCAACTCTGGCTCGGGGATGGCCAGCAAGCCGCGCAGAGTAAGCCTTGGCAGAGCGTCTATCTGATGAGCCATATCCAATAAGGGCTGCAACGATGATGTGCAATCAACGCCAGACTTGGTAAGGCCTCCGTCTATATTGACTTGGATGCAAACGTTGAGCGGCAGCAAATGGGCTGGGCGTTGATCGTTTAATCTTTGCGCAATTTTGATGCGATCAATCGTTTGCACCCAATCAAAATGATCAGCAACGATAGCTGTTTTATTGCTTTGCAGTGGGCCGATCAAATGCCATTCGATTTCTGGCTTTAGATGCTTTAGCGCTTCGATTTTTGCAATCGCTTCTTGCACATAGTTTTCACCAAATGCCCGCTGACCCTTATGAAATAAGGCTTCCACAAGTGTCGAATCAAACGTTTTGCTCACCGCTAGCAGTCGCACTGAATTCTGCGAACGCCCAGCGGCAAACGTGGCATCGGCAATGGTTTGTGTCACGCGCTGGTAGCGCATTGCAAGGTCAGTCATGGTTTGCAATCATAATCTGACGCTATGGAAAACACACCCGCTCCAGTTCTCGAACTCAGGCAATTGCTCAATTTCATGATTGCGCAAAAAGCGTCGGACTTGCATTTGTCTGCAGGCTTGCCGCCCATGATTCGCGTACACGGCGACATCGTTCGCATCAACTTACCGCCGCTCTCGCACGAAACCATTCACGGCTTTATCACTGGCATCATGAATGACAAGCAGCGTGCCGCCTACGCCGAACACCTTGAGTACGACATGTCGTATGAAGTGCCGGGCCTCTCACGCTTTCGCGTCAATGCCTTTAACCAAGAACGCGGGGCCGCGACGGTGATGCGTGCCATTCCATCCGTTATCCAAACGCTAGAGCAAATCGGTGCGCCTGAGATTTTTTCTAAATTGTGCTTAAAGCCACGCGGACTCGTGCTTGTCACAGGACCTACAGGTTCGGGCAAGTCCACCACACTGGCTGCGATGGTGAATCACTTAAACGAGAGCGAACCTGCGCACATCTTGACCGTTGAAGACCCTATCGAGTTTGTGCATCACCCCAAAAAGAGTTTGATTAATCAACGCGAAGTCGCTACACACACGCACAGCTTTGCGGCGGCCCTCAAGTCTGCGCTACGCGAAGACCCTGATGCGATTTTGGTGGGTGAGTTGCGTGACCTTGAGACTATTCGCCTTGCGCTCACCGCTGCCGAGACGGGACACTTGGTATTTGGCACTTTGCATACTTCCAGCGCGGCCAAAACGATTGACCGCATCGTCGATGTATTTGATGCCGCCGAAAAAGAACTCATCCGCAGCATGCTGTCTGAATCGCTAGAGGCGGTGATTACACAAACGCTGTGCAAAACCAAGGATGGGCTAGGCCGAGTTGCTGCGCACGAAATTATGTTGGGCTCGTCCGCCATCCGCAATTTAATTCGCGAAAACAAAATCGCCCAGATGTACTCCACCATTCAAACTGGCAACGGTGTGGGCATGCAAACGCTCGATCAATGCTTAACTGAATTGGTCAATACAGGCCGCATCACCCCCGCCGAAGCGCGAACCAAAGCCAAGTTCCCAGAAAATTTTAGAGTTGTTAATTTTTAAGAAAGCCCACCATGTCAGAGTCAGCAAAACCATTTCCCAGTATTAACGCAAAGTCATACGAATCAGCCGCGCCCACGCGTGTCGCCTTTCTTGGGCTTGGCGTTATGGGCTACCCCATGGCGGGGCATTTGGCCGCCAGTGGTCATCACGTCACGACCTATAACCGTTCGTCCGCCAAAGCGCAGGCATGGCTTGCAGAGTTCAAGGGAACAAGTGGTACACATGGCTCGCAGGCCACACCAGCATTGGCTTCCAGCAGTGCCGATATCGTGTTTTGCTGCGTTGGCAACGACGACGATTTGCGCTCAGTCACGCTAGGCAAGGATGGCGCCTTTGCAGCCATGAAAAAAGGTGCGATCTTTGTTGACCACACCACCGCATCGGCCAACATTGCACGCGAGTTAGCCGCTGCTGCCAAGGCACTTGGCATCCACTTTATTGACGCGCCCGTCTCGGGCGGACAAGGCGGCGCACAAAACGGCATGCTGACCGTGATGTGCGGCGGCGATCAGGCAATTTTTGATGCGATGAAGCCCGTGGCCATGGCGTTTTCGCGTGCGGTCACACTGCTGGGCGACAACGGCGCGGGACAACTTGCCAAGATGGTGAATCAAGTTTGCATTGCAGGCTTGGCACAAGGCTTGTCCGAAGCGATCGCATTTGGCCAACGCGCAGGTCTTGATATGAACCTAGTTCTAGATGTGATTGGCAAAGGCGCGGCGCAAAGCTGGCAAATGGATAATCGCGGCAAAACTATGGTCGCTGGCAAATTTGATTTTGGTTTTGCTATCGACTGGATGCGCAAAGACTTAGGCCTCGTGATGGACGAGGCCAAACGCAATGGCGCGCGGCTACCCGTCACGGCGCTGGTTGATCAGTTCTATGCCGACGTGCAGCAAATGGGCGGCAATCGCTGGGATACGTCTAGCTTGATTAAGCGACTCAAATAAATTACTTCGGCGAATTCGACATCACAGGTTGGCCCGAACCACTCATTACAGGCGATGACTTCAGCTCTGTTTGCGGCGCAGGCTTTGGCAAGAGTTGTTTGAGCTCATCTTCGGTGATCGTCTCCAGCACACGCACCACTTTTTGCACGCCGCTTTGACCACGCACAATGTTGGTCGCGTAATCGGCTTCGCGCTTGGTCACACGCCCCATCATGTAAACGACGCCGCGCTCGGTCACAATTTTGAAAGCGGTGCCATACACCTCTTTGTCGTCTAAAAGTGCCGCTTTGACGCGACTGGTAATCAAAGTGTCAGCTGAGCGCGCCGACAAACTAGTATTGCCCAACACGCCGAGTTCGTTCACCACAGCTTTGACGTTATCCACTTTGGCGACGATTTGCTCAGCCGTCGCTTTATCTTTCTCGCTCGGCACTTCGCCCGTCATTAAGACTTGGCGGTTGTAGCTGTTGATATTGATATGTACGCCCTCGCCCAGCGCTTCTGATACGCGACTTGCAGAGCGCAGCTCAATGCCTTGATCCTCAACCTGCGCACCCGAGGTGCGTCTGTCGCTGGCCATCAACACACCGCCCGCAAATGCGCCGCCCATCACAAAAGGCGCGATACAGCCCGCCAAGCCACAGCCAATAAGGCTTGCAGCAAGGGTCGTTAACAATAATCTTTTCATGATGAGTCCTTCTTTAGCAAAAATGTTTATTCGGTGTCGCCCAGCAACATGGCATCCACCCCATCACAAATGCAGTGTATCGCTGTGATGTGAACCTCTTGAATCCGCGCCGTTCGGTCGTGCGGCACGCAGATATGAATATCAAGCTCACCCAGTACTCCACTCATTTTCCCGCCGCCCTTGCCCGTGAGTCCCACCACCGTCATCTCACGGCTATGCGCGGCTTCAATCGCCGCCAAAATGCTCTCCGAATTGCCACTGGTTGAGATCGCAAGCAGCACGTCGCCTGCTTGTCCGAGCGCCCTCACTTGCTTGGCAAAAATTTCGTTGTAGCTGTAATCATTGGCAATCGCCGTGATGATGGAGGCGTCGGTCGTCAGCGCCAGCGCCGCTAGCTCAGGGCGCTCGCGCTCATAGCGTCCCACAAACTCCGCCGCAAAATGCTGCGCATCAGCTGCCGATCCGCCATTGCCACAAGCTAATACTTTGCAGTCATTGGTCACAGCCGTCCACATCGCCTCAATAGCACGGGCAATTGGCGCTGACAGTGATTCAGCAGCTTGATACTTCAAGTCGGCACTATCAATAAAGTGTTGGTGTATGCGCTGTTCAAACATGAGATCAATGATAACTGTCAAAAGCTCGGCGCATCAAATGCACCGCAAAGCCAATCAATATGCGGCTTCTGAGAGAGGTCGCCGTCCACA
Organism: Comamonadaceae bacterium; assembly: GCA_947450645.1. Classification (GTDB taxonomy): domain Bacteria; phylum Pseudomonadota; class Gammaproteobacteria; order Burkholderiales; family Burkholderiaceae_C; genus JASGCK01. The sequence continues at coordinate 16,875 of CANFWH010000029.1, read as the reverse complement.
CTCACCACGTCAAAACGACATGGCGGCGTTTTTGTTAATCGCAAGAGGTAATAGCGTGCAGCAAAAATCACGCGCCGCTGTTTGACGGATCCCACGCTGGCCGCTGCGCCGCCATGTCCTGCACTGGCACGCTGGCGTACCTCCACAAACACCAATGTGCGCTCTGCATCATTCGCCTGCATAATCAAATCAACCTCGCCGCCGCCGCGGCCTGGTGTTTTGTAGTTACGTGCCACAAGCACGAGCCCCTTCGCCTGCAAATGCGCAAGCGCTAAATTTTCTGCCATAGACCCCTGCTGCGTTTTATTCATGTCCATCATTGCATCAGCATACACCGAAGCGCAAGAAGCCGCTAGTGCCGTCGCAGGTCATCAGCATTACCCCGAGGGCACGCTGTACGTGGTCGCCACACCGATTGGTAATTTGGCGGACATCAGCCTGCGAGCCCTTTATTTACTTGGTCTAGTGGATACCGTGGCCTGCGAGGACACGCGCCATACGGGTCAGCTCTTGCACGCATATGGGCTACACAAACCGCTGATGGCGCTACACGAGCACAACGAAAGTGAAGCGGCGCAAAACGTAATTGCAAAATTACTAGCGGGTGAGCGAGTGGCTTATGTCAGCGATGCGGGTACGCCTGCCGTGAGCGACCCTGGCAGCCGCTTGGTTGCAACCGTAGCAGAGGCGGGACTGCGAATCATGCCGCTGCCTGGCGCATCCAGCGTGACGACGCTGCTATCGGCTGCGGGCTGCGTCAATACAGCAGGATTTGTCTTTGCAGGATTCCTCCCCCCAAAAGGCGCAGACCGTGCAGCAGCCATCAAAGAGCTGGAGGGCGCCTTGCAAGCGGTGGTGCTCTTTGAAGCGCCGCATCGCATCGAAGCGATCTTCAAAGAACTCGCTGTTTTGGGTGGGCGCCGCGTGACGGTGGGGCGCGAGCTGACCAAACAATTTGAGTCCATCATGACAATGACAGCATCCGAACTGCCCGCCTGGCTTGCCTCCAAAACCGACAATGGCCGCGGTGAGTTTGCTCTAGTGATTCACCCGCAGACCATACCAGATAAGGCTTTCACAAGTGCCGCCGATGCCATTATCAGCACAACTGCCATGGCATTACTTGCACGTTTGCTGCAAGACTTGCCGCTTAAAACTGCCGTGCAAGTTGCAATGGATGTCAGCGGATTGCCAAAAAACCTTTTATATGATCAAGCATTGAAATTGAAAGGGAACTCATGATTAACCACATCGAATCCAGCCTGCGCGAAGCGCAAACAGGTCTTAATAGTCTGCTGACCAATCCAATCACGCTTGGCCACATCGAGCAAGCCGCGCAACAACTCATCAGTGTCTTTGAACAAAAGGGACACGTGTATTCGTGCGGCAATGGCGGCTCTATGTGTGATGCCATGCACTTTGCTGAAGAGCTTACAGGGCGTTACCGCAAAGACCGCGCCGCGCTTGGCGCAGCTGCTATTAGCGACACCAGTCATATGAGCTGCGTGGGTAACGACTATGGCTATGAGCACGTCTTTTCGCGCTACCTAGAGGCGCACGGCCGCGCGGGCGATGCGTTGGTCGCACTCTCGACCAGTGGCACGAGCAAAAATATCATTCGCGCGGCACGCACAGCCAAGACCCTGGGCGTGCGTGTAATTATTTTGTCGGGCAAGCCAAGCCCCGAATTACAAGGCCTTGCGGACGTTTACATCTGCACGCCCGCAGGACATTTTGCCGACCGCGTACAAGAGTTACACATCAAGGTATTGCACATTTTGATTGAGCTGATCGAGCGAAAATTCTTTCCCGAAAATTACGAGTAGAAATTTAATCCAATCCGAGCATCAGTTTCAAATTTTGCACGGCTGCACCGCTCGCGCCTTTGCCTAAATTGTCCAGCCGCGCGACCAACACTGCTTGGCGCGTAGCTTCATTGGCAAAGACTCGAATCTCTAGGTTGTTTGTGTTGTTTAGTGCGAGCGCATCCAGCTTGCCGCTGGCAATCGCCGCATCATCTGGGGGCATAACTTTGACGAAATTTGATCCTATGTAATGCTCAGATAGCACTTGTGCAAGCCTTGCTGCGCTTGGCTTAGCGGGCAGATTATCTAAATGCAGCGGCACTTGCACCAGCATGCCTTGTGCAAAATTACCAACCGATGGCACAAAGAGCGGGCGTGCCGTGAGACCCGTCCAATACATGATCTCGGGGATGTGTTTGTGCTCCAAACCCAGCGCATAAAGCTCAAAAGCAGGCGCACGACTGGACGCATCACTCATCTCGTAAGCCTCCATCATTTGCCGTCCACCGCCCGAGTAACCACTGACGGCTGGAATACAAAGTGGATAGTCGGCAGGAATCAAGTCTGCATCAATCAAAGGCCGAATCAGCGCAATCGCGCCCGTGGCGTAGCAGCCCGGGTTGGCAACGCGGTCGGCGTGTTGAATAGCCTCGGCTTGGCTCGCGCACAGCTCTGGGAAGCCGTAGACCCAGCCTGCTTGCGTGCGATGGGCGGTTGAGGCGTCAACGATCTTGGGCTTCTTACCGACAAGCGTGTCAATCAGCGCAACGGACTCACGCGCAGCATCATCGTGTAGGCACAGCACCACCAAATCAGCCTCGGCCATCAAAGCGCGTTTAGCAACCACATCTTTTCGTAGCTCAGGGGCAATGCTGAGCAAAGCCACGCTGGGCATCGCTTGCAAACGTTCGCGAATTTGCAGGCCTGTTGTACCCGCTTCGCCATCGATAAAGATTTTTTTTGTCATTTTGCGGTCAGTAATGGTGCAGTGCAACATGATACATTACGCGCTTCGTTTATATCAACGTTTCCCTCCAACCATCCTCAAGGTTTTGCATGAAGATTCACGAGTATCAAGCCAAAGATTTATTACGCCAATTTGGCGTGCCTGTGCCAAAGGGCATCCCTGCGTTTACGGTGCAAGAAGCGGTAGAAGCCGCACAAAAGCTGGGCGGCCCTGTGTGGGTGGTCAAAGCGCAAATCCACGCAGGTGGACGCGGCAAGGGCGGCGGCGTGAAGCTAGCCCGTTCGATTGACGAAGTCAAAAAGATTGCTGGCGAGATCCTCGGCATGCAACTCATCACGCATCAAACCTCGGCTGAAGGCCAAAAAGTTCGTCGCTTGCTGATCGAAGAGGGCGCGGACATCAAAAAAGAATATTACGTTTCGCTGGTTACTGACCGTGCCTCGCAAAAAGTAGCTTTCATCGTCTCGTCTGAAGGCGGCATGGACATTGAAGAAGTGGCGCATTCGACACCTGAAAAGATTTTGACGGAGTTGGTTGATCCAGCCGTTGGGCTCACCCCAGCGCAAGGTCAAAAATTATCTGATGCGATTGGCGTGCCTGCTGCATCTAGCGCCCAGTGCGTGGACATTTTGACCAAGCTCTACAAATGCTACATGGACACCGATGCATCGCTGGTTGAAATCAACCCGATGATTTTGGAAGGCAATGGCGGCGTCAAGTGCATTGATGCCAAGTTCAACTTTGACCCGAACGCGCTGTTCCGTCACCCAGAAATCGTGGCTTACCGCGATTTGGACGAAGAAGATGCGGCCGAAGTGGAAGCGTCTAAATTTGACCTTGCCTACATTTCGCTAGATGGCAACATTGGCTGCTTGGTCAATGGCGCAGGCCTTGCGATGGCAACGATGGACACCATCAAACTGTACGGCGCAGAGCCAGCCAACTTCTTGGACGTGGGCGGCGGCGCCACACCAGAAAAAGTGACCGAAGCCTTCAAGATCATGCTGAAGAACCCTAAAGTGAAGGCCATCATGGTCAACATTTTTGGCGGCATCATGAAGTGCGACACCATCGCCACGGGCGTGATTACAGCTTGCAAAGCCACCAACCTTTCCGTGCCACTAGTTGTGCGCATGAAGGGCACCAACGAAGAACTGGGCAAAAAAATGCTGGCCGAATCGGGCCTGCCGATCATTAGCGCTGATTCGATGGCTGAAGCCGCCGAAAAAGTTGTTGCCGCACTGAAAGGTTAATTTAAATGTCTATCTACATCAATAAAAACACACGCGTTATCACCCAAGGTATCACTGGTAAAACGGGGCAATTTCACACCGAAAAATGCCAAGAATACGCCAACGGTAAAGAGTGCTTCGTCGCAGGCGTGAACCCGAAAAAAGCGGGCGAGTCGATTTTTAATATCCCGATTTACGCATCGGTGAAAGAAGCCGCTTCAGAGACGGGCGCTACCGTCTCCGTCATCTACGTGCCGCCAGCAGGCGCAGCAGCGGCTATTTGGGAAGCGGTTGAGGCCGATCTCGACCTCGCTATTTGCATTACCGAAGGCATCCCTGTCCGTGACATGCTGGAAGTACGCAACCGTATGCGCGCCAAAGAAGCGGCTGGCGGTAAAAAGACGCTCTTGCTCGGACCTAACTGCCCTGGCCTCATCACACCTGATGAGATCAAAATCGGCATCATGCCTGGTCACATTCACCGCAAAGGCCGTATCGGCGTGGTCTCGCGTTCAGGCACCTTGACTTATGAAGCCGTTGCTCAATTGACAGAAATTGGCCTTGGCCAATCTTCAGCTGTCGGCATCGGTGGCGACCCGATCAATGGTCTCAAGCACATCGACGTGATGCGCGCTTTTAACGACGATCCCGATACCGATGCGGTCATCATGATTGGCGAAATTGGCGGCCCAGACGAAGCCGAAGCGGCTATGTGGTGCAAAGCCAATATGAAAAAACCAATCGTCGGCTTTATTGCTGGCGTAACCGCTCCTGCTGGCAAACGTATGGGACATGCGGGTGCTTTGATTAGCGGCGGCGCCGACACGGCGGATGCGAAGTTAGAAATCATGGAGGCCTGCGGCTTTACCGTGACGCGCAATCCGTCTGAGATGGCGAAGCTGCTGAAGGCTTTGCTATAAGTCTGGGGAAACTACTACCTAAGATGATGTAATTTCTCGTTAAGATAAGTCTCACCCAGACCCCTCTGGCCACAAGCTAGAGGGGTTTTTATTTTTAAGTTTTTGATTTTGAGGAGAGAGTTATGGATTGGACTTCTGGCGCACTATGGGGTGCATTGCTTGCGATCATTGTGGCAAATATTTTGCTGTCAGGCGACAACGCCGTTGTGATTGCGATGGCGGCACGCTCACTCAAACCCGAGCATCAAAAGAAAGCCATCATTTGGGGTAGTGCGGCGGCCATTGTGCTACGTGTGATTCTCACCATCGTTGCCGTCAAACTGCTCACCTTGCCTTACCTCAAAATCATTGGTGGCATCCTGCTCTTTTGGATTGGCTACCAGCTCTTGACCGATAACGACGACGAGGCGGATATCAAGGCACACACTAGCGTGGGTGCAGCGATCCGCACAATTTTGGTTGCCGATTTGGTAATGAGTCTGGATAACGTCATTGCGGTTGCCGCAGCTGCCGACAAAGCGCCTGCTGAGGCACGGCTGGTGCTACTGATCATTGGTTTGGCGATGTCCATTCCTCTCATCATTGCGGGTAGCACACTCCTTATCAAAGTGATGGACAAATACCCCATCATTATTACTGGCGGTGCAGCGCTACTAGGCTTTTTGGCGGGCAGCATGATGGTGTCAGATCCACTTGTGGTCCATTGGTTTGAAGCGAATGTTCCCAACGCCGAAGCCCTAGCGGGCGCGCTAGGTGCGGTGCTTTTAGTCGTATTTGCTAAATGGATGAGCAAGCGTCAAGCTACAGCCTAAAACCATCGTCTTTTAAGGTAAAAAGGCAGCACATGAATAAAGTGCTGCCTTTTTTATTGCGTCATTTGGCGCTGCTGTTGGTCATTTTGGCGTTTGCGCTACATGGCTTGCACGTATGGCGCATTCCCTACATGGACAGATTAGACGCTTGGATTTACGATGCGCGGCTGCTTGCGAACGCACCCCGCACCTTAGACTCTAACGTCGTCATCGTCGATATTGATGAGCCCAGCCTCAGCGCCTTTGGCCGTTGGCCTTGGACGCGCGGCACAATGACCGCGCTGTTGCGGCAACTTACAACCCAGCAGCAAGCGGCCGCAATCGGTTTTGATATTGTTTTTGCCGAATCAGAAAACCCGACGACCGACCGAGCCCTAGCGTACGCACTGCAAAGCCAGCCAGTGGTTCTTGGTTACTATTTCACTAGCGACCGCGCTGGACATACGAGCGGCGCGTTGCCCGCCACCGTCCTTCATCGTGATGCCAAATCGCAACGAGATTTTCAAATCACGCGGTGGTCAGGCTATGGCGCCAATTTGCCCGAGCTAACGAACGCATCCCCGCAGGCTGGATTTTTTAATGCCATTAGCGACACCGATGGTGTGATTCGCTCCGCACCTTTGCTCGCTGAGTTTCAAGGTCAGTACTATGAATCATTGGCGTTAGCTTTGTATCGCCGGTATCTTGCGAGCAAAAGCACTAGCGGAACGCTCCCAACAATTACGCCACACTTTGCCTCTAACGACGAAAGCTATCGCCATTTAGATGCTGTGCGCCTCAGCCATGAAGGAGTCACTCAAGATATTGCTGTAGACAATGCCGTGACCACACTCATCTCTTACCGCGGAGCGGGAGGACCTCGTGGTGGCTCCTTTACGTATATTTCAGCATCTGATGTCTTACTGGATAAGTTGCCGAAGGGGTCTCTTAAAGACAAAGTTGTACTCATTGGCAGCTCCACTCCGGCGCTAGAGGATTTGCGTGTCACGCCTTTTGACAGAGCCTATCCTGGAGTTGAAGTGCAGGCCAACTTGGTTGCCAGCTTAATTGAAGGACGCTCACTAACGCGCCCCGACTACGCCCTTGGCTTCGACCTATTTCAGTTGCTGGTGCTAGGCGCGGCTCTACTCTTTTTCTTGCCGCCGCTGTCGTCCATTGGCGCTATTGCGCTATCGGCTAGCCTTGCAACTTTATTATGGTTTACACACTCTTTGCTGTTCACTCAAGCCTCGTTCGTGCTGCCTTCAGCCTCTAGTTTTGTGCTTATTTTTAGCGCTTTTACTCTGCATATGAGCCAAGGATTTTTTATGGAAAGTCAACGCCGCAAACGCCTGACTCAGCTATTTGGCAACTATGTCTCACCCCAGTGGGTGAGTCGCATGGTGCGCTCGGGAGACGACTACTCCATGCAAGCTAGTAATCAAGTGCTAACGGTCATGTTTTGCGATATGCGTGGTTTTACACGTCTCTCGCAAGCCTTGCCACCATTGGCGTTGCAGGCATTGCTCAATAATATTTTTAGCCACCTCTCGAGCATCATTCAAGCGCACGGCGGCACCATTGATAAATACATGGGCGACTGCGTGATGGCGTTTTGGGGAGCTCCTGAGCCGCAAAGTGACCACGCAGCGCGTGCTGTGCGATGCGCCATTGAGCTGCAAACGACTATTGCACACTTCAATCAAGATCGCGCTGCAAATACACCCGAAATTAAAATGGGTATTGGCCTCAATACGGGCTTAATGTGTGTAGGTGATATGGGCTCTAGCGTACGGCGCAGCTATACCGTGATTGGGGAAGCTGTTAATTTGGCAGCAAGACTTGAAGGGCTTTGTAAAACTTACAATCAAGCCTTGATTGTGAGCACGGCCACGAAAGATGCCGTCATCGCAGACGAACAAGGCCTGCCCTGGCACGACCTTGGACTTGCGAGCGTAGCGGGTCACGATCAACCGATTCATATTTTTACTTTAACAACATCCAGTTCATGAAAAAACCAACTCCTTACTCACCCATTCCACAAATCGGTATGACTTTGCTTCAGATGCTGGGGACGATTGGCGCAGCAGGCCTTTTGGGCGCGTGGCTATTCCCTTTGCTGCTTGAGTGGGTACGCAAATTCGCTTGAAATCGTTATTGGCTATCGCGCTCGGCGCGGCCATTTGGCTTTGTCCGCTTTGGTTGATTCCTACGCCCGCCGTTGCGCCGTTGCTTTGGGGTGCTGCCTGCTTAGCCCTGTGGCTACTGATGGAGGCCTTGAGCAGCCCACATGTTAAAAACGTCCCAAGTCTGCACACGCTTTTTTGGCTGTTACTCGTCAGCCTTGCTTGTATGATTGCTTGGCGCAGCCGTGATCTACCCAATGCGCTAGCTGTAGCGTTATGTCTGGCCAGCATCGGCCTTGCAGCGAGGCTAGCTGCCAAACTCAACACCACTAAAGCGGCGCACGTCATAGCATGGGGGTGGCTGCTGGCAGGATTGATTAACTCGGCTATCGGACTCATGCAGTACTTTGGGCTCACAGCTGAGCCGCTGGGTACGGCGTTTGGACTTCTGCGCCAGCGTAATCAACTCGCCACCCTGTGCAATATCGCACTGTTGTCATTGCTCTACTTATGGCATCGACACTCGCGCACGCCAAACACAGCAAGTCTTTCAAGACATATGCTGGCCGTACTCGCATGCGCTCTACTCACTGCCGCCTTGGCCGCTACCTGTTCTCGGGCAGGGCTGCTGGAGTTGCTTGTTTTGTCTTGCACAACTTTGGTGTATGGCCTTGTTATGCGGCGACGTCATATAGTGCACCTCATCATTTTTGCGCTAGCTAGTTATGCACTCTACGCATGGTGGCTCCCCCTCGCGAGTGGCTCACCAGAGACGATTTTGGGTCGTATCTCTATCCTTGCCCCCATAACTGGCGACCCAACGAATCCCCAACTGCAAGATGGCCGTCGCTTGCTATGGGCGAATGCCCTTACGCTTATACATGCACACCCCTTACTGGGAGTTGGCTGGCGCGAATTAGCCAGTACGCTGCACACAACTGATTTTGGTGTAGCAGCCCGATTTTCCGATCAAGCGGACAATGCACACAACTTACCCTTGCAATTTGCCGTGGAGCTTGGCCTGCCGTTTACGGCGCTGTGGTTCGGGCTCGTCGCTTGGCTCATCTTTCATTACAAACCTTGGTGCGCGCGTGCGCCTGAGCAAATTTTGGCGTGGGGCGTGCTGACCGCGATTGGGCTGCATAGCTTGCTGGAATATCCACTGTGGTACGCGCCATTTCAAATCGCCGTAGGCCTATCTGCAGGCATACTCTTTGTGCGGACGAAGCCCTCCGTGCTTCGCAACAATCATGCCGCCGTAAGCCCCATCTGGCATGCTCTAGCGAGCTTAGGCCTGTTATGTTTTTGCGCTTATGCTGCGTTTGATTACCATCGCATACGGCAGATGTTTATCGCAAATGACGAGCGGTCTTCCTTCTACATCGAAAACACCTATGCAAAAGCACACGAGAGTTGGCTGTTTGCCGCACAAGTGCGTTTTGCCAAACTCACCACTACACCAGCAACGCCTGATAACGCCGCTGAATTGTGGCAGCTTGGTCACGAGGTATTGCACTTTAGTCCTGAGCCGGTCGTATTCCAAGCGCTCATCCACGCGGGAGAATGGCTTGCTCCGCATGACCCCGCCATCGCCGCCGAGCTTGCTGCACTTCAAAATCAATTACAGACTATCGAGAGTAGCCAATCAAATGAAACTCCGCCTCTAAAATAACGATCATGACCACCTACATCCTCACCCTCTCCTGTGCAGACCGCGCAGGGATTGTTCACGCAATCTCTGGCTTTTTGTTTGAGCAAGGCAGCAATATTGAAGAGGCGCAGCAATTCTCAGACTTACAAACTCGCCGCTTTTTTATGCGCATCCGCTTTAGCTGTGATCGTGTGCCGCATGATGACCTCGATACGCTTTTAATGGCATTTGCCAGCGAGCACAAAATGCACATCACACTACACGCTGCCAATCAACCCATGCGCACCGTGCTAATGGTGAGCAAAGAAGGCCACTGCCTCAACGATTTGCTATTCCGCTGGAAGAGCGGACTGCTCAATTTAGACGTGCGAGCTATCGTCAGCAATCACCGTGAGTTCTATCAACTCGCCGCCAGCTACAACGTACCGTTTCATCACATTTCCATCATCAAAGACACGAAAGCAGCGGCCGAAGCTAAAGCATTTGAAGTCATTCAAAACGAAGGCGCAGAGCTGGTGGTTTTGGCGCGCTATATGCAAATTTTGAGTGACGATTTATGCGGCAAATTGGCTGGTCGTGCAATCAATATCCATCACAGTTTTTTACCAAGTTTTAAAGGCGCCAAGCCATACAGCCAAGCGCATGAGCGAGGTGTCAAACTCATCGGAGCAACAGCGCATTACGTAACAGCAGCGTTAGATGAAGGCCCAATTATTGAGCAGGACGTAGCACGTGTTGACCACAGCCGCACGGTTGAAGATCTGACCAGTATTGGCCGTGATACCGAAAGTCAAGTGCTAGCTCGCGCCGTCAAATGGCACAGCGAACACCGCGTGCTGATGAATGGCACGCGAACGGTGGTGTTCCGCTAAACCGCGCTTACTTGGCAGTACTAAGCGCAGTTTTTGTAGCCGCCGTTGGCGACTTAATGCTAGTAACAGCAGCCGATAAACTCAATCTTGGTTTTGTCAAACCATTACGGCTGTCTTTGATACTCACACCCGTGCTAGTTAAGCGAGCGATCGTCTGCGCAAGCGTATCGGTTGGAGCAGCCCCTGCCGCACGCAAAACAGCTATGGATGCCGCAACATGCGGAGCTGCCTGCGATGTACCGCCATAACTCAAGCCTGCTGCCGTAATAATGGCACCAGGAGCAAACATCGTCATGAGGCTAGCGCTGTCAGAGAAGCAAACAACTTTATCGGCAGCAGTTGTCGAATCTTTGCATCCCAACATATCGCTACTTGCAGCCCAAGTCAGGCTACCAAAGTTAGCGCTATAAGTCGCCCCCACGCTTACCGCGCCAGGCGCACAAGCAGGTTCGGCGATACCGTTTGTCCAGCCTAAATTGCCAGCAGATACGACAGGAATAATGCCCGCTGCACGCGCCGAGGCAAATGGCGCTGTAGCCCAAGAAGCTGTGCAGCTGGCGGCGTAATTCGTTGTCCAATTAATACTGATATTGATCGATTTAATGTTGTAGAGCGCCTGATTTTTAATCGCCCAATTAATGCCCGTCACAACGTCTGTTGCATACGCCCCTGTACCTGGGGTAAACACATCCAGCACAGCCAGTTTCGCGCTAGGCGCAACGGCTGCCACAATGCCCGAAACATTCGTGCCATGGCCTGAATCATCCAGCGAGTTATCTGTTGGCGCCACATCAAAAGCAACGGCTACCTTGCAAGTTGCAGCAGGCACACCAGGCGACGTACAGCTACCAAATGCGGCGTTGGTATAAGTCACGCCTGTATCCAATACGACAACCATTGTTCCCGCACCCGTATAACCTGCGGCAGCGGCGGTTGGCTGACCAATGACTGTCAAGCTTTCAGTTCCTTCGTGTTGTCCAGCGGTATTTTCATAAACGCCCACAACATTACTTTGCGATAAAAGTTTGACAAGCGCACGGCGACTATTGACTTGCACATACGTCATTGGCAACGCGTCGTAATCAAGTAGCTCTTGATAATCGCCACTTGCAAATTGTGCTTTTACGCTATCTTTAACGGCGCGATGGCGCGCTTTTTTAGTATCAAGATCAGCATCGTCATTCACGGCGGCAAACTCAACAATCACGCCATTCGCACCGCCACTGCTTAGCATCCTATCCAAGTAATTCGAATCCGCTTTACTCTTTTGGTCATCGGACATATCTCGGCCAGCTTGCGATTTTGAATAGCTCGAGTCATCATCGCGTCCGCCATTTTGCGATGAGCCGCTAAAAGGATTAAAGCCACTTTGGGCATAGCTAAAAGCGGATACGGCAACCAGTGCCAACAGCAAGTACTGAGCGATTTTTCGCATGATCAATCTCCGTTATTTATTCAATATCAATACAGTCTAACACAAAATTTTTAATTCTTTAGGCCTCACCGTCGCAAAAGTACCGCCGTTCATATTTTGCACAAAGGCTTCGTAGAATGCCCCCATGAACGCCACGCCTGCTCTCGCACTTCCAAACGATCTCAAATCTGCCCTACTCGTGGTACTCCCCGCCCACGCGCTTTTGTGGCAGCAAGAGGACACCGTACCCTACGAATGTGACGGTTTGACCGCCTACCGCCAGCGTCCGATGGCCGTGGCGCTGCCCGAGACTGAAGACCAAGTGCAAGGCGTGCTGCGTGCTTGCCATGCAGTAGGCGTGCCTGTCGTGGCACGCGGCGCAGGCACAGGACTCTCAGGCGGTGCGTTGCCTCTTGCCAATGGCGTCACGCTCTCGCTTGCCAAATTTAATAAGCGCATTGACATTGACATCGACTCTTGCACAGCCCGCGTCCAGTCTGGCGTGCGAAACCTTGCTATCTCGGAAGCCGCAGCCAGCTTGGGTTTGTACTATGCGCCCGATCCCAGCAGCCAAATTGCCTGCACCATTGGCGGCAACGTCGCCGAAAACTCGGGCGGCGTGCATTGCCTTAAGTACGGAATGACTTTGCACAACGTTTTAAAAGTACGTGGCTTTACGGTCGAAGGCGATCCAATTGAGATTGGCTCAGACGCACTCGACACACCAGGCTTTGATTTACTGCCCGTGCTTGTGGGCTCTGAGGGCATGCTCGCCGTCACGATGGAAGTCACCGTCAAACTGATCCCAAAACCAAAATTAGCCCGCTGCATCATGGCCAGCTTTGACGACATGCGAAAAGCGGGCGATGCGGTTGCCAGCGTGATTGCCGCAGGCATCATCCCCGCAGGCCTAGAGATGATGGACAAACCCATGACCGCTGCCGTGGAAGCCTTTGTCCATGCGGGTTACGACCTGACTGCCGAAGCGATCTTGCTGTGCGAAAGCGACGGCACACCTGAAGAAGTTGCGGAAGAAATTGAGCGCATGACGGCCGTGTTGCAAGGCTGCGGCGCAACGGCCATTGCTGTGTCGCGCAACGAGGCCGAGCGGTTGCAGTTTTGGAGCGGCCGCAAAAACGCCTTCCCCGCATCGGGCCGCATCAGCCCCGACTACATGTGCATGGACTCCACCATTCCGCGCAAGCGCCTCGCCGACATCTTGCTGGCGATTCAAGACATGGAGAAGAAATACGACCTCAAATGCGCCAACGTCTTCCACGCAGGCGATGGTAATTTGCACCCGCTGATTTTGTTTGATGCCAACGACCCCGACCAACTTCACCGCTGCGAGCTGTTTGGCGCGGACATCCTAGAGACCAGCGTCGCCATGGGCGGCACAGTAACGGGCGAGCACGGCGTGGGGGTCGAAAAACTCAACTCCATGTGCGTGCAGTTCACGGCAGCAGAGAACGAATTTATGTTCGCCGTGAAGCGCGCCTTCGATGCCAAAAGTACGCTCAACCCTGGCAAAGTCATCCCCACGCTACAGCGCTGCGCTGAGTACGGCAAGATGGTGATCAAAGGCGGTGCGATGCCTTTCCCCGAATTAGAAAGGTTTTAACCATGAGCAAACTTGTATTTATCACCGGCGCATCCAGCGGCATCGGACAAGCCATGGCCGAGCGCTTTTATGCGGCAGGTTATTCGCTGGCTTTAGTCGCAAGGCGCGGCGAAGTGATTGAACAATGGACACAAGTAAAAGGCTTGCAAGCCAATAGATATAAGGTCTACAGCGCAGATGTTTCCGTTGTTGACAGCATCATCGCCGCCGCCAACGCCTGCATGGCAGCGCAAGGCGTGCCCGACGTGGTGATTGCCAACGCAGGCATCAGCATCGGCATCGACACGGCAGAGCGCGCCGACTTAGACGTGATGCGCGAGGTGTACGCCACCAACAACATCGGACTCGCGGCAACCTTCTCCGCATTCATCCGCCCCATGCAAGCAAGGGGCAGTGGCAAGCTAGTCGGCATTGCCAGCGTAGCAGGCATTCGCGGCCTGCCAGGGCACGGCGCGTATAGCTCCAGCAAAGCCGCGGTGATTAGTTATTGCGAGTCGCTACGCGGCGAAATGAAAGAGTTTGGCATGCAAGTGCTGACCATTTTGCCCGGCTACATCGCCACGCCACTCACCAGCAAAAACAAATACTCCATGCCATTCTTGACGCAGCCAGAAGCCTTTGCGGATAAGGCTTACGAAACGATTGAGACAAGCGTCAGCTACCGCGTGATTCCGTGGCAAATGGGCGGGGTAGCGAAGCTGCTACGCCTGCTGCCAAACTGGTTATTTGATAAAGCGTTTAAGGGTAGGCCGAGGAAGCATCGGGGTATATCATCCTAAATTACCGCGTCATTTGCCCTGACTAATGCATAAATCCAGATGCGCTCTCAACTGTTTTCAATAAGGAATATTTATGCGTTTGGAAGCATTTCAAATAAGAAATTTCAGATCCATTAAAGATAGTGGTAGGTGTTGGCTAAGTACAGAAAATATTAATGTATTGATTGGTCAAAATGAAGCTGGTAAATCCTCAATACTTGAAGCTCTGATGGCTTTTCAGACTGGAGAGGTTGCAGAAAACGACATACGTAGCGATGCATCAGATCCGCTTGTTTGCTGCGAATATGCTCTGAATCAAAGCGAAGTGCAAGGCTGGTTTTCAACTTTAGACTTGTCGATTGAGGGGGCTTGGCAAAGTGAAATTGATTGGACAAACGCCCTTGTATCAGTCACAGCATCATGGCATAGCACAGAGAAAAATAACGGGCAATACACTTTTAGTTGTGCTGAAACGGAGTCAATTTTAGAAGCAATAGTTTCGAAATGCGTAACCACTAATTTAGAGACTCAATCGAGAGAGCAAAACTTAACTGGTGTCGTAGTATCCGCCACTGAGTTGGAGGCTGGGATTGCGGTACGTAAAGCAGCAATTGACGCATACAAAATTCAACTGACTGCGCAGCTTGTAAATGCGCTTTTAGAAAAGATTCCGAGTTTTGTCCTATTCAATGACACACAATGTCTCCTGCCTTCAACCATAGACATAATCAATAACGAACTATGCCCCGTCGATGGACGCGTAGGAGCTCAGAATTTCCTTACAGTGGCGGGGCTTGATCTTGTAGCGGTTGTTAACACCCCTGCACGCCACCGCGCAAGCATGCTAGAAGACGCCAATCAGCGTGTAACGATGACTTTTCAAGATCTTTGGACGCAGCATATCGGCAAAAGTCAAAAAATAGAACTCCAATGCGATCTGGAGCATTACGGGCCGACAGCGCCACTCGAAAAAAGAGGCTTCCCTCATCTTGTTTTTTACATTTCAGAGGCTAACGATAAACTTTACCCCAATCAGCGGAGTAAAGGTGTTCGTTGGTTCTTATCGTTCTTTTTGCAAATGTCGGCCTCCGCCAAAGCGGTTAATTCTGTAATTTACTTATTGGATGAACCAGGCGCCAATTTGCATTCAAAAGCACAACAAGATGTCTTGCAAGTAATGGAGCGCGCCAGTCATGCAAATCAAATCATTTACTCAACACATAGCCCAGACTTACTAAAAGCAGATAAATTGGGGCGTGTATTAGCCGTGCAGCGTGATGATGCTGAAGACAACTCAAGCCCTACCGTGATTATTTCGGCACATAAGCTATCGGGGGCATCCATTGACACAATGTCAGCTGTCTATCGCGCCATGGGAGTTGATTTTTCGCGTCAACAAGTAATACAACATACCAATAATGTGCTACTAGAGGAGTTAAGTGCGCTTTACTACCTTAAAGCTTATTCCCATTTAACTAAGTTACAGAATACTCCGAATTTTCTTCCCGCAACTGGTGTAACGAACATCCCGATGATCGCAAATTTATTAACGGGTTGGGGGCTTGAATTTATTGTCGTTTTAGATGATGACCCTAAAGGACGCGCTGTTGCTAAGACACTCGCAAAAGAGTTGTTTCTTAATGATGAAAGCGTGATTAAAGCTAGGATACACCGAGTGAAGCACTGTGATGGTATTGAGGATTTATTTGACCCTATAGATTATTGCCGTCACATACTTCTACAGCCAGAAATTACGTTAACGACAAAACCATCCGAAGCAGCGAAAACTGAATCGAAGGCAATGCTCGCTTACCAATTTTGGTGTCGAGTTGAAAATGGTGAAATTACCTTAGCCGACTTGACACTAAACACCAAGTCGAACATTGACACGCTTTTAGAATCGATAAAAGAAATGCTGGACAACTATCAACGCTAAATTAAAACTAAAGTGCCCGATGCATTACTGCTGCATCTTCACAGGCAGCGACCGCACATGTTGGTAGCACATGTCAATCCAATGTTCAAGTTGATCGTCTTCAGCAATTCCTGCTGAATCAACAAACACGTAACCTTTCATGGGTCGCTTTGCAAAGTCCATGATCCTGACATGCGACTGCTTAAGCGCCGCCTCATAAGCCTCAGGCCCAACACGAGCCATCAAATCGTTTTTGACGACACCGACGCACATGTAATCGAACGCCATAAACGCAACGCCGCCAAACATCTTCTTTTCAACCATATTTGGCTTGTGTTGCACTAACTCACGAATTCTCTGGGCTAGCCCTTCGTCGTAAGCCATCGCGAATGATCAAAACGGAATATCGTCATCCATGTCATCAAACCCACTACCAGCGGGCTTCGCGGCAGGTTTGGCTGCTGCAGGAGCCGCCGCTGCTGCTGGGCGCGGTGCAGGCTTGGTGTAACCGCCCGTCGATGCGCCGCCTTCGGGAGCGCCTGCGCCTTGGCGTGAACCTAGCAGTTGCATCTCGTTCACGGTGATGTCGGTGGTTTGGCGCTCAACGCCGTCTTTGTCGGTGTACTTGCCATAGCGCAGGCGACCTTCGACGTAAATTTGTGTGCCTTTTTTGACGTACTCGCCGCAGATTTCTGCCAAGCGGTCAAAAAAGTTGAGCCTGTGCCACTGGGTCTCTTCGACCATTTCGCCTGTGGTTTTGTCTTTGCGGCGCGTGCTGGTGGCCAGCGTGACGGTTGCCACAG
>CANFWH010000028.1 GCA_947450645.1 Comamonadaceae bacterium | reverse complement strand
CGTCATGATTTGGCTGTCGCTAAATTTACTCGTCTTCATTGGTAAAAACTCTTTCTGCCCAGTGGGCTTTGAAGTCTCTACTTTTAACTGTTATTAATTTGCGGGGGGATTACCCTGCAATTTCAGATTGCCACTTTTGCACTCCCTCCGTAAAGATTTGAAATACATCGGTTCCAATTTTCAGGATATCATTATCTGAATTCGTGGTCTTCGCCTTTTTTAATTTTTCTTCTTCTTCCTTTAGAACATGAGCTGTGTGGTGATGTTCTTTTGCCAATTCGCCAATAGCCAAAAAGCTATTTATCCCATGAACAGTAGCTCCAACCGACGGCAAGAAAGCGGTTAAAAAAATCAACCACGGGATATGTTCAAAAAAAATATGAGCCATCGCTGCAAGGAATGCGCACGGAAACGCAAGCCAAATTAATATTGCAGTAGCAGTTTCAATTGATTCACATTCGATATGCTTCTTTAGATTGTATTGAATTTGTTCACCTAAATTCTTTGATAATTCTGTGCAAATATTTGGGATGTCTTGCCTATCACATGCGATTCCCAGAGATGCATATCTAGCTTGTTCTGCCAATAGTCTAGAGTTCATCCAACGTTGATGCAGTTTGCTCGTTTTAACGTATAGAAAAATGAAGACGATAGTCATCATCAAAACTAATTCAATGTAGTTGGCCCTATGAGCCGATAATTCATTTAACTCCAGTCCAAAAGGGGCAAGTGCACAGAAAATGATTCCCATACTTAGAGCCCCGACAACTACACCAAGCCCTCTGTAGATATCCCCCAATCTTGTCGCAATTCCATCAAGATCAGATGGCGACTGGGGAGGCTGTCGCTCAATCAAGAGGTGTGTTGCTTTAAGTTTTTTTGTATTTTTACGCCGTGTGGTTAATCTTCGCCCAATCGCTTTGAGGCAACTCCTATACCACTGTTGTATTTTGCCTAATATGATGTCCATTAAAAATCAAAGTCACAAATGAAGTAGAACCGAATAGGGGTATTTTTTTGAGTAAGTCTAATTGCTTTCCAATACGATAACACATTAAACTCAGGTCAACACAAGGTTTGCACTTTGTGAGTCACAATACATCGTACTGACTCTTATTCTTGAGGCCGCTGCATAAGTAGCGCATACCAAGAAGGAGGCAATATGAATTCAATCAGAAAATGATCACTTAGCTTGCTCGATAGAGTACGAACGGCCTAGCATGTTGTGGTCTTTACGGAGTATGTGGGCGGTGATGCTGACGCAGAGTCAAAACTTCGAGCTTTTTTAAAATATCGACAAATCCAAAACTAAGCCCAAGTACGCTTCCGACTCGCATCATACGCTAGTAAGGGTATATTATCAGCAAGCGATTGGGGGCTAGAGCTCGTATGGCACACGCACCCCAATCATCGATGCGGGAAAGTCTTTGGTGTTACGTGTCACAAGCAACCAACCATTTACCCTAGCGCTGGCCAAGATCAGCGCATCAGGTAATTTAAGACGAAGCTCTCGTCGAATGATAAGTCCTTCCGAGAGCGTTTTTTCGTCTAATTCAAGCCGCTGAAATTGACTATTGACAGCTACACGTGTAGCTGCTTCCATGCCCTCGGGCGCTTTGACCTGCGCCTCTATCCATGTAATTGGGCTGATATACGCCTGCTTGTACTGAGCAAGCTCCTTGCGAGCTTGCTCTATGCCGTTCAAAAAATCAATAACAATATTGGAGTCAAAGACCGCAATCATTCAGGCCACTCCTCACGCATGGCTTGCTGCATACGCAGGCCGTCACGCTCAGGGGATAACTGATAGTCCTCAGGCTTGTCCTGCACCCATAGCCCAAAGCCTACATCTGTAGGACTTGCCACGCGATCCAGTAAATCACTTACGGCACGGCGCACGGCTTCAGCACGGCTAATTTTGCAGCTTAAAGCCCAGCGGTCTAAGCTTTGCAATCTATCGCTAGGGATGTCAATGATGGTACGCATGATGTCTGCCTTAGTGTTTGATGAATGATAACGATATATGATGACGTTATTCTACCGCATTTATCTCAGTTAATTCATCCAAGTAGTCAGCCCACTTTTGCATCATCTCTGCACGTTGCTTGATGTATTGAGTACGGTTGTAGGCTCTACCGTTGGCATCTTTAACGGCATGGGCTAGCTGGGCTTCAATCAGTAACGGATCAACGCCTAAAACCTCATCAAGCATGGTACGTGCGGTCGCCCTAAAGCCATGCACACTTTGCTTGTCTGAGCCATATCCCAGCGTTTGCAATGCGGCTCTAAGCGTGTTATCGCTAATCGGTCTATCGTGACTGCGTTCGCCTGGGAAAAGTAGCGTTCCATGCCCAGAGTAGCCCTGCAAGTCTTTTAATATCGCCACAGCCTGTCGCGGCAGCGGTACGGTGTGCGGATCGCCATTTTCTTTGCCATCCTTCTCGCGCTTCATTCGGGCAGCTGGGATTTTCCAGATAGCGTTATCTAGGTCAAATTCACCCCATGCAGCAGCACGTAGCTCCGTTGGTCGTTGAAACAGAATGGGCGCTAATTTAAGGGCTGAACGAACGATAGGGCCGCCCATGTATCCCCTAATGGCCTTAATGAGCTGCCCAAGTTGTATGGGATCAGTAATGGCCGAAAAATGTTTACTTTTGTGAGGCGTGAGTGCTCCTTTTAAATCCCCTGTTATGTCTCGTTTAGCTCTAGCCGTTGCAACGGCATATCGCCAGACTTGACCAGCGGTTGACAGGACTCGGTGTGCGACATCTATTGCACCACGTGCTTCTACGCGGCGCAGTGCCGCTAGCAACTCTATCGGTTCTATGCCCCCTATTTTTCTGTCCCCTAAATGGGGGAACAGGTCTTTGTTGAGGTTGCGATACTCTCGAACGGTGTGGGATTCTGACCAACGCGATTTATGCTTTTCAAACCACTCTAGGGCGGTCTCTTTCAAGCTGTCGGATAGGTTGATTTTTTCTTTGAGCTTACCTAGCTTTCGGGCTTGAACAGGATCGAGTCCTTCGGCCTTTTGAACTTTAGCTGCATCTCTAGCTTTGCGTGCGGCAGCAGCGCCAACAGCAGGGTAGCTACCTAGCGCTAAACGGTACTCCTTGCTATCTCTACGGAATTTCCAAAACCAGCGTTTAGAGCCTGAATTGCTGATCTCTAGGTACAAACCGCCCGAGCAGGCCTTACGGATACGGACTTTATCGGGAGGACAAACAGCATTTTTGCATTCGACATCAGTGAGCATGATGAGGGACTTTCATAGGCAAATGGGGGAACAAATCAGCATGAGCTGATAAATTCTAGTCTATTCCCCCGTTTGTTCCCCCTGCGTGATCGGGAATCCAAAAAACCGCAAAAGATTGGATAGGAACAAAAGCCTTTGATTTACCAATGAAAACGGCTTCGTGTCGGTAAGGACAGGAAGCCGTTAAATCATCTAATGGTCGGAGTACAAGGATTCGAACCTTGGACCCCCTGGTCCCAAACCAGGTGCGCTACCAGACTGCGCCACACTCCGACAAGCCCAAGATTATATCCTAGGCTTTATGCTTTGACAAGCCGATTAATGGAATTGCTCTTCTTCGGTCGAACCCGTGAGGGCTGTGAGGGAAGACGCGCCGCCTTGGATCGCCATGGTCACTTCGTCAAAGTAGCCTGTCCCCACTTCTTGCTGATGGCTCACAAACGTGTAACCACGGCCGCGTGCTGCAAATTCTGGCTCTTGCACTTTCTCCACATAAGCTGTCATGCCGCGCGCGACGTAGTCTTGCGAGAGATCAAACATGTGGTACCACATGTTGTGAATGCCAGCCAAGGTGATGAACTGGTACTTGTAGCCCATCTTGCCCAGTTCGCTCTGGAACTTAGCAATATCGGTGTCGTTTAAGTTTTTCTTCCAGTTAAACGATGGCGAGCAGTTATAAGCCAGCATCTTGCCTGGGAATTTGGCATGCACAGCATCGGCAAAATCTTGCGCAAATTTTAAATCAGGCGTACCGGTTTCAGCCCAAACCAAATCAGCGTATTCAGCATAAGCCAAAGCGCGAGCCACAGCTTGATCGAAACCTTTGCGGGTTTTGTAGAAGCCTTCTGGTGTGCGCTCGCCAGTTAAGAATGGCTTGTCAATCGGGTCATGATCGCTGGTCAGCAAATCAGCGGCTTCTGCGTCGGTACGAGCAATCACCAGTGTTGGCACGCCGCAAACGTCAGCCGCGAAACGAGCAGCAATCAGCTTTTGCACAGATTCGTTGGTTGGCAACAGCACTTTGCCGCCTAGGTGTCCGCACTTTTTGGCGCTGGAGAGTTGATCTTCAAAGTGCACACCGCCTGCACCTGCTTTGATACAAGCCTTCATCAGCTCAAAGGCATTCAAAACGCCACCAAAGCCCGCTTCGGCATCAGCCACGATCGGTGCAAAGTAGTCCATAAAGCCAGCGTCGCCAGGGCCCACGCCTTTAGACCATTGGATTTCATCCGCACGCGCAAATGTATTGTTGATACGCTCCACAACCTTTGGCACCGAATCCACTGGATACAGCGATTGGTCTGGGTACATGGCTGAGTATTCGTTGTTGTCCGCTGCGACTTGCCAGCCCGACAAGTAGATCGCTTTCACGCCAGCTTTAACTTGCTGCATGGCTTGTCCGCCTGTGAGTGCACCCAAGCAATTGACATAAGGCTCGTTGTTCACCAAACCCCAGAGCTTTTCTGCACCGCGTGCAGCCAAGCTGTATTCAAGTGGATTAGTGCCGCGCAAACGCACGACGTCCATGGCGGTGTAACCGCGCTTGATACCTTTCCAGCGTGGATTGGTGTCCCAGTCTTTTTGAATTTCAGCGGCTTGTTGCTCGCGGGTTTTAGTTTGATTTGACATGGCGTTTTCCTTTTACATGAAACATTGATTGATATGTTTTATGTCTTATATAAGATTAAAGACATGGATGAATCATAGCACGCTTTTGCGACACACGCATCAAAGACGAAAATAATTTGCAGTACGATTAAAAAATGATCTCAAAACTCAACGACCCCACCCTCTTCAAAACCGATGCGCTCATTAATGGCCTATGGACAAAAGGCGCTAGCCGCTTCGATGTCTCGGATCCCTCGAACGGCAACAAAGTTGCAGATGTGGCTAATCTCTCCAGCAGCGATGCAGGCGCCGCAATTGCCGCCGCCAATGCCGCCCTCCCTGCGTGGCGCAATAAAACTGGCAAAGAGCGTCACGCGATTTTGCTCAAGTGGTTCAATTTGCTGATGGCAAATCAAGAAGACCTAGCTCGCATCTTGACCACCGAGCAAGGCAAGCCGTTTGCTGAAGCCAAGGGCGAAATCGCTTACGGCGCAAGCTTTGTGGAGTGGTTCGCTGAAGAGGCCAAACGCGTCAATGGTGAGACGCTTCCGCAGTTTGACAACAACCGCCGCTTGATGGTCATCAAACAACCGATTGGTGTGTGTGCGGCGATCACGCCATGGAACTTTCCGCTCGCCATGATTACGCGTAAAGTCGCGCCTGCATTGGCAGCAGGTTGTACCGTCGTCATCAAACCTGCTGAACTCACGCCACTGACCGCACTCGCCGCAGCTGAACTTGCCATCCGCGCAGGCATTCCTGCTGGCGTGCTCAATGTACTCACCGCCGATAGCGATAACTCGATCGCAATTGGCAAAGTCTTTTGCGCTAGCGACATCGTGCGTCACATTAGCTTTACGGGTTCAACCGAAGTGGGGCGTATCTTGATGGCCCAGTCCGCACCGACTGTTAAAAAACTCTCGCTAGAACTTGGTGGCAACGCGCCCTTCATCGTGTTTGATGATGCCGATATTGATAGCGCCGTCGAAGGCGCCATGGCCAGCAAGTACCGTAACGCAGGCCAGACCTGTGTGTGCGCGAACCGCATCTATGTACAAGACGCGGTGTACGACGAGTTCGTGACCAAATTTGCGGCGCAAGTTGGCAAACTCAAAGTGGGCAATGGCTTCGAGGACGGTGTGTCACAAGGTCCACTTATTGAAGATGCGGCTGTTGACAAAGTGAAGCGCCACGTCGCAGATGCCATCGCCAAAGGTGGCAAAGTAGTAGTGGGTGGCAGGGCGCTGGGTGGGCAGTTTTTTGAACCAACGGTCGTCTCGGAAGCCACGTCCAGTATGGCCTGCGCAAGGGAAGAAACCTTTGGACCTTTCGCACCCGTGTTCCGTTTCCATACCGACCAAGAAGCCATTGACGCGGCTAACAACACCGAGTTTGGCTTAGCTAGCTACTTCTATTCGCGCGATATTGGCCGCATTTATCGCACTGCCGACGCGCTCGAATACGGCATGGTCGGCATCAACGTAGGCATCATCGCAACCGAGCACGTGCCATTTGGCGGCGTGAAGCAATCAGGCCTTGGCAGGGAGGGCTCGCGGCACGGCATGGAAGAGTATGTTGAAATGAAGTATCTCTGCATCGGAGATATTCAAAAATAAGGATTTCATGAAACTCACCTTCCTCGGTGCCGTTGGCACCGTCACTGGATCAAAGTATTTACTAGAGACCAGCACCAAGCGTCTCATGGTGGATTGCGGTTTGTTTCAAGGTTTAAAACTGCTCCGACTGCGCAACTGGGCGCCCTTCCCGATTGATCCTGCCACCGTGGACGCGGTCATCTTGACCCATGCTCATCTTGATCACTCGGGCTATTTGCCACTCCTAGCCAAACTTGGCTTTAAAGGCGCGATCCATTGCAGTGAAGCTACGCGCGATTTGTGCCGCATCTTGCTACTCGACAGTGCACACATTCAAGAAAAAGATGCCGAGTTTCACAATAGACACAAAACGTCCAAGCATGAGCCCGCCCTGCCCCTGTACACCGTAGAGGATGTCATGGTGGTGATGAAGCAGTTCAAAACACATGCGTTCAAAGAGCCGTTTGCTTTGGGCGATGGTGTTCAAGCGTTGTTTCGTCACGCGGGGCACATCTTGGGTGCAGCAACACTAGAGATCCAAGCCGATGACAAAACAATTGTGTTTTCTGGCGATTTAGGCAGGCCAAACGACCCTGTGATGTGGCCTCCCGCGCCCGTGCCAGAAGCCGACTATTTGTTGATCGAATCAACCTATGGCAATCGTATCCATGACAGTGCAGATACAGAAGAGCGCCTAGCCGAGATCATCACACGCACGGCAAAGCGCGGCGGCAAGATCATCATCCCCAGCTTCGCGGTGGGGCGTGCGCAAAGCTTGCTCTATATCTTGGCCAAACTCAAAGCGGCGCACCAAATTCCTAACTTGCCCATTTATTTGGACAGCCCTATGGCGATTGAAGCCAGCGAGATGATTCACCGCTTTCCGCACGATCACCGCTTAAGCCCCGAGCAATGCAAGGCGATGGATCACGTCGCCACGTACACCAGCTCTGTGGACGAATCCAAAGCCATTGCCAGCTACCACGGCCCTATGGTTATTTTGTCCGCCAGCGGCATGGCAACGGGCGGGCGCATTTTGCATCACCTCATGCAATATCTGCCCGATAGACGAAACACCATTGTTTTAGCGGGTTTCCAAGCAGAAGGTACGCGGGGAAGATCATTGCAAGACGGCCAAAAATTCCTCAAAATTTTTGGCAAACTCATTGATGTTCATGCAGAGATTGAAACCATTCACGCGCTGTCCGCGCATGCAGATAGCCATGAAATTTTGGATTGGCTCAAGCAGTTTGTTCGCGCCCCAAAGCACGTCTTTGTTACGCATGGCGAGGATGATGCCGCAGCCGCTTTGGCAGAACGCATTCAGCGCGAACTCGGGTGGGAATGCTCTGTACCGCAAATGAATGAAACTGCTAGCTTGGCCTAGCTGGTAGCAAACATAACGAATACGGCGACCGCCATCAAGGCTGTTGCAGCCCAACCTAAAAATCGATGATGGCGTCCAATCGTATGCTTGCCCATCAAGTGTTTGGATTGGCCAATGAACATGAGTGCCGCCATGATGGGGACGGAAATCACGCCATTGATGATGGCGCTCCAAACCAAGGCTTTGATCGGATCAAGCTCAAAGTAGCCCATTGCAGCGCCAATGCCTGTCGCCAAAACAATGATCATGTAAAAGCCTTTGGCTTCCCGAAATCCACGGGACAAGCCTGATGCCCAACCATTGAGCTCACTCACGGCATAAGCTGCAGAGCCCGCCAGCACTGGTACGGCAAGCAAACCTGTACCAATAATGCCTAAAGAAAAAATGGCAAAGGCAAAATCTCCGGCAATGGGTCTGAGCGCCTGCGCAGCCTGTGCAGAGGTTTGAATTGACGTGATGCCATGCTCGTTCAAAGTCACTGCTGTCGCAATCACGATACAAAGCGCAATCACATTTGAAAAGATCATCCCAACATACGTGTCTTGCTTAATGCGCGCCAGCTGCATGGAGACCTGCACGGGATGCCCTCGATCAGGTCGGTATTCTGGGCGACGCTTGGCATCTTCCACTTCCTGCGCGGCTTGCCAAAAAAAGAGATACGGACTAATCGTTGTGCCCAACACCGCAACCACCAAGGCCGCATATTCTTTGATGGATGTCCCTTTGGGCAGAAAAGCCCACGGCTGCATAGACTCCACTAGCACCTGCTTCCAAGGAATGGAGACGATTAAGACCACGGCCACGTAGGCAAATAATGCCAAGGTCAGCCACTTAAAAACTCGCACCGATCGCTCATACGAAAAATAAATTTGCGTCGCAATGCAAAGAGCACCAAAACCAAAAATATAAATTGCAAGCGGCCCGCCAAGTAACAGTTGAATGGCTTGTCCAACTGCCGCAATATCGGCGGCGATATTGATCGTATTGGCTGTAACCAGCAACCAGATCAACGAGACTGACAACCAGCGTGGGCAAGTCTTATTGATATTGGCAGCAAGCCCTTCGCCAGTAATTAAACCAATTCGTGCTGACAGCATTTGAATGCCAATCATGAGTGGCGTGGTAACCAGCAAGGTCCAAACTAGCGCAAAGCGAAACTCTGCGCCAGCTTGTGAATAGGTTGCTATACCGCTTGGGTCATCATCTGCCGCGCCAGTAATCAATCCAGGCCCTAGTTTGCGTACAAACGAAGGGGCAGTGGGTGATGTCAAACCGTGACTCCAAACAACGTCCCCACACCAGCCGTGACCGCCATCGCAAATGCGCCCCATAAGGTCACGCGTAGCATAGATGTCCAAACCGACGCACCGCCTGCTTTAGCAGCGAGCACACCGAGAATAGCGAGGAAAAATAAGGAGCAAACCGAGACGACCCAAATCATGGGGACAGAAGGCAGCGCCCATGCCGCCAGCAAGGCGCAGACCAATGGCAGCGCGGCTCCCAGAGCAAAAGTGGCTGCGGAGGCAAATGCAGCTTGGATAGGACGCGCCCGATGATTATTCGTAATCCCAAGCTCATCCCTCGCGTGCGCGCCCAGCGCGTCGTACGCGGTCAACTGCGTGGCGACATCGTGTGCCAACATCTCGTCCAGTCCACGCGCCACATAAATTGCAGCAAGCTCAGCGTGTTCATGCTCTGGGTCGGTGGCTAGCTCTAGGCGCTCCCGCGCCAAATCGGCATGCTCGGTGTCCGCTTGCGAACTGACCGAGACATATTCCCCTGCCGCCATGGACATTGCACCTGCCACCAAACTCGCGACACCCGCCACCACAATCGCTTTCATACTAGCGCCTGCTGCCGCAACACCCAAGATCATGGATGCCATCGTCACGATGCCATCGTTAGCACCGAGGACAGCCGCGCGTAGCCAGCCGATACGATGTGATCTGTGAATTTCGTAGTGGTGCACGGTGAGTCAGGGTTAAGGTTGGACTTTGTTTTGTGCAGCGTAGTTTTCCATGCCTTCACGCACTTCTTGCTTGGCAGCATCCAAGCCGTCCCAACCCAAAATCTTGACCCATTTGCCTTCTTCTAAATCTTTGTAATGCTCAAAGAAATGAGCAATCGTTTTGAGGCGTAGCGGATTCATATCTTCAGGCTTTTGCCACTGCGTATAGAGCGAACATTTTTTGTCGATAGGCACAGCCAATACTTTGCCGTCGATGCCCGCTTCATCTTCCATTTTTAAAATACCAATTGGACGGCAAGTCACCACCACGCCTGGAATCAAAGGCACGGGCGTAATCACCAGCACATCGACTGGATCGCCGTCACCACTTAGCGTCTTGGGCACGTAGCCATAGTTCGTTGGATAGTGCATGGCGGTGCTCATAAAACGATCCACAAAAATTGCGCCCGATTCTTTATCAACTTCATACTTCACGGGATCGGCATTCATCGGAATTTCGATAACAACATTGAACTCTTCAGGGGCATTTTTGCCAGCGGTGACTTTGTCTAATGACATGTGGAAGCTTCCAATAAAAATCTAAGTAAATACCCGTATTTTTGACTAAATAACGGGGAAAACCCTGATTGTACTTAGCACTTCTGACAAGGTTCGTAAGCATTCGATCATGTTTTCTGAATTAGAGTCAACGCGTTGGCCAATCGCCGCTGCAAAGCATGTCGAGGAAGCAACGAGAGCGGAGAATTTTTTCTCTACATTCGTTTACTTTATGGGGAGACTTTTATGTCTGGAAATTCTGCGCTGTATTTAGCGCTGGTTTGTGGTCTACTAGCCGTTGGATACGGCGTGTGGGCACGTGGTTGGATCTTGTCGCAAGACGCAGGTAACGCCCGCATGCAAGAAATTGCAGCGGCGATTCAGCAAGGCGCTGCGGCGTACCTTGCACGTCAATACAAAACGATCACCATCGTTGGTGTGGTGTTGGCGATTTTGATTGCCGTGTTTTTAGATAGCATGAGCGCCGTGGGCTTTGTGCTCGGCGCGGTGCTCTCTGGTGCTTGCGGCTTTATTGGCATGAACGTGTCGGTCAAGGCCAATGTACGCACGGCACAAGCCGCGACCAAAGGCATTGGTCCTGCACTCGACGTTGCCTTCCGTGGCGGCGCGATTACGGGCATGCTCGTGGTAGGGCTTGGCTTATTGGGCGTAACCATTTTTTATATGTTCCTAGCGAGCAAAGGCGCTGTGACTGCGGCTAGCTTAAATCCGCTGATTGGCTTTGCTTTTGGTTCATCACTCATTTCCATCTTTGCGCGTCTTGGCGGCGGCATCTTCACCAAAGGTGCAGACGTGGGTGCAGACTTAGTTGGCAAAGTTGAAGCTGGCATTCCAGAAGACGATCCACGCAATCCAGCCGTGATTGCCGACAACGTCGGTGACAACGTCGGCGACTGCGCAGGTATGGCAGCCGACTTGTTTGAGACCTACGCGGTGACCTTGATTGCCACCATGGTGCTGGGCGCACTTATGATGACAAGCGCTGGCACATCGGCGGTGATTTATCCACTCGCACTCGGTGCGGTGTCCATTGTTGCTTCCATCATTGGTTGCTTCTTCGTCAAGGCCTCGCCTGGCATGAAGAACGTGATGCCAGCGCTGTACAAAGGTCTTGCGGTAGCCGGTGTTTTGTCACTCATCGCTTTTTACTTCGTGACAAAAGCTTTGATGCCTGACAACGCGATGGCGCTGTTTGGCGCTTGTGCAGTTGGCTTAGTGCTAACGGGCGCATTGGTGTGGGTGACCGAATACTACACAGGCACGCAATACGCGCCTGTGAAGCACATTGCGCAAGCATCTACCACAGGTCACGGTACCAACATCATTGCGGGTCTTGGCGTGTCGATGCGTTCTACGGCATGGCCTGTGCTCTTTGTGTGTATCGCGATTTTGTGTGCTTACAAACTCGCAGGTCTTTATGGCATTGCGATTGCGGCGACATCCATGCTTAGCATGGCTGGCATTGTGGTGGCACTCGACGCCTACGGCCCGATCACCGATAACGCTGGCGGCATTGCCGAAATGGCGGAACTGCCAAGCTCCGTGCGCGACGTGACTGATCCACTGGACGCGGTGGGCAACACCACCAAAGCCGTAACCAAAGGCTATGCCATTGGCTCTGCAGGCCTTGCTGCACTGGTGCTATTTGCTGACTACACACACAAGTTAGAAGCTTACGGACAAGCTATTACGTTTGATTTGTCAAACCCGATGGTGATCGTTGGCCTCTTCATTGGTGGCTTGATTCCTTACCTCTTTGGCGCTATGGCCATGGAAGCAGTGGGACGCGCTGCAGGCTCTGTTGTGGTTGAAGTGCGCCGCCAGTTCGCTGATGGTGAGATCATGGCTGGCAAACGCAAGCCTGACTACAGCGCAGCAGTCGATATGCTGACCACAGCGGCGATCAAAGAAATGATGATTCCATCGCTCTTGCCTGTTGTCGCGCCTATCCTCGTTGGCTTGGTGCTTGGCCCCGCAGCTTTGGGTGGACTCTTAATGGGAACCATCGTGACGGGCTTGTTTGTTGCT
Source organism: Comamonadaceae bacterium (assembly GCA_947450645.1). Classification (GTDB taxonomy): domain Bacteria; phylum Pseudomonadota; class Gammaproteobacteria; order Burkholderiales; family Burkholderiaceae_C; genus JASGCK01. Next base: position 18,356 of record CANFWH010000028.1, on the reverse strand, counting down.
ATCTCTATGTGTACAGGCGGCGGCGCTTGGGACAACGCCAAGAAGTACATCGAAGACGGACACTTTGGCGGCAAAGGTTCCGAGACGCATAAAGCAGCTGTGACGGGCGACACCGTGGGCGATCCGTACAAAGACACCGCTGGTCCTGCTGTCAATCCGCTCATCAAGATCATCAACATTGTGGCGCTCTTGGTGGTGCCACTCATGATGCAAATCCATGGCGGTAAACCAGCAGCAGCGGCAGCACCTGCGGCAGCGATCAGTGCGCCAGCAGCGGCTGATGCGGCCTCTGCGCCAGCGGCTATGCCTGCTGCGGTAGAAGTCAAAAAGTAGATAGCCTTGGCTAAAAAAAAGCCCACTTCGGTGGGCTTTTTTTATGCGCTGTTTAGTTTAAATAACGACGTATCCCACATTGCCATCAACACCCTTCAAGGTCGGCATATTGGGCTTGATCGCAGGAATCGTTTTTTTATCTTTGAGCCAAGTTTCGACCACATCCCAAACTGGTGGCCCCGCATTTTTATTAGCCTCAGCAACAGGCGCCCATCCAGCTACCTTGTACGTCTTATCTGCATTGAGCTGCTTGCCGCCTAAGCGCATATCCAAAATTCTGCTGCCCGCTTTGGCGGTCACATCCATCGTGTACTGTAGTCCACCGACACGTACCATGTCGCCGCCTTGTTGGTAGTAAGGATCGGGATTGAACAAGTTGTCGGCTACATCTTCTAAAACATTTTTAATCGTCTCGCCCGTCATATCGGTGAGCGTTGTCCACGGATAGGTAATCGCGGTTTGATCCATGAGGTGCTCGCGCGTAATCGTTTGACCACTGAGCAACGACGTTCCCCAACGGAAGCCTGGCGAAAAAGCAATCTCAGCTCCGCGCACGTCCATCAAAGCATTCAATATCAATTGATCAAACGTGCCATTGAAATTACTGCGTCTATAAAGCAGCCCATCCGTCACGGCGAGTGGCTCTGTAAGCCTTGCTAGATAAGGCTTGCGCAGGCGCTCCACTAAATCAGCCATCGCTTTATCCGCTGGCAAAAAGTTAGCGAGCACAGGCAAGAGTTTGTAGTAAATTGCCACGACTTTTTTATCTCGCACATCCAAATCGAGTACGCCTAAAAACTTGCCGTTGCTACCCGCGTTAGTGACCAAAGTTTGACCACCCGCGTTCTTCACGCTGGTTGGCACGGGCACGCCGTCGTGCGTGTGCCCACCCAAAATCACATCGATGCCCGTCACGCGACTAGCCAGCTTTAAATCCACGTCCATGCCGTTGTGACTCAGCAACACCACCGCCTGGGCACCCTTGCTGCGCGCGGCATCCACTTGTTTTTGTAGCTGTGCTTCTTGAATACCAAACGTCCAGCTAGGGACTTGCCAGCTAGGATTGGCAATCGGTGTGTAGGGAAACGCTTGCCCGATGATGGCGAACGTCACACCATTCATTTGCTTCATCACGTAAGGCTTAAACACTGCGTCTTCAAAGTCTTTGGTCTTGACGTTTTGCGCGATGAAGTCAATGCCTTTAAAGCCTGTACGCACGTTTGGAGCAAAATCTTTTTCAATGATCTCCATAACACGCGTCTCGCCGTACGTGAACTCCCAATGCGCCGTCATCACGTCCACGCCCAGCAGCTTGGCCGCCTCCACCATGTCTTGTGCATTCGTCCAAAGCGAAGTCGCGCTGCCCTGCCATGTGTCACCACCATCCAAGAGCAAAGCCCCATTTCGCGTGGCTTTCAATCGATTGACCAGTGTGGCGATGTGCGCAAACCCGCCCACTTTGCCGTACTGCTGCGCGGAACGTTCAAAGTCCAAATAAGTGTGTGCGTAGGCTTGTGCTGAACCCGCTGAAAATCCCGCATATTTGAGCAAATGCTCGCCCACTAAATGCGGCACACGGTTATTCATCCCCGCCACACCAATGTTGATACTCGGCTCACGGAAATAACTAGGAACAAGCTGCGCATGGCAATCGGTCATGTGCAGCAAATGCACATTGCCGTGCTTAGGCACGTCGTAAAGCTGCGATGCCTCTTGCGCCGAAGTCTCACGGGTGAGCGAAAAACCTGCGACTGCGGCAGCGGTGAGGACAGATGAGAATTCGCGGCGAGAGAGATGCATCGCTTACTCGTCTATTTATTGACAGGTGATGCAGGGTCTAACAGCAGCGCCATTACGTCTTTAATTTGCGCAGGCGTGAGGATACCCGCATCGCCAAAACGCGGCATACCGTTGCACGCATTAAAAGCGTGGGTGTTCCAAATGCGCGCCCATGTGTATTTGACAATGGTCTCGGAGTCCTTGCTGGCCGGGTCTTTCACGCCTCGATTGGCGCCATATTTCAACAAGCTAGGACCTTGATTGCCAAAACTAATCTCAGTCGGAGTGAGTTGATGACAAGCGTAGCAGTTCGCACCATTCGGCACACCGGCTGCATCACTAAACTGCATGCCGCGACCATTTTGCGCAATTTTTTCGCCTTCCTTCCAATCGCCTAAATACACCCCATCCGCTGGATACGGAATGCTAGCTAACACTGTTTTTTCAATCTTGGCTTTGGCTGCGGGTGCAAGCGGCTTGCCTGACTCTGCCGCCTTGGAGCACGTCGCTTGCAACGCAGTTTGATCGAGACGATCAAGTTTGGCAATGCCGCGCTCAGTAAATGAGCCTTTCAAATTAGCGACAATTTCTTTGTTGCTCGGGGTCTGAGCCCAGGCAAATGAATAGGTCGCTAAGCCAAACAGGATAAGGCTTGCAGCAGTGCCGATTTTTTGAATGTATGTGATTTTGAACATCATGATAGGTACGTCCTTTGCTCAATTAGCGTTTGATGGCAGGTGCAGCCATCTTGCCGCCGTTGGCGTTCACACCTAAAAAGGTGATCAGGTCAACTGAGGTTTGGCTGAGGTATTGCAGCTCAGGAAAGCGCTGTTGCCGAAAGCAATCGTAGAGCCGCCACTGCATCGTGCGCAATGCCCCTTGGCTTACGCGGTACGCAGGCCATTGGCTAAATGCTGCTTTGGCTGGTTCAGGCTTGGTGAGGTTAGGAAGGTCTTGCAAACGAATCCGTTTCTCGTCTTGGCTGTGGCACGAGGCGCACGAAAAATCGTAAGGGCCGCCTTTGAAATAAAAGATTTTTTTACCACGTGCATAAGCCGCTTTTTCCGCCGCGTGTTTTTGCGAAATGTTAATCGGCATATCGTGCGACTCGTCGTAGATATACGCCACCAAATCTTCAATCACGGTGGCGCGTTGACCCTCGCTAGAAAACGCCGTCTTGGTTGTGAACTCGTCCGCTTTAAAACCTTGCAGCATCACCATGCAGTAAACGAGGCGCGACTCCACATCCATCACGCGCTTGGTGTCTGCAAAGTAGCGCGGCAGTTGTGTGACTGCACCCTTCACTTTGCCCACGCCCAAACCTAAATCGCATTGCTCAAGCGTGACATTGTTTGGTCCTCTGGCCGTTTTCCAAAGCACTTCACCGCGTGCTGAGTTCAGGTCCGCAGGGTTGCCGTCTTGCAGCGCCGCACGATATTCGGCAATCGCATCGCTGGATGATTTTTGTGCCAAAACAGGCTGCCAAGCCATACTGGATAAGGCTCCTACGAGTGCCATTTTGATTAAAAATTGCATATTTTTTTTCATGTTAAACCTCATTTCATAGATTCCCCGCCTTCGCGGGAATGACTTCACATCAATATATCCGCCCACACGCCACTTGCCCATCCCGCAGCAGCAACACCTTCTTGCGCGCTTGCTGCGCTGCTGAGTTCATTCGCACTTGCTACTAATTTAAATGTTTTCTCTGACGCAACATATTCATGGCGACTCGACACATGCACGGCATCACGCCCATTCACAAAGCTATAGCACGTGTTGGCAAGCGTAGGGAGAGGATTCACATCCTTGTCTGCCAATTGCTGAACAATCGCCGCTGCTGTCACCTTGGCTTGACTGTTCGCCATGTGCCCGCTTTTAGGCATGAGCGGTGCAATTTGAATCGAGTCACCAATCACAAACACATCCTTGGCTACGGTTGATTCAAAGGTTTGAAAATTCACGCCGCACCAACGACCGTTGGCCATATTGGCTAGTCCCGCGTTCACTGCAATCAAACCCGCGCGCATGTCAGGCAAAGCATTGACGACATCAGCATGCGCATCGTCTTGGACTTCAAATTGCACAGCACCCGATTGGCCGTTCACGCCCGTGACTTTGTGATCAGGCCGATATTCCAGCATGCCTGCATATTGCTCAGCCCACGCTTTTTTAAACAGCTCGCTCTTGGATGTAACGTCAGGATTGCTATCCAAAACAAGCACCTTCGACTTTGGTTTGACCGCTTTGAAATACGCCGCGACCAAGGAAGCGCGTTCATACGGCGCAGGCGGGCAGCGATACGGCAGCGTTGGAATGGTGATGGCGAACGTGCCGCCATCTTGCATCGCCTCTATCTGCTTGCGAAGCGTGAGCGTCTCAGCGCCTGCTTTCCATGCGTGAACGATTTGCCCTGCGCGATTGGCCGCTTTGAAACCTTCAATCGAGTCCAGCATCATGTCAATGCCAGGCGCAACCACAAGCTTGTCGTAGTTGATGAAGCTGCCATTGGTTAAGGTCACCGTGCGCTTGCTTGCGTCAATGCTCTTCGCACTATCCCGCACCACGGTAACGCCGTGATTTTTAGCAAGACTGCTGTACGGCAAGGTGATGTAGTCCATGCCTTTTAAACCACCCACCACCAAGTTCGACATGGGACACGAGACAAACGATTCGGCTGGCTCAATCAGCATCACGCTAATTTTGTAGTTAGACAAAAGCCGCACATATTTTGCTGCCGTTGCGCCGCCAAAGCCACCGCCAATCACCACCACTTGTGCTTTTGATGCCGCACCTTGCGCAAATCCACTCTTCGCTAAGCCAAGCGCAGCAAGGCTTGCAGAAAGACCAGCCGATTGAAGAACAGCGCGACGATGCACAGGCATGGCTAAGAATTTTTAGGCAATTGCAGCTTTATCGGTACGCTTGTCACCGTGGTTATCGACCCAAGTCACCGCAACTTCATCGCCCGACTTGCCACCTTTAAAACTGAATTGCACAAACGGATTTTTAGACACCGAAGGTCCCCACTGCGCGTTCATCACCGTACGGCCATTGTGCGTGGCGCTTACGGTTTGGATGTGCCACGCAGGCACCGTTTTTCCAGCCGCATCTTTGCGTTGACCACTCTCCATTTCGTGACTAATGAGTGCACGTACCGTGGTTTTGTCGCCGAGTACAGCGGCTCTAATTCTCATTGGATCTGACATTTTTTATTCCTCTCAAATTTTGATTTTTAACCTTAACCGCCGCAGCCGCCTAGGGTAACTTTGACTTCTTTGACCGCGTAAAAAAACTTATCGCCCACCTTGGCAAGCGCATAAACATTGGAGGTTTGCCCCATCTTCACATTGGTGGCAAAGCTCGCATCCGAGCCTGCAATCACATCAAATGCGCAAGAGAGCAATGCTGGATTTTTTTCAATCAACAGCGCAATCATGGACGTGCCTGCCAGTTTGCTCTCAACTCCCATGCGAACCACGTTACCGTTTTCTGCAATTTCCGGAGCCGACAAATTCACACTGTCACTAGCTACAGCACTGGCGCCGCCCAGCGCTTTAATGACATCGTTCAAACTTTTACCTTCAAACGCCGCCTTGTTCCAGCCTGGCGCATTTTGCGCAAGCGATGGCAGTGGCAATAAGCCCGCAATGGCGGCCAGCATTATTGCCGTCTGCCCAGTTGTTAAAAAATCTCTACGTTGCATATCGAACACTCCTATAAATTGAAATTAATCCACGCTACCTTGCGATAGCCATTGCGCTATTTTCTTTGATTCTGCATCACTAATACTCATGGGTGGCATAGGGATTGACCCCCATAAGCCCGACCCGCCAGATTTAATTTTTCCTGCCAAATAACTCTCTCCATCTGCATGGTTTGCATATTTTTTAGCGACATCTTTGAACGCAGGTCCCATCACTTTAGTAGCAACAGCATGGCAAGCCAAGCAAGTATTCTTTTGCAGCAAAGGCATGACATCTATCGTTTTGGCACTCGTGGAAGCCTTACTGGATGTGGCTTGCGGAGCATCTTGTCCTAGCATGGGCGTGCTTGTATTAAGACCAACCACCGAGCCCCAAGCACGATTTTGTTCCACCAAATTGCCATGCGCATTCATCGCATAAGCAGGAATACTGCTCACAACTTTTGTGGCGACCGCGCAATCCTTCATACAACGCGAGCCTTGCGTATCAGGCTTCGCTTTGAGCCCATCCACGCCATTCAATTCTTTGCCAGGCCACATGGTGTGCTTCGTGCTCATGCCGTTTCGGTTGGGCAGCTTGCTTTGCACTTCCGCCATATTTTTATCGGACAGCACAAAGTTATCGGGCACCACATTCGAGAGATTCATCAAATACGCCGTCACGCCATACACCTCATCAGTGCTTAAGGACTTGGGCGCTGTCCACGGCATGGCGCGATTAATGTAATCCCACAGCGTGGAGAGCGAAGACAGCTTCATAGACATGGTGCGCGCGGGTGCATCATGCCCCATTTGCAAGCTTTGCACGTTACCTTTTTCTATGTCTTTTTGATTGGTAAAACCCACCAGTTGAAAGAACACTTGGTTGCTCTCGCCAAACGTGCCGTGGCACGATGCGCACTTGCCATCCCACACTTGCTCGCCAAGACTCACACTACCTGCGCCCTTTGGTAAGCCTTTGAAATCGGGGCGCACGTCGATGTCCCATGCTTTGACTTCGGCAGACGTGGCCGTGCGGCCAATGCCAGCAAAATCTGATGCTTGATTTTTTTGAGCAAACGTACTGCCACAAAAAAATAATAGCGCCGTCATTCCTACGAAGACGGAAATCCAAACGTGCTTTTTAAAGCTGAACATTCTTCACCTCACCGCTTCGCTCAATCATCCATGTATGAATGGAGTTGTTGTGGTAGATGCTCCGCGAGCCACGCACCGCGCGGTTCTCGGCATAGGTCGGTTGGATGTGCCCTGTTTCATCGACGGCGCGGCTCATGATGAAGAGCGGCTCGTCGCCAGACCAATGAAGCGGCAATTGAAAGCGCGTGAGGCACTTAGACATCACGGGCGTTTGCAATCGCGCTTCCCGCCAATTACGTCCGCCATCTATGGACACATCGACACGCTTAATTTTCCCGCGTCCGCTCCATGCCACGCCTGTGATGTTGTGCTGCCCCTTCGCCAGCAACTTTTGCCCACCGCTTGGACTGGTAATCACCGACTTCACTTCTTGAATGCTGGTGTACTGGCGGTGCTGTCCGTCCTTCATCAAATCGGTGTAACCCAGCACTTCGTCCTTCGTCGCATAAGGCATATCACCCAGTTCAATGCGGCGCAGATATTTAACCCAACTCACGCCCTGCACGCCAGGCACGACAAGGCGTAGCGGGTAGCCATTTTCGGGGCGCAACATTTCACCGTTTTGCCCATAGGCCACTAGCACTTCGTCATCTTGAATCAGCGCCACAGGAATCGTACGCGTCATGGACGAACCATCCGCGCCTTCTGCCAACACGAACTTGCCGCGCTTCCAATCGGCTCCGCACATATCCAGCAGCAAACGAAGCGGCACGCCTGTGAACTCCGTACACGAGAGCATGCCGTGCGTGTATTGCACGGTAGGGACAGCCGCGTTACCCCACTCCATGCCCGTATTCGCACCGCATTCCAAAAAATGTGTTCGCGTAATGGATGGCAAGCGCATGATTTCGTCCACGGTAAACACCATGTCTTTTTTGAGCATGCTATCCGCCGCACCATTAATCATTAGTCGATGCTTGGACGGGTCAATATCCCACCATCCTTGGTGATGGCGCTCAAAATGCAAGCCACTCGGTGTGATGATTCCGAACAAGCCTTGCAGCGGACAAAAGCTAACGCTGGCCTGTGTCACTTGTGTGAGGCCTGGGCTTTGGCGACGTTGCAAGTTTTTTTCGTAGAGGCTAGGCACACCATACGGATTCGTTGCCACACCTTGCCCTAGCCCTTTGCTATGCGCAGGCAGCTCCAAAATATTAGGATCGCCTTGCGCAAAGCTATTGCTTGATACACCCGCCAAAGCCGATGCAAACGCTCCCACTAATAAACCACGCCGTCCCTTTTGGACAGCGGCAATATCTGCTTGCGACAAAAATCCTTCAGGTGCCGATTGAATCATGCTGGGCATCTCTATCACCTACTTTTAAAACTGCCGAGTCAGCAAGCGTTCATTGGAAGCCACGCTGGTCGGGTCTTCCAGCTCAATCGCCACCTGAGTACAAACCGAGCGGCACAGCGTGACTGCTTTTTCACTTTGCACTCGGTAAATCACCTGCGTGCCTTCTTTGCGCTTGGCAATAATGCCATGCCGATAAAGCAAAGACAAATGCTGCGAGAGATTGGGCTGCGTAGTCTCGACGCGCTCCAAGATTTGCGTCACCGAGCGCTCGCCATCACACAGAGCGCTCAAGATTTGCAACCGAATCGGTGTTGATAAGACACTGAACAGTTCGGCAGCCACTTCAAATACATGTGCCGCACTTTGTTGATCTGATTGGGTTGATGTCGTCATGGTATCGGGGTATTTACTAAATTGATATATAAGAAAGTACTGATATTATTTATCAGTCCTTCTTTTTTCGACTCAGTACATACCCTAAATTTTTAAATGTCTTACACAAAAAAGTTCCAAGCACTATCCGACGTAGCGCGTGCGCGCGTGATTGAAGTAGCGCCCAGTCAAGTCGATGCGCTAATGCAAGCAGGCGCTATTGCTCTTGATATCCGCGACAAAGAAGAGCACGAGGTAGATCACATCGCACACTCGCTTCATATCAGCCGAGGCAAATTGGAGATGAATATTGAAGGCGTTATTCCCAATTTAGAGATCCAAATTTTGTGCTATTGCAACGCCTACAACCGAGGCGCTCTTTCGGCTGGCACCTTGCGCGATATGGGCTACACGCGTGCGTGCTTCATTGGCGGCGGACTCAAAGCGTACCGTGCTTTGTCCACTTCATAAAATCAGATCATGATTGCAAATCCTCAATTAACCTCGACACTCACGTGTCCCGCGTGCGGACATTCCGAAGCACTAGAAATGCCAACCGATGCCTGCCAATTTTTTTACGAATGCACATCTTGTAAAAAATTACTACGTCCGTTAGCAGGCGATTGCTACGTGTTTTGTAGTTATGGTGTAGTGCCGTGTCCGCCGATTCAAGCCGAATCTTCGTGCTGCAAACGATCATGAGAACGAAGCTGCATACCATCAGCGTTGCGCTGTGGTGGGGCTCATTAACCTGCATTGGTTTTGTCGTTGTGCCCTTGCTTTTTATGCACCTTGAGACACCCCAAGCAGCGGGCCGCATAGCGGCAGTTTTGTTCAACGCGCTGGACTACATCGCTTGGGGCTGCGGTTTTTTATTGCTTGCCACTCGCCCCAACAAACAAATAATTTATTTAGCGGGACTCGCCCTACTGGCTTCGGTTGCTATCCATTTTGGCGTGTCACCGCATATTGTTGCCAAAGAGAATTTACAACTTTGGCACCCAATAGGAACACTCTTGTACGCTTTAGAATGGCTGCTCGTCACAGTCCTGCTGGTGCTCAGCTAGTACTGAAGCGCACTAGATTTCCCCCAAAATACGCGGTACGAATAAACGGTATAACCCACAATCACGGGTAGCACTATGACGATGCCGTACAAGATCACCATCAGCGCTTCAGGCGAACTGGCTGCCGTCCAAATGGTGAGGCGGTCTATCACTAGCCAAGGAAATAGGCTGTACGCCAGCCCATAAAACGAAAGCAAAAAGACACCCACCGTTGCCGTAAATGGAACGGCGATGCCATAGCTATTGGCCTGCGCAAGCCGAATCGGCAAACGATTCAAACTGCGCACAATAACACCAAACATCGCCAAGGTCATGGCAGGAATAGGCAGCAACATCAGCACATTGGGGAAGCTAAACCACTTATCAAAAATTTGCGTACTGACCCAAGGCGTTGCCAGCGAAATAGCGAGCACGCCGAGCGCGACCCAAAACAAACTCGCGCGCGCCCAAGCCACGGCTTTGAGCTGCAACTCGCCAACGCTTTTCATGATGAGCCAGCCCGCGCCCAGCAAGGTATACGCAAAAATCAAACACACGCCAATTAAAGCGCTAAAGGCGATGCTGGCTGCACTTTGGCTAAAGCCCGTAATCAAGTTGCCCAGCATAAAGCCTTGCGACCACGAGGCGAGGAACGACCCTGCGCAGAGCACGCGATCCCACAGCACGCGGTATTGGGGTTGGCTTTTGGCGCGAAAGTCAAACGCCACGCCGCGCAGCGTCAGGCCAATCAACATCAGAGCTACGGGCAAATAGAGCGCTCCCAAAATCACGCCATGTGCCGCAGGAAACGCGATTAAAAGAACGCCCACGCCCAGCACCAGCCACGTTTCGTTGGCATCCCAAAAAGGGCCGATACTGGCAATCATGCTGTCTTTGTCGGCCAACAAATCAGCCTTACTTAGCAAGATGCCTACGCCCAAATCGTAGCCATCCAAAATCACATAAGCCAAGATGGACAGCGCCATCACAAACGCAAAAACAACGGGCAACCAACCTGCTGTGGTGGTCATATCAATTCCGTTGGGAAGCATCGTGCGCTCCTTTTTTAGCAGTATAAAAAATGACCGAAATGTAGGCCGAAAGCAAAGCGGCATACAAGCACAAGTACAGCACGAGCGTAGACGCAATTGCGCTGGCGGGCACGGTAGACGCAGCCTGCGCCGTTGTCAGCACCCCTGTTACCAACCAAGGCTGACGGCCAATCTCGGTCGTATACCAACCAGCGAGTAACGCCAGCCAACCAGAGAAACTCATCGCCATCAAAAGCTTGGCGTTCCAGGTAGCAAGTGTGCTTGTTCGGCGCAATTGAAATGCACTCAGCCAACTCACGCCCAGCATTAAAAGCCCTACGCCCACCATCACACGAAACGCCCAAAATACGGGGACTACGGGCGGATGATTCGCACCAAAACTATCCAAGCCTTTGACTTCACCGTCCAAGTGATGAGTGAGATAAAGCGAGGCGAGTTTGGGAATCGCCACTTCAAAACGATTGTTGTGGCTGGCTTCATCAGGCAAGGCAAACAACACAGCGGGCACACCGCTTTGCGTCTGCCAAATGGCCTCCATCGCTGCCAGCTTGGCAGGCTGATGCTCTAGCGTGTTGAGTCCATGTAAATCACCCACAACTATTTGAATCGGAATGAGTGTAGCGGCCACCCACACGCCTGCGCGCAGACTTGCCATGACAGACTCCGAGCGATCATTTTTGAGCCAGCGATAGGCGCTCACGCCTGCGATCAAAAACGAAACCACGAGTCCCGAAGCAATCATCATGTGCGTAAAACGATAGGGAAACGAAGGATTAAAAATAACCGCCAACCAACTGGTGACATGTGCTTTGCCGTCCACCATATCAAAACCTGCGGGCGTGTGCATCCACGAGTTCAAAGCCAAAATCCAAAATGCTGATAGCGTGGTGCCAAACGCCACCAAAAACGTTGCGAGCGTATGCACCCTCTCGCTCACGCGTCCTCGCCCATAGAGCATGATGCCTAAAAACGTGGCTTCCAAAAAGAAGGCTGTCAAAACTTCATAGCCCAACAAGGGACCTGCGACGTTACCCACCGTGTTCATAAAACCTGGCCAGTTCGTGCCGAATTGAAAGCTCATGGTAATGCCGCTAACGACACCCAGCGCAAAAGTGAGTGCAAAAATCTTTACCCAAAACTGGTACGCACCCATCCAATGCGATTGCCCTGTAGCATTAAAGCGAATCCTAAAAAAGAACAAAAACCAACCCAACGCAATGCTGATAGAGGGAAACAAAATGTGAAATGTCATATTAGCCGCGAACTGCATTCGCGCTAAAACTGTTGCATCAAGCGCCTCCATCAATGCGCCTCCTTAATTCTGTCGCCAAGGCAGACCGCGATAACGCCAGCCGCCCTTTTGACCACGATGCGCTTCGCCATCGGGGTCACCTTCAAAGCCCTCAAGGATGTTGTAGGCTGTGTAACCCAAGCTTTGCGCACGCTCAGATGCAGGGATGGATCTAACACCTGAACGGCAAAGCATCATCACTTTGCTGCCTGCTGGAACGGCCGCTTTTAACTCAACCTCAAAATTTGCATTGGCAACCATACCCGGCCACACTTTCCACTCGATGCCAACTGCATCCACGATAAAACCAACCCACGCGCGCTCGGCGTTGCTGCGGATGTCCACCAGCACGGCAGTCCCTGTTAGCATCCATTGATGTGCAAGCTCTGGAGAAATATCGCCTGCATAACTAACGGCGGGGGCAATTGCATAAGTTGTCATATCGTTGGCTCCTGCGTCGTGGTGTAGACCCAAGATCATATTGGCAGGAACGGCTTGATCGATCAAGCGCGGTTTAGGCAAATTGAGTGCATGCATAAGTTCCACAAATGACTCTTTGCTACGGCGCTCGCCATGCTCATTGTTAAGCCGTGGATTAGTTTTCCGCTCTATCCCAATCGTTGAACTCGTTTGTCCTTTGTAGTCATGCCCTGGCCAAACAGTGGTGTTATCAGGCAATTTAAACAGGATCAGCGTGATGCTGTCGTACAGCGCTTCAGCGCTACCCGATTGAAAGTCGGTTCGACCACAGCCGCCAATTAAGAGCGTGTCACCCGTGAAGACATGCTCGTGCCACACGAATGACATACTGCCTGCCGTGTGACCAGACGTGTGCAGTGCTTCAATCTTTTCATCGCCAAATGTGAGCACGTCGCCATCTTTGAGTTGTATCGCTGCGGGCAAGACGTTACAAAACATGGGGGTTGCAGCAATCGCACCCGTGTGCTCGATCAAAGTGGCGCTACTCGTGATGTGATCTGCGTGGGCATGAGTTTCTACAACATATTTGAGACGCAAGCCATACTGCTTTAGAGCAGCTAAGTCACGCGCAAGCTGGGTATCCACGGGATCAATGATGATGGCGTCGCGCGTGCTTTCATCGAACATTAAATAGGTGTAAGTCGATGAAACGGGATCAAAGAGTTGGATGGGCGCGTGCGTTGTCATGTTAATCTTTCGGGTAAATAATATAAGCAATTACTTATATAGAATCATGGTATCACAAATCAACCAATCACAACATGCCACTTGATACACTTTTTTCGCCAGGAATTTTGAGTTTAGGCATTGCTATTGGCGTTGTTCTCGGCGCGACAGGCGCAGGCGGTGCAATCCTATCAATACCATTACTCACCCTCGTATTGCATCTCAGTGTCAATCAAGCGGGGCCGATTGGACTATTAGCCGTGACGGTAGCGTCGGCTATCGCTGCCCTGTTGGGATTTCACGAAGGTATTGTTCGCTATAAAGCTGCAGCACTGATGGCGACTGCGGGACTCGCGCTATCACCTATTGGTTTTACGCTTGCACACCACCTGCCAAATAGCCCTTTGGCGATTCTATTTTCTGTTGTGCTTATTGGGGTCGCCGTTCGCATGTGGCGTAGCCCAGCGCCCGCTATGCATGAGCCCTCTGCGACATCTGAGTCCATTTTTTCTTGTGAGCAAAGTGCATCGACTGGAAAATTTATTTGGACACTGCCTTGTGCCCGTGCGCTTGCGCTCACGGGTAGCCTGGCAGGATTCCTATCGGGCCTCATTGGCGTCGGCGGGGGATTCATCATCGTGCCCTCCCTCAAAGCCAATACCAACTTGGATATGCGCTCGGTCGTCGCCACCTCGCTGACCGTCATTGCACTCGTATCCGCTGGTGGCGTAGCCATTTCTGTTCATCATGGCGCACTGAACTGGAGCCTTGGAATGCCATTCACTTTAGGTACCGTTTTGGGTATGCTGGCGGGACGCTACCTAACCAAACACGTTGCGCAGCAAACATTGTCCCGGGGCTTTTCAATACTGGCATTCGTTGCAGCAGGGTTAATGCTAAAAGAAGTGCTCTAACTCGTCGCCATTGATAGGGTTTCCCACAATTCATTTATAAGCGTTTACTGATATATTGCGCTCGCTATCAAATGAAGCATCAAAACACATTACTGGAGATCTTCCCTATGAGTACCTCAAACCATCATCAAATTGTTATCGTTGGCGGCGGCTCTGCTGGCATTGCGATTGCATCTAGCCTTTTGGCTCGAGCTGGCAAGCTGGACATTGCCATTATTGAGCCTGCAGGCAGTCACTACTATCAGCCTGGTTGGACAATGGTTGGAGGGGGCGTTTTTACCGCCGCATCCACCAAGCGCTCTGAGGCTTCCGTCATGCCAAGCGGCGTCAAATGGATCAAAAGTGCCGTTGCCACTTTCGAGCCTGAACAAAACCAAGTGACGTTATCTGATGGCAAAACAGTAACTTACGAGCGACTCGTCGTTTGCCCTGGGCTCAAGCTGAATTGGGCTGGCATTGAAGGCTTAGAAGAAACACTGGGCAAGAATGGCGTGACGTCCAACTATCGCTATGACCTTGCACCATACACGTGGGAACTCGTGCAAAAAATGCGCGGTGGCAAAGCGCTCTTCACACAGCCCGCGATGCCCATCAAATGCGCAGGCGCACCGCAAAAGGCAATGTATCTTTCGTGCGATACGTGGCAAAGCGCGGGGACGCTTAAGAACACACAAGTGCAATTTTTTAATGCAGGCGCAGCGCTCTTTGGTGTAGCAGACTACGTACCAGCGTTGATGGAATTTGTAAAAGCTTACGACATCGATTTGCAGTTTGGACACACACTGACCAAAATTGATGGTGCAACGAAGCAAGCAACGTTTACCAAAACTCTGGCCGACGGCACTAAAGAGTCCATCACTACAAACTTCGACATGATTCATGTGGTGCCACCGCAAACCGCGCCTGACTTCATTAAGGCCAGTCCGCTGGCCGACGCAGCAGGCTGGGTGGATATCGATCCCGCATCGATGCGTCACAAAAAATACGCCAACGTTTATGCTGCAGGTGACGTAGGTAATACGACCAACGCCAAGACTGCTGCGGCTGCACGCAAGCAAGCGCCCGTGGTCGCGCACAACGTGCTCGCATCACTTGGCAAAGCCAATGGCAGCGCGGCTTACGACGGATATGGCTCATGCCCACTGACGGTGTCCAAAGGCAAAATTGTGCTGGCGGAATTTTTATATGGTGGAAAAGTCGCGCCGACATTTCCGCTGTGGTTTATTAACGGCAAGCGCCCAACCCGCATAGCTTGGTTTCTCAAAGCAAGCGTCCTGCCATGGGTCTATTGGAACGCCATGCTCAAAGGTCGTGAGTGGCTCGTTAAACCCACCATCAGATAATGTCCGCTTATTTACAATCATTAGCTGGAGGCGTACTCATTGGGCTTGCTAGCTGGCTCATGCTCGCTGGTCTTGGTCGCGTTACAGGCATCAGTGGCATTGCTAGCAGCGCATTATTTGAACGAGGCCGCGGTGGTGCTTGGCGCTGGTTTTTTCTTACAGGACTCATCGTAGGCGGTGCCTGGTTTGCATCAGTACTCTCCATACCCTTGCCACTCACGCGTTCGCCATGGCTGCTTATTGCCGCAGGCTTGCTAGTTGGCTTTGGCACAGTGATGGGCTCAGGCTGCACCAGTGGGCACGGTGTGTGTGGGCTGGGCAGGCGCTCCATGCGCTCCCTCATTGCTACTTGCACGTTTATGGCAACAGGCGTTTTTACCGTTTGGATTTTGAAATGAAAAATGTGATTGCCCTTATTGCAGGCCTGCTGTTTGCGCTTGGACTGGTGCTATCTGGTATGACGCAACCTGCCAAAGTGATTGGGTTTTTGGATATCACGGGCAAGTGGGATCCAAGCCTTGCCTTTGTCATGGGCGGGGCTTTAATCGTCACGCTCTTTGCATTTGCCATAACACCTCGCCAAGGACGACGACCATGGTTTGCTGAAAAATTTGAGCTTCCTACAAGCAAAGATATCGATATCAAGCTGGTGGGGGGGGCAGCGCTGTTTGGTGCTGGCTGGGCGTTGGCTGGTTATTGTCCAGGCCCTGCATTTGCATCGCTGTACGCAGGCGGAACAGACATCGTAATTTTTATGATGGCCATGCTCGGTGGTATGTTTATCGCGAGGCTGTATCCAAGGCGCAAAGCGGGTTAAACTTGCACCATGCCTGTTTTAAACACCCTCCTTCGCGCTAGCCTATATGCAGCCTTGCTTGCAGGGGCGTGTGCTCTGCAAGCTGCGCCTGATGTGGCTTCCAAGACAGGGGCTAGTGCAACTGGCGATGATTTAGACAAGCTACTCATCGATCGCGGCTTGCTAACCAAGGTACAGCAAGTTGGCAACAATGTCGCGGATACAGCAGCCTCCACCGCTAGCGACATCGTCGTCAGTGCCATGGGCTTTTTGGGTCTGCCCTACAAACGCGGCGGCAATTCGTTTGACACAGGCTTTGATTGCAGTGGTTTTGTCAAAGCACTCTACGAGCAAAGTATCGGGAAAGTTTTGCCGCGAAGTGCTGCGCAGCAAGCAGCACAAACGACCAAGATTGACAGTGCAGACTTGCAGCCTGGTGACCTAGTTTTCTTTAACACGATGCGCCATGCCTTCAGCCATGTTGGCATCTATGTGGGCGATGGAAAATTTATTCATTCGCCAAAGCCTGGCGCTGAAGTGCGCATTGAAGATATGCATGTGCGCTATTGGGACAAACGCTACAATGGCGCAAGGCGCGTCGAGCAAGAGCCCGCCAAAAACTAAGCCACCAATTGCTCCGGGAATAGCGCCTCAAAGTGCTGCCTGAACTGTTGCTTATCACTCCACTTTTGTTTCCAAGCCCGTGCGCCCGCTTGTCCGTGACGCAGCCCCAGCATGTGCCGCGCCACCGAGTACGCACTCGGATACATCAAGCCGTCACGCTCGCTCTTTTCCTTGTGACACACACGCTGCATGTACTCAATCATTTGTGCCTCTAACTCATCGCGAGATAGTGCGGTTGCCCCGCCACCTAAAAACCGTGCGTCCCACTCCGTCATGATCCAAGGGTTGTGATACGCCTCGCGCCCCAGCATCACACCGTCCACATGCGCAAGATGCGTTTCAATCTCATCATTCGACTTCACGCCGCCATTTAAAACAATCGTGCAATCAGGAAAGTCACGCTTGAGCTGATACACAAACTCGTACCGCAATGGCGGGATTTCGCGGTTCTCTTTGGGACTCAAACCTTTCAACCACGCTGATCTTGCATGAACTAAAAACACGCGGCAGCCCGCGCTGTATAAGGCTCCCACGAAGTCCCGCACAAATTCATACGACTCGGATTTATCAATCCCAATGCGATGCTTCACCGTGACAGGCAAGCTCACCACATCTTGCATCGCCTTCACGCAATCGGCAACCAGAGGCGCTTCCGCCATCAAGCACGCACCAAACGCGCCGCGCTGTACGCGCTCCGACGGACAACCGCAATTTAAATTTACTTCGTCATAGCCCCACTCCTCAGCCAGCTTGGCCGCACGTGCCAAGTCCGCTGGCTCTGAGCCGCCCAACTGCAAAGCCACAGGATGCTCTTCGTCGTTAAACCTCAAGTGCCGTACCACATCACCGTGCAAGAGCGCCCCCGTCGTCACCATCTCGGTGTAAAGCAACGTATTTTTCGTGAGCAAACGATGGAAGTAGCGGCAATGCCGATCAGTCCAGTCCATCATCGGGGCTACTGACAGCCGATGCTTGTTTATTTTGTTAGCTATTTTCATGTCATCAATCACTTCTCTAACTTTCAGCCCCTTTGAAGAATCCACTTTGACGGATGGCTGCAGCTAACTACTGCGGGTTTTCCGCTGTTACGACGCGTTTTTCAAATCACGCCTTAATGCCGCACACCGCGTTGACACGTGCGCTCACAGTTAGCGGGCCATCGGTGGCCTGCACACGCTGACGCACGTTGGACTTCCAGAGCGTTAGGCGCTCAGCAGGGAGCGACTCGAACATCGGCCTCAGCGTGCTACTGTTTGCGGCGCTGTTCCAGTACTCTTCAAAATTCTCAAAGCGGCGCTGCACAGTGAACTGGCAGGTGCGCACCTGCTGTAGCCCTGCCCCCTGCCACAGCGCGGTGGACGCCTCGATGGTGGATGCCTGCACGCTGGGCGGCAGGGTGGGCTGAACGCCCAGCTTGAGCAACTCGGCGCTGATATCAGCCAGCGGCAAACCGCCCCCCAGCACGTCCCAGTGGTAGGCCGCAACCACCCCACCCGAGCGCACGATGCGGCACATTTCTG
>CANFWH010000027.1 GCA_947450645.1 Comamonadaceae bacterium | reverse complement strand
TTACTTCTTCTTAGCAGTCGTTGCAGTAGCAACAACAGACTGAGCAGCAGCTTGAGCTTCTTTCAGCTTGCTTTCAACTGTTGATTTGATTTCTGCACCGCTGGTAGCTGCGATTTCATAAGCTTTACGGCCGTATGCAGACACTTTTTCAGCCAAAGGCTGGATTTGTGCCGATTGCATAGCGATGAACTCTTGAGCGTCTTTCACGTTCAAAGCGGCTTGAGCTTGAGTAGCAGCATCGCTGAATGCAGCTTTAGCAGTTGCAATGTTCAGTTCGATGATTTTTTCCACGCCAGCAAAGGCTTGGGCTGTCAGGCCGATCAGGCTCTCAACGTTGTTTTTTTGTGCAGCGGTAACTTGGTCTAATGTAAACATGGTAATTTCCTTTAAAAAGATAAAACTTCAAAATTCGCAAGGGGTCCGAATGACTTCCTTGCCTGTTGCCCTGTTTATGTTGCAGTGCAGCATGGAATGAATTATAGGGTAAACCCGAGCGTTTTCAAGTCTTTTACGAAAAAAATGTTGCGGCGCAGCAAAATAATTGTAAAGTTGGTCTAAAAATCACAAAAAACTCAAAGAAATGCCAAAAAAATATTGAAGTAGAGGCTGATAGACTCAAGCGCTATGAATATTTCCCAAGTGAAAACACGCATTTCTGACCGTACTAGCGTCGATGCTGCTATTTTGAGTCGCTTCTCTGCCCGTGCTTACTTAGATAAGTCTGTCGATCGCGCCCTGCTGGAAGGGATACTGGATGTGGCTCGCAGAGCCGCTTCGGGCACTAACACCCAGCCGTGGAAGGTTTATGTATTAACGGGAGCGGTGAAAGATTCGCTGGTGGAGAAGGTCTGCACGGCGCACGATGCGGTTCGCACTAATCCCGCATTGGCTACCGAACACGCCGAAGCCTACGACTATTACCCCGAAAAATGGGTCTCGCCTTATATTGATAGGCGCCGTGCTTGCGGTTTTGGGCTCTACGGCGTATTGGGCATTGGCAAAGGCGACAAAGACAAGATGCACTTACAGCATCAGCAAAACTACAAATTCTTTGGCGCGCCAGTGGGCCTCATGTTCACTATCGACAAAGTCATGGGGCGCGGTTCCTTATTAGATTACGGCATGTTCCTGCAAAACATCATGGTGGCGGCCAGAGCTAGAGGGCTGCACACCTGCCCGCAAGCCGCGTGGAATGGCTTCTCCAATATCATCTTGCCGCACATTGGAGCGGGCGAGAACGAAATGATTGTTTGCGGGCTTTCGCTGGGCTACGCAGATGAAGATGCATTGGTGAACACCTTTATGACCGAGCGCGAGACGGTTGAAAGCTTTACGACTTGGCTGTAAATCATGATCATTACCAGCCTCTTAGATACCGACCTGTACAAATTCACCATGATGCAGGTGGTGTTGCATCAGTTCCCGGGGGCGCAGGTCTCTTACAAGTTCAAATGCCGCAATCCAGGCGTTGATTTGGCGCAGTTTGCAGGTGAAATACGCGAGGAAATCAAGTCACTGTGCGGCCTGCACTTTACCGAAGGCGAGTTAGCGTACTTGCGGGGTATGCGTTTTATCAAGAGCGACTTTGTTGATTTCTTGGGCTTGTTCAAGCTGAACGAAAAGTACATCACCGTCTCTGAACAAACCACGGGCGAGATCGACATCAAAATCGAAGGACCTTGGTTGCACACGATTTTGTTTGAAATCCCTGTGCTTGCTATCGTGAATGAGGTGTACTTTAGAAGCACGCAAAAAGTACCGAATTTTGTCGCAGGACGCGCGCGATTGGCGGACAAAATCAAATTGCTTAAAAACCCGCAAATTTCCAACCTCAAGATTGCCGACTACGGCACGCGTCGCCGCTTTAGCAAGGCATGGCACGAAGAGGTTTTGCGCGTGCTGACGAATGGTTTAGGCGGGCAATTTGCGGGGACAAGTAATGTCTTTTTTGCCATGAAGCTAGGCTTGATTCCACTGGGTACGATGGCGCACGAATACCTGCAAGCCGCGCAGGCATTGGGCCCGCGCCTGCGCGACTCACAAGTCTTCGCGTTTGAATCGTGGGCACACGAGTATCGTGGCGACCTTGGCATTGCGCTCTCCGACGTGTATGGTTTTGAAGCCTTTTTGCGCGACTATGACATGTATTTTTGCAAGCTGTTTGACGGCGCACGCCACGATAGCGGTGATCCATTTGCATGGGGCGAAGGCATGATTGCGCACTACAAAGCCAACCGTGTCGATCCGCTGACCAAGACCTTGGTGTTTAGCGACGGCCTGACCATCCCGCGCACGATTGAGCTGTACAACCAGTTCAAAGGACGCTGTTTGCTGGCGTTCGGTATTGGCACCAATCTCACCAACGATTTGGGTGATCCCCCCGATCACGTGCCGCTGCAAATCGTCATCAAAATGACCGAATGCAATGGTCAGCCTGTGGCAAAGTTATCGGACACGCCTAGCAAAAATATGTGCGAAGACGTGAACTATCTGGCGTATCTGCGGCAGGTATTTGGCTTGGTGCAGGCATCTTGAAAAAGTATTTATCCATCGCTTTATTGGCTGGGCTGGCTGTCCTCGTCAACGCTCTCGCTCCCGCGCTGCTGGGACGTATCGAGGGTCTAGGCGGTAGCGAAGTGGCGCTGGCTCAGACGCTTTGGTGTGCAAGCCTGATGCTCGGTTTTGGCTGGGCGGCTAGCAAGGCTAGTGAGGGCACGGTGCTGCCTAGTTTTGCCTTGCAATTGCTACTAGGTATTTTGCTCCACGACGCCCTTCAACCCATCTCTGTGCAAATCACATTGGCGGTCGTCGTCTGTACGTTACTCGCCGCCATTATTTTGAAGAGCGGTGGCGATGAGATTGATCGCGAGGCATTTTTATCGATTGCTTGGCCAACGGTGCTCTTGGCGGTTGTCGGTTACCTCATCACCTTTGGGGTGACGTTTGCATTTTTATTAGCGCTTGGCCTAAAGGGCGGAACCGCAGCCTTGCTGGCCGCCATTTTGGGATCGACCGATCCTGCGGCGCTCATTCCGACGCTCAAAGATTTGGTGTTCCGTGGGCACTATGCCCGCGTGCGCGACATGGCGGTGGCCGAGAGCGCCTTAAATGATGCCGTTGGCGCTATCTTTACCGCAGCCGTGGTCGTGATGGTGCAGGGCGGGCAGCATCTGCAAACGGTGAGCGAACTGGCGACTGGCTTGTTCGCGGTTAACAATGTGATGCTACTCGGCCAGCAGTTTGCGTTTGGTTTGATCGCAGGCCTTGTGGGATGGGCGGTGATGCACTACTTCGAGCGCTACAAGAATGAACAGAAATCGGAGCCCATGTACGACTTCGCCATTGTTTTAGGTATCCCTTTGGCTGCCTTTTTCTTAGCTCAAGTGCTGCACGGCAACGGATTTTTGGCAGCGTTCATCGCGGGGCTGCTCGGCAATTTCAATCGCAGCAGCCCCGCACTGCACGCGCTGATTCATAGCATGGAGACGAAAATCGAAAGCGTCGCCAAGCCCGTTATTTTTATGATGGTAGGACCGTTTGTTGCAGTTTCTGATTTGCTGGACTCCGCTGGCTTGGGGCTCGTGATTGCACTTTTGTTTATGCTGGTTGCAAGGCCTTTGGCCGTATGGCTGTCCCTGTTGCCAACACGCATCGACTGGCGGACAAAAATGTTCCTCTGCGCCGTGCGCGAGACGGGGGTCATACCTGTCGTGCTGGCCGTGATGGTTGCTGCACAGTTACCAGCGTACAAAGAGCTACTGCCGCTGACGGCATGGGTCGTGATTTGGACTTTGGTGCTCTTGCCAGCGCTCACGCCTTGGTGGGCCCAAAAATTAGGTATTTTGAAAGCGACCACATGAGCCTGCACCAACAACTACAAACCGCCAAGTCCGAAGAGGACGTGAAGGACGCTTACGTCAAGGCGCTAGGGCTCAAGTCTTTGTCGAAGGGATTGATTGACATTCGCACCAGCGAGATTTGGTTTGAAGCTAAAGAAGCGCCCACGCTGCCCGTGGCAATGTTCGCGCAGCTCTTGTCGTATGTGCGTGCCGCGCATAAAAAAGGCGACGACATCCCGCCATTTTTAGCCGTGTTCGACCGCGAAAAAGCCGCGCTGATGGAGACCAAGCACGCGCTGCCGCTGTTTAAAGACAAAGAGATCGAATGGTCAACTGCTGCGTCCAAGGTGTACGCGGATAAGGTCAATCTCAAAAAGATTCAGCCCTACATCGAAGCGCATTTTGTGGTTTACAAAATCGAGACGCACGAGGCAGAATTTATTGAGGCGGTGAAGACGGGCATTAAAGAAGGTAAGTTCATCCGCACACCCATCACGCCCGACAACTTGAAGCAGGTGTTCGATAAATGGGTAGAGATGATTGGCAAAGAGCTAGACGGCGTGGACGAGGTGGACTACGCGCTCATGTTTTTTGCCGACATCATGCACGACGGCAAAAACAAAGTCATCGACAACTTGCCTGCACGTTTGGCTTACGAAGGTGATACGCCGTTCTTTGTGCATGGTGGCAAAACCTACGAACTGGCAAGCGTGGCGGGCTACCGCAGGTTCTGGGCGATCTATCACAGGCCACCGCATCAAGAGTACCGCGAGTACTTGCTAGAGCGGCGCGATAGCCTGCTGCCGATTGACGAGCGCAGCTTTAAGGGGGCGTACTACACGCCGCTTAAAGTGGTGGACAAGGCGTATGACTTGCTGGCAAAAACACTGGGTAAAAATTGGCAAGAAAAATACATCGTATGGGATATGTGCTGCGGCGTGGGCAACCTAGAGGTCAAGCACAGTAACCATCGCAACGTGTTTATGAGCACGCTAGATAAGGCAGACATCGACGTAATGAAGGCCAGCCGCACCTGCGTGGCGGCAACGCATTTTCAGTACGATTATTTGAACGACGACGTGACTGAGTTTTGTGAGTTTGATTACAGCTTGACGAACAAAATGCCACTGGAGTTGCGCCAAGCAATTGCTGACTCAAAAGCGAAGAAAAAAGACGCGAAGAAGATTTTGATTTTGATGAATCCGCCTTATGCAGAGGCGGCAAATACGCAAGGCAGTGAAGGAAAGACGGACGTTGCCAATACAAATGTGTCTTGCTGCATGGATAACTACGGCTATGCCAGTCGTGAATTATTTGCGCAATTCATGATTCGTATTCAGCAAGAAATTCCGAATGCCACTATCGCAATGTTTAGCACTTTGAAATACATCAATGCGCCGAATTTTGAGCAATTTAGAGTGCATTGGAAAGCGAAGTACTTGGGCGGATTTGTCGTTCACAGTAAGGCATTTGATGGATTGAATGGAAATTTCCCGATTGGATTTCTGATCTGGGATACCAGTAAAAGACAAGTCATTACCGATGTTGAAACGGAAGTGCTAGATAAAAATGCGCAATGGGTTGGTGTAAAGCAATATTTCAATTTACCCAATCAAAATCATTTGAATGATTGGCTGCCAAGGCTAAAAACAGACGGTGCAAACATTCCGCTAAAAAATGCAGTGCATCCACAAACCGCACACGCAAAAGTAACGGCATGGCGTAGTGATGCTATAGGGTACATGCTCTGCAACAGTAATGACTTGCAACATGCAAGTACTTTGACGGCGCTATTTTCTTCAGTGTGCAGCCAAGGGAATGGTTTTTACATTACTCGGGACAATGTGTGGCAAGCCGCCATCGTGTTCTCTGTTCGTCGGTTGATTCGCCCTACATGGCTTAACGACCGCGATCAGTTTTTGCAATCGTCTGAGACACTGAGTTCAGCATTCAAAAACGACTGCCTTATTTGGATGCTTTTTAACGGCAGCAACCTCACCGCAAGCGCAAACGATTTGGAATGGAACGATAAGAAGTGGAGCATCGTCAATCACTTCATCCCGTTCACCGAAACAGAGGTCAACGCCAAAGGCCGTTTTGAATCAGCATTTATGTCGGACTACCTCAAAGGCTTGACGCTTTCCAAAGAAGCCACTGCCGTGCTGGACGCGGGACGCGATATTTGGCGGGCTTACTTTGCCTCGGACTTTGAGCGCAAAATTCGCACAGAGTACAAACTCAATCGCCCTGATGTGGGCTGGTATCAAATCCGCAAGGCGCTGGAAGCTGCGGGCAAAGAGAACGGTAATGACTTTGATTTTTCAAACTTCAAAGCTGCCTACGACGCGCTTTCCGAGAAGCTTCGCCCTATGGTTTATGAATTAGGATTTTTGAAATGACAGAACAAAAAAAGAAACCCAAAATCGGCATGGCTCGTGCGGTGTTCGAGCCAGTACTGGCAAGGCTTAGCGAGCATTTCGATGTGGTGAGCAACCAATCTGATAGCGTGCTGACCAAGGCGCAAATTATTGAGATGCTGAAGGATTGCGATGGCGCATTCACCACGGGCGGCGACCGCATTGACGCGGAAGTGTTTGCTGCTTGCCCTCGCTTAAAAATCGTTGCCAACATGGCGGTGGGTTACAACAATTTTGATATTCCTGCGTTTAACGCCGCGCATGTGCAGGCGACCAATACGCCTGATGTGCTGACTGAAACAACCGCCGATTTTGGCTTTGCGCTGATGATGGCAACCGCGCGTCGCATTACGGAGTCCGAGCACTTTTTGCGTGCTGGCAAATGGAATAAATGGGGCTTTGATATGTTTGCAGGCAGCGACATCCACGGCGCGACGCTGGGCATTTTGGGCATGGGGCGCATTGGCCAAGGCATTGCGCGGCGTGGCTCGCACGGCTTTGGCATGAAGGTGATTTATCACAATCGTAGTAAGTTGGATGCCGCGACAGAAGAGAGCTGCCGTGCGTCTTACGTTACCAAAGAGAAGCTACTCAAGACCGCCGACCACTTGGTGCTGGTGCTGCCGTACAGCCCCGAGAACCACCACACGATAGGCGCCGCCGAACTGGCGCAGATGAAGCCTACGGCAACGCTGGTCAACATTGCACGTGGCGGCATTGTGGATGACGCGGCTCTTGCGATTGCCCTCAAAAATAAAACAATCTCAGCCGCTGGCATTGATGTGTTTGAAGGTGAGCCTGTCGTGCATCCTGATTTGCTGACGGTGCCAAACGTCGTACTCACGCCGCATATCGCGTCTAGCTCGGTGCCGACCCGCATGGCGATGGCGAATTTAGCGGCTGACAATTTGATTGATTTTTTTGCGGGACGCGGGGTGCGCACGCCCATTAATACCTTGCCCGCGAGAGCCACTGCATGAGCCTTGAGATGATACTGATCGTGCTGGTAGGCCTTATCCTGCTTGGCCTGCAGCTGTATCTTGTTTTTAAGCCGAAAGAAAAAATCGACAACTCATTCCAGTTGGGACTGGAGCGCCTGGAGCGCGAGCTTCGCCAAGAGTTGGCACAGACGAGGCAAGAACAAACGCAAACCATGACGCAGACCTTGGGCGTACTCCAACAAACACTGACTCAGCAATTGACCCAGCAATTAGGACAACTGGGTGAGAGTAATGCACGGCGGATGTTGGACGTGCGCGATGTGCTGGATAAGCAATTGGAAGCGCTGCAAAAGTCGAATTCTGCCAAGCTGGACGAGATGCGCCAAACCGTGGATGAGAAATTGCAAACCACGCTGCAAGCGCGTCTAGGTGAGAGCTTCAAGCAAGTGGCGGAGAGGCTGGAGCTTGTCCACCGTGGGCTGGGCGAGATGCAAAGCTTGGCGCAGGGCGTGGGCGATTTGAAGCACTTGCTGACCAACGTGAAGACGCGCGGTATTTTTGGCGAAGCGCAGTTAGGCGCCTTGATTGAGCAAATTTTTGTAGCCGAGCAATACGGCGTGCAAGTGGCGACAAAACCGAACTCGCGGGAGCGTGTGGATTACGCGATCAAGATGCCTGGTAGAGGCAGCGATATGGCTGGGAGCCCGAGCCAGCTGTGGCTTCCCATAGATGCAAAATTTCCAACAGAAGATTTTGAACGCTTGCTTGACGCACAAGAACGCGCTGACGCGGCGGGTGCGGAGGTGGCAGGCAAGGCGCTAGAGATGCGTATCCGAGCGGAAGCGAAATCGATCAGCGAGAAGTACATCGAGCCGCCGTACACGACAGACTTTGCGATTTTGTTTTTGCCATCCGAGAGCCTGTACGCCGAGGTGCTCAGGAGGCCAGGACTCATGGATTCGCTGCAGCGGGACTACCGCATCACGCTGGCGGGTCCGACCACGCTGCTGGCGCTACTTAATGCTCTACAAATGGGATTTAGAACGCTGGCGATGGAAAAACGATCAAGCGAAATTCGCCAAGTCTTGGGTGCAGTGAAGACTGAGTTTGGAAAATTTGGTGCAGTGTTAACGAATCTGCGAAAACAAACCAATACGGTTTTAGCGTCAATAGATGAGGCTGATACCCGCAATCGTGTGATGACAAGAGCCTTGCGCGATGTAGAGGCTGCACCTGAAGATGAAGCGCAAAAGTTGTTGCCTGAAGACTAATGAATCCTGAACTCGCGCGCCTCATCATTGGACATGTTTTTTTGCATGGTGCGATGGCAGGGATGCGTCTTGCCGCGCCGCTATGGGCGTTGCAAGAGGGGTATTCGCCGTTGGCCGTGGGTGTGTTGCTCGCTGGCTTTGCACTGACGCAAGTTTTTTTGGCTTTGCCCGCTGGACGCTTTGCCGATGCACATGGACTCAAACGCCCCGTGCGCTGGGCTATTGCCGCTTCTACTTGTGGCGCATTGCTGGCAGCGGTGTACCCGCACATCGTGACGATTAGCCTGGCTGCTTTGCTGGTGGGCGGCGCAACGGGCGCGACTGTGATTGCGCTTCAGCGCCATGTCGGGCGTACGGTTGTGCGGCAGACAGAACTCAAGCAAGTGTTCAGTTGGCTCTCGCTTGGGCCTGCATTTGCCAACTTTATTGGCCCTGTTACGGCGGGTTTTTTGATTGACCATGGCGGTTTTAGAGCCGCCTTTTTTGTCATGGCGGCATTCCCGCTCACGATGTGGCTGTGGATGCGAAACACGCTGGAAGCCCCGTTGGATAAGGCGCACACGAGTACCGTTAAAAATAAAGTGTGGGATTTAATCAAAGAACCGATGCTGCGCCGTGTGCTGATGGTTAATTGGTTTTTGTCGGCGTGCTGGGATGTACATACCTTCGTTGTCCCGATTCTTGGGCACGACCGTGGCTACAGCGCATCGACCATTGGTTTCATTTTGGGCGCGTTTGCGGTGTCGGCTGCGGCGGTGCGCGGCCTTATTCCTTTTTTTGCTGAAAACGCAACTGAATGGAAGGTCATTGTCGGCGCGATGCTGATATCGAGTGTGATTTTTGGCGTGTATCCGTTTTTGCCCAATCCGTGGATCATGGGTTTGTTTTCTATCGTGCTGGGGTTTGCGCTGGGCTCGGTGCAGCCCATGATCATGAGTGCGCTGCACCGTATCACGCCAGATGCGCGTCAGGGAGAGACGTTAGCCTTGCGTTTGATGGTGATTAACGCATCCTCTGTGGCAATGCCGATGCTGTTTGGTGCAGGTGGCGCGGCCTTTGGGGTGTCGTTGGTGTTTTGGTCAGTCTCGGCGTGGGTAGGGCTTGGAAGCCGCGTGGCGTATGGCATGCGTGAAATCCCAGACGACAATATGGATTCAAAATGAAAGTATGCGTATGAACATTGTGGTGATTGGGCGGCAAGATTTTGGCAAGGCCGTGCTAGAGGCCTTCCATGCCCGTGGCGACAAAGTGGTGGGTGTCTTTTGCGCCCCCGATAAAGAGGGCGCTAAGCCTGATGCGCTGGACGCTCGCGCTGTGGAGCTGGGGCTACCCGTCTTCAAATTCGCTTCGCTCAAAAGCGACGAAGCGCTGGCAACTTTGCGTGCCTGCAATGCCGACATCGGTGTGATGGCCTATGTGCTGCAATTTGCACCGCAAGAGTTTGTAACGATCCCTAAGCACGGGATGATTCAATATCACCCGTCCTTGCTTCCCAAATATCGAGGCCCTAGTGCCATTGGCTGGGCGATTTCGCAGGGCGAGACCGAGACAGGCTTGACGATTTTTAGACCGACCGATGGACTGGACGAAGGCCCCGTGATTCTGCAAAAAACGGCACCGATTGCACCCGACGCCACGCTAGGCTCGGTGTACTTCGATTACCTCTTTCCGCTAGGCGTGGCTGCCATGCTGGAGGCTGCCGATAGCGTTGTGACTGGCACGCATACAGAGTCTAGGCAGGATGAATCACAAGCTGGCTACGAAGGCTGGTACGAGGCCAAGGCCGCCAAGATAAATCCGTTTGCGCATGTCGACGATGTTTACAACCAAATCCGTGCTTGCAATCCTGCGCCTGGGGCGTGGTTAGAAATTGGGGGAATGGGCGGCAAAAAGATTCAAGTTTTCGATTGCAAAAAACACACGCATCGCACATTTGGTGAAGTGCGAAGCCGTGCTGGCAAAGTGGGGCAGATCAGTCAAATCACCGATACGTCACTCTTTTTTGTTTGCAATGGCGGTGAGATTGAAGTGCTCCGTGCCAAGGCGGAGGACACTAAAAAAATCAGCGGTGCTGAAATCGCCGCGCATCTGAAGTTGACGGTGGGTCTAGCGGTCTAAATTAGCTATCTAGGCCCATGAGTTTGAGGGGTGTGATTTCGATGGAATCCACATTCGTGCTCATCCAAACTGCGCCGTCTTGTACCGAGACATTCAGCTGCATGCCACGCTGGGCAAGCTTTGCAAGCGATTGGCTTTGAGCAGCTTCGATTTGCCACACGGTTAAATTACTGGCGCGTGTGAGTTTGGTTTCGATATTTTTCCACCATACATTCGTGCTACTTGAAAAGCCATAAACACTGACGTGCCCCGCGCGGCTGGCCGCCCGCATCAAGCGCTTGTCGTCGGGCTGCCCCACATCAATCCAATGCCGCACGGCTTCGGTGTAGTCCTTGTGCCAGAGTGCGGGTTCATCCACATCCCAAAGGTCTTTGGCAAACTCTAGGTTGCCTGCTTTGTCGTCGGCGGGTACGTTGAGCGCAAACGCGAGCAGACGAATCATCATGCGCTCGTCGGTTTCGGAAGGGTGGCGTGCAATGGTGACGTTGTGATCGGCGTAGACGTTTCTGTCCATGTCGGCAATTTGTAATTGGGCTTTGTAGATGGTGGCTTTGAGTGACATAAGGGCTGCTTTAAGATTGACCATTCTATGAGTGATACACCAACCCCAACGATTAAAAACTATCTTACGCCTGCGGGCTATGCACGACTACGAGCTGAGTGGCAACAGCTGATGGATAACGAGCGCCCCAAAATCGTGGAGACAATTCATTGGGCAGCAAAAAATGGCGATCGCTCGGAGAATGGTGATTACATTTACGGCAAGCGCAGACTGCGTGAGATAGACCGACGCATTCAATTTTTAACCAAACGATTAGAGATCGCTGAAGTGGTGGATGCCAGTATCCACGGGGCTTCCGAACAGATTTTTTTTGGCGCAACGGTGACGTATGTGGAAGAGTCTGGCGTCGAGCGAACGGTACACATTGTGGGGATTGACGAAGCCGATTCGCTGGCAGGTCAAGTGAGTTGGGTCTCACCCATTGCAAAAGCTTTGATGAAAAACAAAGTCGGCGATGTCGTCCGATTGATGACCCCCGGCGGCGAGCAAGAGGTCGAAGTGCTTCGCGTTAGTTACGTACCACTTTGAGTACAGCCTTGACGCGCGCCAAGCGAGCAAACACTTGAGCGAGATGAGGGGCATCACGAACAGCAATGCGAAGACGCAGATCGGCAATGCCCGTGGTGGGCTCTTGCGCCATGTCCACGTGCACGATGTTGGCGTCTGCCGCCGCTAAGTTGGACGTGATTTGCGCCAGCACGCCTTGGCCATCGGCCGCGTCGATTTGAATCGGGACGATAAAGCTCTTGTCAATGTCGCTCTCCCAGATAGCGGACATCATGCGGTCAGCATCTTTGCGTGCTAGGCGAGTTGCCACAGGGCAGTCTTCGCGGTGAATGATGAGCCCTTCGCCATGACCTAAGTAGCCCACGATATCGTCGCCTGGAATAGGGTGACAGCAGGTGGCCATCACCATGCTGGCGGACTCGCTGCCATCCACAATGAGTTGGTTCGAAGCCGCCGTCTCTCCGCCCAGCATGACCGCGCTGGAGAGCAGTAACGGATCGGGCGCTTGGCCGCGCTCAGCAAGCAACTTGCCCAAGCGCTTGGCGACAACTGTGGCCATGCGTTTGCCCAAACCTAAATCCGCCAGCAATTCATCGATTGTTTTATTACCCGTAAAGCGCAAAGCCTTATCCCATATGGTTTTAGAGGCAGCATCTTGCGCAGGAATAGCGGCGTAGCCCTCGGTGCGCAGCGCTTGAGCCAGCAGCCGCTCGCCCATGACGAGCGATTGACTTTGCGCCTGTGTCTTCATGTAGTGACGTATTTTCGAGCGAGCACGACCGGTACGAACAAAAGACAGCCAAGCGGGATTGGGCTGCGAGACGGGCGCGGTGATGATTTCGATCCGGTCACCATTTTTGAGTTCAGTCCGAAGCGGCGCTAGCTCACCATTGACTTTGGCTGACATGCAACGATCGCCAATCGTGCTGTGCACAGCGTAGGCAAAGTCCACCACCGTCGCGCCGCGTGGCAACGCCATGATGCGGTTTTTGGGCGTAAACACATAGACCGCATCGGGGAATAAATCGACCCGCACGTGATCCCAAAATTCGGAAGCATCGACAGTTTCGTTTTGGATATCCAGTAAGGACTCTAGCCACTGCGCGCCAATATTGTGGCCTGTAGCTGCGGCATTTTGTGTCTTGTAGAGCCAGTGCGCGGCGACACCAGACTCGGCAATCCAGTGCATGGATTCAGTACGAATTTGAAACTCTACTGTGACACCAGAAGGGCCAATGAGCGTGGTGTGTAGGGATTGGTAGCCGTTGGCCTTAGGAATCGCGATGTGATCCTTAAAGCGGCCTGGCACGGGCTTGTAGAGCTGGTGTAGCACACCCAGTGCGGTGTAGCACTCGGACTGGCTATTAACGATGACGCGAAAGCCAAATAAATCGTTGATGTCCGAAAAATTGACATGCTTGGTGCGCATTTTTCGGTAGATGGAAAATAGCGTTTTTTCGCGTCCCGAAATCGTCGCTGGTAGCTTGGCGTTCGCAAAGGCGGCTTCTAAATCTTTTTGTCCGCGCTGGATGAGGTCACGCGCACGCGATCTGGCTTTGGCTGTGGCCTGCGTTAATGTTTGATAGCGCCAAGGCTTCAGATATTTAAACGATAAATCTTGCAGCTCGCGGTATGTTTGATTGAGTCCTAGGCGGTGCGCAATGGGGGCATAAATTTCCTGTGTTTCGCCAGCAATCCGCGCCCACTTGACGGGGGGTGTATCGCCCAGCGTACGCATGTTGTGAGTGCGATCGGCTAGCTTGATCAGGATGACGCGCACATCAGTCGCCATTGCCAGCAGCATTTTTCTGAATGACTCGGATTGATTGGCCTCGCGCGGCGTATCGGGCAGCTTCTCTAACTTAGTGAGGCCATCGACCAAATCGGCGACCGTACTGCCAAAGCGCAAAACGATGTCACCCTTGGCAATACCACAGTCTTCGAGCGCATCATGCAAGAGCGCTGCGCACAAGGCTTGCGCGTCTAGTCGCCAGTCAGCGCATAGCGCTGTCACGGCTAGGGGGTGGGTGATGTAGGGATCGCCGCTGTGACGCATTTGCCCTAGGTGCAGCTCATCCGCCCAGCGATAAGCCTGCCGAACTAAGTCTAAGCTCGGTGCGTCAAGGTATTGGATTTTGGCAAGTAGCGAGGCAAAGCTCGCCTCAGAGGCGCTAATGGATGCAGCTTTTTTGGCAGCAGCCATTGCTAGGGATGGGCTTAAACGACTTTACGCAGCATCTCGATGCCGATAAGGCCTTCTTCAATTTCGCGTAGCGCGGTCACAGCGGGTTTGTTTTTGCCCGAGACCTTGGGTGTGTGACCTTGGCTGAGCATACGCGCACGATAAGTGGCGCTAAGCACCAATTCAAAACGATTTGGGATTTTTTTTAAGCAGTCTTCAACAGTGATGCGTGCCATAGTGGTTTTAAATAAGGTTGAGTGCAAGGAGGGTATCAGCGCGGTCTTTTCGTAGCGCCGAAAAAGTGAGTCGCTGCGCGTGAAGAATGGCTTTGAGATCGAATAACGCACTCTCAAAAACTTCGTTGATTATAACGAAGTCAAAGGCATGCGCCTGAGCCATCTCGTCCTCGGCATTGCGCATCCGTAGCTCGATTTTGTCGGGGGCATCTTCACCGCGTCGCTCGATGCGGGCACGTAACTCCTCTAGACTGGGCGGCAAAATAAAAATAGAAATTGCGTTAGCAAATACCTTTTTAATTTGAAATGCACCTTGGTAGTCAATTTCCAAAATCACGTCACCACCCGCCGAAATGCGCTGTTCGATGGCAGCTTTGCTCGTTCCCGAGCGATGACCATGCACATGGGCCCACTCAATGAAAGCCTTATCCGCAATCATTTGGTCAAACTCAGCGTTGCTCACAAAGTGATACTCACGCCCATTTTTTTCTTGGCCACGCGGAGCGCGTGTGGTGTGCGAAATCGAAGGCTGCACGACATGATCTAGCTCACGCAAAGCCTTGACCAGACTGGATTTACCTGCTCCGCTAGGAGCTGCGACGACGAAGAGATTGCCTGGGTAATCCATCTTGTTTGACTCTTGTTTTGGTTACTCAATATTTTGGACTTGCTCGCGTAGCTGCTCGATCAGCACCTTCATTTCGACCGCGATTTTTGTGGTTTGTAGTGTCGCCGATTTTGAGCCTAGTGTATTGGCTTCACGGTGCAATTCTTGAATCAAAAATTCTAATCGTTTGCCTAATTCTTGTTTGCTGTCATTGGCACGCGTGAGTACGTTTCCGATCTCAGTCAGATGTGAACCCAGTCGATCCACTTCTTCGGTCACATCGACACGGATAGCAAAAGCAGTCGCTTCGGACAATGCGCGTTCTTCGGCAACGCTTGCTGTGATTTTGCCGCCACTGTCCGCAATGGCATCACTAAATTTTTGCAAAAAGCGCTGACGCTGTTGTTCAACCAAGGCTGGCACCAACGGAATGACATCGTCCCGCAGGCCACGCAGTGCTTGGGTTTGCGTTAACATGACTTGCACCAATTTTCCGCCTTCTAAGGCTCTTGCTTGCATAAAGTTGGCTAATACGCTTTGCATGAGTGTTAGCACTTCGCCTTCGCTTGCTGTCTCGCTACTGGCTTCTCCTTTAGAGGAGGCATGCGCGATGATTTCAGCCACTGAAAGCGCCGCTGCACTGGGTGCAAAGGCATGAATAACGGACTGCTGTGCCAGTAAATGCTGGATGCGCTGGGCGCTGATGCTGCTTGGGTCTGGATCGACTGAAATGTTTTGATAGCCCAACTTTACTTCGCACTTGCCACGTTTGACTTGGCTGGCGACTAACTCGCGCAGCTTGGCCTCTAGATGCCGATAACTATCTGGCAGCTTGAATGTGAGGTCTAAAAAGCGGCTATTGACACTGCGGATGTCGATCGTGATGGTTTGACTCGTGCCTAACGTACTGGTACCCGTGGCAAATCCTGTCATGCTGTAAACTGCGCCGTTCATTGCCCCGATTATGTCAAAAACAAAGCCCGCTGCCCTACCTGTTGATACGCTGATTGGCGGCTATCGTATCGTGCGCAAACTTTCTGTGGGCGGATTTGGTGTTGTGTATCTAGCCAAAGACAAAAATGAAGCTTGGGTGGCGATCAAAGAATACTTACCCTCATCTCTCGTGACGCGCCTAGAAGGAGAGTTGCTACCTCGGGTTGCAGACGATAAGCTCTCGCTGTATTGGCTGGGACTCAAAAGTTTCTTTGAAGAAGGTCGCGCACTGGCGCAAATTTCGCATCCCGCCATTGTGGGTGTACTAAATTTTTTTAGAGCCAACGAAACCATCTACATGGTGATGAACTATTTGCAGGGGGCGACGCTGCAAGAGTTTATTTTGACGGCGCGTGATTTAAAGCGCGACAAAATTTTTCGCGAATCGACGATTCGTTCCTTGTTTGACGAGATTTTGCACGGCCTGCGCATCGTGCATCAGTCCAAGATGCTGCATTTGGATATCAAACCAGCTAACCTCATCATTACCACGAATAACAAGCCCGTACTGATTGACTTTGGCGCTGCGCGGCAAGTGATTAATAAAACGCAAGATCCCACCATGCGTCCCATGTACACCCCAGGCTTTGCTGCGCCTGAGATGTACCAACGTGATGGCGTATTGGGTCCTTGGACTGACGTCTACGCCATAGGAGGCTGTATTTTTGCGTGCATGAATGGCTATCCGCCTGTGGACGCAGCCAGTCGTAAAGCCAAAGATAAACTGAACGTTGTATTGTCGCGACTGCGCGGCGTGTATTCGGATAATTTGATTGAGCTGGTGCAGTGGTGTATGGCGCTAGACCCTGAAGCACGGCCTCAGTCAGTGTTTGCTTTGCAAAAACAGTTGGGTGATTTGTCTAATTTGCGCTTTCAAGAACAAAGTTTGGGAAATCGTTTGCGCTCAGGTCTTGGGAAGTTGATTTCATGAAATTTTCGGCTTTCCAACGTACAGAGCAAGCAGGGCGCAAAGAAAATGAAGACCGTATGGGTTATCTCTATACGCCAGAGGCCGCACTGTTTGTGGTCGCTGACGGCATGGGGGGGCACGCCAATGGCGAGATTGCCGCGCAAATTGCACTGGAGACCATGACCAAAGCTTTTCAAGCGCAGGCACACCCCGTGATTGCTGAGCCTAGGGAGTTTTTGATTAAGGCGCTACTTCAAGCGCACCATGAAATCTTGCGCTTTAGCAACGAAGCGGGTATGAACGATTCGCCGCGTACGACCTTGGTGGCACTCCTCATACAAGGTGGCGAAGCCATGTGGGTGCACTGCGGCGACTCCCGCTTGTATTGGGCTCGCGGTGCACAACTAGAAAAGCGCACAGTTGATCATTCCTATGCGGAGCAAAAGCCAGATGGTTCTAAAAACAGTGCGGAGTATTTAGCAAAAGTTGCAAATCGCAATGTCTTATTTACCTGCTTGGGCTCACCAACCAAACCTATTTATGACGTGAGTGCCAGCGCGAGTCTCAAGCGCGGTGACAAATTCTTGCTGTGCAGTGATGGGCTTTGGGGCTCACTCCAAGAAGGTGAAATCGTTGAGGCTTTGACTGTTGCCAGTGTGACGCAAAGCGTGCCAAGGTTGATTGAATTGGCCATGCATCGAGGCGGCATTTACAGCGATAACGTGACCGCCATTGGTGTGGAATGGCAAAGCTAATTATTTTTAAACGAAAGAAACTCCATGACGACTACGCTGGCATCGCGCCAAACCCGTGCTGTAAATGCGCTTCGCCCTATCACCATCACAAGGCGCTACACGGCGTATGCCGAAGGCTCGGTGCTGATTGAATTTGGTGCAACCAAAGTGCTGTGCACCGCGTCGGTGGAAGAGCGCGTGCCGCCGCACAAACGCGGCAGTGGTGAGGGCTGGGTCACGGCGGAGTACGGCATGCTGCCACGCGCTACGCACACGCGCTCAGACCGCGAAGCCGCACGCGGCAAGCAAAGCGGTCGTACGCAAGAGATTCAGCGCCTCATTGGCCGTAGCCTTCGCGCCGTGTTCGATCTCAAACTCTTGGGTGAGCGCACGATTTCACTGGATTGCGACGTGATTCAAGCCGATGGTGGCACGCGCACTGCCGCTATCACAGGCGCGTATGTGGCGGCGGTTGACGCCGTCACGTGGTTACTCGCACAAGGAAAAATCACCGCGTCGCCAATTACCGACTCGATCGCTGCGATTTCCGTTGGCATTGTCCAAGGCATACCGCTCTTAGATTTGGAATACACAGAAGACTCCGCTTGCGATACCGACATGAATGTGGTGATGACAGGCGCAGGTAATTTCGTCGAAGTGCAGGGCACAGCCGAAGGCGCAGCGTTTACGCGCCTAGAGATGAACGAGCTGCTAGCCCTTGCTGAACAAGGCATCGCAGAACTTGGACGATTGCAAAAGCAAGCTTTGGCTAAATGAAATTAACGCAATGAAACTGGTATTGGCCTCCAACAACCAAGGCAAATTATTCGAGATGCAGGCGCTATTTGCGCCATTGGAAAAGCAAGGCGTGACGATCATTTCGCAAAGCGATTTGAATGTCCCCGAAGCGCCTGAGCCGTTTAAAACATTCTTGGAGAACGCGCTCACCAAAGCTCGTAATGCCGCGCGACACACGGGCTTACCAGCGTTAGCAGACGACGCAGGTTTGTGCGTGGATGCCTTCAATGGCTTGCCGGGCGTGGACACCGCTTACTATGCGACGCAGTTTGGCTTGCCTAAAGGTGATGACAACAATGTCAGGGCATTGCTCGATCAAATGAAAAACATCACCAACCGCCGTGCCGCGCTAGTCAGCACGCTGGTCGCTGTGCGCACGCCAGATGACCCAGAGCCCTTGGTGGCTGTGGGCCGCGCTGTCGGTGAGATTACGAAAGAGCGCATTGGCGCAGGCGGCTTTGGCTTCGACCCCGTGCTCTTTATCCCCGAGATTAGTAAAACTTTTGCCCAGCTGTTGCCTGAAGAAAAAAATGCTCGTAGCCACCGTGGGCAAGCCGCACGGCTAATGGTGGAACTCATCAGACGCAATTGGTTGTGAAGGATATCCAGCACTACATGCGCCCAGGCCTCTTGCAACTGCAAAGCCTACCGCCGCTCTCGCTCTACGTACATCTGCCGTGGTGCATTCAAAAATGCCCTTATTGCGACTTCAATAGTCATGCGGTAAATCTATCGATTACCATCCACAATGCCTCGGGAAGCCATATCCAGCAAGGCTTGCCCGAGGGTAGTTTGCAGACCAGCGTGCAGCAAAAGTACATCGCCGCATTGCTCGCCGATTTAGACGCGGCGCTACCGCTCATTTGGGGGCGTAGCGTGCACAGCATCTTCATTGGTGGCGGCACGCCCAGCCTGTTTGCGCCCGAGCACATTGCTGAGTTGCTGAGTCAAATTAGGGCACGGCTGCGGCTCACCGCTGAAGTCGAAATCACGTTAGAAGCCAACCCCGGCACGTTTGAGCGTGATCGCTTCAAAGCCTTTCGGCAGGCAGGCGTGACGCGCTTGTCGGTGGGCGTACAAAGCTTTAACGACCAGCATCTCAAAACCTTGGGGCGCGTCCACTCATCAGATCAAGCCAAAGCCGCACTAGAAGAGGCGGCAGCGTGCTTTGATACTTTCAATTTGGATTTGATGTACGCGCTGCCAAATCAAACCATGGAAGAGCTTCATGCAGATTTAGCGACAGCGCTCGCCTTCAAGCCGCCGCATCTGTCCATTTACCACCTCACCATCGAGCCCAACACCTACTTCGCCAAATATCCACCGCCAACGCCCGACGAAGACACAGCCTATGCCATGCTAGACGCTATCGTGGAAGCCACAACCAGCAAGGGTTTGCAGAGGTACGAAGTCTCCGCGTTTTCACAAAAAGGACACGGCTGCTGGCACAACACCAACTATTGGCAGTTTGGCGACTACCTCGGGATTGGGGCAGGCGCGCATAGCAAACTCAGCTTCGCGCACCGCGTTATCAGGCAAGTTAGAACCCGCGAGCCGCTGGCCTACATGGATGCAGCGCTCAAAGGCAACGCCATCACGATAGATGAGGAAATCAAACACAAAGAGCTGCCATTCGAGTTCATGCTGAACGCGCTCAGACTTAAAGATGGCGTGCCACTCGATTATTTTTTAGAGCGCACAGGACTCGGCGCCAACGCTATTAAAAATGGCCTGCAAGCCGCACGGGATAAGGGTTTGATGAGTGCCGATAGCTCACAAAAACTGCAAGCGACCGAGCGAGGATTCGACTTTTTAAGCGACTTGCAAGAGCTGTTTTTGCCAGCAACTTAAGCCAACCAGTTAGAATCACGCGTTGTAAATCGCGGAAGCCTGGCAGAGTGGTCGATTGCACCGGTCTTGAAAACCGGCAAACCGAAAGGTTTCCAGGGTTCGAATCCCTGGGCTTCCGCCAGCTTACTGAAACGCCACTTCATTAAAGCTGCGTAACTTACGGCTATGCAAGTGCTCAACACCACTGCTACGCAGTAACTCCATCGCGCGAATCCCGATTCTTAAATGCTGGCCGACGCGCTCGCTATAAAAATGATTTGCCATTCCTGGCAGTTTGATTTCGCCATGCAGCGGCTTGTCGCTTACGCATAGCAAGGTGCCGTAGGGCACGCGGAATCGAAAGCCGTTGGCGGCAATCGTGGCGGACTCCATATCGAGCGCGACAGCACGGCTTTGGCTAAAGCGCCGCTGCGGTGTGTTGTCTGGCAGCAGTTCCCAATTGCGGTTGTCGGTGCTGGCGACTGTGCCCGTGCGCATGATGCGTTTGAGATCTGCGCCCGCGCATTCGGTCACGTCTTGCACCGCATGCTCTAGTGCCAACTGGATCTCAGCCAAGGCGGGAATCGGCACCCACAGCGGCAGCTCTTCGTCCAGCACATGGTCTTCGCGCACGTAGGCGTGTGCCAGCACGTAGTCGCCCAGTTGCTGCGTGTTGCGTAGACCCGCGCAGTGCCCCAGCATCACCCACGCGTGGGGGCGCAATACGGCAATGTGATCAGTGATATTTTTTGCGTTGGCAGGCCCCACGCCAATGTTGACCATAGTGATGCCTGTTCGATCCGCGCGCACCAAGTGGTAGGCGGGCATTTGCGGCAAGCGCGGTGGCGGGTATCCCAGTTTGTCCATGGCCTCAGCCGTAAGCCCCGTGCGCCTTGTCACCACATTGCCCGGCTCAATGAACACGATGTAGGGGCTGTTCGGGTCTTGCATGGCTTCGCGTCCCAACTTCACAAATTCGTCGATGTAGAACTGATAGTTGGTAAACAGTACAAAGTTTTGAAACCACTCAGCCGCAGTGCCTGTGTAGTGGCGCAGACGTTGTAGCGAGTAGTCCACACGCGGCGCGGTGAATAGCGACAGCGGCTCAGGCTGGCCGCGCTTGGCTGTCCATGTACCGTTGGCAATGCCATCGTCCATGGATGTGAGGTCGGGCAGGTCGAACACGTCGCGTAATAGCTCACGACGTGTGGGCGTGAGTGAGCCTTCAATCGGGTCATTCGCCAGCAAGGAAAAGTAGACAGGAATCGGTTGATTGCTAATACCCACTTCAAGCTCGCCACCATGATTTTGCAAAAGCAAAGTTAGCTGTTCTAAGTAATAAGTCGCATACAAATCGGGGCGTGTGAGCGTGGTTTCATACATGCCAGGCCCCGCCACAAAGCCGTAGCTGAGCTTGCTGGTGGTCTCAAGGCGAGAGACCGTTTCGGTATGCATACGGACAAAGGGGTAGCAGGCGCGGACATGGGTATTGAAGTCAGTGCCCGTGACGAATTCACGAAAAGATTGACGCAGATGCGAAACGCTGGCTAGGTAAATCGTTTGAATTTGCGCTAGCGCTGCCGCCGCATCCGTGTAGCGAATGGGAGCGACGAAGGCAGGCGAATGAAGCGTCGTGTGTGAGGTGGTGTGTGCCATTGATTGCTTTCTTAAAGCCAGCGCTTAGCTGCCAGTTGTAACAAGGTTTGATCGCCGCTTCCCGTGAGCTGCAAAATCGGCTCAGAGACCATACGGGGCGTGGCTTCCACAAGTGCCACAAGGCGCTTGGCGACAGCTTCGCCGTTGTCCACGATGGTGATATTCGTATCAACAAGCGTGCGGAAAATGGGGTCAATTAAAGCGTAATGCGTGCAACCCAATACCAGTGTATCGAACGCTCCTGCTTGCGCTAAAAAATCTTTGCAGGCTTGCTCCACTTCTTGCTTTGATGCTGCGTCTGCGGCGTACCGTTCAATCAAATTAGCCAAGCCAATGCAAGGGACGCAGGCAAACTCTGCCTGAGCATCGAGTGAGGCTTTGAGTGCTAAAAATTTTTGACTTGCCAGCGTGCCGCGTGTCGCCAGTACCGCAATGTGCTTGGTCTTGGTGAGCGCCGCCGCAGGCTTGAGCGCAGGCTCAATGCCCACGATGGCAAGCTCTGGATAACGTGCGCGTAGCAGATGAATCGCCGCCGCAGTCGCCGTGTTGCACGCCACGACGAGGGCTTTAATTTGGTGCTTGGCAATCAACTCCTCCGTTACGGTAAACGACCGCGCAATCACTTCAGCATCCGACTTGTCGCCATACGGGTTGTAGGCGCTGTCGGCAAAGTAAACAAAGGACTCAATCGGTAGCGCTTCGCGCAGACATTTCAAAATGGACAAGCCACCAATGCCTGAGTCAAAGACGCCGATGGCGCCGATAGCGCTCATGACCGCATCAGCCTTTGATGCCAATGCCCTTGAACTCACCCGTCGCTATCCTCGATGACCATTCCGCAGGCCCCGTGATATGGGCGCTGGTGCCGCCTGCATCCACGGCCACAGTCACAGGCATATCGACCACGTCGAACTCATAAATGGACTCCATGCCCATGTCGGCAAAGCCCACCACCTTGGCGGTTTTGATGGCTTTGCTGACCAAGTACGCTGCGCCGCCTACGGCCATCAGGTACGCGCTCTTGTGCTTTTTAATGGCTTCAATGGCAACGGGGCCGCGTTCGGCTTTGCCAATCATGCTGATGAGTCCCGTTTGCGCCAGCATCATTTCGGTAAAACCGTCCATGCGCGTAGCGGTGGTTGGACCTGCGGGGCCGACGGCTTCGCCAGCGACTGGATCGACGGGGCCGACGTAGTAGATCACGCGGTTCGTAAAGTCCACGGGCAGCTTCTCGCCCTTAGCCAGCATGTCTTGAATACGCTTGTGCGCCGCATCGCGACCTGTGAGCATCTTGCCGTTCAATAACAAGGTCTGGCCAGGCTTCCAATTGGCCACTTCGTCTTTGGTGAGCGTGTTCAAGTCAACGCGGGTGCTCTTCACGTAATCAGGTGTCCAGTTGACGTTCGGCCACAAATCGAGGCTTGGTGGATCGAGGTAGACCGCGCCTTCGCCGCGAAGTACAAAGTGCGCGTGGCGCGTCGCGGCGCAATTCGGAATCATCGCCACGGGTTTGCTGGCAGCGTGCGTCGGGTACATATTGATCTTCACGTCCAGCACGGTGGTGAGTCCCCCCAGACCTTGTGCGCCGATGCCAAGGTTATTGACTTTCTCGTGAAGTTCTAAGCGTAACTCTTCCACTTGTGTCAGTGGCAAACCCTTGCTGGACTTGGCTTGCAGCTCGTACATGTCGATGTCTTCCATCAGAGCTTCCTTCGCCATCAGCACCGCTTTTTCGGCTGTGCCGCCAATGCCGATCCCGAGCATTCCTGGAGGGCACCAGCCTGCGCCCATCGTGGGTACAGTCTTCAAAACCCAGTCCACGATCGAGTCGCCCGGGTTCATCATCACGAGCTTCGATTTGTTTTCCGAGCCGCCGCCTTTGGCCGCGACGGTAATGTCAATCGTATCGCCGGGAACAAGCTGTGTGAAGATGACGGCGGGCGTGTTGTCCTTGGTGTTTTTGCGCAGGAACTGTGGATCGGCCACGATGGAGGCGCGCAGTGTGTTGTCAGGGTGGTTGTAGCCACGGCGCACACCTTCGTTAATCACGTCGTCTAGCGAGCCATTGCCAAATGCATCAAAGCCCGCAAAGCGAACGCCCATACCGACCTTTAAAAACACGTTCACGATGCCCGTGTCTTGGCAAATCGGACGGTGCCCCGTCGCGCTCATGCGGCTATTGGTCAAGATTTGCGCCATTGCGTCTTTGGCGGCAGGGCTTTGCTCTAGCTCGTAGGCACGTGCAAGGTGCGCGATGTAGTCGGCTGGGTGGTAGTAGCTGATGTACTGCAGCGCGGCAGAGATG
Source organism: Comamonadaceae bacterium (assembly GCA_947450645.1). Lineage (GTDB taxonomy): Bacteria > Pseudomonadota > Gammaproteobacteria > Burkholderiales > Burkholderiaceae_C > JASGCK01. The sequence continues at coordinate 6,878 of CANFWH010000027.1, read as the reverse complement.
GATTCAACTAAATCGCCGGCTTGAATGGTGGTGGTAGTGCTCATGATGATGTAGTGAGTAAAAAATTAAAAATCGATAGCTGTTTTGCGTCCCGCGATTTTGTCAGCGAGCAGTCTTGCGCTACCGCACGCGAGCGCCCAGCCGCTAGAGCCATGTCCTAGATTGAGCCAAACGCGATCCGCTCCGCTTTCGCCTACGCGCGGCGGACCTGCAGGCAGCATGGGGCGTGCGCCCATCCACACTTGCACTTGACCACGGCCTTTGTTGGCTGTTTGCCCCTTGGTGTCGGCTGCGGCAGGAAACCAATCGTCCAGCACTTTGTAGAGCGTTTGAATCGCCGCCTGATTGATGCGAGCGGGATCACCGCCAATCTGTGCGCCGCCTGCAACGCGCACACGGTTACCAATGCGCGAAATCGCGACTTTGTAGCGCTCGTCCATGACGCCTGAAATAGGCGCATCAATGGGTTCGCGCACGGGGGCACTGACCGAATAGCCATAGACGGGAATTAGCGGCACGTGAGCACCCAGCGGTTTCAGCAGCTCGCTACTCGCAACGCCTGCGCAGACGACGACGTGATCGAACGAATGCTCACCATCATTCTTATCGTGGTTGAGGCGAATGCCCTGCAAGCCTTGCTGGATATGGCTTACCGTAGTGCCAAAGTGAAATTTTGCGCCCAAACTTTGAGCTTTGTCGCGCAATAAAAGAGCAAACTGGCGGCAGTTGGCAACACTATCGTTTGGCAGATGGATAGCGGCGTGGAGGTCTGTGTTCGCACAAAGCGCGGGTTCAATTTTTCGTGCAGCATCGGCATCTAAGACTTTGTGGATAAGGCCTGCATCCGTCAAAAGTTTGAGGCTCATCTGCATCTGCGCTAGCTCTTGTTCGCCGCGCAGCAACACCATATAACCCTGCGCTTTGTCGTACTCCAGCTCTAGCGTTTTAGTCAGATGCTGCAAACAATCAAAGCTATAGCTGGCAAGGCTTTGAAGGCTATTGCGTGCGCTTGCATAAGCCTTGGGCTTGCAGGCTTTGAGCCACTGGCGCATCCAGCCTAACTCGCCATGTTTGAGGGGGAATTTAAGTCGAACAGGCGCGTGTTTTTGAAACAGATATTTGAGCACCTTAGATGGCATTCCTGGCGCGGCCCACGGGGTCACGTACCCAGGCGAGACCACGCCCGCATTGGCGAAGCTGGACTCTTCGCAGGCGCTGTTTCTGCGTTCAAAAACATGAACCTCATGGCCGTCTGCGGCTAATTCGTAAGCGGTGGTGACCCCAATGATCCCTGCACCAATAATGGCAATTTTCATAGGACTGATTTTAGGCGCAGAGCAACTGTTCGCAGCGTAAGGCCAAGTTCAGGATCGTGTCATCCATCAGTGCGGCGTGCCACAGCATCAAGCCCACGGGTAGGTCGCCCACGCTTTGGCAGGGGATGGATATGGCGCAGCCATCCAGCAAATTGACGATGCTGGGGTTGCGCAGTAAGAGGCCATTGACGCGGAAGAACTCCGTGTCGTCCGATTCAATCGATGAAATGGCGGGTGCAACGATGGGCACCGTAGGCGAGAGCACGGCATCAAAGTCAGCGAGTTTGGCGGACACACGCACTATCCATGCTTTGCGCGCCATCACAAGTGCGAGGTAATCCAGTTCGCTTGAATCCTTGCCAAGCAAGATGCGTTTGAGCACGCGCGGGTCGTAGTCAAGCGCGTGTTTGGCGATTAAATCTTTGTGCCAGCGGTAGGACTCCATCGGGCTAAAGCCGCCTGTTTTATTCATGCTTGCAATCTCATCTAGCTCAGGTAGCGTGATATGCGTGATCTGCAAACCCTTATCCTGCAAGGCTTGCAGGCTTGCTTCCCATGCGCGACTGACATCCGAGTCCATGCCATCCATGAAAATGTTATCAACCACGGCAACGCTGTAATCGGCTAGTGGCTTATCGTTTCGAACCACCGTCCGCGCCGCCAAAATTTCATGCGCTTTGATGGCGGTCAATACGTCCCGCGTAATCGCGCCCACGGTATCGAGCGTGGTCGAGAGCGGCAAAGCGCCCGTGGTCGGTACGAGTCGCGCTGTGCTTTTGAATCCGACCAAGCCGCATAGTGCGGCAGGAATACGCAGCGATCCGCCCGTGTCCGAGCCAAGGCCAATATCGGCCAAGTAGCCTCCAATATTGGCCTCTGCCTTGCAGGCCACGCTGGCTGAGGCTCCCGAGGATGAGCCTCCTGTAACCCTTTCTCCATGTGGCTTGCGGTCGGTCGGCATGTCGAAAAATGGATTGGCTGGTGTGCCGTAATGTGGGTTGAATCCCACGCCCGAAAAAGCAAACTCCGACATATTGGTGCGGCCTACGGCCACGCCGCCAGCGGCTTTGAGGCGCGCCACGGCGACAGCATCCACTTTGGCGGGAGCCATATCCAGCAAGGCTTTCGAGCCAGCAGTGGTGACTTCTCCTGCAACATCGAACAAGTCTTTGATGGAGAACTTGAACGCTGCGCCAGTAGGTAGAGGTTCAAAAAGTGCGGGATAGGTTTTGAGGAAAGCGTGGGCGGGTAAGTTCATAGAGAGCGTCAGCGGATGTCAGAAAAGGTGAAAGGCGAGTTTGTAGAATTTAACTTCTTTAAACCACACATTATTGGATTATTCATGTCTTCAACCACAGACCCCATCGTTATCGTCTCTGCCGTGCGCACACCGATGGGCGCGTTCCAAGGTGACTTTGCCTCACTTGCTGCACACGATCTTGGCGGTGTGGCCATTAAGGCGGCTGTTGAGCGTGCGGGGATTGATCCTGCTGTTGTGGGCGAAGTGCTGTTTGGCAATTGTTTGATGGCAGGGCAAGGTCAAGCGCCTGCGCGTCAGGCGGGGTTTAAAGGCGGTCTGCCTAAGTCGGCTGGCGCGGTCACGCTGTCCAAAATGTGCGGCTCGGCTATGAAGGCGGCGATGTTGGCGCATGACATGCTCTTGGCGGGCACGCATGAGGTGATGATTGCGGGCGGAATGGAGAGCATGACGAATGCGCCGTTCTTACTGCTCAAAGGCCGTAGCGGTATGCGTATTGGGCATGACCGGATTTACGACCACATGATGCTGGACGGCTTAGAGGATGCGTACGAGGCAGGTCGTTCGATGGGGACGTTTGGCGAGGACTGCGCGGCCAAGTACAACTTCACACGTGAACAACAAGATGCGTTTGCCATTGCCAGCGTGCAGCGCGCGCAAGCCGCCACGGCATCGGGTGCTTTTGCCAAAGAGATTGCACCTGTCACGCTCAAAACCCGTGCGGGCGAGACGGTGATTTCTATTGACGAAGGTCCAGCCAAAGCAAAGCTAGACAAGATTGCATCGCTCAAACCCGCGTTTAAAAAAGATGGCACGATTACCGCTGCTTCTAGCTCGTCCATTAACGATGGCGCGGCTGCGCTGGTGATGATGCGTGCGAGCACGGCGGCCAAACTCGGGTGCAAGCCGATTGCGAAGATGGTCTCGCACGCCACGCACGCGCAAGAGCCAGAATGGTTTTCTACTGCGCCTGTGGGTGCGACACAAAAAGCCTTAGCCAAAGCGGGCTGGAGCGTGGCGGACGTTGATCTGTGGGAAATTAACGAAGCCTTTGCGGTTGTGCCTTTGGCGCTGATGACGGAACTCAATCTTTCGCACGACATTGTCAACGTAAACGGCGGCGCATGTGCGCTGGGTCATCCGATTGGTGCATCAGGCGCTCGCATCATCGTGACCTTAATTCATGCTTTGCAAGCACGTGGCTTAAAGCGTGGCCTTGCTACTTTGTGTATCGGCGGTGGCGAAGGTACGGCGACTGCGATTGAATTGCTTTAGTTTTTGACAACGCGTAGATCAATTGAAAACTCTGTGGCAATGTTATTGCGTTCGCGCAGCAACATCGCTGCATCGTTGGCGTTGAGTTGCCCATTGTTTAGCGCCGAGGCATAGGGTTCGTCGAGTTTGATTTCAGTTCGAATGGTTTCAAAATCAACATCAAGGTAATGCGCCATGGGTGTGTTGGACGCTCCTTGTTCTTTCCATAAATCACAGTTAGCACGGCTAAACAATGACACGAGCTGCGGCGTGATGGCACGAACATGTGTCGGGTCACCGATAAAGTTATCGTGCCTCGGATGTGGCACGGTGATTTTGATAATGGCATTGGCATCGCACACGCGGTACAGCTCTTGCATGATTTTGAAGAAACCATTTGCCGTTGCACCCATGTGCTCTAGGGCATGAAATAGCACGACCTCGGTGATGGTGCTGTCCTTCCAAGGCCAAGGTGTTGTTTCTAAGTCGAACACAAGATCGGGCTTGCACGCGGGCGCAGAGTCCACATTGACATAGCCTGCCAGTTTGTTATGTCCGCAACCCAAGTTCAATTTTGCTTTTAGTATGCGTGTCGCCATGCGTTGATCTCCTTGCAGGATAATGGAATTTATTTATTTTAAGGACTGCATATTATGGCGATTACCAAAGGCTTTCAAGTGTTGGTGGACGAGGCGATGAGCCAAGTTAAAACTTATTCAGTGGAAGCCGTGCGCAGCAAGTTGGCCGATCCCAAAGTTCAAATTGTGGACATCCGCGATGTGCGTGAACTCTCTGCTGGCACGGTGGTGGGCAGCTATCACGCGCCGCGCTGTATGCTGGAATTTTGGGTTGATCCTGCTTCGCCGTACCACAAGAAAATTTGGGCGGATGAGAGCAAGGAGTTCATCCTCTTTTGCGGCGCAGGTTGGCGCAGCGCCTTAGCCGCAAAGACTTTGCAAGACATGGGCATGACGAATGTGGCGCACATCGATGGCGGTTACACGGCTTGGGTGGAAGCAGGCGCCCCGACTGAAACGATGGAAGAGCGAAAAGCTAAAAAAGCCTAAGGCTTTAATTCTTTTTTAAGCTTGGCGTAGTCAGGCATGATGGACTCGACCGTATCCCAAAAGCGCGGGCTGTGATCCATGTGGCGCAGATGACTGAGCTCGTGCACCACCACGTAATCAATCACGGGCAATCGGTAATGCATCAGCCGCCAATTCAGGCGGATCGTGCCGTCCGATTTAGCGCTGCCCCAGCGCCCACCTGCATTGCTGAGTTTGAGCCCCTTCCAATGCACGGATAGCAGCGGCGCGTAATGATTGAGTCGCTCTTCAAACAATAACAAAGCGGCACGCTGAATGGCAGACTGAACGGTATCTTGAATTTGAATCTCACTAGCCGATATCGGTAGTGCGACCCACACACGCTGCTGCACGGGGTCAATCGTGGTGACCATGGCGCCCAGTTGCAAGGTGAGTGGTTGCCCGAGGTAGTCGATGCTTGCACCATCTGCCCACACCATTGCTGCTTTGGCGCTATGCGCTTGACGGTCTTGTGCGTCGTGGAGTTTTTTTAAAATCCAGTTGGATTTTTCTTGAATGCTCGACTCAACTTCGCCAATCGTCACCCAGCGCGGAGCACGAACAAGTAAGCCGTGATTGCCAACAATAAAGCCAATCGTACGGCGTTTACTTCGTTCAAATTGGTAAACAACCAATTGATCTTTCAGCGTGATGTGGCGCTTGCCAGCGTCAAGTTTTGGCGTAACCGCTCTTGACGGCGCCTTATCTGGTATGGCCTCGGGGCCGATTGCCCAATCAAATGCTTGCTGGATCGCTTGTTGAACAAGGCCGCGCAGCATACTAGCCCTTGTAAGCCGACGCATCTAAGCGTGGCATCTCGGACTCAATGTGGGTTTGGACTTCTCGCATCAAGCTGTCGGGTGTGTGACCGGTGCTCGCAATGGGGATGCCGACGCTGATGTCGATGATGCCTGGGTATTTGATGAAGCTCCCTTTGGGCCAGCACTTGGCAGACGAGACAGCAATCGGCACAACCACGGCGCCCGTTTCGCAGGCGAGGCGAGTGCCTCCTGTTTTGTACGCACCCGCCTTGCCGCGTGCAATGCGTGTACCTTCAGGGAACATGATGACCCAGCGTTTTTCTTTCATCACGCGCTGACCTTGTTCGACTACTTTTTTAAACGCCGTTGCGCGCTGAGAGCGGTCAATGTGAATCATCCGCATAGTACCAATGGCCCAGCCAAAAAAGGGAATCCAATGCAATTCTTTTTTGTAGACATAACACAATGGCTGCGGGCTCAGAGCCAAGTAAGCCAAGGTCTCCCAGGTCGATTGGTGCTTGGAGAGAATGATGGTTTTGCGTCCATCTGTGGGCAAGTTATCCGCGCCTGTGATGCGCCAATGCACGCCGCAAATCCACTTCATGCCGTAGACCGCAGACAGTCCCCACCAGTTGGCAATGCGATACAGCCAGCGCCACCCCGAGAAGGGTGCAGACAGTACCAAGAGCAAGGCGAGTGGAATGATGAAGGCGGCCGTCCAGATGAGCCAGAGGACGGAGCGGATCAATGAAATAATTTTAAGCATGAGAAAGCATCCAATCGGCAAACGCCATCAGGTCAGCGTGAATCTGCGTGCCTTCTGGCAAGTTGCTCGGCACTTTGAGCTGGCTCTTGCCCGTGCGCACCAAGTGCGTGGGGCAACCCACTAGAGCGCCAGCTTGCAAGTCGCGCAGCGTGTCGCCCACGGAGGGAACGGTTGTCATATCGACACCGTAGCGGTCACGAATTTGCTCAAACAAACCAGGCAATGGTTTGCGGCAGTTGCAAGCCTTAGCATCAGATTCTGGGTTGTGCGGACAAAAGAAGATGGCATCCACACGCCCACCCGCTTCGCGTAAAAGGCGGTGCATTTTGTCGTGCATGGCGTTTAAAGCCGCTATGTCATACAAACCTCGTCCAAGGCCCGATTGATTGGTTGCCACTGCAATCGTGTAGCCTGCTTGATTGAGCTTGGCGATGGCCT
>CANFWH010000026.1 GCA_947450645.1 Comamonadaceae bacterium | reverse complement strand
GAATTGATCGTTGAGGCCAAAAACAGGGTCTTTGGCGGCCATTTGGACGGCGGAAAAAAGAGACATTGTCAAATCCTAGATTGCAAAAAGGATTTGATTTTAACGGACTAGGGTTTACGCCAAGGGAGCGACGGCTGCGCCTTGAATATTGTGGCGCTTCAGCGACGCCGCCACAAAGCCCGAGCGCTTCATTTCTTCCACAAAATTGCGCATGTATTCCGTAGCTGCAGCACCGCGGTTATTGGGGATACCCATTGCTTGTGCGATGACCATGAAATTGGTCTCCAAAAGGCGCAGTTTTGTTTTGCCTGAGAGACGCTCAATGTCCGACTCTAGCTGTTGCTTCACGCCAGCGGCTACGTCGGTGCCATTTTGCAAATAGGTGTCGGTGACCGTTTGCGATGTCACTGAATGCACCAGCGTCGCATTCTTCAAGTTGCGAGTCAGATACAAATCGTAAGCACTGCCCTTAGCTGCTGTCACGCGGATGCCTGCCTTGTCCACGTCTGCGTTGACCTTGAGTGGCGAGCCCTCGCGCACCAAATAGTAGCCCTCGATATGCACGTAGGCGGCAGTAAAGCTGATGCCTTCACCACGCAGCGGATCGATAGCAAAAAAGCCGATGTCGGCATCACCGCTGGTGACGGCTGCCACGGATTTAGCGGCTGCATCGAAGACTTTGATTTCTAGCTCTACGCCAAGTCGCTTGGCTAATTCGCGGCTAAGGTCAACCGACACGCCAAAGATTTCTCCTGTCGTGGCGTTTTTATTGGCAAGAATGGGATTGCCTAAATTGATAGAAGCCCGTAGCTTCCCTGTGGGGCATAGCAAAGGTGAACAAATGGCGGCTTCAATTTGAGGGTTCATAACTATATATATTCTATAAAGCTTACAAATAAAAAATCTAATAAAAAGTGCAATTGTTCTAATTTGGTATTAGAATTTCTACATCGGAACAAATTTAAGTGATTTTTAGTTGTTTTTATTTTTAATAGGGAGAGAAGAATGCGCATTTTAACAAATTATGAAACGAAGCAGGTTATAGGTGGAATTTTAGTGCCAGCACCAGCACCAGCACCAGTACCTACGCCAACACCCGCTGGTGGCGGTAGCGGAACACCAGCTCCAGCTCCAGCTCCAGCTCCAGCTCCAGCTCCTTCGGGCGGTGGTTGCAACAACGGCTTTGGCAATGGTGATCAAAATGCTCCTGGAAACAGCGGCTGTCATAACAACGCCGAGAATGCAGGCGGTGGCTGTGGTGGTGGATGGGGTGACGAACGCCGCGGTGGATGGGGTGGATGCTGGTAATCTAAGTAATAGTGTAAAGTCGCTCTAAGCGGCTACTAACACCCTCAACTCCACTGCTAGTGGGTTTCTCATGGGATTCTGAGTTCGCTCAGGATCCCATTTTTGTTAGTTCAAAGGTTTTTGATTGATGCGTTTATTCCGTACCGAAGCACAAAATGCCAATCTTCCGCGTTTGCACGGCGAGATTGTGGTGCGTAGTAATTGGATGCTATGGGCTTTGACTGTCGTTGTGGTCATTTGCGTCCTAGGAATTTTGACCCTAATCTTTTTTGCTGAATATACGCGGCGTGTGACGGTATCTGGCTATCTGATACCTATTGGGGGTGTTGTGAGAATTTATAGCCCACAAGCAGGTCGCATTACTAAGGTCAATGTGGTGGAAGGTGATGTGGTGGCTGCAGGACAACCTTTAGCAACCATTGCGGATGAACGCCCCGATGCTAGTGGGGGCGATGCGAGAGCGAAAAGCGCTCAGCAAATACAAGAGCGCAAAGATAACTTGGAGAGCGTGATTAAGCAACAGGGGCAACTGTTTAATCAGACGAGTCGTGGTCTTAATCTTCGCATGGCCGCTTTGTATCAAGAGATGGCGCAATTGCTCGAGGAGCAAAAAACCCAATCGAGTCGGGTCGGCTATGCTAAAAATGCGTTGAAGCGAAACATTGATTTGGCATCGCAAAATTATGTGTCAGACGCAGTTGTGCAAGAAAAACAAGAAGCAGTCGCGGATCAAGAATCCAAATTGCAAGCGCTTCAGCGTACGCATTCTGGTTTGCAGCGTGAGTTGGAGACCTTGCGAGCCGAACTTGCTGAGCTACCTATGCGTAAGCGTACTCAGGTAGCCGAGTTAGAGCGTGGCATCACACAGGCAGAGCAAGATCTGATTGACATTCAATCGAAAAAAGAAATCGTTGTTACCAGCCCGCAAGCAGGTGTTATCTCTGGCCTAGCTGTTAAAACTAGTCAATTAGTGAGCATTGATCGTTCACTCATGATGCTGTTGCCAGAAAACAAAAAAGACCAAAGCAAAAGTGGTGAGTTAGAGGCTCATCTTTTTGCCCAGAGCAAAGATGTTGGCTTTTTAAGTGCAGGGCAAAATGTTTCGATTCGATATGGCGCTTATCCGTATCAAAAATTCGGGCAATACAGCGCCCGTATTATTGAGGTGTCTCGCACGCCCTTTCTACCTAGCGAATTACCGTTTCCGTTGGCCACAAAAACTACGCCTGCTTCAGTTGCAGATGAGTCGGTTTATCGTATACGCGCCACCTTGCAGAGTCAGACGGCGAATGCTTACGGAGCGAAGCAGGCATTGCAAAGCGGTATGCAATTAGAGGCAGATGTGTTGCTGGATACGCGTACCGTCGCCCAATGGATTTTGGAGCCACTTTATTCTTTGCGTGGTAGATATGCACCCTAGGCAATATGAATGAATAAGACACTCATTTTTAGTGGCGGATTTACTCTGCCTATGATTTATCAAACTGAAGCTGCCGAATGCGGGATCGCGTGCTTGGCGATGGTTGCCAGCGCGCATGGATTGATGTTTGATCTGCCTGGCATCCGTGGCAAACTGTCAGTCTCCCTTAAAGGGATGAATATGGCGCAGCTAGTGGAAGGTGCGCAATTGATCGATTTAGGTTCTCGTCCAGTGCGATTAGAGCTAGAAGAACTCAAAGAGTTAAAGCTGCCTTGCATTTTGCATTGGGATATGAACCATTTTGTTGTGCTGCAAAAAGCTAGCAACAAGAAGGTGGTGATTTATGATCCCGCAAAAGGTATTCGTACTTTGAGTCTGGATGAGTGCTCCAAGCATTTCACGGGGGTGGCTTTAGAGCTTTCACCTACGCCTGATTTCAAGCCCCGTATCGCCAAACAACGCGTCAGTTTAGGGGATTTGTTTGGTCGTTTGATTGGTGTTCGGCGTCAAATGACTCAGATTTTCATCATTTCTTTTGCATTGCAAGTCTGTGCGTTACTGAGTCCTTTGTATATCCAATCACTCGTTGATCACGCCCTTATTTCTGGTGATAAGCACCTAATTGCTATCCTTTCCCTAGGGTTTTTATTTTTAGCCATGCTTCAAGTTGGCATTGGCGCATTGCGCAGCTGGGTAGTGCTGAAGCTTGGAACAGAGATGGGTGTGCAGTGGGCTGTGAATGTTTTTTCACACATGATTCGCCTGCCACAATCCTTTTTTGAAAAGCGTCACTTAGGCGATTTGGTGTCCAGATTCGACTCGATTGGTACTATTCAGCGTACGCTCACTACTAGTTTTATCGAAGGCATTATTGACAGTATGTTGGCTTTACTGTCTTTGGTTTTAATGTGGCTCTACAGTAGTCTTTTATCGTCCATTGTGATTGCTTCTGTCGGGATTTATGCCGTGCTGCGGTTTGCTGCCTACGCACCTTTGCGACAAGCGACAGAAGAGAGCATCATTCTGGGTGCGAAACAACACAGCACCTTTATGGAGAGTTTACGTGGGATACAAGCGATCAAGCTTTTTGCGCGTGAGTCGCAGCGACAAATTCTTTGGCATAACCATCTGATCGACACGACAAATCGAACGATTAAAACTCAGCGGTTTATGATGGGTTACAACATCTCGAGCGGTGTACTGTCGGGCATTGCCAATATCGCTGTGGTGTGGCTTGGTGCTGATCTCATACTGACCAATAGTTTCTCTGTGGGTATGCTGATTGCGTTTTTCGCTTACCAAGCGGTGTTTACCCAACGCATGATTGGTTTGATTGATAAGAGCATAGAACTCAAGATGCTCAGCTTGCAATCGGAGCGTTTGGCGGATATCGTGCTCACGCCTAAAGAAAACGCGACTTCTAATGGATTTGAGGCTACATCATCATCGCAGTTTCCTGTCGGTAAGTTGAAGTTAGAGGATGTTAGTTTTAGGTATTCAGACCTTGATCCCTTTGTTCTCAAAAACTTAACGCTTGAAATTCCAGAGGGAAAATCGGTTGCGATTGTGGGACCTTCAGGCTGCGGGAAAACTACGCTAGCCAAGTTGATTCTGGGCTTGCTGCGCCCGACGGATGGGCGCATTTGGAAAGGCGGTATTGATACGTCGAAGGTGTCGCTCCCAGCTTGGCGTAGCCGTGTCAATGCGGTGATGCAAGACGACCAATTGTTTGCAGGCTCCATCATCGACAACATTTGTTTTTTCGATGAAAAGCCAGACTACGACCGTGTCGTCGAAGTTGCCAAATTAGCGTGTGTACACAAAGATATTGAGCGCATGAATATGGGCTACAACACGTTGGTCGGCGACATGGGGACGGCACTCTCGGGTGGGCAAAAGCAGCGACTTTTACTGGCGAGAGCCTTGTACCGTGAGCCAGAAATTGTGGTGTTAGATGAAGCGACGAGTCATTTAGACGTTAAGTTGGAACAGGCGATTAATAACGCCATCCACTCATTGACTATGACGCGCATTGTCATTGCGCACAGGCCTGAAACCATTGCATCTTGCGATGTGGTCATTAATTTGGAAGACTACAACAAGGCTGATAGCATTGACGGTCCATGACCGATCTTGTTAATAGCCTCTTAGCCCCGCAAACCACAGCCTCTACGGATCTGGCCGCGTCCGATGGGCAATTCGTCTCCTACGAGGGTTCACCGTTCCAGCTCTTTCAGCCCTACCCGCCCGCAGGCGATCAACCCGAAGCGATTGACAAGCTAGTTGCTGGCTTAAACGATGGCGAAGCTTTCCAAACGCTGCTAGGCGTGACGGGCTCTGGCAAGACTTTCACCATGGCCAATGTGATTGCCCGTATGGGTAGACCCGCCCTTGTGTTTGCGCACAACAAAACGCTGGCAGCCCAACTCTATAGCGAGTTTCGCGAGTTTTTCCCTAAAAACGCAGTCGAGTATTTTGTCAGCTACTACGACTACTACCAGCCTGAAGCTTACGTACCGCAGCGCGACATGTTTATCGAAAAAGACAGTGCAATCAACGAGCACATCGAGCAAATGCGCCTCTCGTGTACCAAGAGTATTTTGGAGCGGCGCGATGTTGTGATCGTGGCATCTGTCTCGGCCATTTACGGTATTGGTGAGCCAGAGAGCTATCACCGCATGATCATGACGCTGCGGGACGGTGACAAGATGAGTCAGCGCGATGTGATTGAGCGCTTGGTCAAGATGCAGTATTCGAGGAATGAGATCGAATTTTCGCGCGGCACCTTTCGCGTGCGCGGCGATACGGTGGATGTGTTTCCTGCCGAGCACTCGGAGCTGGCGATTCGCATTGAGTTGTTTGACGACGAGGTCGAGACGCTGCAACTATTCGATCCGCTCACAGGCCGCATCAAAAGCCATATCCCGCGCTTTACAGTCTATCCCGCCAGCCATTACGTGACGCCACGCGACCGTGTGGTGGCTGCGATTGAGACGATCAAAGAGGAGTTGCGCGAGCGCGCTAAACAGTTACTCGATATGGGCAAGCTGGTCGAGCATCAACGTATCGAGCAGCGTACCAAGTTTGATCTTGAGATGCTGACCGAAGTCGGGCATTGCAAAGGCATTGAAAACTATACGCGGCATTTGTCGGGCGCAGCGCCTGGCGAGCCGCCCAGTACGCTCACCGACTACATGCCCAAAGATGCGCTCATGTTTATTGACGAAAGCCACGTGATGATGGGGCAGCTGAGCGCCATGTACAACGGCGACCGCTCGCGCAAAACCACGTTGGTCGAATACGGCTTTCGTTTGCCAAGTGCTTTGGACAATCGACCGCTCAAATTTGAAGAGTTTGAGCAGCGGATGCGGCAAGTGATTTTTGTCAGCGCCACACCCACCGATTACGAAAAAACCCGCAGCGGACAAATCGTTGAGCAGGTGGTGCGTCCCACAGGCCTTGTCGATCCGATGGTGGAAGTGCGCCCCGCCACCACGCAGGTGGACGATGTGCTCTTTGAGATTCGTGAGCGCACTAAAAAAGGTGAGCGCGTGTTAATTACCACGCTCACCAAACGCATGGCCGAGCAGCTGACCGAATACCTGTCCGATAACGGCGTCAAGGTGCGCTATTTGCACAGCGATATCGACACCGTAGAGCGCGTGGAGATTCTGCGCGACTTGCGTCTTGGCGCATTCGATGTGCTGGTCGGTATTAACCTCTTGCGTGAAGGATTGGATATTCCCGAGGTGTCTTTGGTTGCTATTTTGGATGCGGACAAAGAGGGATTTTTGCGTAGCGAACGAAGCTTGATTCAAACGATTGGCCGCGCGGCACGTAACGTCAATGGCCATGCTATTTTGTACGCCGACCGCATCACTGAGTCCATGAAAAAAGCCATGGGCGAGACTGAGCGCAGGCGCAATAAACAAATCGCCCACAACCTAGAAATGGGCATTACCCCACAAGGTATTAACAAAAAAGTTCGCGACATGATTGACGGCGTAATGAGCAGCAAAGCAGGCAAAGATGCCGCCCGCGAAGCCGAGCGCCGTGACATGCTCCGCGCTACGGGCGTAGAGGAGTTCACCGAGAAAGACCTTGCCAAGCGTATTAAGCAGCTAGAGAAGCAAATGTTTGATGCGGCTAAAAATTTAGAGTTTGAGCAAGCAGCGCGGCTTCGTGATCAGCTGGTGCAACTCAAAGAGAGGGCGTTTGGAGCGGCTCCCACGCTCTAAAATTAAGCTATGACAACATCATCAAACATTGCATCCATCGTGCGTATTCAAGGCATCCTCTCGCCCGTTCTCACCCCGTTTAAACCCAACCTAGAGCCTGATGTGGCGCGTTACATCGCGCATTGCAAATGGCTTGTTTCTAACAACGTTGGACTCGCCATTTTTGGCACCAACTCCGAAGCCGCTTCGCTATCAGTACCTGAGCGCCAAACCTTGCTGGATAAGCTCTTGGAGGCAGGTGTACCCGCAAACCGCATGATGCCAGGCACGGGGGCTTGCTCGATTTCGGATGCTGCCACGTTGACGAAGCACGCCGTAGAAGGCGGCGCGGCGGGCTGCTTGATGCTGCCGCCCTTTTATTACAAAGGTGTGAGCGACGAAGGCTTGTTTACCTATTTCTCGGAAGTGATTGAGCGCGTAGCCAACGACAAGCTCAAGGTGTACCTGTACCACATCCCTGCGGTGTCGGGCGTGCCGATTACGCTCAACTTGGTTGAGATGCTGCGTAAGCGCTATCCCGATACGGTGGTCGGCGTCAAGGATTCGTCGGGCGTGTGGGACAACACCAAGGCGATGATTGATAACTTTGCGGCGGGCGGCTTCGATGTCTTCCCAGGTAGCGAATTGCCGCTGTCACAAGCACTCGCGATTGGTGGCGTGGGCTGTATTAGCGCGACCGCGAACATCAACCCTGCGGCCATTCACGCTGTGTTTGCCGAGTACAAAGCTAACGGCGTGACGCCCAAAATGGCCGAGCTGCAAGCCAAGATTGATGCCGTGCGTAAGGTGATTCAAGCGAACCAAATGATTTCCGCCATGAAGCGCGTAGCGGCTGAGTTCTCGGGTCAATCTGAGTGGTCAACCGTGCGTCCACCGCTAGTCAAAATGAACGAGGCAACAGCGCAAACGTTGCTGGCAGAACTCAAGGCGTTGGGTTTTGATATGCCAAATTTTTCTAAAATTTAAAACGAGTTTGAAAAATGAGTAAAACCTCGCCAAGTGGCATGAATAAAGGGCTCACCAGCTACGGCGACGTGGATTTTTCTTATTTTTTGCGTAAAGCATTTATCAAAGGTGCGGGATATACCGATAACGCTTTAGGCACACAAGCCAAGCCGCGTCCTGTCGTAGGCATTGCCAATACAGGCTCTGCCTACAACCCCTGTCACGGCAATATGATGCAGCTGATTGAAGCGGTCAAGCGTGGCATCATGCTGGCGGGAGGCTTGCCGATGGACTTCCCAACAATCTCCATCCACGAAAGCTTTGCATCACCCACCAGCATGTATTTGCGCAACCTCATGTCGATGGACACCGAAGAGATGATTCGCGCCCAGCCCATGGATGCCGTCGTGCTGATTGGTGGTTGTGACAAGACCGTTCCTGCGCAACTGATGGGCGCAGCCTCGGCGAACATTCCCACCATTCAGCTCATCACAGGTTCCATGCTGACGGGCTCGCACCGCAGCGAGCGCGTGGGCGCGTGTACCGATTGCCGCCGTTATTGGGCTAAGTTTCGCGCAGGCGAAATTGACGAGGCGCAGAAGGACGAAGTGAATAACCAATTGGTCGCCAGCGTGGGTACGTGCTCGGTCATGGGTACGGCCAGCACGATGGCCTGTATTGCCGAGGCGCTGGGCATGACCGTACCGGGCGGTGCATCGCCGCCAGCCGTGACGGCAGACCGCATTCGCGTGGCAGAAGAGACGGGCGCGCGCGCGGTGCAAATGGCGATAGACGGGCTCACCATCGACAAAATCTTAACGGCGGATGCTTTTGAAAACGCCATGCGCGTGTTACTTGCGATTGGCGGCTCAACCAATGGCATCGTGCATTTGGCCGCGATGGCCGGGCGCGTGGGGCTGGACATCGACATGGACAAGCTGGATGCGATGGGGCGCGAAACCCCTGTGCTACTTGACCTAAAGCCATCGGGCGAACATTACATGGAGCATTTCCATGATGCGGGCGGTATGGCGACTCTCTTGCACGAACTGCGCCCACTGCTCAAGCTGAATGCGCTGACTGTGACGGGACGCACGCTAGGCGAAGAGTTGGAGGCGCAAGAAAAATCAGGCAAAACGGGTTTCAAGCAAGACGTGGTGCGCCCCTTCAACAGCCCAATTTATCCGCAGGGCGGCATTGCTGTTTTGAAGGGCAATCTTGCTCCTGGTGGCGCGATCATTAAGCAGTCGGCAGCGGACGCAAAACTGATGGAGAGTGAGGGCCGCGCGGTGGTATTTGAAAATGCAGCCGACATGGCGGCGCGTATTGATTTGCCAGATTTGGATGTCAACGCGGATGACATCTTGGTGCTCAAAAACATCGGCCCAAAAGGCGCACCGGGTATGCCCGAAGCGGGCTATTTGCCGATCCCCATGAAGCTGGGCAAGGCAGGCGTGAAGGACATGGTGCGCATTTCCGACGGACGCATGAGTGGCACAGGCTACGGAACCATCGTGCTGCACGTGACGCCCGAGTCGGCAATTGGCGGACCTCTCGCGTATGTGCAAAACGGTGATCGTATTCGGCTCTCGGTCAAAAACCGCGAGATTAGTTTACTCGTGAGCGACGCCGAATTAGCAGCACGCGCTAAAGCAAATCCCGTGATTGAACCCACAGCCAAACGCGGCTACAAAAAACTATTTTTGCAAACCGTGCTGCAAGCCGACAAGGGCGTGGACTTTGACTTTTTGCGGGCAGCAGACTAGTTTTTGCACGCCAATTTCCTACCATTTCAGTAGGAAATCTGTTAAACTTGAGTAAAACAGTCAACTACTCAATTTTTAAAGTCTATTTATTATGCGCCTCACTACCAAAGGTCGTTTTGCTGTCACAGCCATGCTGGACATTGGCCTGCGTGTATCCAGTGGTCCTGTCACGTTGGCAGGGGTCGCTGAGCGGCAACAAATTTCGCTCTCTTATCTCGAACAACTCTTCTCTAAATTACGTCGCAAATCCTTGGTAGAAGCGGTGCGCGGGCCTGGCGGTGGTTACACCCTGTCACGCAGCATGGATTTGATTTCAGTGGCCGACATCATCACATCGGTGGACGAGACGATTGATGCCACTAGCTGCGGCGGTTCGCAAGACTGTGGCGATGGTGGCGGCATGTGTATGACACATGACCTGTGGGAGTCGCTCAACCAGCACATGTTTAAATTCTTGGATGGCATTACGCTGGACAAACTCGTAAAAGAGCAAATCGACAACGGCTGGACGATTGACGGTAAGGGAACAGGCCTTAAAAAGAAAGTGATCGCCAAGCCGATGACTTTGAAAGCACCCAACTCAGTATTTAACATTGGATCATTTAGCAGCTTTGGCGGTAAATCATGAACAGCACTCCTCACTTCCCCATCTACATGGATTACAGCGCCACGAATCCCTGCGATCCACGCGTGGTGGATGCCATGATTCCGTGGTTGCGCGAGCACTTTGGCAACCCAGCGTCGCGTTCACACGCGTGGGGCTGGGAGGCCGAAGCAGCGGTGGAAGATGCACGTGGCCACGTGGCCGCTCTGATTGGCGCTGACGTGCGCGAAATCGTCTGGACCAGTGGCGCAACCGAATCCAACAACCTCGCCATCAAAGGCGCGGCGGGTTTTTACAAAACTAAGGGCAAGCACCTCATTACGGTAAAAACCGAGCACAAAGCTGTGCTGGACACCATGCGCGAGCTAGAGCGCCAAGGTTTTGAAGTGACCTACCTTGATGTTCAAGAAGATGGTTTGCTCAATTTGGATGTGTTCAAAGCGGCGATTCGCCCCGACACCATCCTTGCCAGCGTGATGTTTGTGAACAACGAAATCGGCGTGATTCAAGACATCACAGCGATTGGTAACATTTGCCGTGAGAAGGGCGTCATCTTCCATGTGGATGCAGCCCAAGCCACAGGCCGTGTGGATATTGACCTCACCGCTTTGCCCGTCGATTTGATGAGCCTCACTTCGCACAAAACTTACGGGCCCAAGGGCATTGGCGCACTTTACGTTCGACGCAAACCCCGCATCCGTATCGAGGCACAAATGCACGGCGGCGGTCACGAGCGCGGTATGCGTTCGGGCACATTGCCGACGCATCAGTGCGTGGGCATGGGCGAAGCGTATCGCATTGCCAAGCTTGAAATGCATGAGGAAAACAAACGCATCCGCGTTCTCCATGATCGTCTGCTCAATGGTTTGAAGGACATTGAGCAAGTATTCATTAACGGCCACGAGACTCAGCGCGTGCCGCACAACCTGAACATGAGTTTTAACTACGTCGAAGGCGAGTCGCTCATCATGGGTATCAAAGGACTCGCGGTCTCTAGCGGATCGGCTTGTACCAGTGCCAGCCTCGAGCCAAGCTATGTGTTACGTGCCCTAGGACGAAGTGACGAACTCGCGCACAGCAGCCTTCGTATGACGATTGGCCGCTGGACCACCGAAGAAGAAATGGACTTCGCGGTCAAAACGATTAAAGAAAATGTGGCGAAGCTGCGCGACCTCTCGCCGCTGTGGGAGATGTACCAAGACGGTATTGATATTTCCACGATTCAGTGGTCAGCGCATTAATTTTTAAAGGAGCACATCATGGCTTATTCAGACAAAGTAGTTGATCACTACGAAAACCCACGCAATGTCGGCAGCTTCGACAAGGGCGACGACTCCGTTGGCACGGGCATGGTGGGCGCACCCGCTTGCGGCGACGTGATGAAGCTGCAAATCAAGGTCAACCCTGTGACGGGCATCATCGAAGACGCACGCTTTAAAACCTATGGCTGCGGCTCGGCCATTGCATCCAGCTCGCTTGTGACTGAATGGGTCAAGGGTAAGACGCTGGATGAAGCCGCGGCACTCAAGAACAGTCAAATCGCTGAAGAGTTAGCGCTGCCGCCCGTTAAGATTCACTGCTCCATCCTCGCGGAAGACGCGATCAAAGCCGCTGTGAATGACTACAAAGCCAAAATGGGAACAGCAGTCGCTGCATAAAACTATGTCCGTCACGCTGTCCGAAACCGCTGCCAAGCACGTCATCCGTTACCTCGCCAAGCGCGCCAAAGGCCTTGGCGTGCGCCTTGGCGTTAAGACCACGGGCTGCTCGGGTTTGGCGTACAAGCTGGAATACGTGGACGAGCAAATGCCAGAAGACGTGGTGTTTGAAGACCGCGGCATCAAGGTGCTGGTCGATCCGAAAAGCTTGCCGTATATCGAAGGCACGACGCTTGATTACACCCGCGAAGGTTTGAACGAAGGCTTCAAATTCATTAACCCGAACGAGCGCGATCGCTGCGGCTGCGGTGAGTCCTTCCGTGTCTAATCTTGCCGATAACGACTTTGTTCTCTTTGGATTGGTCGAAAAATTTGCGCAAGATGCATCCAACCTAGACGCCAAATGGAAAGCGCTACAACGCGAAGCGCATCCCGATAAATTTGCCGCGCAAGGAGCGACTGCTCAGCGCCTCGCCATGCAGTGGAGCGTGCGAATTAACGAAGCGTATCAACGGCTCAAAGACCCGCTCAAACGCGCCGCTTACTTGTGTGAACTACGCGGCGCACCCATCAATGCCGAAAATAACACCGCCATGCCCGCTGCATTTTTGATGCAGCAAATCGAGTGGCGTGAGGCGGCAGACGATGCAACCAGCGATGGACAAATTGAAACACTCTTGGCTGAGGTATCTGCGCAGAAGCAAAACCTGCTAGCCCAATGTGGTCGTGCTTTAGACAATGAAAATGCCCCGCAAGCCACATACGACAAGGCCTCCAGCTTGGTTCGCAGCCTCATGTTCTTAGACAAGTTTGAATCTGAATTAGAAGATCGTTTGTAAAAGTTAAATCGACATTCCCAAATTTTATGGCTCTCCTGCAAATCTCCGAACCCAACCAAGCGCCAGATCCACATGCGCGGCGTATCGCCATTGGCATTGACCTTGGCACGACGCATTCGTTAGTGGCGAGTGTGCGTAGTGGCGTTGCGGAGTGCCTGCCAGACGAGCAAGGCCGCGTGCTTTTGCCGTCAGTCGTTCGCTATGTCAAAACTCAAGACGGTGAGGACAAACGCGAGATCGGTTTTGCGGCTGTTGCGACTCAAATTAGCGACCCTACTAACACCATCGCTTCTGTCAAACGTCTTATGGGACGTGGCCTAGCGGATATATCAAATGTGGCATCGTTACCCTATCACTTGGCTGCAAAAGACGGAATGGTGAGCATTCAAACGGTTGCTGGTGAGAAGTCTCCTGTTGAGGTGAGCGCCGAAATTTTGGCGACGCTTAGGTATCGCGCCGAAGACACGTTCGATGACGATATTTTTGGTGCCGTGATTACCGTGCCCGCTTATTTTGACGACGCGCAGCGCCAAGCCACCAAGGATGCGGCACAGTTAGCTGGATTGAATGTGCTCCGATTGATTAACGAGCCCACAGCCGCAGCAATTGCGTATGGTTTAGATAACGCAGCCGAGGGTGTGTACGCTATTTATGATTTGGGTGGAGGCACGTTTGATATCTCCATTTTGCGACTTGCTAAAGGCGTGTTTGAAGTGGTCGCCACGGGCGGTGACTCCGCCTTGGGTGGTGATGATTACGACCATGCTGTTGCGGTATTTTTGAAAGGCAAAGTCAGCACGTTTGAAGCACGAAAAGTAAAAGAAAAACTGACCACGGAAGAGATGGTGCAGGTGGGCGACCAGACCATCACACGAGCACAGTTTGTAGAGATCACAAAACCACTCACCGATCGAACGCTTGCAGCAGTCAAAAAGGCCCTGCGCGATGCCAAGCTGAAACCTGCGGATATCGACGGCACGGTGATGGTCGGCGGCTCTACGCGTATGCCGCATATTCAAGCTGTGGTGGGCGAGTTCTTTGGCAAGCCGCCACTTGTCAACCTCAACCCCGATGAAGTGGTAGCGCTAGGCGCTGCCATTCAGGCCAATCAATTGGCGGGTAACAAAACGGGTACGGATGCGGACGACATGCTGCTGTTAGATGTGATTCCGCTCTCGCTGGGTATCGAGACCATGGGCGGTT
The DNA here is from genome assembly GCA_947450645.1 of Comamonadaceae bacterium. Lineage (GTDB taxonomy): Bacteria > Pseudomonadota > Gammaproteobacteria > Burkholderiales > Burkholderiaceae_C > JASGCK01. The sequence goes on along the minus strand of CANFWH010000026.1, from coordinate 18,734 downwards.
TGGTGGAGCGCATCGTGCCGCGCAATCAAACCATTCCCACTGCAATGGCGCAAGACTTTACGACCTACCAAGACGGGCAAACCGCGCTGGCATTGCATGTGGTGCAGGGCGAACGCGATTTGGTAGCGGATTGCCGTAGCTTGGCGCGTTTTGAGCTACGCGGCATCCCACCGATGGCGGCAGGCGTGGCCAAGATTCGTGTTACGTTTACCGTGGATGCGGATGGTTTGCTCAACGTTGCGGCAGTGGAGCAAAACTCAGGCGCCCTAGCGCGCATTAACGTGAAGCCCAGCTATGGATTGACCGACGAGCAAATTGCCACCATGTTGAAGGACAGCTTTGGTACAGCGGCACAAGATATGGCCGCGCGGGCCTTGGCCGAAGCAAGACTGGAAGCGGATCGCATGGTGATTGCGGTGCAGTCGGCACTTAGCTCAGATCGTGATTTATTAGATGCCAAGTCGCAATCTCAAATTGATAAATTGATGGCGGCTTGCACGGTCTCCAAAACTTTGGAAGATGCCAAGGCGATTGAGGCTGCAACAGCAAAACTTGCCAAAGCCACAGAAGCGTTTGCCGCTGCCAGAATGAATGCTGGCATTGCACGTGCATTAGCTGGCAAAAACATCGAGAATATCTAAACCATGTCCATTACTATCAAAATTCTTCCACATGCCGAGATTTGCCCTGAGGGCACGTCCATTAAGGCCTCCAGCGGTGACAGTATTTGCGAAGCGCTTTTGGAGCACGGCATTGCCATCGAGCACGCTTGCGATATGAGCTGTGCTTGCACCACCTGCCACATCATCGTGCGCGAGGGTTTTAACAGCTTGAACGAAATGGACGAAAACGAAGAAGATTTGCTGGATCGTGCTTGGGGGCTAGAGCCCAACTCGCGCTTGTCGTGCCAAGCCTTCGTAGCACAAACGGATTTGGTGGTGGAGATTCCAAAATACACCATCAACCACGCCAAAGAACTTCATTAAGTTAAGGGTAGAGACTCATGCGCCAAGTCATGCTGGACACCGAAACCACGGGACTTTCACCCGCCACAGGCGACCGTATTGTCGAACTCGGCTGCGTCGAATTATTCAATCGCAAACTGACGGGCAATAACAAACATTACTACCTCAATCCTGAGCGTGAAAGCGACGAGGGTGCGTTGCGCGTCCACGGCCTCACGACCGAATTTTTGAGCGACAAGCCTAAATTTGCAGAAATTGCAGACGATTTTTTAGCCTACATTGCAGGTGCAGACGAAATCATCATCCACAACGCGCCGTTCGACGTGGGATTTTTAGAGGCTGAACTCAAACGTGCAGGCAAAAATCGCTTTACCAGTGTGGTTGCCAAGGTGGTGGACTCGCTGGCGATGGCGAAACATCAATACCCTGGCAAGCGCAATAGCCTAGACGCACTGTGCGACCGCTTAGGGGTGGATAACTCGGGCCGCAAGCTGCACGGAGCGCTGTTAGACGCAGAGCTGCTGGCGGACGTGTACATAGGACTCACACGTGGGCAAGATGCGCTCTTAATGGACAGCGCGAGTGAGCAAAAGTCGGTTAGCACGCTAAGCATTGATTTCAGCCAATTTGAACTCACTGTTTTGCGAGCCAATGAGAGTGAAACAGCCGAGCACGATGCGATGCTTGTGCAGTTAGACAAAGCCAGCGGCGGAAAAACTGTTTGGCGAACCCTTCAACCTGCCTTATAATCAGAGGCTGTGTGCGGCTGTAGCTCAGTTGGATAGAGTATCTGGCTACGAACCAGAGGGTCGTGGGTTCAATTCCTGCCAGCCGCACCAAAGTTTGAAGCCCTTGATTGAAAAATCAAGGGCTTTTTCTTTTACTCCGCCTTCGCTCCACTTGCCTTCACCTCTACTTCGTACTTTTTAAGTTCACTTTGAATCAGCGCACCAAACGCTTCAGGCGATGTGGGCGTGGGTTCCGCATAGAGATTAGCGAAGCGAATTTTGATGTCGTCGCTCAAAAGCGCACTCGTGAAAGCCTTATTCAGCTTGGCTTGCAGGCCGATTGGCAGGTTCGCTGGCGCAACCAGCCCCCACCACGTGTCAATCTCAAAACCTTTAAATGTTTCAGCAATGGCAGGCACCAAGGGCAGGGCGTTTGACCTTGCCAGTGTGGTCACGCCTAGCGCTTTGAGCTTGCCGCTTTTGATATTGGGCGCAGCCGTGGCGAGATTGTCGAAATTGAAATCAACTTGACCCGAGAGCAGCGCCAACTGCGCAGGATTGCCGCCGTTGTACGGAATGTGCACGGCAAAAATGCCTGCGCGTGCCTTAAACATCTCGCCAGCCAAATGCCCCGCGCTGCCAAGGCCACCGCTACCGTAATTCAGCTTGGCAGGGTTCGCTTTGGCGTAAGCCACAAAGTCTTTGAGTGAGCTGATGTTCAAACGTTTAGCGGTGTCTGCATTCATCACCAGCACGTTGGGCACACGCAAGATTTGCGTGATCGGCGTGAAGTCCTTCACCGAGTCATACGGCATCTTGGCAAACAACCACGGGTTGATCGCGTGCGTGGCAACGGCTGCAATGCCAATGGTCATACCGTCTGGTACGGCTTTGGCTACAAGGTCTGCGCCCAAATTTCCACCTGCACCCGCACGGTTATCAACGATGACACTACCCAAACTGCCCTTCACTTTATCGGCCAAGAGCCTTGCGCTCACATCTATCGGACCGCCCGCTGCATAAGGCACGATGAGGCGAATAGCGCGTTCGGCTTGGGCGAAGGTGAGTAGCGGGAACGCTGCCAGAAACAACGCCAAACCAGACTTCGACAGGATCAGTCCGAACGGCGTTTTGTTCATGCTGCCTTAGCCTTATCCGCCTCAGATGTAAACGAATCTGCATAAAACTCGTCGCTTGGCAAACCGCATTTTTCTGCGTATTGCTTTTGCGCGGACTCAATCACAATCGGCGCGCCGCAGGCATAGACTTGATAGCCGCTCATGTCGGGCACATCGGCAATGGCCGCAGCGTGGACGAATCCTGTGCGACCTGTCCAAGCATCTTCTGGCAGCGCATCCGAAATCACGGGTACGTAGGTGAGGTTTGGCATCGCGGCCAACTTCTCTTTCACCCACGCATCCAAGTACATGTCGGAGGGGCGACGACCACCCCAGTAGAGCGTTGCAGGACGTATCGATCCCATCTTTTCCATGTGCTCGATGATCGATTTGATAGGCGCAAAACCTGTGCCAGAAGCCAAGAGGATCATAGGTTTGTCGGAATCTTCGCGCAAATAAAAACCGCCGTAAGGCCCTTCAATGCGGACGATGTCTTTTTCCTTCATCGTGCTAAACACTTGGTCGGTAAACTTGCCGCCTGGCATGTGGCGGATGTGCAGCTCAATCGATTTTCCCTCGGTCGTATGCGCCGCATTGCCCATGGAATAAGCCCTGCGAGCCCCATCGCGCAAAATGAACTCGATGTATTGCCCCGCGTGATATTGAAACGGCTCAGCCGCAGGCAGTTGCAAAACAAGGCGCATCACGTCATGCGAGAGGCGCTCCATCGTCGTCACGCGGCTCGGCATTTTTTTGACAGGGAAGGCATCCGCAGCAGTAACCTGCTTGGACTCCAGCACCACATCGGTTTGCGGTACGGCGCAGCAGGTGAGCACATAGCCATTGGCTTCTTCCATGTCCGACAGCGCCTTGCTTTGATGCGTGCCGTGTTTGACCGTGCCCGATAGCTTTAAGCACTTGCAAGAGCCGCAAGCCCCGTCCTTGCAGCCATAGGGCATAGACACGCCTTGGCGAATGCCAGCAACGAGGATGGCTTCGCCCTCGTTAACGTCAAAAGAGCGGTTGGAGGGTTCGACGGTGATTTTGAAAGACATAACTATGATTGGGAAAGTGATTGAAAAATTAACCTATCCCTAGATTATCCCCTTGCAGACATCATTCTTAGGCGCTAAGAGCCGTCGCTTCAAACAAACCCGCGTTCTCATCATTGGATGCGGTGATGTGGGCTTGCGCGTGGCAGAGGCGCTGCCAAAGCATGTGCGCGTGCTGGCGACGACATCCAGCAACAACAGACTCCCCGAGCTACGCGCCAAAAGCATCACTCCCTTGCAGGCCAATCTAGATAAGGCTTCCAGCTTGCATCGGCTCACAAGCCTTGCTACATATGCGCTGCAGCTTGCCCCTCCGTCAAATAATGGCGCTAGCGACATACGCACCGCCAACCTTGTTCGTGCTCTTAGGCTGCGCAGCAAACCCACGGCCTTGGTCTATGCGTCCACCACGGGCGTGTACGGCAACTGCAACGGCGAGTGGGCGCCTGAGACACGCGCCGTCAATCCGCAAACCGACCGCGCCAAACGCCGAGTGGACGCCGAAACACGTGTGCGAACCTTCGGCAAGCAATCCAACGTGCGCGTCAACTGCCTGCGCATCCCAGGCATTTATGCTGCTGACCGTGAAGGCGGTGATCCGCTAGACAGAGTCCGCCACGCCACGCCAGTATTGGTCTCCAGCGATGACGTCTACACCAACCACATCCATGCAGACGACCTAGCAAGGGCGTGTATCGCAGCGCTGTGGCGAGGCAAGCCGCAGCGCAACTACAACATTGCCGAGGATTCGGGCATCAAAACAGGCGACTACTACGATGCGCTGGCGGACAAGGCAGGGTTGCCAAGACCACCGCGCATTACGAGGGCTGAAGCAGAGGCAACGCTCTCCCCGATGAGGCTTAGTTTTTTGAGCGAGTCGAGGCGGATTGATAATTTGCGGATGAAGAAGGAGCTAAGATTGCTTTCGAAGACTAGAGCCGCTTCTACATTTCTCATTAAATGAGCGCTAATTTCGCATCACATTGCATGCAAGGAGATTGGCCATGGTTAGAAAAATTACGACCTTAGGATTTCTGTTGCTAGCCGTTGTCCTGAATTCACACGCAGATGAAAGTGCTTGAATTCGGCAAGTAGAAAAAGAAATCCAGCAGATAAATGATCGTTTAGCAAAGTTAGAGTCTATGGCTGGCAGCTCTAGCAATGCTGCAAAGCCTTTTGCATCCGTTGACGGTTGGAAATCAATAGCGAATTGGAGAAAATTAGCTACGGGTATGAGCCCTACCGAAGTCCAAAAAATACTTGGTGAGCCAGATTGAGTGACGGGGGGCGATTTTGCCTATTGGTTTTACCAGAACGGTGGGAGTGTTAGTTTTTATAAAGAAAAACTGGACAGATGGAGTGAGCCAAGGAAATGACACATCACATATTTTTTAATTAGAAAAACAAAATCCCGCCCAACCTTGCGGCTTGGCGGGATTCTTATTTGTAGCGTTTAGTTTAAAGCGTATCAATAAAACTAGGCGCCTTGTCGAAGTGCGGAGGACATTTCAACCTGCGCAGCTTCTTGGCTTTAAGCTTAAGCAAACGAAATCATCAATCGTTTACCCAAGGCCGCTGCTGCGCGATCTAGTGTCTTGAGATTTGGCCAATAACTCGCGCTCTCCAATCGTTTAGCTTGCGGCCACGACGTGGAAAGTGCTCTTGCCAAATCCGCGTGAGTGCGATCGCCGCGCGCTTGGCGCAACAGAAGCGCCGCTTGAGTTTTGGCGTCGGGCGCAATGTAGTGCGCTTTTTTTGCGCCTAGTGTTGCAGGAATGATGTCGTGCCCTTGATCAGCATGCCAGCAAAGCATGCCAGACAGCACTTCCGAGGCATTAAAGAGCGCTTCGTCCATTGTTTGACCTTCGGTGAAGGTATCGGGCAGATCGATGAATTGAACCAAATAGCTGCCATCGGTTTGCTGTGTGATATTTGCTGGGTAACTGACTTGCATGATGTATCCTTATTTCAATTTCACGCCGCTTTGTTTGGCAATCGCAGATAGCAGGCCAATACCAACATCCTTGCCACCATGAACGGGAACTGGCACAGCGCGTCCATTTTTTGTCATGATGTGATGACTGCCGTTAATGCGGTCTAGTTGCCATCCTTCTAGCATCATGCGTTTGATAATCTCTTTGCCGTTCATATTCTAAGTGTATATCTTTTTTGTTGAAATTTAAAAAGCAAAAATCCCACAAAACCTTGCAGTTTGCCCGACCGCAAAAGCCACTCATCACTCCTTCGGCGCTCCAGAGCTCTTCACAATGCCCTCATAGCGCTTAATCTCAGAGATCGCGAACTTCGCAAATTCATCTGACGTGCCGCCAGAAATCTCTGCGCCAATGCCTTCCAACTTGCCGCGAATTTCTGGATTTTTGAGCAGTGTGTTGAACGCGCCGTTGAGCTTGGCAATCACCGCTGGCGATGCGCCTGCTGGCAGCATCACGCCGTACCAAGCCGATGCCAACATGGGCGTACCTGCTTCGGCAAATGTGGGAACGTTTGGCAAGGCCGCTAGGCGCTTGCTGCTGGCGACCGCCAAGGGTTTGAGCAAGCCGCCTTTGATCGTGCCCAAGGAGCCTGTATCAATCATCATGTCGATGTGTCCTGCAATCAAATCTTGCGCCGCTGGGCCACTGCCTTTGTAGGGCACGTGTCGGATGTCGAGGTTGGCTGTGGTCTTGAATTGCGCGCCCGCCAAGTGCTGCGAGCTACCAATGCCCGCCGAGCCGTAGGTGTATTTATCAGGCGATTTTCTTGCGTCCGCAATCACGTCTTTCAGGCTCGTCCAAGGTGACTTAGCGGGCACAACCATCACGTTGGGGATGGCGACTAAATGGATCACCGCCGCGAAGTCTTTGGCAGGATCAAAACCTTGCTTGGCAAACAGGTGCGGGCCTGCCGCGTTGGTGGAACTGGTGGCCAGCAGCAGCGTGTAGCCGTCGGGCTTTTCTTTTGCCACAAGCGCTGTACCAATGTTGCCGCCTGCGCCGCCTTTGTTGTCCACTACCACAGCCACACCCAGTGCTTGCGAGAGCGGCTGCGCCAAGATGCGTGCGACTTGATCGGTTGCGCCGCCCGCAGGCCAAGGCACGACAAAGCGGATGGTTTGGTTGGGGTAAGTCTGAGCAGAGGCCGCACCAACGCTCAAGGCTAAAAATAGTGTGGCAAGAAATTTCGTTTTCATAAAGCGTCCTCTTTAAAAACCTTTTTGTTTAAGAATGGCATCCACCCAAGCGCCCGAGTAAGTGCCTGCGCGAATAGCTGCGAGAGTTTCTTGCTCGACACGAATCTTCTCGTGTGCTTTAGCTGCAACCTCTGCCGCAAGCTTGACTGGGATAGCGACGAGACCATCCGAGTCGCCAACCACAATATCGCCAGCGTTGACCAGCATGCCGCCCACCGTGACGGGGATGTTGATGTTGCCAGGACCTTCTTTGTAGGGGCCACGCAAACTCACGCCGCGTGCCCAGCAAGGAAAGCCAATCGTTTCAAAGGCATCAATGTCACGCACGGCGCCGTCGATGACGAAGCCAATTGCGCCGCGCACATGCGCTGTTGTCATCATGATTTCGCCAACTAGTGCGCGAGTCACGTCCGCCTCGCCGTCAACGACCAGCACATCGCCTACTTGCAACATCTCTAGCGCTTTGTGAATGAGCAAGTTGTCACCCGCGCGAACCCGCACAGTCACGGCGTTGCCGCACACACTCACCACGGAGCGATTGATAGGACGCAGGCCAGTTGTTCCCACCAAGCGCCCACCCATAATGTCGCTAATGATGGACGAGGGGATGTCTTGCAGCAGTTGAATCGCAGCGGCGTTAGCCTCTACGCGTGGATGAATTTCGATACCGTTCCAAATTGACATGTTTAAATTTCCTTTGATTGAGGTCGGCGTAGTTTAGTCATCGTGCGTTATCCATAAAAAATCCCCGCTAGCAGCGGGGATTTTTTATTCATTAAATCGTATCAATAAAGCTACGCAATTTATCTGACCGCGAAGGGTGCTTCATCTTACGCAGCGCCTTGGCTTCGATTTGGCGCACACGCTCGCGCGTCACGTCAAACTGTTTGCCGACTTCTTCTAACGTGTGGTCGCTGGTCATCTCGATACCAAAACGCATACGCATGACTTTGGCTTCGCGCGGCGTGAGGCTGTCCAGCACGTCTTTGACGATGTCGCGCAGACCCGCTTGCACCGCTGCATCTAGCGGCGCAGTGTTGACTTGGTCTTCGATGAAATCGCCCAAGTGCGAATCATCATCGTCGCCAATCGGGGTTTCCATCGAAATGGGTTCCTTGGCGATTTTCATGATCTTCCTGATCTTGTCTTCAGGAATTTCCATCTTCTCGGCCAGCATCGAAGCGTTGGGTTCAAAGCCATGCTCTTGCAGATGTTGACGCGAGTAGCGATTCATCTTGTTGATGGTCTCGATCATGTGCACGGGAATACGAATCGTGCGCGCTTGGTCGGCAATGGAGCGCGTAATCGCTTGGCGAATCCACCACGTGGCGTAGGTGGAGAATTTGTAACCACGGCGGTATTCAAATTTCTCAACCGCTTTCATCAAACCGATGTTGCCTTCTTGAATTAAATCTAAGAATTGCAGGCCACGATTGGTGTATTTTTTAGCAATCGAAATAACCAAGCGCAAGTTGGCTTCGATCATTTCTTTTTTGGCGGCGCGTGAGCTACGCTCGCCGTCGTTCATTTTTTTGTTGATGTCTTTCAAAACGTCGAGAGGCACAACCAGCTTGGCTTGTAGCTCGATCAACTTTTGTTGCTGGTCTTGAATTGGCGGGATGAAACGCGCGATCGTCTCAGACCACGGCTTGCCTGCTTTGGCCTGTTTTTCGACCCATTTAAGGTTGAGCAAGTTAGGTGGAAAGTCTTTGATGAACGTCTCTTGCGGCATACGGCATTTCTCGACCACGATGCGGCGCAGTTCGCGCTCTTTTTTGCGCACGTCTTCAACATAGCCACGCATTTTTGTGCAGAGTTTGTCAATGGTTTTTGCCGTAAAGCGAATCAGCATGACTTCGTCTTGCATCGCCTTTTGCGCCTTGATGTAGGCGGGTGAGCCGTAGCCATCTTTGTCGAACGACTTATGGACTTTTTCAAACAATTTGCTGATGTTGTCGATGCGAGAGAGAGCTTCTTTTTTTAGCTCTTCCAGTTTGCGGGTCATGGCCTTAGAGCCGCCCTTGCCGTCATCGTCTTCTGCTGCGTCGTAATCGTCAAAGTCTTCTTCGGCCACGTAATCGTCTGCTTCGTTGGGATTAACAAATCCGTCCACGATGCTGGAGACCACGGTTTTAGGGTCATTGCGGATGGCTTCCGCCATCAAGAACACTTCGGCAATGGTGGCAGGGCAGGCGCAAATGGCTTCCATCATGCGGTTCAAGCCGCCTTCGATACGCTTGGCAATTTCAATTTCGCCTTCGCGGGTCAAGAGCTCAACCGTGCCCATTTCGCGCATGTACATGCGCACAGGATCTGTGGTGCGACCAAACTCACTATCGACCGTAGTCACGGCAGCTTCAGCCTCCTCTTCAGCTTCTTCTTCGCTGGCAGACGCACTGGTGATGTTGTCAGCAAATAGCGTCTCGGCATCAGGTGTGGACTCGTACACCGCCACGCTCATGTCGTTGAGCAAAGAGAACACCACCTCTAAAGTCTCTGCATCCACTAGCTTGTCGGGCAAGTGATCTTTGATTTCGGGATGAGTCAAGTAGCCGCGTGTTTTGCCCAGCTTAATGAGTGCTTTGAGGCGTTGGCGACGCTTGGCCAAATCTTCTTCGGATAAAACCGTGTCATCTAAACCAAACTCTTTCATCAAGGCACGCTCTTTCGCCTTGGAGAGTTTCATGCGGAGTGGCTTGACCTTTTCGGCAGTTTCACCAGCAACAACAATGGGTTCGCCTTCTAACTCGTCTTCAATGTCGAGCAAGACATCATCGCCATCAGCGACCTTGCTTTTTTTGCCGCCTTTGATTGCTTTGGCAGGCTTAGCGGCCTTTTCAGCTTTGGCGGGTTTTGTCGTTACTTTGGGAGTTGTTTTCTTTGCTACTACTGGAGCAGTTTTAGCGGGTTTGGTGGTTTTTTTAACCGCGACCGGGGCGGTATTTTTTTTAGCTGGCATGGTGCACTTTTTTGGGGGAAAAGTGGATTATACCAAGGGGACTACTTTCAGCAGGAGTAAACGCTTGGTTTTGAGTGCCTCGTAGCGTGCCCGCAGCCCAATGTTTTCGGGGCTTTTCACAAATAATTGCAAAACTTCTTGCTCTTCTATTTTGAGGCGCTCCGCTAGCTCGGAATTGAGGATGGTTCGCAATTCTTGCGCATTAAATTCACCGCCCGTTGCAGTGTTCGCATCCATTTGTTTGGATGCAAAACTCGCAAACGATTCGCCTTGCAACGCGTTGGAAAGTGCAGCCCAATTTTGCGCACCATATTCCATAAATTGATGGTCTAGCCACGTAAACACTTCGCCATGCGGTGCGGGCAAATCGCAAAGCAAATGATGCTCTTCGGCAGACAGTGTGCCCCACACAGCGTTATCGGTGAGCAGCATTCTGAGCGCTTGGTCAGCACGACTGACGGGCATGGTGCGTGGGGAGGACGTGGTGCGCGGTGCTGGTTTGGGCTTTGCGCGGTATGCCGTAGCTTGCTGTCTAACCTGCCATAAAGCAAGTAAGTCTTGCGAGTCGATCTGCACTCGCTCCGCAAGATCCTTCATCAGTTGTCGTTTCAAAGCTCCATCTGGCAGCAGTGTCCACAGGGGCATGGCTTGCGTGCTCATTTTGGCGCGACCTTCGGCAGAGGCGAGATCGCAGTTTTCGGATGCCGCTTCGACTAAAAATTTGGATAAAGGTAGCGCGTTAAAAACATATTTTTCAAATGCTTCTGCTCCATGCTCGCGGATAAAACTATCGGGGTCATGCTCTTCTGGCAAGAATAAAAATTTGACCGAGCGTGTGTCGGTTGCAAATGGTACAGCCGCAGCGAGAGCCTTGTGCGCCGCACGGACGCCGGCCTTATCACCGTCAAAACTAAAGATCACGTTATCGGTGGCGCGAAACAGCTTTTGCACATGGTCAGCGGTGCAGGCCGTGCCCAGCGTTGCCACCGCGTTGCCAAAGCCCCACTGCGCCAGCGCCACCACGTCCATGTAGCCCTCGGTCACCAGGCAATAGCCCTTGTCACGAATCGCCACGCGGCCTTCAAACAAGCCATAGAGTTCGCGGCCTTTGCTAAACACAGGCGTTTCGGGTGAGTTCAGATATTTGGGCAAGCTGTTGTCTAAAACGCGTCCACCAAAGCCGATGCATTCGCCGCGGGCGTTACGAATGGGGAACATCACACGGTCGCGGAATCGGTCATAGCGTTTCGTTTCTTTTGGGTCATCCGTGTTTTCAATTACCAGTCCCGATTCAACCAAGAGCGGATCGGCGTAGTCAGGGAACACACTCGCTAACGTGCGCCAACCTTCAGGCGCGTAGCCCAGACCAAACGCTTTCGCAACTTCACCCGAGAGTCCGCGTCCTTTGAAATAATTTTTTGCCTTGTCACTTGCGCGAAGCTCCATTCCATAAGCCTTGGCGGCACGTTCCAGCACATCCGATAACGTGACTTGCTTGGCCTTGACTTGAGCGGCGCGCGCGCGGTCTTGCGGACTGGCTTGCTCCTCGGGGACGACGAGGCCAAACTGACCTGCGAGGTCATGCACCGCTTCAACAAACGTCGCGCCCGTGTGTTCCATTAAAAAGCCAATGGCATTACCACTTTTGCCGCAGCCAAAGCAGTGATAGAACTGCTTGGTTGGACTCACCGAAAACGACGGGGATTTCTCACCATGGAACGGACACAGTCCCATGTAGTTCACGCCGCCTTTTTTAAGCGTCACGTGCCGCCCGATCACATCCACTACGTCTGCGCGGTTGAGTAGCTCTTGGATGAAGGTTTGGGGGATCGACATGCCTACATTTTCGCAGGCGTTTTATTCCCACGCTCAACCGCAAATTTGGCAATCGGTGTTGTCACGCTGCTCTCGCTTCTCACATCGTCCACGCCCATCAGCGTGGTCGTCCATAGTTTGGGTGTGATGTCGCAGAGGCCATAGCCGCGTTTTTCGCTATTGAAGTATTGAACGTGCGGGTTGTCTTGGTAGAACGAGGGCTCGCGCTCAGGATGCCAATTGGTTTGGGAGGTGAGACTGGTGCCGCAAAACTCGGTGGCGATGTTCTCCACATTAGCGACGACGTTCAAGTGCACATCGCCACTCAGGATGACAGGATGCAAGCTGGGCTGCGCTTGCAGTGAAGCGAGGAGGCGCTGACGAGCAAACGGATAACCTTCCCAGCCATCCGTCCAAATGCGCGGCTCTTTGTCAGCTGGCGAATTGATCTTTGCAAGCAAGGTGCTTTGTGCAATGATGCTCCAAGGCATAGGCTGGGAAGCCTTACCCGCATTGCCATCCAGAGCCATGCCTTCTGCAAGCCAAACCTCTTGTGGCTTGCCGAGCATCGACCTGTTTGGATCTTGCAATTCAGCGCAATCAGCTGCCTTGACCATGCCCGAGCCACCACGATTGGGTTTTTGGCAAGCTTGATAATCGCGGTATTGGCGGCAATCGAGTACATGGAAATGAGCCAGCGATCCCCACGCGACACGCTGGTTCACGCGCACGCCGTCATTTTGCCCAAGCCCCGCTAAGCCACGTGCTAAGGCACTTGCGGGCAAGGGCATGTGTTCGTAGTAGGCTTGGTAGGCTGCGGCACGGCGCGTTAAAAATTCTTCTGGCGTGGTGAGGACTGCGCCTCTATCGCTGGCGTAATCGTTCTCCACTTCATGGTCGTCCCATGTCACGATCCACGGGCACATGCGGTGCGCCGCTTGCAAGAGTGGGTCGCTTTTGTACAGTGCATAGAGACTGCGATAGTCTGCCAGCGTGGTGGCGGTGCGGATGTCGTGCCTGCGGGGTAAATTGGCATTGGGATTTTTTGGACTCGCATACTCGTAGATGTAGTCACCCAAAAACACAACGAGGTCAGGGTTGTCTTGTACCATTTGCCGATACGCCGCAAAGAAACCGTGATCCCAGTTTTGGCACGAGGCAAACGCGAAGCGTAGTTTGTCCACACGTGCGTTCTGTGCTGGCGCAGTGCGCGTGCGCCCGACATCGCTCATCATTGCACTTGCACCCGTGCCCACGATAAAGCGATAAAAATACCAGCGATCGCTCTGCAAGCCACGCAGATCAACGTGTACAGAGTGGCCTAGCTGCGGCAGGGCAGTCGCTGTGCCTTGCAGCGCGATACGCGTAAATGTTTCGTCGTGCGCGACTTGCCACCTCACACCCACGGGCTTATCGCTAAAACCAAACATGCCATCCGAAACTAATTTCGTCCACAGTACCACGCCATCAGGTGTGGGCGAGCCGCTGGCAACACCCAGTTTGAAGGGGTTATCTTTGAGCGTGGTCTGGCTGTATGCTAAGCGGGACGTGGCTTGTAGGGCAGCGCTCGCGCTTGCTAGCTGAATCAGTTCGCGACGATTCATGATTTATTGTGCTGTAATATTCGCGTCTTTTATCAAGGTGCGATAGGTTGCAAACTCACGCGCGTTAAAGGCTTTGAAGTCGTCGCCATAAAGCGGCATTTGCATACCGCCTAAATCTGTAATTCGCTTTTGCACATCAGGTAAGGCGAGGATGCGTTTGAGCTCGGCAATCAAGATTTTTGTTGTTACGTCAGATGTGCCGCCAGTGACAAAAAGCCCGTACCACGTGGACATATCAATGCCTCGCACGCCAGACTCCGTCAGGGTTGGCACATTAGGCAGGCTACTGGTGCGCTGTCCGCTGGTGACGGCCAATGCGCGCAATTTGCCGCCATTGATTTGCGGCATCGCTGACGACGTGGTGTCAAACATCATTTGCACCGAGCCGCCAATCAGGTCGATGTGCGCTTGGCTAGAGCCGCGATACGGCACGTGCAAAAGTTTCACGCCAGTCGTCAGTGCAAAGGCTTCGCCTGCAATGTGCTGCGTGCTCCCAATGCCCGAGCTGGCGTATTGATAGGTGTTCGGTTTGGCGCGAATGTCGGCAATCAATTCACCGACGTTTTTAGCTGTGACGGATGAGCCAACGATCAGCACATTGGGTACGGCCATCACCATGCCAATAGGCGCAATGTCCCTCAAAGCGTCGTAACTGAGTTTGAGCAAATGCGGCGCAATCGCTTGTCCCGTGGTGGTTGCCACTAACAACGTATAGCCATCGGGTGCTGCTTTGGCGGTCACTTCAGCGGCGATGGTGTTGGACGCGCCAGCGCGGTTGTCCACCACCACGGGTTGCTTGAGACTGATGCTCATCTTCTCCGCCAGCATCCGCGCAATGATGTCGGTGCCGCCGCCAGCCGATGCGCCAACCATGATTTTGATGGGCTTGTTGGGATAGGTTTGCGCAAAAGCGCCCTGCGCCAAGCCAAGCACAGCAAGGGCTACAGCCAAGATGATTGAAATCGTTTTCATTTTGAAGATCCCATTTTTGTTGCAACAAGTAAGGCGTTCGTCATGGCTTGCGTGGTCGCTTGGCCTGTGCCCGCTAAATCGTAAGCCGTGCCGTGTGCTGGTGTCGTAATCGGAATGGGCAGTCCGCCATGCACCGTCACGCCGCGCTCGAACCCCATCAGCTTGATCGCGATTTGTCCTTGGTCGTGGTACATCGTGACCACGGCTTGATACACACCTTCGCGCGCTTTGATAAATAACGTATCCGCTGGAAAAGGGCCGCGGGCATCCATGCCCTTGGCTTGCAGTTTTGCAACCGCTGGAATGATGGTGTCAATCTCCTCGCGACCACACGTGCCACCATCGCCGCCATGCGGATTAAACGCTGCCACGGCAATCACAGGTTTAGGGATGCCATACGCCACGAGGGCTTTGTGGATAAGGCTTGCAGCCGCATCAATACGCTCGGCGGTGATGTACTTGGCGGCATCTTTAAGCGGTACGTGTGATGACACGCGCGCCGTCCATAAATCACCCAGCGTATTGAATTCGCAATAAAAATCTGTGATGCCGAGGTAATTGGCAAAGTGCGAAGCTTCATCGTCGAACTGGAGGCCACCCAACTTCATGGCTTGCTTATTGAGCGGCGCAAAACAGATGGCTTGAATCTGATTGGCGGTGGCGGCATCCAAGCAAAACTCTAAGGTACGAAGTATCGCGCGACCCGCATGGGCATTGGCTTTGCCAAGTGGAACATCTGATTCTTGCAACATTGGAATCTCAAAAAACGACAATCCAGATTGGGCCTCATTGAAATTTGTGATCGTTGTGGTGGCAACAGCGACGCTGGCAAATTTTTGCGCTCGATCCCAAATCCAGCGGTCGCCCACAATGACCCACGCGGTCGCATCTGGCACAGGCGTAGTGCTAAGTGCTTTGGCCAGTAGCTCGGGGCCAACGCCAGCTGCATCGCCTAGGGTGAGCGCAACCCTTGTGAGTTTTTGGTTTGTCAATTTAGTCTCCAAGTACAACTCCTTCGCGCCGTGGATCGGCACCGCCTAAAAATCCGCCATTCGTTTTTTGAATGCCTTGCAAGCCGCTGGTCATATTGATTTCGCGCACCTCGTGCCCTCGTGCCTTGAGCACTTCAACCGTCGCAGCGGGATAACGATTCTTTTCTAACAACAGCCTATCTTCCCACACCGAAAAGTTAGGTAAATTGATAGCATCCTGCGGACGCATTTCCCAATTGAGCATGCCATGCAAAGTCTTGGCAACGAAGTGAATGATGAGTGCGCCGCCAGGACTGCCAAGGCTTGCAACGATTTCCCCTGTCGCTTTGTCAAATACCAAAGTGGGTGACATAGAAGAGCGTGGACGTTTGAGTGGCTGGACGCGATTAGCAATCGGTTTTCCATCTGCATCCGTTGGTGCAAAGCTGAAATCGGTGAGTTGGTTATTGAGCAAAAAACCTCCCAGTATCGGATTGCCGCTGGCATCCAGCTTGCCACGATTGACCATTTGACGAGAACCCCACGCGTCTTCAATCGTCGTCGTCATCGCAAGTGCATTGCCAGATCCATCGACGATGCTAATGTGGCTAGTGCCGTGCTCGATTTGCTCTAGCATGGGGGCATAGCCCGTAAGCCTTGATCCACCTGGCTCGCCAGCCTTTACCGTTTTCATGGACTGCTCGCCAATGAGCTGGGCGCGGGATGCGAGGTAGCTGGTATTGATGAGGCTTTTCCAATCGCCAGCGGGTGCGGCAACAAAGTCAGGGTCGCCAATGTACTGGGCGCGATCAGCAAAAGCGAGACGCGCCGCTTCGGTGTAGCGATGCAACCAATCGGCAGATGGCACGCCATTGGCACTTGTGGAAGCCTTATCCAGTATGGCTTGCGGGGCAGTTGTCACGTTTTGCAGAATCGTCAAAATTTGCGCGATGGTGATAGCGCCCGAGCTGGGCGGTGGCATTCCACAAAGCAGATATTGCTTTTGCATTGCCACGTAATCTGTGCAAAACGCTTCGCGAATTTTTGGTTTGTAGCTAGACAAATCGGCCATGGAGAGTTTGCCAGCGTTGGTGGGGTGCGTCTGCACTTTGCGCACAATTGCCTCGGCTACCTCGCCCGTGTGCAGCGCTTTTGAGCCGTCTCGCGCCATCATTTTTAAGACTTCGGCGTATTCAGGATTTTTGAGAATATGCCCCACAGGCCACGGCTGGCCTGCTTTATCGTAAAAATAGGCTAGGGCAACGGGGTCTTTTTTGAGTGCGATTTCAGTTTGCAGCAGCGTGT
Organism: Comamonadaceae bacterium; assembly: GCA_947450645.1. GTDB lineage: Bacteria > Pseudomonadota > Gammaproteobacteria > Burkholderiales > Burkholderiaceae_C > JASGCK01. The sequence continues at coordinate 2,055 of CANFWH010000026.1, read as the reverse complement.
TCATGCGCGGACTAACGGCAAAACCATGGCTGGCTAAATCAATGGCGGGTTGAAGCAGTGCCGCCCATGCAAGCTTGCCATGTTGCTGATGTGCGAGCTCTAACATTCGCACGGCGCCTAATGTTCCGACTGAGCGTCCACCCACCACCGCCTCGATGAACGCCATCGGTTTTCCGTCGTTGCCAATAAACAAATTTTCGGTAGTTAAAGCAGGGGCAGTCTCGCGGCCATCAAAGGCCTGCAGGCCACATGGTGATTGGCTTGCAGCGGGAGCGCATTTTTTGGCTGCATCGAAATAGAGCATAAACGCGCCGCCACCAATGCCGCTAGATTGCGGCTCAACCAAACCCAAAACCATTTGTACGGCAATGGCGGCATCGATGGCGTTGCCGCCTGCTTTGAGAATGTCGTAACCTGCTTGTGTCGCCAACGGGTTGGCTGCGGCAACTGCAAACTGGGTGGTGTTAACACCACGCTTATTGGTGTAGCCAGACGCACCTTCGGGTTGCTGAATGGCGGGAATCACACTTGTGGAAGCCTTGCTGGATAAGGCCTGAGGGGCAAGTGACGGGTTAGCGCAGGCGCTTAACAAGGCGACTGCAATGAGAGCGGGAACGGCCCGAATGGCACGGCCAGTTGCCATGACTACCTTCCCAAGTCTTCCATGGCGTTTGCTAGCCAGTCATTTGCTAGGGTAGGTGCAGCGTATGGAGTTAGGCTCAATTGAAGTTGCCCTGTTGCGGATAGCGCCGTGTGAATGCTATGTTTGCCAGAGCGTTGGATCGTCATAAACCACGCCAATGCGGCGCAGTCTTTTTCATTGGGCTCTTTGCTCGTATCCGATAGCAAGCGTGTTAACGCTTGCGGGTCGGTAGACATATCGCCCAAAGCTTTTGTAAGGTCCTCGATCGTGGGATGACGCCAAGTCTCTAGCCAGTGCTGTAAATGCACCGCGATAGCGGCGTGACGGATGGCTTCGTTCTGCATCCAATCGGTGTAGTGCAGCGTATGCCAATCGACTGACAATGAGACGCCGCCGACTTGCTTTATGGCCTCCAAATAATGTTGCAAAGCCATGCTGGACGAGGCATCTAAGCCGCAAGCCAAGGCTAAGTTGTTGACGCGATTGGCGAGCAATTGCGATTGCTGTACTTGAATTTTGACGTGCAAAAGCTCATCGCGCTCGCTGCGCAGCGTAGAGACTTCCACCGCCAAACGCACTTCGGTGCGCAGCATCTCTAAATCCCAAGGCTTGGTGATGTAGCGATAAATCTCGCCTGCATTGATGGCGACAATCGCTTCGCCAAGCTCAGAGTACGCGGTGGTCAAGATGCGCAGAATTTTGGGATGATGCTCGCGTGCGTAGCGGAGTAATTCATTGCCACTAGCTCCTGGCATACGCTGATCGGAAATTAAGACCGATATTTCATTGCCGTGCGCTTGTAAAACTTGAATGCCCTCTGCGACAGATAAAGCTGTGAGAACACGGTAATTAGGACTGATGAGGCGATCAAAATATTTGAGTGCCATAGCCTCATCGTCAACGTACAAAATCGTGGCGGGAGTCATGTTTCATCCTTTTTGTTAAACGGGAAATGCAAGGTCACCGTAGTGCCTGCTATTGTTGAGTGCACGCTGATATCGCCGTTTAGCGACAACATAATTTTTTTGCAAAGCATGAGTCCTAGGCCACTACCATTGGTAGCTTGTGCATGGCTTGCCGATGGGCGATTAGCCAAAATGCGCGCCAACAGCTCGGGCTTGATACCTGGTCCGTTATCAATGACGCTAATGCTATGCCCCGCAATGATGGTTGTGGCTTTGCTTTTAAGAATCCGTATTTCAATCAAAGGTGTTTTCGTTTGATTTTGTAGCGCGTGAATCGCGTTTTGTACAACGCAGGTTAAACACAAATAGACTAAATTTTGTTTTGTTTCGATAAAAAAATCATTCTTGACATTTAGTTTGACCCAGCTTTCTGGCAAAGCCTTTGATAGCGTCATTTCGGTGCACAGCAAGTGCACAAGCCGAGCGGCATGAATGGGGCTGGTCTCG
>CANFWH010000025.1 GCA_947450645.1 Comamonadaceae bacterium | reverse complement strand
GTCCGAACTCATCATGTACGGGTTCACAACCTGCTCAATACGGCCTGGGGTGTCGATATCTGTGGAGTCAATCTCTGTCCATGCCGCATCGCCATCGTCTAAGCGTGGCGTGGCTTTGCGGACGAACGCTGTGCCGCGAATATCAGTGATCGTCTCAATCGGCTCGCGTTTGGCAAGGCGATGGGCGATCTCAATAATGGCGCGTTCGGCATTGCCGTAGAGCAGCAAATCGGCCTTGGCATCAACCAGCACTGAGCGGCGCACTTTGTCGCTCCAGTAGTCGTAGTGCGCGATGCGGCGCAGGCTGGCTTCAATACCGCCCAGCACCAGCGGCACTTCGGGGAAGGCTTCCTTGCAGCGCTGGGCGTAGACCAAAGCGGCGCGGTCAGGGCGCTTGCCGCCTAAGCCGCCTGGGGTGTATGCATCGTCGCTTCTGATTTTGCGGTCTGCCGTGTAGCGGTTAATCATGGAGTCCATGTTGCCCGCGCTCACGCCCCAAAAGAGATTGGGCTTGCCAAGCTGCTTAAATGCTTCAGCGCTATTCCAGTCGGGCTGGCAAATCAAACCGACTCGGAAGCCTTGCTGCTCAAGGGTTCGCCCAATAACCGCCATGCCAAAACTGGGGTGATCAACATAGGCATCGCCGCACACAATGATGATGTCGCACGAGTCCCAGCCGAGCACGTCCATCTCGGCGCGCGACATGGGCAAAAACTTCGCCACGCCAAAACGCTTCGCCCAAAATGGGCGGTAACTAGTTAAGGGCTTGGCGTCGCGCGGAAACAAAGAGACGTCAGCGAAGACGGGTGAGTGGGCGGACATGCCCTGATTGTAAGGGTCTACCCCAGTAAATCTACGACATACTGCCCAATCGCCAATGAGCTTGTCAGCCCAGGCGACTCAATACCAAACAGATTGACCAAACCTTTGATGCCGTGAACATCTGCGCCTCGAATGACAAAGTCTTTGGCAGCTTCATGCTGGCTATTTATTTTGGGACGAATGCCTGCGTAACCCGCAATCAAAGCGCCATCTTGCAATGCAGGCCAGTATTTACGGATCTCGGCATAGAAACCATCGCCTCTTGTTGGATCGACAACGAGATCGTCGCTTGACTCCACCCATTCCACATCGGGGCCAAACTTGGCTTGCCCGCCCAAATCTAGCGTCAAGTGAACGCCAAGCCCTGCGGTTTCGGGCACTGGATAAATTAAGCGATTAAAAGGCGAGCGACCCGCCAGCGTGAAATAGTTTCCCTTGCAATAAAACTCGGGCGGCACGTGCGCCGCATCCAACCCTTGAATCCGCCGCGCTAGGCTTGGCGCATGCAAGCCGCTGGCATTGACAACGATGCTTGCCTCTAACTCCATACCATCTTCGGTGTGTACACGAATGCCATGCAGGCCATATTCCATATGGCTTACAGCAGTGTTAAATACGACCATGCCACCTGCGTTTTCTAAGTCGCCTTGCAAACTGAGCATGAGCGCATGGCTATCAATAATGCCCGTACTGGGCGAATGCACGGCTGCCACGCATGAAAGCGCTGGCTCCATGCTTTGCGCTTCTTCGCGTGTGATCAAGACCAAATCATTGACGCCATTAGCGGCTGCTTTGGCGATGATGCCTTGTAGTTGAGCGACTTGCGCATCGTTAGTTGCCACAAGCAACTTGCCGCATCGCTTGTAGCCAATGCCACGCTCGTCGCAATACGCGTACAGCATGGCTTTGCCCTCCACGCAGAGCTTGGCTTTGAGTGATCCCTGCGAGTAATAAATGCCCGCATGAATCACCTCACTGTTACGAGAGCTTGTGCCTGTGCCAATCGCATTGGCCGCCTCCAGCACCATGACTTCTCGGCCTGCAAACGCAGGCGACAGTGCCACAGCACGAGCCACTGCGAGGCCTACAACTCCAGCACCGATTACCACGCAATCTATTTTGTCTGTCATAGTTCTAAGTATCGTTTACCATTCAATTATGCAGAACTCAGATTCCAACTCACACTCACGCCCCTCTTCGCTTCTCGACCTTTTTCTCTCCTTTACCTTCATGGCCTTGCAAGGCTTTGGGGGCGTGCTGGCCGTAGCGCAGCGCGTGCTGTGTGAGCAAAAGAAGTGGCTAACACCTAAAGAGTTCGCTGAGGACTGGGCGGTATCGCAAGTGCTGCCTGGCCCCAACGTGGTTAACCTTGGCATCATGCTGGGTGACAGGTACTTCGGCATACGCGGCGCCATCGTATCGATTGCAGGCTTGTTCCTCGTGCCCACAACCTTGGTACTCATCCTAGCCACCATTTATAATCAATTTGCCATGTTGCCCTTGGTCGCAGGCGCTGTCAAAGGTATGGGCGCTGTGGCGGCGGGATTGATTGGTGCAACAGGGCTCAAACTTTTTGTCAATATCAAAACCAGCCCTGCAGGCAAAATCGCTTTTGCGCTGGCCGTCATCGCTACGTTTATATGGGTGGCCGTGCTACATAAACCACTCATTTTTGCGATCATTTTGGTTGGTTTGCCGTCCATTCTTTGGACCTATTCGCGTCTCGTTACACAGGCGCAAAGCCAAGCGGAGAGAATCTTGTGAGCGCATGGCAACTCAATTGGGCGGATTGGTGGGAACTGTTTAGTCACTTCCTCTCGCTATCGCTACTTGCCATTGGCGGCGCGATATCTACCGCTCCTGACATTCATCGCTATTTGGTGGTCGAGCATCACTGGCTCACAGATGCGCAATTTAGCGCCTCGATTGCCATTGCCCAAGCTGCTCCAGGTCCCAACGCCATATTTATTGCCCTGATGGGCTGGAACGCAGGCATGGTGGGTTTTGGTTTTGCAGGCGCAGCTGCGGCAATGGCAGCAACCTTCTTCGGTATCTTATTGCCCAGCACCGTCACCACGCTCACCGTGACGCGCTGGATGCACGCTAATCGCGAGCGATTGGGCGTTCAAGCGTTTAAAGCAGGACTCGTTCCCGTGACACTGGCACTCTTGGTCTCGACGTCTTACCTGCTAACAACAGCAAACGCCAAAGCCAGCGATTGGCCGTTTTGGTTGATGACTTTTCTTGCCACCTTGATTGTGTGGCGCACCAAGATTCACCTGTTATGGCTCTTGGGTATTGGTGCAATCGTAGGCGCGATGCTGATTTAAGCCTTCAACAGCGCTTTTAAGTTCGCCTGCAAACGCTTGGCCGTAGCTTCGGAATAACCCGACTCCAATACCTTTGCCACGTCCGCACCCCAAGTCTGGCTTGGAGCTGGATCGTTGCGTTTAGTGAGTAGTTGCAGCTGCAAAGCGCGGCGGTCGTTTAAATAGTCCGCTGGCGTTGGCACGCCCGTTGCCATCTCAAGGCGTAAAAGCGCTCTGCCCGCCACATCAGCCGCAACTTCTAGTTTGCCCAGCGCCTGCACCCACTGCGTGCGCGTAGCAGAGTTCACTGCTTTGCCCAGCGCATTTGCCGCAGGAATACCGTCTGCTGTGCGGCTTTGCCACGCCGTCAAAATGCTAGTCACCACTTCGCCATGCGCTTGCATTTGCAGTTTTTTGAGCGCGAATTCGGCGTGCTCCAAAGCTTTGCGCTGTGCGTGGAAGGCTTCATCCGACAACCTTGGGCCTCTTGCCTCACGGGGCTCCCGAGCATCCCTACCGCCAAAGCCACGTCCAGCTTGGCCTGCAGCGCCTCGGTCATCGGGGCGCTTGCCAAACTTAGAAGGCTCAGGTGCTTTAGCCGATTTGCGGTCATCGCTGCGCATCGCCACCAAAGGTTTAACAACTTTGACTGGCGCTGGTACTACTACGACTTCCGCGGGCTCTACCGCTTCTGCCGAAGCGCCCTCTTCACTTGGCGTTGCCGCATCGGCGACTGCTGGCGCAGGCACTTCAGCCTTTGGTGCCGCAGCCACTTGCACGGCTTGCCCACGCAGCGCCGCCTGCAGCGTGCTCATGGCAGCTTGAATCTTGCCTGCCTCGCCCGTGGCGTTGGCTTCGTCCAGCGCTTTAGACGCTTCTAGCACCGCCTTGTCGTGAACGCTTAAATTAGCAACATACGCTTCTCTTGCCGCGTTACGCATTTCATCTTTTTTAACAAAAGCGCTGTCAATCGTGGCTTTGAAGTTATCCCATTGCTTTTGCTCGGTCTTGCGGTCTAGCGGCACGCTTTGCGCCTCCACTTGCCACTGCTGCTGCAAGTTGCGCACAAAATCAATGCGCAAATCAGCGCCCTTGCCCACGGCTTCCACCATCTCTTTGGCTTGTTCAATCAAACCTTGGCGACGGGCAAATGTGCCCTTTTGCGCTGTATCTAGCGGCTCGGCGGCTTCTTTGATGGCGGCCTTCCAAGCTGTTTGGAGCGCATCAAAATCGCGCTCGCTCAAATGACCCGACTCGCGCCACTGTGTACTGAATAAATGCAAGCTGCGGTGCATGCCCTTCCAATCAGGCTTGGCATCACCCGTCAGAGCCGCAATAGTCGCTTTTTGCTCTGCGCCCCACTCTTTCAGTTTCTCCAAAAGTGCAGTGCGCTCAGCAACGACCACGGCGCTCTTGGCCTTAACTTCTTCTAGCCAAGCCTCAACCAATTTATGCGCTTCGTTGCAAGCGTCGTCAAATCGCTTCCACAGGCCATGATTCGGGATGCCGCCTTGATCGGCTTGCTTCCACTGGTCACGCAAAGTGCGAATGCTGTCTTGTTGCTTGCGACCTTGCAAAGGCTTAGCCAACAAACCTTGTGCTTGCTCGACTAAGTTTTGACGGATTTGATCGGCGCGCCAGCGCTGCCAGCCTTCCAATTCACCCGCCGCGCCCAGCGCCGCATGGCAAGCCAAATCCAACTTGCCGTCAATCCAAGCGCCGTGTTCTTTGAGCGCTTGTCGCAGGTTGTTGGCTGCGCCAGCCGTGGCTTTACCGTGACCTGCTGCAAGTTCTTCTTCTAACTTTATCAATATAGGGATCACTGCGTCGTGAGCTGCCTTGCGTTGCTCTGGGTCAATTTTTGGCTTGGAGACCCCTTTTCCGTGTTTCTCTAACTTGGACTGCGGCAATGCTTGCCCACGTGCAACGCGAATCTCGTCTGCCCAAACAGGGATAGACGGCAGGGGCGCATCACCGTCCACTTTAGCCACTTCGGCTGTATCCATCACTGAAGCAAATGCACCCCAAATCGCAAAGAGCTGGTTTTCTGAAGTTTGCAATTGGGGCGGTAACTTGGCGTCGATGTCTTGCCACTCAGGTCGCGTCATTAATTCTTGCGACTTGGACTTCCAGTCGCCTGCATCACGAACGAGCGTCTCGCGCTGGGCTAACACTTCAGCCAGAGGCTTGGTGCTAAGCGTCTCAAGGCGCTGAGCAAACAAGGCGGCAGCTTCGCGTTGCACGGCCACTTGGTGCTGTACCTCTTCAATTTTGGCGACTCGCTCGGCCAATTTTGCTTTCAAATTAGCCAGTGGCTCTTTCGATAGCGGCGCACCCGCTTTCGCCGCGTCACGCTGCCAAGCCATGCCGTCAGCAATGTTCATGCGAAGCTGGTCAATCAACGTTTGTGCTTTATCTGCCCATTCCTGCGCCAGGCCGTCTTGCGTCTTCGCCTTGCGAAGATCGTCTAAGCGTTCACGCAGCGGACGGCACGCACCTTTATCACGTGTTGACAGCTCCTTGTAGACCGCTTGCATATGCTCCTGACTGGGGCTGCTATCTAACCAAGCTCGAACACGGCTGGTGCGCTCGCTAGAAGTCATTGCGCCAAAAATGCCGCCAGTCATCTGGTCAAGGGTTGGGAGATCAAAGTTCATTAGAGAGTGAGGCACGATGCGCCATGTAAATTTGCAAAGCATCTATTTTCCTGTACTTTGATGATGTTTTTCCTTCGCAAAATTGATTTCAAGTAAGATTTATATCTGTATGTATAATCAGTTTATTAGTTTTGAAATAAGTAAATTTTGCGGCTAAACTTCGCTCGTTTTCACAAAAGCACGTTTTTATGCGTGTAAACCCTAATGTTAAAAAGCATTTATCGTTCGTTATCTTCGCTTGGTCTATTGGTACTCATTGCCATCGCGGCTTTGCTGTTCCGTCCCGACTGGCGTAATGTGAGCGAGTGGCACTTGCTCAGCTGGCTACAAGATCGTCAAATTGAACTAACAGGCCTAGGCTCTGATATGGACGCCATTGACCGCGTGACTGCTGTTAACCCTAGCAAGCTACCCAAAGATCAGGCAGACTTGGCGCAGTGGTTGAGCAAAAAATACCGTGTTGCGCCAGAACCCATGAGCGCGCTAGTCGCTCAAGCGTTTGAAACAGGACAACGTTTACAGTTAGAGCCGACTCTGATTTTAGCTGTCATGGCGGTTGAATCAGGCTTTAATCCGTTCGCCCAAAGCTCTGTCGGCGCACAAGGTTTGATGCAGGTCATGACCAAAGTTCACACAGATAAATATGAAAATTTTGGCGGTAAGCTAGCAGCGTTTGACCCTATTAGCAATTTACGAGTCGGTGCAAAAATCTTACTGGACTGTATTAATAAAGCTGGTTCTATCGAAGGCGGACTACGCCAATATGTAGGCACAACTACTGGCGATGATGGCGGCTACTCAGACAAAGTGTTGCTTGAACAACAGCGTCTGGACAGCGTTCTTACAGATCACGGCAAGCAACAAGTCGCGCTCTCATCGCACAATTGATACCTCTCGAAATTCCATCCTCTTACTTGTAACAACCCAGCCATGTTCCAAAAAAGCATCCTCGTCAAAGAAGCCGATCCCGAAATTTTTGCCGCTATCCAGGCGGAGCATCAGCGCCAAGAGCGGCACATTGAGCTAATTGCCAGCGAAAACTACACGTCGCCAGCGGTCATGGACGCGCAGGGCTCACAGCTGACGAACAAATACGCTGAAGGCTACCCGGGTAAGCGCTACTACGGTGGCTGCGAATATGTGGACATTGCCGAGCAACTCGCGATTGATCGCATCAAGGAACTCTTTGGCGCGGAAGCTGCCAACGTACAACCGCACTGCGGCGCATCGGCTAACGAAGCCGTCTTTTTAGCTTTCTTAAAACCCGGCGACACCATCATGGGTATGAGCCTTGCCGAAGGTGGACACCTCACGCATGGCATGGCACTTAATATGAGTGGCAAATGGTTTAACGTGGTGAGCTACGGCCTCAACACCAAAGAGGAAATCGACTACGAGGCAATGGAGCGCACTGCTCGCGAGCACAAGCCCAAGCTCATCATTGCGGGTGCTTCGGCGTACAGCCTACACATTGACTTTGCTCGTTTTGCCAAAATCGCTAAAGAAGTCGGTGCGATTTTTATGGTGGACATGGCGCATTACGCAGGATTGATTGCTGCTGGCGTGTACCCAAGCCCTGTGCCACATGCTGATATCGTGACATCCACCACCCATAAAACTTTGCGCGGCCCCCGTGGCGGCTTGATTTTGATGAAGGCCGAGTTTGAGAAAGCCATCAACAGCGCTATCTTCCCAGGCCTACAAGGCGGCCCGCTGATGCATGTGATTGCCGCTAAAGCGGTGGCATTCAAAGAAGCGCTCTCACCTGAGTTCAGAATTTACCAACAGCAAGTCATTAAAAACGCCAGCATCATGGCTGAAACCCTGACCCAGCGTGGCCTGCGCATTGTCAGCGGTGGCACGCAAAGCCATTTGATGCTCGTTGATTTGCGCTCCAAAGGCATTACCGGCAAAGAAGCCGATGCGGCTCTTGGACAAGCGCACATTACGGTCAATAAAAATGCCATCCCGAATGACCCTGAAAAGCCAATGGTCACAAGCGGCATCCGTATTGGATCGCCCGCCATGACCACACGCGGCTTTAAAGACGAAGAGGCTCGCCTCACTGCTAACTTAGTGGCTGATGTGCTCGAAGGTGCAAAAGACGAGTCCGTGATTGCTGCCGTCCGCGCCAAGGTACACGCGCTCACTGCGCATTTTCCCGTTTACAAATAAGTTAGCCACTCCTAAACTCTCAGCCCATGCGCTGCCCCTTCTGCTCCCACCTAGATACCCAAGTTCTGGAGACGCGGGTGGCAGAAGAAGGTGAGTTTATCCGCCGCCGCCGCGTCTGCGGTTCGTGCGAAAAGCGCTTCACCACCTACGAGCGCCCCGACGTCAGCTTCCCGCGGATTGTCAAAAAAGATGGGCGTCGTATTGAGTACGAGCGCGAAAAACTGAACGGCTCACTCCATATTGCCCTGCGCAAACGCCCTGTCAGCACGGAGCAAATAGATTCTGCCATTGAGCGCATTGAAGACAAACTCATGAATTCGGGACTGCGCGAAGTCGCTAGTGGCCGCATTGGCGAGTTGGTCATGCGCGAACTCAAAAAACTCGACAAAGTGGCTTACGTGCGTTTTGCCAGCGTGTACCGCAGCTTTGAGGACATTGACGAGTTCCGAGCATTGGTGGACGAGGTTCGTAAGTGACCTTCACAGCAAAGTCGCCCAGCCTGCACATGGCAAGGGCATTGGCTCTTGCCGAATCAGCGATCCATCTCACCTCTCCTAATCCTCGTGTTGGCTGTGTTCTAGTCGCGGCAGATGGCCGCATTTTGGGCGAAGGTCATACACAAAAAGCAGGCGAAGCCCATGCCGAAGTGATGGCGATTCGTGATGCCACAGCCAAGGGCAACCTTATTGCAGGCCAAGTGCCAAAGGGCACGATAGCCTATGTCACGCTAGAGCCTTGTAGCCATCAGGGTCGTACAGGCGCATGCTCTGCAGCCCTTATCCAGATTGGCCTAGCAAAAGTCGTTGCAAGCCTAGAAGACCCTAATCCGCTGGTTGTTGGGCAAGGCTTTGCTGCACTGCGCGTTGCGGGCATTGAAGTCGAAATCGGCGATGGCGCAAAAGAAGCGTTTGAGATCAACATCGGGTTTATGAAGCGCATGGCGGCTCCAAGTGGAAAAGGTTTGCCTTGGGTTCGCATGAAAGCTGCCGCCTCGCTTGACGGCATCACCGCCCTGCCCAACGGCCAAAGCCAATGGATTACAGGCGAAGCCGCTCGCATCGACGGGCACAAGTGGCGTGCCAGAAGTTGCGCCATTCTCACAGGCATCGGTACGGTGTTGGCCGATGACCCCAGTCTCAATGTGCGACATGTCTCCACACCACGCGAACCCACACTTGTACTGGTTGATAGCCAATTAGAAGTACCCCTACATGCCAAGCTATGGGCTATTTCACGACCCGTTTGGATTTACACTGCAATTAAACCTACAAGCAAAGCCAAACAAGCAAAAGTTAAAGCACTCCAAGCTTTAGGTGCAGAAGTTATTTCGTTACCCAATGCGGCGGGCAAAGTTGATTTAGCAGCTATGTTGCGCGATTTAGGGCAGCGACAAATCAACGAACTTCACGTCGAGGCGGGCTTCAAACTCAACGGCTCTATGTGGCATGAGGGTCTGGTTGATGAGCTTTTGCTCTACCAAAGCGCCCAACTCATTGGCACAGGATTAGGCATTGCTAACCTCGGTGCGTTCGAATCCCTAGCGCAAACACCTAAACTTCGATACCATTCAATTGATCGAATTAGCGACGATCTTCGCATCCTTGTAAGATTAAATAATAAATAAAATCAAATAGATAAAGAAATGTTTACAGGTATTATCACAGGTGTTGGCAGCATCATAAAAATTGAAAATCTGGGTGCAAATGACACATTCGGAAAGCGACTGACTATTGCCGCGCCTACTGGCTATTTGTCGGATGTCGGGCTTGGCGATAGCATTGCGTTGAACGGCGCTTGCATGACAGTCACGACTTTTGACGCAAGCGCCGATCAATTCACGATTGATATTTCAGCCGAATCGCTCAGCAAAACGGCGAGACTCGATAAAGTAGGACGCATCAATTTAGAAAAGGCACTGCGTGCGCACGACCGCTTGGGCGGCCATATCGTGAGTGGGCATGTGGATGGTGTGGGAACAGTGACGCACTTCACGCTAGTTGGTGAGAGCTGGGAGTTACGGATTCTGTGCCCCACCCCGCTTGCCAAGTTTTTAGCAACTAAAGGTTCAGCCACCATTAACGGCGTGAGCTTGACCACCAATAGCGTTCAAGACACGCCAAATGGCTGCGAGATCAGCATCAATCTTATTCCGCATACCATTGAAAACACGGCGCTGGGGGATCTCAAAGTCGGTAGTAGCATCAACCTAGAGATTGATTTGATTGCACGTTACGTCGAGCGAATGCTGGTACGGTAAAAATCCTCACAAAAAAACGCCATGCAAAAGCATGGCGTTTTTGGATTTGCTCGTTATCCGATTTAACCCATGTGCAAACCACCATTCAGCGAGAAGTCCGCGCCCGTGGCGTAACCGCCCTCTTCGGATGCAATCCACGCAATGATTGACGCAATCTCTTCTGGCGTTCCTAAGCGCTTGGCTGGCACGCCCGCCACGATTTTCTCCAACACGTCTGGGCGAATCGCTTTGACCATGTCCGTGCCAATGTAGCCAGGGCTCACGGTATTGACCGTCACGCCTTTAGCCGCCAACTCTTGCGCTAAAGCCATTGTGAAGCCATGCAATCCAGCCTTAGCCGTTGAATAGTTCACTTGCCCGAACTGTCCTTTTTGCCCATTCACCGAGCTGATGTTGATAATTCGACCAAATTTGGCTTCAATCATGTCACCCACCACTTGCTTGGTCACATTGAACATGCTGTTCAAATTGGTCGAAATCACCGCATCCCAATCAGCCTTGCTCATTTTGTGGAACTGGCCGTCACGCGTAATGCCCGCATTGTTGACCAGCACGCTAATGGAACCATGTGCTGCTTTGACAGCCGCAAAAGCCTCCACCGTGGAATCCCAATCACCTACATTGCCAACCGATGCATAGAAGGTGTAACCCTCAGCTTTTTGCTCAGCCAACCATTTGGCGTGATCGCGCGTGGGGCCGCAACCTGCCACAACCGTAAAACCTTCTTTGTGCAAGCGCTGGCAAATCGAGGTCCCGATGCCACCCATACCACCTGTAACGTAAGCTACTTTTTTAGACATGATGTTTTCCTTTTTTGATTTATTAATGAGTAGATTAGCGTTCTAGGGCAAGAGATACGCCCATACCACCACCAATACACAGCGCGGCCAAGCCTTTTTTGGCATTCGTACGCTGCATTTCGTGCAGCAACGTGACCAAAATACGGCAACCAGACGCGCCAATCGGGTGACCAATTGCAATCGCGCCGCCGTTCACGTTGACGCGAGCAGGGTCAATATCTAGCTCTTTGTTCACCGCGCAAGCCTGAGCTGCAAAAGCCTCGTTCAGCTCAAACAAATCAATATCAGATGCCTTCCAGCCCGCACGGGTTAAGGCTTTGCGCGATGCAGAGACGGGGCCCATGCCCATGAGTGCTGGGTCAAGTCCCGTGCTGGCAAAAGATGCAATACGCGCCAAAGGTGTAAGGCCCAGCGCGGCAGCTTTAGCCGCGCTCATGACCACCACTGCCGCAGCACCGTCGTTAATGCCCGATGCATTGCCCGCCGTTACGCCACCTGCTTTGTCGAACGCAGGGCGCAGTCCAGCAAGGCCTTCTGCGCTTGATTTGCGGTTAATGAACTCGTCCGCAGCAAAGACGATTGGATCGCCTTTTTTCTGCGCCATCGAAACGCCCACGATTTCATCTTTGAACTTGCCCGCATCTTGCGCAGCCATCGCCTTCATTTGCGATGACAACGCCAGCGCATCTTGCATATCACGCGTAATGCCATGTGCTTTGGCCACGTTCTCTGCCGTAATGCCCATGTGATATTGGTTGTACACGTCCCACAGGCCATCCACAATCATGGAGTCAATCAGCTTCCAATCGCCCATTCGCTGGCCATCACGGGAGTTGGGTAGTACGTGCGGCGCGGCGCTCATGTTTTCTTGTCCGCCAGCAATTACGATCTCACTGTCGCCCCAAGCGACGGCTTGCGCAGCCAGCATCACAGCCTTGAGACCTGAGCCGCAAACGGCGTTAATGGTGAGTGCGGGTGTTTCTTTGGCAAGGCCAGATTTAATGGTTGCTTGGCGTGCTGGATTTTGTCCCGCGCCTGCGGCCAAAACTTGCCCCATGATGACTTCGCCCACTTGCGAAGGGTCAAGCTTGGCGCGAGCCATTGCCTCTTTGATCACGATAGATCCCATGTCAGTAGCGGCCATCTTGGATAGCGACCCACCAAATTTGCCAACAGCGGTACGCGTGGCAGCAACAATTACGATGTCATGTGCAGACATAGAAACACTCCTTCATTTAAAAATCATAAAAAAATACCGCAAAAAAACCCGTAACAAGTACGGGCTCTGATGCTTTCAGTCGCCTAGGCCAGCATCTATATTGACGCTTTGGCTTTGACATATCTCCCCGGAGCCGCTTCTATGGGTTTGAATTTTGCCCGTCCGTAAGCTTTTGGGCTAGCTATCGTTTTCCCTGCCAAGGGTTTTAACCAATGCGCCCAGTCATCCCACCAGCTGCCCGAGTGTTCGGTTGCGCCCTCTAGCCACTTGGCTTGCGTGCTCGGCAACTTGCCGTCGTCCCGCGTCCAGTGGCTACGCTTTTTCTTAATCGGTGGATTAATCACACCCGCAATGTGCCCCGACGCACCCATGACAAAACGTTTTTTGCCAGAGAGCAACTGCGTGCTGGCATACGCACCCTCAATTGGTACGATATGGTCTTCACGTGAGCCATAGATGTAGACGGGCATATCGATCGCTTCAAAATCCACACGCTCGTCTGCTACCAAACAGTACTTGGATTTCGATAAATTGTTCTCAAGGTACGTATGGCGCAAATACCACGCGTACATAGGACCTGGCAGGTTGGTCGCGTCGCCGTTCCAAAACAGCAAATCAAAAGGCGGTGGTGATTCGCCCTTCAAATAATTCTTCGCCACATAGTTCCACACCAAATCGTTAGGGCGCAAAAATGAGAATGTTGTGGCCAGCTCTTGTCCCTTCAAAATGCCGCCGTTGGCGAACTGTTTTTCACGCTTGCTCACAGACGCTTCGTCAATGAAAACATCGAGCACACCCGTGTTACTAAAGTCCAGCAAGGTGGTTAAAAATGTTGCCGAAGCGACTGGCTTTTCGTCCCGCGCCGCCAGTACAGCCAAGGCCGTAGCCAGAATCGTTCCGCCTACACAAAACCCCAGCGCATTGATTTGTTTGGCAAGGCAAATCTCTTGCACTGTCTCAATCGCTTTGATGGCCGCGTCTTCAATGTAGTCGTCCCATGTCACGTTAGACATCGACTCATCAGGATTACGCCAGCTCACCACAAACGTTCTGTGACCTTGCGACACGGCATAGCGGATGAATGAGTTTTCAGGTTGCAAATCAAGAATGTAGAATTTGTTAATGCACGGCGGAATCAATAGAAATGGGCGCTCAAAGACTTTTGGCGTGAGTGGTTTGTATTCGATGAGCTGGAACAAATCGTTTTCAAACACAACCGCGCCCTCAGAGGTCCCGACGTTTTTTCCCACTTCAAACGCCGTCTCATCGGTCATGCTGATCGAGCCCTTTTTCATGTCGGACAGCATGTTGGCAATGCCGCGCTGCAAACTTGCGCCATTGGTCTCAATCGCTTTTTGAATCGCCTCAGGATTGAACGCAAAAAAGTTCTGCGGGTTCGTAGCCGAAATCATTTGCTCGGCTGAAAACGACAGCTTCGCCTTCGTTTTTTCATCCACATTGGGCTGGGTAGATGCCTGTGAGACCATATCCGATAAGGCTTTCGAGCCAGCGACATGGGCAGCCTTAGCCCAATCCGCCATTTGTTTATTGAAAGCTTCGGCTTGCTTTGCCATTTGCTCCGTCATTTGTTTAGTCATGTCTGTGCTCATTTTTTATTTTTCCTATTAAGTTAATTGACTAGGCGCAAGGTGCTGCATAAATTTTGAATCTCCACTGCTGGTAATGATGAGTTTATGCGTGGCGCGGGTGGCGGCTACGTAGAAGAGCCTAGCCTCTTCGCTTTCATCGAAACTGTGGGACGGCATCAACTCCATATTAGGTAGCGCCACTACTGGAAACTCCAGGCCTTTGCTGGTGTGCATGGTCAATATTTTCACTCGATCTAAGCCGCTTTTTGCATCCAACAATTCGCAAGGAATGTGCTCGCGTTCCATCTCGAACTTTGCTTCATCGCATCCATTTTTATAGTGGCAAATGATTGCCATATCACTCCATGCAAAGCCCTCTTCATGCGCAGCCTGCAACTGTGCGCTGACTCGTTGCCATTCTTGCACGCGGCTTGGAAGCCGAATCACCATCGTTTCGTCACCTTCGCGGCCACTCCCCATCGGACGAATCAGCGGCGCACCGTCCTCATCAGCATCTTGCGGAGAAAGCAATTCACGTGCGACAAGATTAGCCGTTGCCAAAATTTGCCGCGTATTTCGATAATTGATTTTGAGAATTGTTGTGCGCCCTTGCGCAGAAATGCCGACTTCTTTAAAGCTAAATTTTGTATCTTTGCTTTTTTGAAAAATCGACTGCGCTTTATCATACAAAAGCAGCAAGCTATTCGTCTCTGGATCGATCATTTGAACAACCAATCTAAGCCAATGTGCGGGGAAATCATGCCCCTCATCAATGAGCACTGCAGCATACTGTCCAATCGGTATTTGCCGTCTATCGACAGCGCGAATCACTGCATCCACCTGCTCGGCAAACATGGCGTCTAATGTTGTTTTTTGCGCTGGCACAGTTTGCCCATATGTGCGTAGTTGCAAGCCACACCAAGCATGAAAACTCCTGACATCAACTTTATGCTCTAACCCTTTTCGCAGCATGATGCTCGCCAATTTATCGGCCAAAGGCCTACTCTTGCATAACACCAAAACTGGCTTATGGCTTGCCGTGGCTAAGTACTCTGCTCGATACGCAAGAATCATTGTTTTGCCAGAACCCGCCACGCCGTGGATCACGCGGTGTCCCTCGCCGAGGCTACGTGCCAGCTGCTCTTGCAAGATGTCCATGACCCGCATGTCTCGCAAAGCATCGCCCTCCTCTTCATCTCCAAATAGATTCACCTGCGAGGTGACGCGAAGCTCAGGAAATAAGTTCCCCCGAATCCGATCAATCTGAGGAAGACTTAGCTTGTTCCGCATGGGAAATTGAAACATCCCCCACAATCGATTTTGAAACGCTTCGGAATCTACGCTAGGAATCATTTCATCTTTACAGATCACCCGTGAAGATTCAATCACCTTACCGCATCCCTGCGAGTCAAACTCTTTTCGCGTGATGTTCGGGAAAACAACCCCATAAGACCATGAACAGCAAATATTACCCTCCCATCGAGTCCCTTCTTGCCTGAGCTGCGGATCAAGCTTAAGGCAATCAATAACTTGAAGGGCGTAATTTCGTGCTTGATCTAGCGGACTTTTTACGCATTTAACGCGTCCCGATGCAGTATCTAAAACCTGCCAAGTATCTCTATCAAAGCCTTGGATGTACCCGTTAAAGCTCCACTCCTTAACCTCTAGAACCAAGATGCCACGGTTTGGATGAAACACAATGAAGTCGGGATGGAGCTGTAGTTGTCCTACTGGAACGTTGTACCAAATTAAATAATCATCATCGAGCTTGTCTTCTAACCGCTCAGCAACGCGGCGCTCACCTCCATTCGCAAAGCGACAAGAACCCAAAACTGGAATTAACTTTGCCATACCCGTCTTTCTTATTTAAGCCAAATCGCCACCGCCATTCGACCCGTGTTACCTGACACTTTGCTGTCCCGCCTATGCGAAAAGTAGTCTGCGCTGTTTGTCACCGTACACCAAGAGGGTTTTCCATCATTGCCGCTAATCGAGCTTAGGCCTAGATTCTCAAGTCTGTACCGCGCCGCGACTGCCAAATCCACAAGCCACTTACCGCCAGTGATATCACGCTTAAACGCAGCATCAAAGTGCTCGGCAACCTCTTGCCCTACTTCAAAATGCTCAAATCCAATACAAGCGCCAAGCCAAGCGTGGATCGGCTCGCCAGCCATCGACAGCGCTTTGAGCTTATCCACTGTGGCTTGCAGGATATTGACACGCGCCCCATCAGAATTCACATCGCCCACAAACCCGCGCCATCCCGCATGAGCAGCGCCCACTGCCGTGCCCGACTGATTCCAAAACAACACAGGCAAGCAATCGGCGACCATCATCACGCAGGCCACGTTTGGATCAGTTGTGACACAACCATCCGCATCCAAACCATCAGGTGTCTGCGCATCAATTTGAAGGCACTGCACCCCGTGAACTTGCTTCAAGAAGACAGGCCTCACACCGATTTGTTTTTCTAAAATTTTGCGATTAGTCATCACAGACTCAGGCGCGTCGCCTACGTGATCGCCGAGATTGAGCGAGTCGAACGGTGCAAGCGACACGCCGCCGTGGCGAGTGGTCATCAGGGTCTGGGGCTTGAATGGCATGCGAGCATTCTCGCAAAGTTAAAATCGCCGCTACTTCCCAAGGACACCCAGTGCCAGAATTTCTTTCAGCGCCCAAAAGCGTTCGCAGTCAATATCTCTTCCCCAAACGCGCCCTCACCCAATTTGGTGGATTTGTTGCTGGCAACAAATGGGGCTTCATCACAACACGAATCATCGAGTGGTTCATCAAAAAATACGGCGTGAATATGGCGGAGGCCGTTAACCCCGATCCGCGTAGCTACGACTCGTTCAATAGTTTTTTTACACGCGCTCTCAAACCCGATGCACGGCCACTGGCTAACGCCACATGGGTCTCGCCCGTTGATGGCGCGATTAGCCAACTAGGAAGAATCGAACAGGATCAAATCTATCAAGCCAAAGGTCACAGCTATACCGCACAGGCCTTGGTGGGCGGGAACTCCGAGCTTGCCGCCAAATTTAACGACGGTCATTTTGCGTGCTTGTATCTCAGCCCCAAAGACTATCACCGCATCCACATGCCATGCGCAGGAACGCTGCGCCAGATGATTTATGTGCCCGGCGATTTGTTTAGCGTGAACCCGACTACCGCCGAGGGCGTGCCTGGTCTTTTCGCACGCAACGAACGCACGGTTTGCGTGTTTGATACCGAGCACGGTCCGTTTGTGAATGTGCTGGTTGGCGCAACCATTGTGGGATCAATGGCAACCGTGTGGCACGGCACCATCAACCCACCGCGCTTGCCCGTCGTCACGACTTGGAACTACCCTGCGAGCGGCCAAGCCGGCGCGATTGAGCTCAAGCAAGGCGACGAGATGGGACGCTTTTTACTTGGCTCTACTGTTGTGATGCTATGGCCAAAATCTGACCTCGCCTTCAACCCAAGTTGGCAATCTTTAGGTGTCATTCGCATGGGCGAGGCAATGGCGAATCAATAAATCGGTACTTGTGCAGACCAACCAGGATATGGCCTGCGAGCCGATTTCTTATTTTTTCCCGAGTCCCAATCGCTGAGCACTCTCCAAATAAAGTTTGGTTTTTTCTGCCATAAAGGCAGGCATTTCTTCCACACCAATGTTCACGAGTTCAAAGCCTGCCTTGGCAGCTAGCTCTTTCATCTCGGGCTCGTTGTTCATCGCACGCCATTGATCGGATATGCGCTGGCGAGCCATAGCTGGCGTGCCTTTGGGCATGCCGATGCCGCGGTACGCGCCGTCCACCCAGTTCACGCCCAACTCTTTAAAAGTCGGTACATCAGGCATCAGCGGATGGCGCTTATCCATCGCAATCGCCAAGGCGCGAATCCTGCCTTTATTAGTAATCGCAAAAGGTGAATATGCCATCGCACCATCGACTTGACTACCTAAAACGGCAACCGCCATATCGCCCGTGCCTTTGTAGGGGATGTAGTTAGTCTTCACGCCAAAAGCGGCATCCAAACGCTCGTGCGCCGCGTGATTGGCGGAGTTGAGGCCTGAGCCGCCCAGACTCAGCTTGCCAGGATTTGCTTTCGCTGCTTTGATGAAGTCGGCAAAATTTTTAATCGAACTACTCTCAGGCACAACCAGCACATCGGGCGTGTAGTGAAACCAAAACACAGGCGTGATGTCCGCCGTCTTGTATTGCACTTGCCCTTCTAAAGGTTGAAAAACAATGTGCGGTAAGTTAATGCCAACCACGTTCAAGCCATCGCTTGGCAATTGGTTCATTTGTCCCCACATCAAACCACCACCCGCGCCTGCTTTGTATTGAATGATGGTGTCGATAGTAGGACATCTTTTTTTAAGCAAAATCTGCTGATGCCGTGCCGACAAATCGGACTCGCCGCCTGGCGGAAACGCTTGATAGTAGAGCATATTTTTTTCAGGGCAGCTCTGCGCTAGGCCAATACTGGCATGGCCTGCGAGCCATATTAAAATCAGAATCGATAGAATTTTTTTCATGTAATCAATCTTTTAAAAAAATTTACAACCTCGCGATGACAGCTTGCGTAACTTGATCCATCGTCGCCTTGCCGCCAAGGTCGCCAGTGTGAAGTGATGTGTCCGCTGTGACTGATTCAATCACGGCCATCAACTTCTTCGCAGCCTCAGGTTCCCCTAGGTGCTCCAGCATCATCACACAACTCCAAAATGTACCGATGGGATTGGCAAGTCCCTTGCCCATGATGTCAAATGCCGAACCATGAATCGGCTCAAACATCGACGGAAAGCGGCGCGAGGGATCGATATTAGCCGTGGGCGCAATGCCCAAACTGCCTGCCAGCGCAGCCGCTAAATCGGAGAGGACATCCGCATGCAAGTTGGTCGCAACCACGGTGTCGATGGTGCGCGGCTTGTTCACCATACGCGCCGTCATGGCATCCACCAACTCTTTGTCCCACTTCACATCAGGGAAATCTTTGGACACTTCCACAGCAATCTCGTCCCACATCACCATCGCGTGGCGCTGTGCGTTGGATTTTGTGACCACAGTGAGCTGCTTGCGCGGACGCGAACGAGCCAGCTCGAACGCATAGCGAATCACGCGTTCCACACCCACGCGCGTCATCATGCTCACGTCGGTAGCGACCTCAATCGCGTGGCCTTGGTGCACACGCCCACCCACACCAGCATATTCGCCTTCCGAGTTTTCGCGCACGATCACCCAGTCCAAATCGGCAGGCGTGCAGCGCTTCAGCGGTGCATCAATGCCCGGCAAGATGCGGGTTGGGCGCACATTGGCATACTGGTCAAAACCTTGGCAAATCTTAAGGCGCAAGCCCCACAGCGTGATGTGATCGGGAATATGTGGATCCCCAGCCGAACCAAACAAAATTGCGTCTTTGTCTTTGATGAGGTCGTTCCCGTTTTTAGGCATCATCTCGCCGTGGGCGCGGTACCAATCGCCACCCCAGCCAAAGCTTTCAAACTCAAAATTAAATTTCCCAGATTTGGCAGCCAAGGCACGCAGAACGGCCTCTCCCGCTGGTACGACTTCTTTGCCAATACCGTCTCCGGGGATGCAGGCGATTTTGTAGGTTTTCATGTTTATCAATGACTTTCAAATAAGATAGAAGCTAGAAGAAAAAAGGAGTAATGCATGGCCAAACTTTTACCAGCAGAGATCGAACAATACCAGCAACAAGGCTGGGTTATCCCAAAGTTTCGCTTGCCCGCGACACAGGTGCAAACGATGGTGGATGCTCTCAACGAACTCATCCGCCGCAACCCAGGTGTTCGCCCAGAAAAACTAGTGTCAGCCCACGTGGAGCGACAAGGCGGCGCAGACAACGGCGAAGGCGTACGCGGTGTGGCTGATTTTTTGGCGCTGGCTAAAAACCCCGACATCGTTGAGTTGGTAAGTGACGTCATTGGCAACGACGTGATCCTGTGGGGCGCTCACGTGTTTTGCAAACCTGCGGGCGATGGCTTTGAAACACCTTGGCACCAAGACGGACACTATTGGCCGATTCGCCCGCTGGCTACTTGCACGGTGTGGGTGGCACTAGAAGAATCAATCATTGAAAACGGTTGCTTGCGCGTGATTCCAAAATCGCATATCGGCAAAAATCTGCACGAGCACTTGCACGAAGATCGGCTAGATTTAACTTTGCAGCAGCGCATGAAGGCGGGGTCGTTTGAGGAAGATACCGCCGTTGATATTGAACTAGAGCCAGGCCAAATGTCGCTGCACGATGTGTACATGATCCATGGTGCAAAAGCCAACACCTCAAAGAAACGTAGAACTGGCGTGGCTTTGCGCTATATGCCAGCGACGTCGCTCTTTGATCGCTCGCTTAAACCAATGGACGGCAAAACAGGTGTAGCGGTTAATTTTGCCAAGCGTCCGCTGTGGTTGCTACGTGGCGTGGATCGCACGGGTTTGAATGATTTCTCTGTCGGGCATTGAACTGAGCGCATTCAATTTCATACCCATCACCATCAACTTTTCTGAGACGTGTTAACGTTGGAAATCAGCGGCCCGCTTCAGCGGGTCCGCTGGATTGACTTGTTATGCCTGCTGGCGGTGATGACTTAATGCTGTCGTATACGAACGAAGCTATTAACGACCCCGCAACACCGAGAAAAATTGCAAACATACTTGAGATGGCTAGTGCGATTACAGGCTTCGCCTTAACGAAGTCGAACGCCCTGAAGTACAAGTGCTTACGAATTTGTTTTATCTCCTTTTGCACTGTCTTAATCGTTTGGGTAGACACGCGCTCGTTTCTTAGGCGTTCTTCGCACTCGCCACACACAACAGGTTTATCGCACGACTCAACCAGATCGGACTTAATGCCATTCATGTCGAAAAGGCAACCGCGCGTTTCGTCATGAGTAAAACTTGGTGCTTCGCCAAATCCGGGAATTTTGTTCCCCGAGCGGCGATAGAGAAGCGTGTAGGCGTAAAGGACCCGAAGAATTGCGTTTTCAAGAGGGATGTTTTCCCAAGCAAGAAACTCTCTAATTTGGCTGAACGTAAAGACGATCTGGTTGTTCCCAAGTCGCCTAGAGTACCAGTTTGCTTCAATAGGTACGTTGACGATTGCCAAGAGAAAGTCAGCACCAGTGTGAGCAGGAAGTTGTTCTCTCAAGAGTACGTCGGAAAACTCCCAGCCAGTGCCATCCGAATCACAGCGCAGATCGAAATTATCAATCCCGTGGACAAGTTCAAATACTTCTGAGTCCCACGCTGAAATCTGCCGGAGGTTCAGGTGCAACGGGAGGTGGCCGATTGTGACGAGCTTTATTTTTACTTTTTCCATTTGCACAGTGACTCAAAAGGCATAACGTAATGTATGCCGCAAAGCTTGCAACATAATCTGACGACTGCGGAATAATCTGGTCATCTGAATCTCCTGTGAATGGCTTGTTTATTGGTTGTTTTTCAAGAGGTAAAGTCACTCTGCATCAGGGCAATTCTCTGGCGATGCTTTGATGAAGGCATCCAGCTTCATACAAGCTTCATAAGCCGCCATGGTGCGTGGCAATCCGTCAAAGTTCACATTAAAACGCTTGCCGTTTGCGATTTGCGGAACTAAGCAGCAGTCAGCGAGCGTTGGCGTATCGCCATAGCAAAAGGTGCTTGACGGCAATTGCGCCAATTGGCGCTCAAAGCTCTCCAAGCCTTCGCGCACCCAATGGCGATACCAGGTGTTTTTGGCTTCTTCGTCAACCTTGAGTTCTTTCACTAGGTATTTGAGTACGCGCAGGTTATTGAGCGGATGAATTTCGCAAGCGATGCTTTGCGCTAGTGCCCTCACCTTGGCGCGTCCGAGCGCATCTGCTGGAAGTAGCGCAGGCGTGGGGTGCAGTTCGTCCAAGTACTCGATGATCGCCATCGATTGGCTCAAGCTGACTTCGCCTGTATCAAGTAGCGGCACCAAACCATCAGCTGCAATGGCCGCGTACTCAGGCTTTTTGTGATCGCCCTTGGCCAAGTGAATCGGAACGTATTCAAAAGGCAAACCTTTCAAATTCAAGGCGATGCGGACGCGGAAAGACGCGGATGAGCGGAAGTAGTTATAGAGTTTCATAGCTCGATAATAATCATCTTATGACTATCGACACAGCATCATTACTCAACCAGCGCATCATTCAAAGCATCGGCTTTATCGGCTACGGCGAAGTGGGCAAAACTTTTGCCGTGGCACTCAAGCCGCAAGCCAAGCTGGGCGTGGCTTGGGTTGGTGCTTGGGATTTGAAATTTGATGACTCCAGTGCCGAGCGAGCCCATGCACGAGACCGCGGCATCGCAGCAAGTGGCTCGGTGTTTGAGCTGTGTCAACAAACCTCGCTCATCATCTCCTGCGTCACGGCTAGCAACACCTTGGCCGTGGCCGAAGAGGCGGCGCAACACATCAAACGCGGTACTTATTTTTTGGATTTCAACTCAGCTTCGCCTGCTACTAAACAGGCCTGCGCTAAACTGATTGACGCAGCGGGAGGACATTACGTTGAAGCAGGCGTGATGACATCGGTACCGCCTTACGGCATCGCCACGCCCATGTTGCTGGGCGGCCTACATGCCTCCACCCTTGCTGCGGCCCTTACTCCGCTTGGCTTTGACGCGAAGATGGTGTCTGAAAAATTAGGCGTTGCCTCAGCCATCAAGATGTGCCGAAGCGTGATGATTAAAGGGTTGGAAGCCTTAGTGATAGAGAGCTACACCACGGCGCGGCATTACGGCGTAGAAGATTACGTCATCCCAACGCTGGTGGAGACTTTTCCCGAAATTGATTGGGAGAAGCAAGGAGACTATTTGTTTAGCCGCGTCATCATGCATGGCAAGCGACGCTCCGAGGAAATGGTTGAGTCGGCAGCCACGGTGCGCGAGTCAGGATTTGAGTCGTTAATGGCAAGTGCCATTGCAGCCAAGCAAGCCAGTATTGCGGCGCTAAAAGTTAAAGGCGTTTTTGCAAATTTACCAAAAGACTACAAATGGCGTGAAGCTGCGGATTTAATGATTGCGAGTAAGAAATGACGACACAAACCATAACCCTTGGAGGCGGCTGTTTCTGGTGCACGGAAGCGGTGTATCTGCACGTTAAAGGCGTGACATCTGTGGAGTCGGGCTATACCAACGGTTACGGAAAAAATCCAACTTATGAGCAAGTTTGCACGGGGCGGACGGGGCATAACGAAGTCGTCAAAATTACTTTTGACTCAAACGTGATTAGCCTCGATCAAATCCTGCAAATCTTCTTTGTCGTCCACGACCCTAGCACGTTGAACCGCCAAGGCAATGACTCGGGAACCCAATACCGTAGCGGTATCTACGTGACTAGCGGCGGGCAAGAATCTGAGGTGAAAGCTTTTATTGCCAAGCTGATTGCAGACAAAACATTTAGCCACATCACGACCGAGGTCGCGTTTGTGGACAACTACTCCAAGGCCGAGGATTACCATCAAAACTATTTTGCGAACAACCCCAATCAAGGTTACTGCGCGTTTGTGGTGGGGCCGAAGGTAGAGAAATTTCGCAAGACGTTTTTGCAATTAAGCATCTGAAAATAATTCAATCATTAACTGGCGAAGCCACACATTTGCGGGCTCGCGATTGTATTTAGCGTGCCAGAACAAGTTAATCGAAATTTCTGGTAATTTAACTGGAAGCGGCGATGCAACCAAATCAAAAGGCTTTTCGCAGCGAACAGCAAAGCGCTCTGGAACGGTAGCAATCAGATCTGTTCTTTGAAGAATGTGCCCAACAGCGACAAAATGAGGCACGATTAGGCGCACATGCCGTTTGATTCCCCTTCTCTCCAGCAGTGCTTCCATCTCGCTATGACCAGTGTTCGCTGCGATAACACCAAGGTGCTCTAGCGCAGAAAAACTCTTGAGTGATATCGGGTTCTTCGCCGTAGGATGTCCTTTGCGAAACATGCAAACGTAACGATGCTGGAAAAGGCGGCGCTGAAAAAAACCAGCTTTTAGTTGAGGCAGTAATCCCAGTGCCACATCCACAGTTCCCGCTTCCATTTCTTCTTTCAGATGACCCGCATTGTTTCTAAGCGTGCTGATTTTGATATGTGGGGCAAGCCGCGCGAGCGCTTCTAGCAAGGGAGGCATAAAGTAAATCTCACCAATGTCGGTCATTGCCAAAGTGAAAGTTCGCGTGCTTGTCATGGGTTCGAACACATCGCGTTCTTTAAACGCGCTTTTTAAAGCGTCTAAAGCCTGTCCAACTGGGGCAGACAAATGCAAGGCATATGGCGTCGGCTCCATGCCCCTTGCTGTTCGTACAAACAACTCGTCTTTTAATAAAGTCCGCAGACGTTTAAGCGCGTTGCTGACCGCTGGTTGCGTCAGTCCCAACTTTTCTGCCGACAAAGAAACACGCCGATCAATCATCATTTGATGAAAGATCACCAAGAGATTAAGGTCGATTTGTCTTAAATCCATAAGCCCACCCTTTATTCACAACGGTGATTCTATCTATATGAGTGGATGCATTTACTTATAAAGCTACTCTCTCCAAAATTACATTTGTTCATAAATTAGAGGTCGTCAATAGGAGATGTTGCAATGAAAGAAGATCCTATTCATTTTCAAAAAATGCCAGACTGGCCACAAGACGGATCCAGCGAAGGCGTGAGCCGCGTGCCTTTTTGGGCTTACACGCGGGACGATATACACGCCCAGGAACTAGATAAGTTTTTCTATTCAGGCCACTGGTGCTATGTCGGATTGGAAGCTGAAATCCCCAACGCAGGCGACTTTAGACGCTCCGCCATTGGCGAGCGCTCGGTCATCATGGCGCGCGATGCCGATGGTTCAATCAGCGTCGTTGAAAACGTCTGTGCGCACCGCGGGCTAAGGTTTTGCCGTGAACGCAGCGGCAACAAACAAGATTATTTGTGCCCGTACCACCAGTGGAATTACAGCCTCAAGGGCGATTTGCAGGGCGTGCCCTTTCGGCGCGGCGTGAAGGAGGACGGCAAAGTCAATGGCGGGATGCCCAAGGACTTCAAACCCAGCGACCACAATTTAACGAAGCTCAAAATCGCCGTGCGCGGCGGTGTGGTGTTTGCGTCGTTCGATCACGAGATTGAATCTTTGGAATCGTTTTTAGGTGAAACCATCCTGCATTATTTTGATCGCGTGTTTAGCAGCGAACGCAAGATCAAAATTTTGGGCTACAGGCGTCAACGCATTCCTGGCAATTGGAAGTTGATGCAAGAAAACATCAAAGACCCGTATCACCCAGGTCTGCTGCACACTTGGTTTTCTACGTTTGGACTCTGGCGTGCGGACAACAAATCTGAACTCAAAATGGATGCGCATTTTCGCCACGCCGCCATGATTTCCACGCGCGGTCAGGGTGATAAAAATGAAGAAGTGGTGGGCGGCGTGCAAAGCTACAAAGACCACATGACGCTGCAAGATATGCGGCAGCTAGATATCGTTCCCGAGGCGTGGTGGGGCGGCCCAACCGCCGTGATGACCACGATCTTTCCAAGCCTCATTGTTCAGCAGCAAGTCAATAGCGTGTCGATGCGGCACATACAGCCCAGCGGTCACGGTTCATTCGATTTTGTATGGACGCACTTTGGATTTGAAGACGATACGCCCGAGATGCAAGAGCGCCGATTGATTCAAGCTAATCTATTTGGGCCAGCGGGTTACGTGTCGGCAGATGACGGCGAAGTGATTGAATGGTCACAAGAAGGCTTTGAACAAAAGCCCGCGCATCGTACGGTAATTGAGATGGGCGGACACGATGTTAGCAATGCGGATCACATGGTGACCGAAACCTTGATCCGCGGGATGTACGCGTATTGGCGCAAGGTGATGGGTATCAGCACTGAAGCGACTGGAGTGTCCACATGATCGACTTCAACACCTACTTTGAGCTAGTCAACCTCTACAACGACTATGCCATGGCCTGCGACTCAGATCGCTGGGAACAATGGCCTGAGTTTTTTATCGAGACAGGCACCTACCGATTACAACCGCGCGAAAATTTTGAGCAAGGTTTTCCACTGTGTTTGCTGGCGCTAGAGAGCAAGGGCATGATGGAAGACCGCGTGTATAGCGTGAAGGAGACGCTGTACCACGACCCGTACTATCAGCGGCACATTGTGGGGGCTCCCCGTATCACGTCCGTAGAGGAAGCCACTGACGGTGAACGCATTTGTTCAGAAGCCAATTACGCGGTGATACGCACCAAGTTGGATGGCGAATCAACGGTCTTTAATGTGGGCTTCTACCGTGATGTTATTGTGCGCACAGTTGCTGGGCTCAAGTTTCAATCCCGCTTATGCGTCTACGATAGCGAGATGATTGCCAACTCCATCATCTACCCCATTTAAATAAGGACTCCCATGACTGATACATGGATCGACATTGCGGCGCTAGCAGCCGTTCCTGAAATGAGCGTCATCAGCGTGATGGCAGCTGCCCGCGAGATTGCTCTCTACGAGGTTGATGGTACGATTTTTGCCACCGACAACCTGTGCACCCATGGCGCAGCTCGCTTGAGCGATGGGTTTTTGGAAGGATCGGAGATTGAATGCCCAATGCACCAAGGGCGCTTTGATGTTTGCACAGGCGAAGCCATGTGCGCACCGCTCACCACAGATATACGGACTTATCCTGTTCAAATCAAAGATCAGCGCATTTGGCTAAAGATCAAGTAAATCCGATATGAACACGCAGCAACAACGCCAACAGCTCTACGCAGACATGTCACCGCACAATCTCACGCCTTTGTGGGAGGTGCTGCATGCACTCGTACCCCAAGCGCCACTCACGCCATGTGATCCTGCTTTTTGGAGCTATGAGGCCGTGAGGCCATATCTAGCAAGGGCTGGCGAAGTGATTACCGCTGAAGAGGCCGTGCGCCGTGTGCTGATACTAGAGAACCCTGCGCTGCGCGGTCAATCTGCCATCACGCAGTCACTGTACGCTGGCTTGCAGCTCATCTTGCCTGGCGAGATAGCGCCCAGCCATCGCCACACGCAAAGCGCCCTGCGCTTTATCGTTGAAGGCGATGGTGCTTATACCGCTGTTGATGGCGAACGCACCGCTATGCACGAGGGCGACTTCATCATCACCCCGAGTTGGACTTGGCACGACCACGGAAATGAGAGCGATAAGCCGATGGTGTGGCTGGATGGGCTCGATATTCCTACGATCCGTTTCTTTGATGCAGGCTTTGCTGAAAACGATACGAGCAAGTCGCAAAAAGTGACCAAAACCGAGGGGGAAGGCTTCGCAAAATTTGGTCACAACATGGCGCCCGTGCGACACGACAGCATCTATGCGTCGCCCTACGGACGCACCTCGCCACTGTTTAGCTACCCAATAGCCCGCACGATGGAAGCGTTGCATACTCTTGAGCGCAGTGCCAAAATTGACGCTTGGGATGGTTTCAAGCTGGCTTATATCAATCCGACAACGGGTGGCTCGCCGATGCCGACGATTGCTACTTTTATGCAGCGCCTACCTAAAGGATTTGCCGGTAAGCCGCACCGCCAAACGGATGGTGTGGTTTACAGCGTGCTTGAAGGTGAGGGAGCAGTACGTATTACTGGTGTGACCAGCGAACATGTCTTCCACTTCAAAAAGCGCGACCATTTCGTCATTCCTTCTTGGCACAATATCCAGTTATCCTCTTCTGTGGGCTGCACGCTGTTCAGCTTCTCAGATCAACCTATCCACAAAGCACTTGGTATCCACCGCGAAGAAAGACTCTCATGAACTACACACATCCCGTTAAAACAATCGCTGTCCCTGTTAAAGGTACAAACCAATTATTTCCAGTGACACGTATTTATTGCGTGGGTCGCAACTACGTAGCCCATGCTCAAGAAATGGGTTTTACTGGTCGTGAGCCGCCCTTCTTTTTTATGAAGCCAGCGGACGCGCTGGTCATCGTGGCCGATGGCGAAACTGGTGAGATTCACTACCCGTCGCTCACCAAAGACTTTCAGCATGAAATTGAATTGGTCGCTTGCATCGGCACGGGCGGCAAAAACATCAAAGCAGCTGATGCTATGAAGCACATCTATGGTTACGCCGTGGGCTTGGATATGACTCGCCGCGACTTGCAAGGCGAACAAAAGAAACTCGGTCGCCCGTGGTGCATTGGTAAGGGCTTTGATGAGTCAGCGCCGATTTCGCACATCGTGCCAGCTAGTCAGGTGGCAAATATCGAGAATGCCGATATCAACCTGACGGTCAATGGCCAGGTTACGCAGACCAGTAACTTAAAACTCTTGATTTGGAATATGGCCGAGACGATTGAGCACTTATCTGCGGCTTGGGAGCTACAACCTGGGGATTTGATCTATACGGGAACGCCAGAAGGCGTTGCTGCGGTTGTCAAAGGCGATGTCTTGGTTGGCAAGGTTACAGGGGTTGGCCAATTAAAAATCAAGGTTATCTAAACAAGGATGTTTACTCGCCCTCTTATCCGATTTTGTAAATCCTGCGGCTCAGCGGTCACTTACCGCTTGCCTGATGATGGCGATACAAAAGAGCGTGCCATTTGCACAGCTTGCAAGATCGTGCATTACGAAAATCCAATTAACGTGGTTGGCACAATTCCCTATCTCGAAAAAGAAGGGAAGTTATATGTGCTAATGTGCTTGCGCAACATTGATCCACGCAAAGGCAAATGGACATTACCTGCTGGCTTCATGGAGCTTGGCGAGACAGCGTCGCAAGGCGCAGCACGCGAAACACAAGAAGAGGCTGGTGCTCAAATTGAAATGCAAGAGCTATTCACAGTTTTGAGTGTTCCAGCCATCGGGCAAGTCCATCTGCATTACCGTGCCAAATTACTTTCAGAAGTCTACGCCCCAGGTTATGAAACCGTAGAAGCACGACTGTTTACCGAAGCTGAAATGCCGTGGGGTGAAATGGCGTTTAGAACCATCAAAACTACATTAGTGCATTTTTTTGAAGATGCAAAAGCGGGGATTTTTTCGCTGCATGAGGGTGATTTAATTTAATGGCCTGTCCGGAGGGGATCGAACCCCCGACCCACAGCTTAGAAGGCTGTTGCTCTATCCAACTGAGCTACGGACAGTCAAACCTCAAAAAGACAAAAGAGCCAGAAGCATGGACACCTTACGATATCGGCTACTGACTCTTTAAATTGGTGGTCGGAGTACAAGGAATCCAAAGATGTGCTAGAAGCCTTGATGTGCATAGCCTAGCGCACATAACCTTCTCTTTAGTTCCCCCGTTTGTTCCCCCGATAAAATTAAACCACGAAATTTCTTCTGCAAGTTGATTGTACTGGTTGCTCGCTTTATCCTGAGTAAGGCTGGACTTTAGAATCTAAACGTCGATTTACGAAAGAATCAAAGGGCATTTTTTTACCTACTACTAGTTCGGCACCAGAATCTGTAAATAGTCGATTCCTAAAAGTTGGATCACCATTTTTAGCAGGATGTCCTAGCGCCTGCTTCAGCATCTCAGCCGCATGACTGTTTTGCAAACGTTGATAGAGTGATCTTGACTCGTGTAAAAAGCTCCCCCACCACTCAGTAAGCGCTTCTAGTTGAATTTTATAGAGCGACTCGAACGCGCCAGTCCTACCACGCGAAACAACTCGATCAATGAAGTCGCCGTCAAACATGCTGACTTCTTTCGCAATGACTTTGAAAAGATTTTTATGCTTTATTGGGCTCACTCGATAGGAATGCCAAATGTCGCCAATTTCATCTTGCGTGTAGTTTGCAATTTCCAACTCGCTTCGACCTTCTAATTTTGAAAATAGCCTCATAACTTGCACTTGCGGATCGCTAAAAGACTGAAACGACTCATCTCGATAACGCCGAATAATATCGCAAGCCTTCTGCGACAAAAACTCCATTTGCTGATCTTTTTCGGAAGCTACGCGAGCAATGTACCAAACTTTGTTGCGTAAATCAAAATCTATAAACTTGCATCTCGATAGCTCTTTAATTCGATTGGGATAAAGCAACTGAAGCCAAATCAAAGCATACAAATCCGCGTTGATTGGCAACGGAACTTGCAACTGTTTCACAGCCATACTACGTGCTTCTAAGACCTGCAAAAATTGAAACAAATCGTTTGCGCTGCGGAAACTCGCATTTGAATCAAGCAAGTCATTTGTTAATCGCTTGTCAGTGCGTTTTTTTTTGATAGCTTTAGGAATTTCTCCAGCGGCCTCAGCTTGCTGCACACGAGCCCTACGTTCATCCGCTTCACTACGGGCATATAAAAAACTTTTTTCTGCATCGTCGTAGCGCCCCAATTTTTGATACATCGACCCGTTTTCCGAGGTCAGTTTCCTGTATTCGTAATAAGCAGGTTGGCCGCCGTAATAGTAAAGCGAGAGCCCACCACCCAAAGGCAACTTAGCAACCGTCTTGTCTTTGATCAGTTTTTGAGCTGTTTCAGACTTCATAAATTTATGCAACGTATCGTAATTGTCAACTCTGGGATAGCTCATTTCTCTCCTTATTTAATCCTTAATAAATTATTATAAACACAATATAAATAAAAATAAAAGCTGAAAAAATAAAAATAAACAATAAATAAATAACGTAATAACAAATGTTTTATAAGTTTAATTTGTTGATAAATATCACTTTTTATCTAGTAAATATGATTAAAGTCGTTATTATTGTTAATGTAGCTCTTGCAACTTGCGAGCTAAAACGAATGCCAAAGATGCACCACATCACAAAACTCTCGCAATTATTCAAAGCATAGTGGTAGCGCTGCTCACCCAACCTTGAGAGTGCGCGCTCGATAATTCGAGTGGACGTAAATCGACGAAACCAATGCTTGACGGTTCGGTATCCGTTGCCCTGAGCAAACTCATCCAACGTCGTGACAACAATAATTCCGTCTGCTTTCCCCTTGGTATAACCACCATAGTGAATGACTTTGCCATTGCCCACAAAAATCCCGTGGTGCATATACCCTCGCCGAGGCGTAACCAAATGATCGCCAATTTGCATAATGAACTCCTAAAAATGAAATGTAAAAAATTGCATCAAAAAAGCCCCTGCTAAAAAACAGGGGCTGATATGACGTTGTGAAATGAGCGAGTAGCTCATCGAATCAAGCCGTTGCTGATGCCTTCAACGGTTGAATCAAAAACCGACGACTACCTTCAGGCTTGGCATGCTGAGCTACTAAAGATGGATGCTCCGAAGAAACCTTATCGATATCAGGCGTAGTGCGAGATCTGGATTGCCTCCAAGTCACGCGCCCACCCTCAAAGATGCCAATCTCAGCCTCGCCTAGGGCGTTTTGAATCTGCTGCTTGAGCAGTGACTCCTTGGATTCAATCTGATCCTTTTGCTGTCTTGTGATCAGCAGATCCTGAAAGATCAAATTAAATTCACTCTTGTCACTCCAATCAACGGCTAGTCCGTTTGAGCGTGGGTACATCCAGTGCAGCGCCTTAGATGCGTCTAGCGTGCCATCAGGCATAGGCTGAACATCATTTAGGACATAAGACCAGAATTGCTGCTCACGACTAATCAAGTCGCAGATCTTGGCCTCATCTCGTTCGATTCTGTAAATCCTAAAGTCTTGTCCACCGATAAGCACAGCCACGTCAGCCCAAGCGTGCCCAGTAATGGCAAGCTGATGAAAAACCTGACATTGGTAGCTAATGGGTACGCCATCCTCCCATTGAGGTGCAGAGTGATAGCCCGCAGTCTTAATCTCAAGAATGCCTGTGCCATTGATAGGACAAATCGTTTCTCGATCTAGGTTTGCGAGCATGAACGGATACTCACTGTGCTGAAGCAAGCTATTCACACGGCGAACTTTGCGGCCTGTCCGTTTGGCATATTCAATTGCAAGAGTTGGCTCTAGAACCGTACCCCAAATCACTGCTTCCTTATCGGATAGATCGTCAGGCTGCTTACGCTTCGTTTTCTCAAGCCAAAGGGTGAGTGGGCTTTTATAAGGCGATAAGCCAATGGCAACGGCGGCATCGGATGAACCAATACCCGCACCTCGATGCAATAGCCAATCGGCACGGCTCATGTTTAGCGCAGAGGCCACGCGAATCGCTTCGCCATATTTTTTAATCATGGGATTTCCTTCTAAAAAAATGAAGCCCTAAGCCAACCATGCAAGCATGATTAGCGAAGGGCTGCCAATCTATTAACGACGTGCCTTGGCGGGGGTACGAGCGCCCATTGGAGCTGTAGCAAACGATGTCGTAGCCGCAGGTAGCTGTGTTGCTGCTGGAAGTCCTGGCGCTGCTGGTAGTCCAGCAGAAGTAGGCGTAGCAGCTCTCACAGGCACTGCCGCAGGTGCTGGTGTCTCTGTGTATCTGCGTACACGCAATCCACCGACGCGCTTGCCGCCAAAGTTGATATTGGCATCAACGTACACCACCACTTCTTGACCCATCCAATCGTCCGTGTTTTCGGAGTCACAGGCTTCGGCCATTGCATTGATGTTGGTTGTGTTGAGCACAAGAGGTTTATCAAACTCGTTGAAGAAGATACACCACTTCAAATCGGGTTCTTGGTCGTCTTGAGCAACGTTTTTTTGTTCTAAGCCTTTGACAGAGACGATGGTGCCGTTAGCATCAAAGTCGGCTTGCTTGAGATAGTTCGAGGGGATCATGTCGCTAATGCGTGGCATGGTAATTTCCTTTGGGTAAGTTAAAAAAGAGAGTGGAGAAAGTTAGAAAGCAAAAACGCCCACACCAGATAAGTGCCATATGACACCTAACCAGCGTGGGCGCTTCAATGAGCGAGGCCATGCAAATGCATAGCTCGCTGAGACGGCTTGGAGGTCTTGCTTGTTGCTAGGCCACCAGCTCTAAGGCTTTGTTCAAAGCTTGCTGTTTGATCTGAGCACCCTGACCAAACCAAGCCGAATCCAGCCTAAAGTCAGGACTGCGTGCACGGCGATGACGATCGACATACTCAGTAACTGAGTTCACCAGCCCCCAAGCTGTACCACGTGCGCTAGGCATGAGTGATCCAATCCCTGTGCCGCTATACAAGTGGGTGACTTGCTGCATGGCTTTGGAGGTTGGCGCACCGCTCATATCGAGCACTTGTTCATCCAGCACATCGCTAAAGTACTGCGCGGCTTCCATTGCAGAAACCGTGCGATTTGCAAGCTGCCTGATATTGCCAATGAACACATCCCAAGCTGACAAGCCAATCCCAAGCGCCTCTTGAACAGCCTTGGGGTCAAACTTGGTCGAATGCGGTACTTTCACAGCACCTGAGTTGTCAGCAGTTGCCATTTGCAGAGTGTTGTTACACACTACGCGCACGGAAGTGAACTGAGCTGTAGTAGCCAGAGTGCCATCGCAGCTTGTGGCTAGTAGCAAGTAGGCCTTGACGTTGTCACCGCCTTTGACTAGAGCTTGCTGTCCTGTGCGTGCTAAAGCCCAGAGCTTTTTACCGCCCTTCAATACGCCAGCGGTCTCTAGCTCAAAGCCGCCTGCTGAGACGAGGTTCTTGTAAAAATGCAGCACCTCGAACGGTTGGACGGTTTGATAGCGTTTCGATACAACCGAGAGAGGAGCCAGCGTATCCGAGCGGTAGAGCACCTTGGCGTCGTTAAACGGCAGAAGATGCAGGCCTTCATTAGCGGCGTTGAACATGACGGAGGACTCGCCAATGCTCCAGTCCATACCAGCCTCGCGTACCCATGTTTCAACTGGCTGATTGGGGGTGAGGTGATTGCCTAGACCGTGCCACGGCGTGTCCCTAGCGTAGGCCATTGTTTCGATTTCGTGTGACATAAATTTCCTTGATGTAAAAAGCAAAAAGCCTCGAAAGCCACATGGATGTGACTTACGAGGCATAGGTGCTTGGGTTGATAGAAGAGTAAACGAGTATCTGCGACAGAGAACAGGATCTCTAAATAAATCATATATGACTGAAAAATTCTAGCTTGAGTGTTAGTTATTTGGTGGTAATCCCCCCTTTGTTAACGACACGTCAAAGTAGAGGGTTGATGATTGCTGACTAAATAGGCTTGCAGGCATTGAATGGGCGTACGCCCATTCAATGCCATGCTCGGCCTGTCGTGATTGTAGGCATAAGCCCATTCGGTTGCCGC
>CANFWH010000024.1 GCA_947450645.1 Comamonadaceae bacterium | reverse complement strand
TGCCGTAAAACGGGTGAAAAGCCGCATGCGGCAACCACGCTTCGTCAAAGTGCAGGTTGTCGATGTAGCCGTCCAACATGCCCTTGATGGTCTCGGTGTTGTACAAAACACCGTCATAGGTGGACTGCGTCAAGGTCAGCACGCGCGGCTTGACTTGGCTGGCGTCAACGCCTTTGAGCAGCGGATTAGCCGCAATCTTGGCGCGGATCGCATCGGGTTCAAACTCGCTCTGTGGAATCGGGCCAATGATGCCAAAGTGATTGCGCGTTGGCTTCAAAAATACAGGGATTGCACCCGTCATGATGATGGCATGCAGAATCGATTTGTGGCAATTTCTATCCACCACCACCACATCGCCTGGCGCTACGGTGTGGTGCCAGACCATCTTGTTGCTGGTGCTCGTGCCATTGGTCACAAAGAAGCAATGGTCGGCATTAAAAATCCGCGCCGCGTTTTTCTCAGACTCGCCAATTGCGCCGTCGTGGTCTAGTAGTTGCCCCAGCTCTTCCACGGCATTGCACACGTCAGCACGCAACATATTTTCGCCAAAGAACTGATGAAACATCTGCCCAATCGGGGACTTCAAAAATGCCACGCCGCCCGAATGCCCTGGGCAATGCCATGAGTATGAACCGTCTTGCGCATAATGCACCAAAGCCTTGAAGAATGGTGGCTTCACGCCATCTAAGTAGCTTCTAGCTTCGCGAATGATGTGCTTAGCGACAAACTCGGGCGTGTCTTCAAACATATGAATGAAACCATGCAACTCACGCAAGATGTCGTTAGGCAAGTGACGGCTGGTTTTTGTTTCGCCGTAAATGTAGATGGGGACATCGGCATTTTTACGGCGCACCTCTTCAATGAAAGTGCGCAGACCCAGCACAGCGGGGTCTAGCTCTGGTCCTGGCGTAAACTCATCATCGTCCACTGACAAAATAAATGCGCTGGCGCGACTCTGCTGCTGAGCAAATTGCGAGAGGTCGCCATAAGTTGTCGCCCCTAGCACTTCAAAGCCTTCCGATTCAATCGCATTGGCCAGCGCACGAATCCCAGAGCCTGAGGTGTTTTCGGTACGAAAATCTTCGTCAATAATGACAATGGGAAAACGAAATTTCATGCGGAGCTTTCAAGGGTGAAATTTTTGATAAGGCGCGAAGTTTAAGGCACATTGTGCACAGGAGAAACATTCCATGGAAACATCAACCGTTTGGTGGCTACTAGCTGGGAGCTTTGTGGCGCTGGAACTGGCCACAGGTACGTTTTATTTATTGATGCTTGCCATCGGCATGGCGGCTGGCGCTATTGCCTCATTTGTGGGTTTTGGTACCAGTGCGCAATTCGTTGTTGCGGCTCTTATCGCAATCGGTGCTGTCGGGGGATGGCATTGGTTTAGACCACGCAAAAAAATCGAAACAGATCAATCCAATCACGATGTCCACTTGGACATAGGCAGCACAGTAGAAGTCAGCGCATGGTCTGCCTCGGGGAGCACGTCGGTTATGCATCGCGGAGCATCATGGTCGGCAAGGCACAGCCAATACGGCTTAGCAGATAGCAGTACGTTTAAAGCGGGCTGGTATCGCATCGTCGCACTCGATGGCAATACACTTGTTCTCTCGCAGATTTAAAGGACTCATCATGGAAACATCATTCCCCGTCGCTGTCATCTTGGTCGTTGTCGTTATCGTTTTTATTATTCGCACACTCAAGGTCGTACCGCAACAAAACGCATGGGTGGTCGAGCGGCTTGGCAAGTACCACAGCACGCTCACGCCAGGTCTTAATATGCTGCTGCCCTTTATTGACAATGTCGCCTATAAGCATTCACTCAAAGAAATTGCCATGGATGTGCCTGGGCAAGTCTGCATCACGCGCGACAACACGCAGCTACAAGTCGATGGCATTATTTATTTTCAAGTCACCGATCCCATGCGCGCTAGCTACGGCTCGGCTAACTACGTGATGGCGATTACGCAATTAGCGCAAACCACCTTGCGTTCGGTGATTGGCAAGTTAGAACTCGATAAGACATTTGAAGAGCGCGAAACCATCAACCACAGTGTCGTCAGCTCGATTGATGCCGCCGCCTTAAACTGGGGCGTGAAAGTGCTGCGCTACGAGATCAAAGACCTCACGCCGCCCAAAGAAATTTTGCACGCCATGCAATCGCAGATTACCGCTGAGCGCGAAAAGCGTGCGCTCATTGCTGCGTCCGAAGGTCGCCGCCAAGAACAAATCAATATCGCCACGGGTGAGCGGGAAGCCGCAATTGCAAGATCCGAGGGTGAAAAGCAAGCGGTCATTAACAAAGCACAAGGCGAAGCCGCATCCATTACCGCCGTGGCAGATGCAACTGCTGGCGCGATTGAACGCGTCGCCAGCGCCATTCAAAAACCAGGTGGCGCTGAGGCTGTGCAACTCAAGGTCGCAGAAAAAGCGGTAGAGGCCTACTCCAAGGTAGCCGCCAGTAGCACTACCACGCTGGTTGTACCGTCCGACATGGGCTCCGTTAGCGCCTTAATTGCGTCTGCGATGAAGATGACGCAAGCGGTGAAATGACGCGCTGGGATGCAATGAAAAAGGATAGCTTCACGCTCGCACTTTTTGTCCTGCTTGTTGCTATTGTTTTTGCAAGGTTGGCTCTCCTCAATCAATATCCGTTGATTGGCACAACCGAGCCTCGCTATGCGGAGCTAGCAAGGCAAATGCTTGTAAGGGATGACTGGGTCACGCTATGGGTCTCGGACGGCGTGCCGCTATGGGGCAAGCCGCCCCTTTTGTTTTGGTTGGATGCGATGTCCATGATGGTGCTGGGCGTGAACGAATTCGCGCTTAGGCTACCGACTTTTATAGCTTCGCTACTCACCATTGGGTTGCTGTGGTTTTGGTCAAAGCCATATCCAGCTTGGCCTGCGGGCCAATCTATGCTGTCTGCATTGATTGCCAGCCTGATTTATATCTCCACACCATTTGGATTTTTTGCTGCGGGTTTTGTTGCTACCGATATTTTTTTAACGCTCGGTTTAACGCTCTCTATGGTTGGTTTTTGGAGAGCTGTTGACTGCGAAAAAACAAACGTCTGGCATTGGGGATTTTTTGTCGGCATGGCTATTGGACTCTTAGCCAAAGGCCCGCTAGCCCTTGTTTTACTTGGCTTTGCCTTATTTTTATGGATGATGATTTCACCCAAAGCAAGACTCACATTGATCTGGCAACGGCTCCCTTGGCTGCGCGGCTTACTGCTGATGGCTTTGATTGCCTTTCCTTGGTACATCTGGGCGGAAATTCGCACACCTGGGTTTTTGTATCACTTCATTATTGGCGAACACTTTGAGCGCTTCTTCGTCAAAGACTGGGCAGGCGGGCGCTTTGCCGCTAGTCATGGTGAGCCACTGGGCATGATTTGGTGGTTTGCCATCGAGTCGTTTATGCCTTGGTTGCTACTAACTGTACCCGCCATTTATTTTGCGTGGCGGGGCAAAACATTCACGGCATTCAAAAATATTTCTAGCGAAGCGCAATACTTACTCTGCTGGATTTTTTCACCCCTGCTGCTCTTTACGCCTGCGCGTAATATCTTGGAAGCCTATATGTTGCCGGCTTTGCCCGCATTTACACTGCTGATGAGCCACCTCGTTCTACGCTTAATTAGGCGCAATTGCGTCTGGCGTTGGAGTCTGCTGTTCGCAGCGCCTGCCCCTCTCGTCGTCGTCATTGTCGTGATCTTCTTTAACCCCGTGCTAGATAAACAATCACAAAAACACTTACTCCAAAACTGGGCGCCAGGTACGCCTTTGGTCTATATCGGGAAAGTGCCGCCATCTGCAGCTTTTTATACGAACAACCAAGCCATCGATTCGCCAAGCCTTACCGAGCTAGAAACCGAGTTACAAGCAAAGCCGCTGCAAAAACCAACCACCGTGGTAATGCACCAAACGGCGTTTAACGACATGACTGCCAGACAAAAAACGCAGTGGCCAATCGTTGAAACGTATGGAGAATACGTAATGCTGCGAAAATAAACTCCATGATTTTTAAGCAAGCACTACAACGAGAGCTATCGCGCAGCTTTGTTGCCACCTTGGTCGTGCTAGTCACTATCGTGATGAGTATGATGCTGATTCGCACGCTGGGCTTAGCCTCCAAGGGTGTTGTCAATCCGCAAGAAGTGTTTTTAATCATGGCCTATTCAGTCATGGGACACGCGCCCACCATTTTGGCGCTCACTTTATTTATCACGGTGGTCAGCACCTTAGCGCGCATGATTAGCGATAGCGAAGTCGTGATTTGGCTATCCAGTGGCAAAAGTTTGGGCAGCTTTGTTCGTCCCTTACTTGGCTTTTCCGCACCTATCTTTATCACCATCACCCTCATGGCTTTTATGATTTGGCCGTGGTCTAACGCGCAGTTGCAAAATCTGCGCGAGCGCTATGAACAGCGCGGCGATTTAGAACGTATCGTGCCAGGGGAATTTCAAGAGTCCGCTAATGGCAAGCGCATTATTTATGTAGATAAATCGAACATCCAAAATATCAATAGCGCCGAGGCCAGCAACGTCTTTATTGCGACGACTGATCAGGGCAAAGAGGTCGTCACATCGGCGCAGAAGGGGCACGTTGAAATCATCAAAGGCGAAAAATATATTGTGCTAAGCAAAGGCCATCAACTCATCACCAACTCCGCTAAAGACGACATCAAACTCATCGAATTTGAAACCATGGGTTCGTTGATTAGTTCGGCCGAGACTGATCCTTCGACTGGCTTTCCAAATGCACGCACCACGCTGACTTTGCTGCGTGAGCCGAGATTGGATAACCAAGGCGAGCTATCTTGGCGCATTGGCATCGTGTTGGCTTCGATCAATTTGATGCTACTGGCACTGGCTAGCGCAAGCACTAAACCACGCAGTGCGCGGAGTAGTCACATGCTGTTTGCGATTCTTGCGTTTGTCACTTATTACAACTTTATTAACGTAGGGCAAAACTGGATTGCCTCGGGTCGTGTCAGCCTTTTTGGTACTTTATTGATGCTACACGGCGGCGTATTTCTTGTCATTTGGACTTGGCTCATGCGCCGCCAATATCGACCATGAAAACTGTTCGTCGTCTCCTATATGTTGACCTGATCTCAAACATTGCCTATGTGTGCTTGGGATTTTTAGCGCTATTTTTATTTTTTGATTTCGTTGATGAAATGTCCTCTATTGGCATTCAAAACTATAACTTAGCACATGCTTTTGCGTTTGTTGTATTGCAAATGCCTGGGCATTTGTACGAGCTACTGCCTATTGGCGTTTTGATTGGCGGCGTGCTGGTCATGGCACGCTTTGCACAAAGCTCGGAGTTCACCATTTTGCGCACGAGTGGCCTGGGACCACAGCGAGCGCTAAAGACCTTGCTAATGCTAGGTGCAGGCTTTGTATTTGTGACTTTTATTATTGGCGACTATGCCGCGCCACTGGCCAATCGCACAGCGCAATTACTCAAGGCCAAGTACCAAGGTACAACTGTTGCGGGCCAATCTGGCGCATGGCTCAAAGAACAACAGCTCTATAGCCGCTATGCGGTCAATGTCGGTGCTTTGGATGGCGAAGGCAACATGGCGCAGATCCGT
Source organism: Comamonadaceae bacterium (assembly GCA_947450645.1). GTDB lineage: Bacteria > Pseudomonadota > Gammaproteobacteria > Burkholderiales > Burkholderiaceae_C > JASGCK01. The sequence continues at coordinate 28,437 of CANFWH010000024.1, read as the reverse complement.
ATTTTTGAGTTTGATACAAGTGGGCGTATCGTCTCTAGCACCAATGCGCCAAGTGGGCGATTTTTAAGCGATGCTTGGCTGCTGACCCATGCCAAGCGCATGGAGTTTCCGCAAGATTTAAAGAGCATGCCGATGGAGAATGCCATGGACAAAATCTCACTGCAAGTACTGCAGTTGCCCGAGTACCGCTGGCCAACCGACATCAATGCGCAAATGGTGTCAGTCGCACTGCTCAAGCCCGAGCGCATGCCCATTTATGACTTATTTCGCTACATCCAACATTTAGACAACAACGGTCAATCGGCACAACTGTATGAGATCGAATTTTGGAAAAAACTCTTCTATCCGTTGAGCTGTATGGTGATGTTAATGCTGGCGTTGCCGTTCGCTTACTTGCACTTTCGCCAAAGCGGTATTGCGGCGTATGTCTTTGGTGGCGTCGTGACAGGCATTAGTTTTTTCTTGCTAAACAACGTATTTGGCTACATCGGCAACATTTCGCATTGGGAGCCTTGGATGGCCGCCGCAGCCCCCAGCATGATTTATTTTGGCATTTCGCTCGCTGCGTTTAGCTGGGTGGTTTATAAAAAATGACAACGGCTAACCAGAAGCAGGGCATCATTTTGTTTGCGCATGGTTCGCGCGATCCGCTTTGGGCAAAACCCATCGAGGCCATTGCCCATGAGGTCTCTAGGGCATCGCCTGCTTGCACGGTGCGCTGTGCTTACCTTGAACTGATGCTGCCTACGCTTGAGTCCGTTGTTACTGAACTCGCACTGCTAGGTATTGGGCAAATTCGCATCACGCCCATGTTTTTAGGGGTTGGCAAACATGCCCGAGAAGATCTGCCCGAGATCGCCAAAGCGCTACAAAGCGCTCATCCCCACATTCGATTTGATCTCATGCCCTCGATTGGTGAGCACCCAAAGCTCATTGCAACCATCGCAAGCATTGTTACCAAGCACCTTTAGGCCTGCGAGCTTCTACCATTTTTAATAAATAAGCCTCACTGTCTTGACGATTGGCTTGCCTGGCAAACTCAAGCGCCGTCAGGCCTAGATCGTTTTTAAGCAGTACATCTGCTCCCGCATCGACCAAGAGTTTGACCGCATCGAACGTACCGTACATCGCAGCCATCATGAGTGGCGTGCTTTTATTAGGTGATTCGGCGTCAATATAGGCAGATTGGTCGAGTAACAGTTTGATGATCGCCAATTGACCCTTCGTCGCGGCGTAATGCAGCGGTGCCCAGCCTGTTTTGTTGACGTCCGCACCTTTGGCAATCAAGGCTTTCGCAATATCTTCATACCCATTGAGTGCCGCCATCATCAGTGCAGACTCGTCTTGCGGCGTGCGCGCCTCTACGTTGGTTTTGTTTTGTGAAAGCAGTAGGTGGACCACTTTAATCGAGCCGCCTTGCACGGCTAATACTAAGCCAGGCACGCCTTTAGGGTTCACGCTATTGGGATCGAATCCGTGAAAGAGCAGCGTCGTCATTGAACGATCGTCATCAGTTTCTATCGCTTTAAAAAAATCATCATAAGCTCCTGCAATTGCCTGCGAAGCCAATAAACATAAGGCTCCCACGAGAGCCAATATCCCTAGCGAACGCGTCATGCGCTTCACCTTGTCGCTCCCTTAAAGAGTTTGAAATAGTTATCGCCTGTCACCCTTGCAACCTCCTCCACACTCACACCCTTCACCCGCGCCAGCTCTTGCGCCACATAGGTGACATAAGCAGGCGTGTTGGTTTTGCCGCGATACGGCGTGGGGGCAAGGTAGGGACTATCGGTTTCGATTAAGCAGCGCTCTAGCGGCACAAATGCAGCAGCATCACGAATGGCCTGCGCATTTTTGAATGTAAGGATGCCTGAGAACGAAATATAAAAACCAAGGTCAAGCGCGGCACGCGCCACCTCTACCGTTTCAGTGAAGCAATGAAACACGCCGCCCGCGCAAGGCTTACCAGCCGTGCCTTGGCGAGCATCCTCACCCATTTCTTTTAAAATGGCAATCGTGTCATCAGAGGCACTCCGTGTATGAATAATGAGCGGTTTTTGGCAAGCCTGCGCCGCACGAATGTGCACGCGAAAGCGCTCGCGTTGCCATTCCATTTGCGTAATCGTTCGACCATTTAATCGGTAATAGTCCAGCCCCGTCTCGCCAATGCCCACCACCTTGGGCAGCACAGCGCGGGTGAGCAAATCCTCTACGGTTGGCTCTTGAATCGGCACGCCGTCCTCTAGCGTCTCGTTGTCAGGATGCACGCCCACCGTTGCCCAAAAATTATCGTAGCTCATTGCCATTTCGTGAACGCTTGGGAACTCCTCCAGCGTCGTCGAAATCACCATCGCGTGCGTCACGTGCGCCGCCTGCATCGCGGCACGAATATCTTTGATTTGGCTTTTTAGCTCAGGAAAATTAAGGTGGCAGTGTGAATCAACAAACATAAAAATAAATCTCAAAAATCACTTGGAAGCCAATGCTTGCTTGGCTTCAGCCAGTAACGCTTCAATCATCAAGCCAGCGTTCAACGTGTGCTCAGACGACCTAGCCTGTACGTTCAAAGACTTAGACCACGTCGTTAATTTGTACAGCGACGATGCACTTGCAATCGCCTCAAAAAATCTTGGCTCAGCGCCTTGGCTTGTGCAGATTGCATCGTGACACAATTTTTGCAAAGCGCCGACCAACGCGGCAGGCGTTTCGATAAGCGCCGCAGGGAGTTCTGAAGGCAATACTCCCTTCGCAATTAACTTTGGGAAGTCTTGCCAAGCAACCGTTTTAGTCATCGCCTGACTCATTGCAAGAGCCGTTTGCGGCTGACCACCTGAGGCCTTTAGCCAGACGTTCGCGTCCTTCTCTGCCACGCCCTTGGATGCTAGCCAAGCAACAGCCAGCTTGGCCTCTGGGGGAGTTAGTACAAAACTTTGGCAGCGACTTCGGATAGTGGGCAGCAGCGCGGCGCTGTCCTCGGTTGCGAGCACCAATCTTGTATCGCCAGCAGGCTCTTCTAGCGATTTGAGGAGCGCATTGGCGGCGATGTGGTTCATCGCTTCAGCGGGATAAATCACCACCACCAAGCCTTTGCCTCGGCTGCTGGTGCGCTGCACAAAGCTAATCAAATCTTGCACGGCTTCTAATTTGATCTGCTTGCTGGGCTTGCGTTTTTTGTCGTCTAAATCCGCTTGCGTTTTTTCGTCCAGCGGCCAACCCAGCTCCAGCGATAACGTCTCGGGCAAGAGCACTGCCAGATCGGGATGCGACTTAGCGCGCACCATGTGGCACGCATCGCAGTGACCACAAGCTTTCAAAATGGCACTCGTGGAAGCCTTATCCAGCGTGGCTTCTGGGGCAGTTATGGTTTCGCACAACCAGCTGGATGCCATCGCCATCGCAAGCTCAAACTGACCCAGCCCTGCCGTGCCCGTGACTAACCACGCGTGACCGCGCTGCGCGAGCAGCCTTGCCAAGTCGGCCTCCAACCACGGAGCGAGGTCTTTGGCTTCGCTCACAAATAACCTCGATCTTTCGCAACTTGAATCACATCTGCGAAGACCTCTTCCTTGCTTTGATTCGCTTCGATACGGGCAAAGCGATGTGGATCAGCCAACGCTCGCACATGGTAGCCATCGCGCACAGCTTCAAAAAAAACGACTGGCTGCGATTCAAATTTATCAGGCACGCGTGCATTCGCGAGACGCTTGGCTGCGAGTTCTGGTGCAAGATCAAACCAATACGTCAGATTAGGCTGAAGCATTGAATCGGCCTGTAAGCCATATGCCACGTGGCTTGCACGAGTGCCATGCACCCATTTTTCCAAAGTTTTAAGCAGATCAAGATCAAACCCTCTCCCCGCACCTTGATAGGCATACGTGGCGTCCGTAAAGCGATCGCACAAAACGACTTCGCCACGAGCTAAGGCTGGACGAATCACGGTTTGCACATGATCGCGCCGCGCCGCAAAAATGAGCAAGGACTCGGTGAGTGCGTCCATAGGATCATTCAAAATCAGCGTGCGTAGTTTCTCGGCAAGCGACGTCCCGCCTGGCTCGCGCGTCAGCGTGACCTTGCAGCCCTTATTCGATAAGGCTTCTGCAAGACCAGCAATGTGCGTGGACTTGCCCGCGCCATCGATGCCTTCAAAGCTAATAAACAAGCCATTCATTTTTGCCCCAAGATAAATTTTTTGACTGCTGCGTTGTGCTGCGAAAGTGTGGCGCTAAATTCACTACTGCCATCGCCACGAGCCACGAAATATAAGGCCTCGGTGGGCTTGGGCTGAGATGCGGCGTCCAGCGCGGCCTTGCCCACCAGCGCTATCGGGCCTGGTGGCAAACCCGTGCGGGTATAGGTGTTATAGGGCGTATCACGCGTGAGATCGGAGCGACGTATATTGCCACGCTGCTGCGCAAAGCGCTCACCCATGCCGTAAATGACGGTGGGGTCGGTCTGCAACAGCATTCCTTTTTTGAGACGATTAACAAACACACCAGCAATCTCAAAGCGGTCACTGGGTTTACCTGTTTCTTTCTCAATGATACTGGCGAGTGTTAAAAGTTCCGCTGAATTTTTGAGTGGTACATCCCGCAAACGACCGTCCCATGCGGCTTGCAAACGTATGTCTAGCGTGGCAATTGCTTGTTTGTAAATGCTCATGTCGCTGGCATTTTTGGCATAAGCGTAGGTATCAGGAAAGAAACGTCCCTCGGCCAACACCCCGCTTTTGTCAAGCGCGACCATGAGCTGCTCATCACTCATGGACGCAGTGGCGTGCTTGAGACTGGGCGCTGCGTCAATCGCCGCCCGCATTTGCTTGAACGTCCAGCCCTCGGGGATGGTGAGCGCGAGCATGATTTCGTCGCCTGAGACGAGCTTGTGCCACAGCCCAAGCGGTGTGAGGTTGGACTCAATTGCATACGTTCCAGCGCGGATGGGCTTGCTTTTCCCAAAAGCGGCACTTGCAAGATTCGCCGAGCGAAACCACGTGTACAGCAAAGTGCTATTAGCGCCCGTTACTTTGGAGGCCAAGCTGGCTGTGGCTCGCACCGAGCTACCCGCGTCAATTGTGAGCTCGGTGACAACACTTGTGCCAGTGGTCATCAAGGGCTCGTTCACCCACCAAAGGGCAAAGATGGAGGCAACTAGCCCAACAGCAATGAGGAGGAAAAAAAATCGGCGAATCATGAAGGTTGATGATAATGGAGGGATGGATACTTCTCGCCTCGACCACCTCGCAGTCATTCGCGCATCGGGCGCAGACGCCGCGTTGTTTTTGCAAGGCCAACTTAGCAACGACTTCGCGCTCTTGCCCAATAACCAATGGCAGCTTGCCGCCTATTGCAGCGCCAAAGGGCGGATGCTGGCAAGCTTTTGGGGCATCAAACTCAGCAACGACGACATTGCACTTGTGCTCTCCAAAGATATTGCCGCCGCCACTTTGAAGCGCCTCTCCATGTTTGTGATGCGAGCCAAGGTCGTGCTCTCGGATGCGAGCGACATGCTGCCTGAGCTTTTTGCCAAGCACGACCTCACGGCGTGGGCCGAGCACGAGGTCGAGCGCGGTGTCGCCCGCATCACAGCACCCTTGGTTGATTTGTTTGTACCGCAAATGCTGAACTACGAATCCATTGGCGGCGTGAGCTTTAAAAAAGGCTGCTATCCAGGGCAAGAGGTCGTGGCGCGGAGTCAGTTTAGGGGCGCAATCAAACGCAGAACGTACCTCGTGCAGGCCAAGCAGGATATGGCTTCCCAGCCGCTTTCTGGCACTGTAGGGCAAATGGTGTTTGCCGTTGGCGAAGATGAATCGGTGGGCGTGGTGGTGCAATTCGATGGTGGCTTGGCGCTGATTTGTATTCAAACTAGTTTTGCGCAAAGCGAGCTAAGGCTCGGCCATCAAGATGGCGTTCTGCTTGTGATGCGTGAGTTGCCCTATCCGCTATTGGAAGATATTTAAGCAAAGGAGCTAGCATGAGACTTCGTACATTTCTTTTTGGACTGATGTCCATGTCCGTATTCTGCGTCGTTTGCTGTTGGGCACAAACACCCAACGCAGAGACGATCAATCGCATGGAGAGCATCCTTGCGGCAGCTGATCGCCCCGCCAAACAGCGCGAACGCGATGCGGCGCGGAAACCTGAAATTGCTTTTGTCTTGCCCTACATCAAAGAAGGCGATCGCGTACTAGACCTTGGTGCAACTGCGGGGTATATGTCCATGATTCTTTCGGGCGCGGTAGGCGCAAAAGGTCATGTCGATGCGCAAAATCCAGCAGATTGGGTGGAGCATTTCAAGCTCGGTGATGCACTAAACGCCTTAACCCAATTGCGCCCAAACATCTCTCTGCTCACCGTCGATTTTGAAGCCGTCGCAAAGCCCAGCCCGCCTTACGATGCTATCTTTGCAGGCTTGATGTATCACGACACATTCAATAATCCGAACCACGACGAAGCCAAAATGGATAAGGCTTTGTGGGCGGCTCTGAGGCCTGGCGGCTACCTCATCATGACCGATCACCAAGCCCAAGCGGGCTCTGGTGCGAGAGACACCAAAACCCTGCACCGCATTGATAAGCAAAAAGTCATGAGTGACCTCATACAAGCAGGATTTAAATTGGTTTTGGACAGCCCCGTTTTAAATAGCCAAGACGATGACGAAAGCCTTGCCATCTTTAACCCCAAAGTGAGAGGGCATACCAATCGTCTTGCGCTCGTGTTTCAAAAATAAATCTCCATGTCTGTCATCAACTACATCACCACGATTCAATTTGATTTTGGTGCGATATCACTGCTCAAATCCGAGTGCCAACGCGTCGGCATTACCAAGCCACTTATCGTGACCGATGCGGGGGTCAAAGCTGCCGGCATTTTACAAAAGGCACTTGATCAGCTCGGCGGCATAGTGGTTGAAGTATTCGATCAAACGCCGTCCAATCCTACGGAGGCAGCCGTGATGGCGGCTGGCAAGCAATATCAAACAAGGGGCTGCGATGGTCTCATTGCGGTTGGCGGTGGCTCGGCGATTGATTGTGCCAAAGGCGTTGCGATTGCCGCCACACATACTACGTGCGAACTTGGACAGCTTAAAACCTATGCCACGATCGAAGGTGGCTCGGGGCTCATCACAGAAAAAGTTGCGCCCTTAATTGCAATTCCCACGACCAGCGGCACGGGTTCGGAGGTGGCGCGCGGTGCGATCATCATCGTGGCAGATGGACGCAAGTTAGGCTTTCACTCATGGTTTCTTGTGCCCAAAACGGCAATTTGCGATCCTGAGCTCACGCTGGGCTTGCCCGCCAAACTCACTGCCGCAACGGGCATGGATGCTGTTGCGCACTGCATGGAAACCTTTATGGCACCCAGCTTTAATCCACCAGCCGATGGCATTGCACTCGATGGCCTTGCACGGGCTTGGGCACATATCGAACGCGCAACGCAAAATGGCTCGGACCGCGAAGCGCGTAGGCAGATGATGAGCGCGTCCATGCAAGGCGCCATGGCTTTCCAAAAAGGTCTTGGGTGCGTGCATTCACTCAGTCATAGTCTTGGGGGCGTCAACCCCATGCTGCATCACGGAACACTTAATGCCATGTTTTTACCTGCTATCGTGGCATTTAATGCGCAAGCAGAGTCTATTAAAACAGAAGACCGCATGAACCGTATGGCCTACGCCATGGGACTTGGGCAAAGTAGTGGCGCCGATATTCCAGCAGCCATCAAAGGGATGAATGCAAGGCTTGGATTACCTACAGGCTTAGCGGCTATGGGCGTGACCAGCGGGCAGTTTGATAGCATCATTGCTGGGGCAGAGGCCGATCACTGCCACAAGACAAATCCAGTGATAGCCAGCAGCCACCAATACGCCGAATTGCTAACACTTTCGATGTAAACTCAAGACTCAGCTTTATCGCCATTTCCCTTGTCTAACAATAAATTATGGAATTCAATTTAGAACGCTTTGAGCACGCCGTCAACACCCGTCAATATGAGGTATCAGGGCGTGAGCTGATGCAGCTTTTGCAGATGTTGGATAACCACTATGGGAACTTAGCGCCTAGTTTTACCGCTAAGCCTATGGCGGCATTGGCAAACGGCGACGATATTGACGCACACATTTTGACGCGTATCGCCTCAGCCATTTCGCATCTCTTCCTTGATCCTAGCTTCACATTGTCACCACAAGGCTATTCGCAAATGCTACAGCTACAGCGTTGGCTGGGCACACTTTTTGCAGTAACTCCATTCCGTAACGCCGATCACGTTATTCGAGCGTTAAACAATCTTGGCTGGGATAAAGAGGAGCTACAGCTAACGCCTGAAAACTTAAATAAGTTCGCACTACTGGCCTTTCCTGAATCTGAGATTCCAATCAATTTGGACGGCCTTTGGGCGGCCAATCCTGCTTTGTCAGTGAGTCTATGCATGCTTTGGCTTGCGCCAAGATTTTTGGCTTCACCTTCTGCGCACGCAAAGCGCGAACTAGTACTGGGTTGGCTACCTGATAAATTGCAGCAAATGGATCTCGATCAATTGCCCTCGGGCATCATGCACGACGTCTATATGCATTGCAGCTATGCAGATCGCCCCGACCGCCATCGTGTCAAAGGCGCAATCAACGTGATTGTGCGTAACAAGATGCTGCAAAACGGCCTATCCGATGCACCGCCGCTGAATGCCTTGCCTAAGGGCACAAAGCCGACCATGTTAGTGGTGCTTGAGTGGTTTAACGGATCACACTCTATTTACCGCACGCACTCGACGACGATGCGCGCGGCGCGGCGCCACTTCAATGTGGTCGCTATGGGTTATGCGAGCAATGTGGATGAATTAGGTCGCGCGGTATTCGATGAATTCATCGAGATCAAAGGCGGCTCGATGATCGAGCAAATGGCGCATATCCGTGACACGGCCATTGGCAAGCAAGCCAGAGTCTTTTATATGCCCAGTGTTGGTATGTTCCCGCTCACCATGTTCGCTTGTAATTTGCGCTTCGCACCGCTGCAAGTCATGGCGCTGGGGCATCCTGCCACCACACATTCACCGCATATGGACTATGTGGTAGTCGAGGACGATTACGTTGGCGAAGAGACTTGCTTCTCCGAAAAACTGCTACGTCTGCCAAAAGATGCGCTGCCCTATGTTCCATCCGCGGCTCTACCAGAAAATTTAATTCCTAATCTGCGCGATAAAGACGGTAAAAATCCCGAGGTGGTCAAGATTGCTGTGTGCTCAACAACCATGAAGCTCAACCCTCGCTTTTTGCAGACTTGCAAAGCCATTGTGGATACAGCCAAAACACCTGTGTTGTTTGAGTTCATGGTGGGACAAGCGACCAGCTTGATCCATCCTCAAGTTAACCGCGTTATCAAACAATTTTTGGGCGATAACGCGCACGTGAACCGTCATTTGAACTATCCAGAGTACATGGCCAAGATCAACGAATGTGATATGTTTATTAATCCATTCCCATTTGGTAATACCAATGGCATTATTGACACCGTGACGCTTGGACAAGTCGGCGTATGCTTGAATGGCGCCGAGGTTTTTGAGTGCATCGATCGAGGTTTGTTTGGCCGCCTTGGCGTACCTAGCTGGATGGCAACAAACTCAGTCGAAGAGTACATTGCAGCCGCAGTGCGCCTCATCGACAACCCTAAAGAGCGACTTAAATTACGCCGCGAATTAATTGCCAAAAACGGCGTTCAAATTTTATTTACAGGTAGGCCAGAAATATTCGGGGATCGACTCATCGAGTTGGTTAAGAAGTCAAAATAAATTTCAAACCTTCCCAAATTCTCACCATTATGCGACTGATTTATTGCGATACAGCTCTGGCAGACCTTAACGGGCATTACTATTCCGAGTGTTTAATGACCGTTAATGCGTTTGCCAAGGCGGGGATTCTTTCGCATATTTTTGGACATGTTGCCGCCAAAGATGTCAACTTAGCGCCCTTAACTGTTGCACCCCATTTCCGCACGCAAAAATGGGAGTGGCTTGGTTTTTCAAACGACTTCCTATGCGGGCCGATGGAATCGCTGCTCATTTCCGCCAATATCACCGCAGAAGATTTGGGGCGAATTGAGGGCTGGGAAAAAACGGACATCCTCTGCTGGAATCACATTACACCATCCGATTTGTTTGCATTAGGGCTGTGGGGGAAGAGCATACCCATGGAGCAGACGCCACATTTTTTGCTGCACGTGGGCATACAACCAGGCATTTATCCCCTTGTTGAAAATGGAGAGCTATCGGGTCGTTTTGAAATTTTAGATCGCACGTCCGCCGAGCAATTTAGGCTAGCTGCCAAACGCTTGCCCCAGCACATCAAGGACCGCATCAAATTTGTCGCATACGACGAATTGGCAGCTAAAAGTTATCAAGAACTCCTGCTACAGCCTGTCCATGTCGTTCCGTTTTGTTCGTATGAAAATGCCAATCCCATGCAACGTAGTTCAGCAAAAATTACCGTCTCCTACCTTGGTGTGCCACGAGAGCCCAAAGGTTTCGGCACAGCGCCCTACGTCATCGAGCAACTATTGGCGCAAACTCCCGATCGTGTCAACTTCATGGTTCAACTAGGTGGTGACTGGAAAATCGGGGGCGATAGATCCAAGGACGAGCAGCAAATGATGCGAGACTTGGCAAGTAAAAATTCGCGCGTCAAAGTCGTCCAAGGCCCGCTCACAGAAACAGAGTGGCAAGGCATGCTCGACAGCACCGATTTATTGCTCTTGCCCTATCACCAACAGTCCTACGCCAGTCAAACCTCTGGTCCGTGTATGGAAGCTTTGGCGAATGGCATCGTGCAGGTGGCCACCAATAGAACAACGATGGAGTTTGCGCTCAAGCGGCATGGTATGCCTGGTGTTTTGATCGATGCACCAACGGTAGAGCATACGGTTCAGGGGGCGTTATCGGCCATAGCCAATTACGATGCACTAGCAGCAAAAGCCTTTGCGGCCAGTCAGCAATGGCGGAGTTTTCATAATCGTGAAAATTTTATGAAGCACATACTTCAATTCTTTCCAAATTAATCAGCACATGCAGTCACGTAATCATACCTATACCGAAAAATTAACCAACCCCCTTCAGCTTGATGCCATGCAGGACGTGATTGCGCTTGGTCGGACGCTTCAACATGCATGGCAATTAGATCAGAGTATTTATATCTGTGGCAATGGGGGCAACGCAATTCACTTAGCGCACGACTTTTATACGGTACTGGTAAAAAAACGAGAAACATGCATGCGCGTAGTAGCCCTCAGTGCCAATTCCGCCGTCATCACTTGCTTAGCCAACGATATTAGTTACGATCAAATTTATGCTGAACAGCTCAAGGTCAAAGCCAATGCTGGTGATGTGCTCATCGTTCTATCTAGGAGCGGCAATTCACCTAAGCTCAAAATGGGGAATTTTTTAGGTACACATATCTTTGCTATCTTGGCATACTCAGGCTGGAAATTTTAATACCTTTTCCAAATTTAAAGATTATCAAAAATACCTAATTTATATGTTTATCCAGAGAAAAACTTCTGCTCATGAAAGATATACGAATAATGAGCCATTCATTAAATTAGAAAATGGCGCACTTATTACTGACTCGGAGATAGAAGGCAATGTTACAATTGATAAGTACTCGTGTGTAAATCGTTGCACAATCATGCGATATTTTGGTTTAGGGTGCTTTTCATATGTAGCTAACTCACACATTGGTCGTTATTGCACATTTGGGGCAAGAGCATCTGTTGGCACCTTCTCGCACCCTACAAACTGGTTATCTATTCATGAGTTTCAATATCGCGATACAAGTAAAATCTATGGTGAATCGCTTTTGACCAATGGCATAAACATTGCCCCTAAAAATCCTGTATTAACCATAGGAAATGATGTGTGGATTGGTGATAATGCCAGTGTTAAATATGGTTTAACTATTGGTTCTGGTGCAATTATTGGTCTCGGTGCAGTTATAACTAAAGATGTGCCACCATATGCAATTATGGGTGGTAACCCTGCCAGAATTTTACGCTTTCGTTTTAATGAAACTATTATTGAAAAATTGCTAGCATTAGAATGGTGGAGTTTAGATATAAATGATCTAGCCCATATTAAATTTTCAGATATTCATTCAGCGATTGACGAGATTGGAAAAATAAAATCGAATATATAATTCTATTATAAATAATGCCAAGCAAAATTGTCTTCGTCTCTGCTCGTTTTAATGTCTTTGATACTAGTCATCTCCGTCTGCTGCGCTTTGCAAAACAGTATGGTGAACGATTAATTGTTGCTATTGAAAGTGACCTCTTTGCTGTTGGCTCTGCACTTATCCCTGAGCAGTTGCGCTTTGAAGGCATACAAAGCAATAGCTGGGTGAACGAGGCGTTTATAATGGACGAACCAACTGCTGCTGTCATTAAACGATTACGTCCTGATATTGTAGTTAAAGGAAAAGAGCACGAGTCATTGTTTAACTCAGAACTCACTGCATTAGAGCAGTATGGGTGCAAACTACTCTTTAACTCTGGGGAGACTATTTTTTCTTCGCTGGATTTGATTCGTAAAGAGTTTCGCGAGTTTAATTTGAGATCTATTGGACTTCCCACGAAATATCTTGCACGCCATAGTATTAAGCGCCAGCAATTGACCTATTTAGTAGAGCAGTTTGCAAAACTCAAAGTGTGTGTCATTGGCAATCTTAATGCTCATGAATACATTACCTGTCAACCATTTGGCATGTCGCAAGACGACACAACTATTGTTGTCACGCCTATCGATTCCACTCGGCTTATTGGCCGTGCAGGCATTGTTGCTGCGCACGCTGCTGGGCTAGGTGCTTCTGTTAACTTTATATCGGTAACAGGCGCAGACGTAACAAGGGATTTTGCCAGCAAAGGGCTTGCAGACGCAGGTGTGCAAGCACATCTTATGCTTGATGACAGTCACCCTACAACTTTGAAACAACGATTCCGCTGCAAAGGGAAAAGTCTTTTGCGGTTGAGTCACTTGCACCAAGGCGCCATCTCGGCAACCCTCCAAGACCAACTACTAGCGGCAACCGAAAAGACGCTGGATGAAGCCAATCTTATAGTCTTTTCAGACTTTAACTATGGATGCCTTCCTCAGCAGCCCTTGGTTGAAAAAATTATTAAAATCGCCAAGCATCGCGGCGTGTTACTGGACGCCGATAGCCAATCGTCTTCGCAAGTCGGTGACATCAGTCGCTTCCAAAATATGGATCTGCTAACGCCCACCGAGCGCGAAGCATGTATCAGCACCCGTAACCATGAGGATGGCCTAGTTGTATTGGCTGAAGCACTGCGACTTCAATCTTCGGCAAAAAATATATTGCTAAAGCTGGGGGAAGAAGGGGTGATGATTCATGCGGGCAATGGGCAAGCTGGTGATGAGTGGTTTACCGATCGAGTTAATGCTTTAAATGCAGCGGCTAAAGATGTCGCGGGTGCTGGGGACTCCCTATTGATTGCTAGTGCAATGACCTTAGCCAGTGGCGGCAACATATGGCAAGCTGCCTGCTTGGGATCGCTAGCCGCCGCCGTACAAGTGGGCCGGGTTGTCAACACGCCCATTCAGACAACAGAATTACTACAGGAGCTGGTTTAATGCGTGCGTTACTGCTCGCTGCTGGGTTAGGTACACGGCTACGCCCTATCACCAATACGATACCTAAATGCCTTGTTGAAATCAACAATAAACCGCTCCTAGACTACTGGCTTGAACTGCTGAGCGGTGCTGGGATTCAAGATGTCCTTATCAACCTGCACTATTTACCTGAAAAGGTTATTGCACACCTGTCACAATGCACTTATCCCATTCATATCGCAACGGTGCATGAGAAAGATTTGCTGGGTACAGGCGGTACATTGCTAAAAAACAGCTCTTATTTTCAGCATGAACCTGTGATGATGATTCACGCGGATAATTTATCTCTATTCGATATGAATGCATTCATGGATAAATTTAATACGCGTGCTCCTCATATTGATATAACGATGATGATATTTTACACCGATACACCAGAAAGCTGTGGAATTGTTGAGCTTGATGACCTCGGTATTGTTTACAATTTTCATGAGAAAATAAAAAATCCACCTGGCCAACTGGCTAATGCGGCTATTTATATTCTTGCCCCACCAGTGATCGACTTTATTGCTACTCTAAAGAAAGAGATGATTGATTTCAGCACTGATGTCCTTCCACATTTTATGGGGCGTATTAATACGTTTTACAATAATATATACCATCGTGATGTTGGCAACCTAGAAAGCTATCACCTAGCACAAATTGAATATACTAAATTTATTTAAAATGCTTATTTCTGTAATTATTCCAAATTTTAATCATGGCAAATATCTTTCGGATAATTTGAATGGACTTATTAAGCAAAGCTATAAAAATTGGGAGGCCATTGTTATCGATGATGGTTCAACCGATAATAGTCAAGAAATTCTTACTGAATTCTCTAAAAAAGATTCACGAATTAAACCATTTTTTCTTTCTGAAAATCAAGGGGTATTCGCAGCCCTTGAGGTAGGATTGAAAAATATGTCTGGCGATCTATACTACGGTAGCGGCGCTGATGATTATGTGTGTAACAATGATTTTTTCCAGAAAACTATTGATGAATTAACTAAATACCCAAATGCAGCTGGCGTAGCTTTTCAAACTACAGTTGTAGACGCCGAGACCAGCGCTTCCCTCTGGAATATGGGGACTTTTTTTTCAGGCTACGTGGAAGGTCTCAATGCAGTTATAAGTTTTTTTAATCGAACGCTGTTTATACCTGGCTCATCTGTTATTTGGAAGACACATCTTATGAAAAAATTAGGATTTAAAAAAGATTTAGGTGGGCAGTCAGACTATTTTTTCAATCATGCACTACCTTTGTATGGAGGGATTTGCTTTGTTAACGAAATTGCAGCTGTCTATCGAAAATCACCCCACACTTTTAGCGCAAAAGAAACATCCAGTGATTATTTTATTCATCATGCATTAATTGAACAGCGATTAATGGATTTATGTAATGAATTTCATATTGCTTCAAATCTTCGTTTATTCTGGCGTAATAGCGTTGTCGAAGAGAAGCTGGCTCCGTTGAAATCACAAACAACTGATCTGGATTATACGACTATTAAACAAGATGCAATGACTATATTCAATAACATAGCAGGTTTACTCGCTTAGAATTCAATCGCTATAGATTCATATGATTATCTCAAAAACCCCTTTGCGCGTTAGCTTCTTTGGCGGAGGTACCGACCTTCCTGAACATTTTTCTCGACATGGTGGATCTGTACTCGGCACAGCAATTGATAAATTTGTCTATATATCAGCTTCTCGTTTTCCCTCTGAATTGTTTGATTACAGCGTTCGACTTGCTTATAGCAAAGTGGAGAATGTTAAAAGCGTTGCTGATATTGAGCATGCACCTGCTCGCGAAATTTTAAAAATTAATAATATTAACAAAGATATTGAAATTAGCATTTCGGCAGATTTACCTTCATTCTCGGGCCTTGGTAGCTCCAGCAGCTTTACAGTTGGCATGCTAAAGGCAATTAAGGCTTATAAAAATGAGCATATTGCGACCAATGTATTAGCGCGAGAAGCCATTCGCATAGAACGTGACGTGCTCAAAGAAGCCGTAGGCTTTCAGGATCAAGCATTCGCTGCATTTGGCGGATTTAACATTATTGAATTTAGTGGGCAAGATCGTATGCGGGTAGAGCGTGTCTCCCTCAGTGCAGATAGAGAGCAAGAGCTTAAGTCACACTTAATGATGTTTTACACGGGCATTACGCGAAAGGCACAAGGTATTGAAAAAACTAAAATTGCGAATATTGATTCATTAAGTGTTCGTTTAACAGCTATGAGACATATGGTCGATGATGCACACACAGTACTCACATCGCAAGCCTCACTTACAAGATTTGGGGAGTTATTACACAGTAGTTGGCTCGAAAAACGCCAATTAGCAAGCGAGGTCAGTAATTCAATTATTGATGAAATGTATGCCCAAGCTCAATCTGCTGGCGCTATCGGTGGCAAACTCCTCGGCGCAGGTGGTGGTGGTTTTATGCTGTTTTTTGTGCCCCCAGAATGCCAGCCTGCTGTCAAAATAGCTCTGGCTCGTTACCACGAAATTACTTTTAATATTAATGCTGCCGGCAGCACCATTATTCACTCATAAGAAACAGTGCTATGAATGACTTTAAAAAACAATTAGATTCAATTGCTAGCAATCTAGATCTTTTGTATTCATCTACTGAAGCCTATATTCAAGAAGCAATCATATTGCTAAGCACAACACTTCAAGCACGGCTACCTGTTTTAGTATGCGGTAATGGCGGTTCAGCAGCTGATGCGCAGCATATTGCGGGGGAAATGGTGGGTAAATTTTTAGCGCAGCGTAAAGCCCTCAACGTACGGGCGCTTTCAACAGATACGTCGGTGATCACAGCTTGGGCAAATGATGTCAGTTACGATACTGTTTTTGCACGCCAAGTAGAGGCGTATGCGCAGGTGGGTGGCGTGCTCTGGGTTATATCAACCAGTGGGAACTCCAAAAACGTGCTAGAAGCAATTGCGCAGGCTCGGCTAGAGGGTATGAAGGTCATTGGGCTAACAGGCGCAAACGGTGGCAGGATGGCCGCCCTTTGCGACATCTTAATTGCCGTTCCATCAACACACACGCCACGTATTCAAGAGATGCATTTGATGGTTTACCACTATATTTGTGAGATGGTTGAAAAGAATTTTGTTTCATTAAATTAAGAGATCTAAATATGAAGATATTAGTAACAGGTGGGGCAGGCTACATTGGCTCTATTCTTGTGCCCATGTTGTTAGGCAAAGGACATGCAGTTACCGTCATTGACAACTTTATGTTTAAGCCAAATTCATTGGCGGATTGCTGTGCAAATGAGGATTTCAATGTTATTCGCGGCGATGCACGCAGTGAAGATTTAATGCGTAAAGAGATGGCGGATGCGGATGTCATCATTCCGCTCGCAGCTTTGGTTGGAGCGCCACTGTGCAAAACTGACCCGATTGGCACGCAAACCACGAACCAAGATGCTGTTGAAATGATATGCCGCCTGGCAAGTAAACAGCAGCGCATTCTCATGCCAGTCACCAACAGTGGGTACGGCATCGGTGATAAAGATAGCGCGTGTACCGAAGAATCACCGCTCCGCCCCATTTCTCTCTACGGCATCACCAAGGTCAAGGCCGAAGAAGCTGTGCTCGCACGCGCAAACAGCATCACCTTTCGCTTAGCAACAGTGTTTGGAATGGCTCCGCGTATGCGCACTGATTTGCTGGTCAATGACTTTACTTATCGTGCTGTGCACGATCATGCAGTGGTGATTTTTGAAGGCCACTTCAAGCGCAACTATATTCATATTCACGACGTATCGCGCGCTTTTTGCTATGGCATTGAACACTTTGATGCCATGAAAAGCAATGCCTATAACGTGGGATTAGATGATGCCAATCTCTCCAAACTTGAATTAGCTGCCGCCATTCAAAAACACGTCCCTAGCTTTGTCTTCTTAGAAGCCCCCATTGGCGAAGACCCCGATAAACGTGACTACATTGTGTCGAATGCCAAATTAGCGAAGACGGGCTTTGTGACGGAATGGGGACTGGATCGCGGTATCAAAGAGCTCATTAAAGGTTATACGATTTTGCGTGACAGTGTCTACGCCAATGTTTGAATGGAACGATTGATATGCAATGCCGTGTTTGTGATTCAACCGAATTAACTCCCGTTGTCGATCTTGGCGATCAACCTTGGTGCAACCACTTCTTGCAGCCTGAGGAAGTGGGCAAAGAGCCCTACTACCCACTGCGTTTGGTTTACTGCAAAGATTGCCATACATCGCAGTTGGATTACACGGTCAAAAAAGAAATCATGTTTGGCGATCACACCTACCTATCAGGTGTGACCAAATCGCTAGATGCGCACTTCAGCGAAGTTGCCGAGCAAGTGGATACCCGATTCTTTAAAAATAAGAAGCATAAATCTGTGCTGGATATTGGCTCCAACGACGGTACGCAGCTCAAACACTTCCAGCGCCTAGGCTATGAAGTGTTGGGTGTTGAGTCGTCAATTACCACGGCCAAAATGGCGAACGATGCGGGTGTACCCACATTGCAAGCGTTCTTTAGCGAAACAATTGTTAAAAAGCTTGGCAAGAAATTTGATATTTTTAATGCCTCAGGTGTCTTCTTTCATTTGGAAGAGTTGCACTCGGTTTGCGAAGGCATCCGACTAGGCTTAAATGACGATGGCGTGTTTGTCGTTCAATTTCTCTACATGAAAAGCATCATGGAGAATCTAGCCTTTGATCAGATATACCACGAGCACCTGCTTTATTACACGCTAAAGACCATTGAGACACTACTCAATCGCCACGGATTAGAAATGTTTGATGCGCGGCTAGCCGCGATTCATGGTGGATCCATCATCGGCTACGTAGGACACAAAGGCGTTAGACCAGCCTCAGCTCAACTGCTGTCCATGCGACAAGCCGAAGATGCAAGTGGCTGTAATAACATTGAGGCCTACCACGCCTTCCACGACCGCATCCAGCAAATGAAGTTGGAGAACGTAGCTTATCTGCGCGCAGCAAAAGCGAGTGGCAAGCGTATTTGGGGGTTTGGTGCGCCAGTCAAAGGCAACACCATGCTCAATTATTTTGGCGTAGGTCCCGATTTAATTGAATGCCTAACTGAAAAAAATAAGCTCCGCAAAGGTCTTTACTCGCCTGGCATGCATATCCCTATCGTCATCGAAGATGAGCTAACTGAAAAACCTGACGTTTATTACGTATTTGCATGGAATTTCAAAAATGAAATTCTTAAAAATAATCAACACCTCATAGACGCGGGCGTCGAGTTTTATTTCCCTGTTAATCCAGCTTAATTGGACTGCCCTCATGCCATCACCTCAAACCATTCAATTGCTGCAACATGCGTTATCTAGTCTCGCACATCCCATCGTCGTCGCTGACCTAGGGTCCTCGGGCAACAGTGTCACGCCTCTGCCTGATTGGTTTGCTAAATATGCAGTCTCCATCTCAATTGATGCCTTGGCACCCGGCGATTCGAACGGCAGCATTTTCTCAAAAAATATTGTTGTATCAGGCTTGGCCGTCAGTGATGCTATTGGCTCAGGCACGCTGATTGAGCGTCAGTTCTCTATGTGCAGTGGGCTCAATGAGGTTTACCCAAATGAAGTATCCATATACGGGATCGAGTCGTTTTATCAAGAAGTAAAGCGGATCGATATGGCGACGACGACCTTGCCGGCAATACTGAAAGAGCATGGGCTGTCGCAAATTCATTATTTGAAATTGGACCTTGAAGGCTCGGATCTTGCCGTGCTGGATTCGTGCGCTGGTGTACTCAAAGAGTGCGCCTTATTGCAGGCGGAGCTGCGTAATACACCGCTTTATGTCGGTGAAAAAACGTTGGGGGAGAGCCTCATCCATATCAACCACCAAGGTTTTGATTTGATTGATATGAAAAACGAATATTGGAAGCGTAAGACACCTAATTTGCAGAAGGTCAGCCATGGAAATCTAGCCTATTCAGACGCTGTATTCACGCGGAAAATAGAACCAGAAACAGATGCCAAAATCGCTCTACATGCATTGCTTTTGCATTTTTATGGTTACACGAATTTAGCTGAGCATTGGCTTGGCACACAAGTTATCAATAACACGCAATTACGAATGGCGCTCTATCAAGTCTTGTTTGATCCAGCGACACTTCCTGAACAACCTTTTAACCACGGCTACTTCCCGCACTTGGCCGCAGCACGCTAAAAGTCCGTGATGAAAATATTACTCACAGGTGGCACGGGCTTCTTAGGTTCAGCCTTAGCGCTCTTCTTAGAATCCGCTGGGCACCATGTTCAAATACTCAATTCACAGAACTGTGATTTGACTAAAAGCGATAGTCTTTTGGCATTTAACCAAACCAAATGGGATCAAATTATCCATTTGGCAGCTTGGACACAAGCTGGTGATTTTTGCCTCAAACATCCAGGTGAGCAATGGGTCATTAATCAAAAAATCAATACGCATGTCTTGGATTTTTGGCAAAGCCAGCAACCACAAGCCAAGCTCGTGTTCATGGGCACTAGCTGTGCCTACGCAGAAGGATCGAATCTGCACGAATCAGAATATATGGATGGTGAGCCGACGCCTAGCCTTTATACCTATGCAATGACCAAGCGGATGCTGTATCAAGGTGCACGCGCCTTACACCAGCAGTTTGGTTTGAACTATTTATGCATTGTCCCCTCCACGCTTTATGGTACGGGCTACCACACCGATGGCCGTCAAATGCATTTCATTTTTGATTTGATCCGAAAAATTATTCGCGGCCATGAATATGCAGAGCCTGTGGTGCTCTGGGGTGATGGGCTGCAAAAACGAGAGCTCGTTTGGTTGGATGACTTTATTCAGATCATGTGGGCTCTCAATCAACAAACCACCAACGATATTTTTAATATTGGCGCAGGCACAGAACACACGATTCAGCACTTCGCAAAGCTTATCTGTAACTCCGTTGGCTACGATGCATCAAAAATTGAATACGACACCACGCGATACGTCGGAGCGACTTCTAAATGTTTAAATATGGATAAAACAACGAGCGCACTCAAAGAGCTACCGCAAACGGATCTCAGTCTTGGTATCCAAAAAATTGTGGCCTGGTTTTATGAGCATAAAGCTTACTAATCAGCGTCTCTTTGCATGAAGAAATTAACGGCATTGATACTGGCTGGCGGATTCGGAACAAGGCTGCAAGGCGTTGTCAAAGATGTTCCCAAGCCTATGGCCGATGTACGGGGCCAGCCCTTTTTAGCCCACCTCATTCGCTATTACCAATCACAAGGCGTGACTCAATTTGTACTGTCTGTAGGTTATAAGGCTGAATCCATCATCAATTACTTTGGTGCTAGCTTTGAGTCAGTCGCTATTCAATATATCCGTGAGGATCAGCCTCTAGGCACTGGCGGCGCCATCAAGCATGCTTTGAACCACCTAACAGCTGATTGGTTGCCGAGCCTCATTGTCAACGGTGATACGTGGTTCGAGCCCAATGTCAGCTCTTTTGCAGCTTTTGCGCGAACCAAAAATACACCTGTCTGCCTGTCAGTAAAACCCATGCCACTCAATGATCGGTATGGCTCTGTTCTGCTTGATGCACGCGGCAACATCAACGGCTTTCGGGCCGAACCAAGCGATCATGCCAACATCAACGCTGGCTGTTATTGCATTCAACCTCTTGTTCTGCAAACTTTGCTTGCCAGCTATCCAGATACCTTTTCGTTTGAATCAAACTGCCTACCTAAGCTGGCACAAGCTGGTCAGCTATCAGGCTATGTTGTTGACGCCACGTTCTTAGATATTGGCATACCAACCGACTACGCCAAAGCAGCTAGCGTGCTGCATTGACAGTCTTGTTGAGATAAGCCGCGAAATCATCTCGCGTCTCAGGATGCTTCAGCCCACAAGCCACCGTCGCCTGCAAATACCCTAGCTTCGATCCGCAGTCATACCGCGCCCCCGTAAAGCGATTAGCAATCACTGGCTTGTCTTTCAGCATCGCAGCAATCGCATCTGTCAGCTGCAACTCGCCGCCAGCACCTGGCTGGATGTTTTCGATATAGCCAAATATCTCTGGCGCCAAAATATAGCGCCCCACGACCGCTAAGGTACTGGAGGCCACTTCGGGTTTCGGTTTCTCCACAATCCCCGTCACGGCCTCGTTTAGCGCGTCTAGCGGTGTCGTTGAGACGATACCGTAACTAGCCGTTTGACTGCGCTCCACGTTTTGAACAGCAAGCACGCTCGCTCCCGCGTGCGTTTTGTAAGCTTGAACCATTTCACTCAAAGCGCCCTCACCGCCTTCTTGCGCATCAATAAAGTCATCAGGCAAGATCACCGCAAACGGCTCATCGCCCACCAGCGATTTCGCCATCAGTACGGCGTGCCCAAGACCTAGCGGCTCGGACTGGCGGGTATAGCTAAACGTGATGCCTTTAGGTGTCGTGCCGCGGGCAATTGCGAGCAAATCTAGCTTACCGCGAACCTCCAGTTCGGTCTCAAGCTCATAAGCCTTATCAAAGTGATCTTCAATACTTCGCTTGGTACGCCCCGTCACAAAGATGATGTCCGTAATGCCTGCGGCAATCGCCTCTTCCACGGCGTACTGGATCAGCGGCTTGTCCACAATCGGCAGCATCTCTTTGGCAATTGCTTTGGTCGCGGGAAGGAAGCGACTGCCCATACCCGCAACAGGAAAAACAGCTTT
This sequence comes from Comamonadaceae bacterium, assembly GCA_947450645.1. Taxonomy (GTDB): domain Bacteria; phylum Pseudomonadota; class Gammaproteobacteria; order Burkholderiales; family Burkholderiaceae_C; genus JASGCK01. Next base: position 6,088 of record CANFWH010000024.1, on the reverse strand, counting down.
ACGAATCGGCTTGGCAGGCTGGGTGATGTAGGTCATAAATAAAATTTAGAGGGCTTGAATCCGTTGATGGTCTTGTTGGCTTAAAAATCCCTTGAATTCTCGCACCAGTTGCTCACTTTGGCTCACCGCACCACTCCAAACCTTTTCTCGCCCTGCGAAGTTGTCAGCGTAAGTATGAAAGTCTTGCCGATCAGGAATCTTTCCATTTGGCAATGTCCGTGCCCATTCGGCGGTGGGTGCGAGCACCACGACGTTGTCTAAAAACGCCGTACTCTTGTGCCGCCACTTGAGCGATTTATCTAACCAACCCGCAATCAAATGTTGTTGAAAATGCGGCACCAGCACGATCTCATCGTCACGTAACTTGCCCGCATAGTTCATGTGGCAATGATAGTCTGTGAGACCGCCATCCCAGTACGAACCACGCGGCGCACCCGCCACATCGTTCACTGCATTCAAAACAAACGGAATCGAGCACGATGCCTGCAAAGCCTCGTAGAAATTGGCCTCTACGAGCTTCAATTGCCTCGTCGCATAGTCATTGCTTGCAAACGGCAACTCGCCACGATTGCTAAAAGCGACGCGCTCCATGAGTGCCCCCATCGCCCTGCGATTGGCTAGGTTTGCAAAGTATGCGCCTGCAAAGCCAAGCACCGTGCGGGCTTGCAGCCTTTGCCCAGTGTCCGTTTGACGCAAAAATCCACGTCCACGCGAAGTGATGATGTGCAAGTTGTAACGCGGATGGTTCAGCACCTCTTGCAGATGATTTTCAAAAAATGAAACGAGCGCTTTCGAAAATTCCGTACTCACAAACTCAGCGCTTGGCATCACCCGCTTGCCGCGCTGGTTGTACACAGGCTCGTAGTCCTGCGCAATGTAGTCCTTCGTCAATCTGTCAAATCCCGCTTCGCAGTTATCCATACAGGCTGTGGCCATGCGCCACGCGCCAATCGATGCACCCAGCAAATCAACGGGTTGACCCGACGTTTTAAGCCACTCGCCAAAGATGAACTTATCCAAACCCAAGAGCAGCAAGCCTTTAGGACCACCTGCCGCACCTGCTACTACGCGAATGTCCTTGGCTTGCAAGCCATTCTTAGCAATGTGCGCTTTGGCTTTTTTCCCTGCGTAAATGGCGAGTGCTTGGGTCATGCTTAGATTATTTCTTTAACTTTGCAAAAGCCGACATCATGGCATTCGGTGTTGCAACAGCGTTCGACTGCATAAGTCCTGGATTGAATTTTTCGTTGCTACGCGTCACGCCGGCACTGCTGGAAGCCTTACCAGCCGTGGCATCCAGCCGCATCGACAAACCAATGCGCTTACGCGCCACATCGATCTCCATTACTTTCACGCTCACGATATCACCTGTCTTGACCACCTCACGCGCATCAGACACAAACCTCGCTGCCATTTGGCTCACGTGCACCAGTCCATCTTGATGCACACCCAAATCAATGAACGCCCCAAACTGTGCGACATTGCTGACCGTGCCTTCCAAAATCATGCCCTCAACCAAGTCGGAAATCTCATTCACGCCGTCCGTGAGCTTAGCAACTTTGAAGTCAGGCCGTGGGTCACGCGCATCGCCCAGCAACTTTTCAAACGTGATTTTGGATGCGTCCAGCATTGCCTGCATCTTGTCATACGACTCGGGGTGAACACTGGTTCTATCCAGCATGTTGTCGCCATCACGGATGCGCAAAAATCCAGCGCACTGCTCAAACGCTTTCGCACCAAGACTAGGCACTTTGAGCAGCTGCTGCCGATTGGTAAATGCACCATTGGAATCGCGCCAAGCCACGACCTGCTTGGCCTGCGAGGCAGAGAGTCCTGAAACCCTTGTCAGCAACGGCACGCTGGCCATGTTCAAATCTACGCCCACACCGTTCACGCAGTCTTCCACCACAGCATCTAGCGCCTTAGCTAAGTCGCCTTGATTCAAATCGTGCTGGTACTGCCCCACGCCAATGCTTTTGGGGTCAATCTTCACCAGTTCAGCGAGAGGGTCTTGCAAGCGCCGCGCAATGCTGACCGCACCGCGAATGCTCACATCAATATCGGGCATCTCTTGGCTGGCGTATTCGCTTGCGCTGTACACGGACGCGCCCGCTTCGCTCACCACAATCTTTTGCATATGCACGTTATTCAGTTTGAACTTAGCAATCAGCTCACCCGCCAGCTTGTCTGTCTCGCGGCTGGCTGTACCGTTGCCAATAGCGATCAATTCCACGCGGTGATGCTGACACAGCTTAGCCAACGTAAAGAGCGATCCCTCCCACTCGCGGCGTGGCTCATGCGGAAAGATCGTTGCTGTATCCAGCAGCTTGCCCGTGCTATCCACAATCGCCACCTTCACGCCCGTTCGGATGCCAGGATCAAGCCCCATCACGGCTTTAGGGCCAGCAGGGGCGGCCAAGAGTAAATCGCGCAGATTGTCAGCAAACACCTTGGTCGCGACCTTCTCAGCATCTTCGCGCAAGCGAGTGAGTAAATCGCGCTCAGTCGAGAGCGACAGCTTGACTCGCCACGTCCAAAGAATCGTTTTTTTGATGAGTGCATCGCTGCCGCGATCTTGGTTTGTCCACTTGAGATGTGCGGCAATACGCCCCTCGGCAAGCGCGGAAAAGGTCGGTGCTTTGGTATCTTCTGGATCAGTTGGAATCAATACTTTGACATCCAACATCTCTAACCCTCGCCCCCTGAACACAGCCAGCGCTCGGTGCGAGGGCACACGGGCTATGGGCTCGCTGTATTCAAAGTAATCACGAAACTTCGCGATTTCAGGATCAGCTTCATTTTTACCCGTCACGAGTTTGCTTTGCAACTCACCATTCGTCCACAGCCACTCACGCATCAACTGCACCAGCTTGGCATCCTCCGCCCAGCGCTCGGACAAAATATCGCGCACGCCGTCTAGCACCAAGAGAACGGTCGTAAAGTCTGCGCCATCTTCGGGCTTAGTCGCTTGCACATAAGGCAAGGCCTCCAAAGCCGCATCCAGATTGGGCTGCGAGAAGAGTAAGTCTGCAAGCGGCTCCAGCCCTGCCTCGCGGGCCATCTGCCCTTTAGTGCGGCGTTTGACCTTGTATGGCGTGTAGAGGTCTTCTAATTCTTGCTTGCTAGGAGCCGTAAGAAGGAGCGCATGCAACTCAGGCGTCAGCTTGCCCTGCGCTTCAATGGTTTTGATGATGACGGTGCGGCGGTCTTCTAACTCACGCAAATAGGAAAGCCGAGCTTCCAATTCACGCAATTGAATGTCGTCTAGTCCGCCTGTGACTTCCTTGCGATAGCGGGCAATAAACGGGACAGTCGCCCCGCTATCCATCAGTTCTACTGCCGCTTTAATTTGATGAATGCCAACCTTAATCTCGTTGGCAAGTTGCTGAAATAAATCCACGAAAACCTTTTCTCTCACACGAATAAAAACAACCTTGAAGCTGCTTGAGTCTGAAGATTCTATGCGTGAATGGGTTGCCGTTTAGGCATAATGAGTGGCATGAAAAATGATATTTCACATAAGGAGATCACATGACCGTTTGGTGGTATGCAGAAAAAGAAAAGAAAATCGGTCCTTTTGAGCAGGGAGATCTGGCATCGCTCATTCAGAGAGGGAAAATTGGTCCAAGAACAATGCTCTGGAAAGAAGGCATGGAGTCATGGCGTCCTCTTGACGAAATAAAAGAATTAGAACCTCTAAAGGCAATGGTTCCGCCTCCGCTACCACTAAAAGCAAGCACAGACCCCTTAACTTTCCCGATGGCTACGCAGTGGCCGCGGTTCTGCGCTCGCATATTCGACATCTGGTGGGAAAGCCTGCTAATAACTTTTCTCCTTGGCTCTGTCTTAGGCCGCTACTCGACAAGTTATGTTGAATGGCTAAATGGAGGCACTGGGGCAAACTACGTATTCGGGATACTGTGCCTTCCATTTGCACTAATCTTCGACGCGTGTATCTATCGACTCATAGGAAACACGCCCGGCAAGGCTCTTCTTGGTTTAAAAGTAGGGTTACTCGATGCATCACCCTTAAGTTTTGGCCAGTATCTTGGTCGCAACTTTTCGGTTTGGATAAAAGGTCTTGCCATTGGTTTTCCATTCATAAATCTTTTCACCATGGCTAGCCAGCATGGAAGACTTGGCAAGGGGCAGCAAGCGAGTTACGATGAATCTACGGGCTACAGGGTACGTGCCAAGCCTATTGGATGGATTAGAAAGTCAAGCTTTGGAATAGCGTTTTTAAGTCTGTTCGCGGTTATGGCAATGTTAAACAGCATTGAGCAAACCGCACAGCGCGAAACAATGATGAGTCGCACGTCGGAAAACTATTCATGGGTAAACCCAGTCACCAGTCTTAGTGCAAAGATTGATTCGAGATGGAAGAATTCTGCGGATCAAAATATTGATGGTCAGAAGATATACATGTTTTCAGAACGATCTGAGCGCGCTCTTGTAATTCTTGGAGTAGAACATGCTCCCAACTACACATTAGATGATTACATCCAAGGTTTCAAAAAAAACACGGCAGCAAATATGCGTTTTTCAGATGGTGGGCGCTATCTTGAAAAGTTCGGAAAACAAACTTGGCAAGGATCAGGTGAAATGCTAGACATCACAACCAATCGCCTAAATGTTCAGGTTGTTCGGGTAGGTAACGATTTTTGGAGAATCGTACAAATCCAAGCGATGCCCTATGAATATTCAGACCAAATAGTGACACAACTTCAAGATGATCTCTGGAAAACGGTTTTCTGAACAAGGCGAATGTGACACTAACAAATCATTCCAACGGTATATCAAAAGCTTCGCTCTTGACGTCCGCCGAATTCAAAAGTTGGTCTCAGTCCTTAGCTCTCACCCTTCCCGCAGCGCCGCCTTCAACTTCGCCCTAATCTCAGGCTTAGATTTAAACGGATCGGTCGGGTTGCGAATCAGCACCAAATCTTCCATGCGCTCTTGCACGCCAGCTAGCGCGTGTGGATGGCTGTAGATGTAGAACTGGTCGGCCTCTAGTGCCGCAAAGACTTTTTGCGCCACATCTGCCGCCGTCAATTTTCCGCTTCCCACGGCTTTATCCGATTGCGCTTGACCAATCAATTGGCTCTTGGTGAGTTTGCCGCTGGCAAGTTCTGCTGGCCGATTACGCTGACTTTGGTTAATGTTGGTCGGTACAAAGAACGGGCACAGCACCGAGGCGCTGATTTGATCTGTTACCAAGCGCAGGTCTTGATACAGCGTCTCGGTCAAGCTCACCACCGCGCTTTTGCTCACGTTGTACACGCCCATGTTGGGTGGATTAAGGAGACCCGCCATGCTGGCCGTATTGACGATATGACCTTGATAAGCAGCATCTTTTTTTGCCACGTCCAGCATCATCTGTGTGAAGAAATGCACGCCGTGCACTACGCCCATCACGTTCACGTCCATCACCCATTTCCAGTCGAGCAGTGAGCTCTCCCAAATCAAACCGCCAGAGCCCACACCTGCGTTGTTAAACACAAAGTGCGGCGCACCAAACCGCGCGAGCACCGCGTCCGCTAAGGCTTTCATGGCATCGGCATTGGCGACATCCACACGCATGGCCAGCACCTCGGCACCCATGCCTTTGATCTCGGCGGCGGCAATATCCAGCGCATCTTGCTGCACGTCCACCATCACAATGTTCATGCCGCGCTTGGCCGCAATGCGTGCGCACTCCAGACCAAAGCCTGAACCAGCACCTGTGAGAACAGCCGTTTTATTTTTGAATTCAGTAATCATGGAACAACCTTTACGTTTAAGCCTCAGCCTTCTTTAAAACAAATCCAATGCGCGGGAAATGCACATGGACAACTCCCGTCAACTCATGCTCGCGGCGCAGTGTGAAGCGTGTGCGAGTAGCCGCGACCAGCGTGCCGCTCGTCACTTCTAAACCAAAGCTTTCAGCGGTGATGGTGACCTGGTAATCCCCCCTTTGTTAACGACACGTCAAAGTAGAGGGTTGATGATTGCTGACTAAATAGGCTTGCAGGCATTGAATGGGCGTACGCCCATTCAATGCCATGCTCGGCCTGTCGTGATTGTAGGCATAAGCCCATTCGGTTGCCGC
>CANFWH010000023.1 GCA_947450645.1 Comamonadaceae bacterium | reverse complement strand
TACTACAATGAGAGTCGACCCCACAGCGCATTGGGCTGGCAGGCACCAGCAGAATTCGCTGCAAAGGCGGGGCTTAAGCCCCGCCTTTGCAGCACACTAGAGCCAGAAAACTCTACTTTAGGTCGCTCTTAATATTGGGGGAGGGTCAGGGCTTTGAAGTCTCTACTTTTAACTGTTATTAATTTGCGGGGGGATTACCAGTAAATCTGAATAAACCCGACTTGACAGCTTTTGAGTACGACCGATTAGGACATTACACGTCTACAACCTTTCGGGTTAGATTTGGTAGTTGGAATGAAGCGAAGGAAAAAGCAAAACTACCTGTAAGCAGAATAATTAACAATTCAAATGAAGAATTATTTCAAAATATTATCGAACTTTGGACGTTATTGGGGCATCAACCAAAATATGGCGAAGTCATAAGTCCAAATTCAAAATTCCATGGCTCAACATACGCCAGAAGATTTGGTTCATGGCGTGCGGCTCTTGAAGCATTTATTGAATATGTAAATACTGAAGATTCAGTTGAAAAATCAGACTCGAAGCTGGAATTAGTATCGTTGAGTACGTCTGATTCTGACATTTCTCCGCCACAAAAAACACCCAAAGTAAAAAAGACATCTCGAAATATAAATTTACGGATGCGATGGACAATCTTGAAGCGAGATAATTTTTGCTGTCGTAAATGTGGCGACTCTCCCGTAAAAAATCCTTCAACTATCCTACACATTGACCACATTTTGGCTTGGAGTCGAGGTGGAGAGACTGTCTACGAGAATCTTGAAACTCTTTGTGAAAAATGCAATTTAGGAAAAAGCAACTTGTAATACAGTGGAGGACTCTAGGTTAATTTTTATCTTCCAAGATAATTGGGGCATGAATCCCCTGCTATCCAAACTGCAACCTTATCCTTTTGAGCGACTCAAACAACTGTTTGCGCCCATCACGCCAAACCCCGCCTACCGTGCCATTAGTCTTGGTATTGGCGAGCCCAAGCACGCAACGCCGCAGTTCATTAAAGACGCGCTATGCGCCAATCTGCAAGGCTTGGCGGGCTATCCAGCTACCGCTGGCGAGCCAGCACTCAAAGCCTCCATCGTGGGCTGGCTAGAGCGCCGCTATGACCTCAAACTAGACGCGGCTAAGCAAATTTTGCCCGTGAATGGCTCGCGCGAAGCCTTGTTTTCGTTTACGCAGGTAGTGATGGATCCGACTAAACCCAATCCAATCGTGGTCTGCCCGAACCCGTTTTATCAAATCTACGAAGGCGCAGCGCTCTTGGCTGGCGCTACGCCGTATTACGTGAACTCTGACCCTGCACGTAATTTTGCGGTCGATTGGGATGCCGTGCCCGCTGACGTGTGGCAGCGCACACAAATGATTTTTGTGTGCTCACCCGGCAACCCTACGGGTGCGGTGATGCCACTAGCCGAGTGGGAAAAGATGTTTGCGCTATCCGACAAATACGGCTTTGTGATTGCGTCCGACGAGTGCTATTCCGAGATTTACTTCCGCGATGAGCCGCCGCTCTCAGGCTTGGAAGCAGCCGCAAAGCTGGGACGCACCGACTTTAAGAATCTGATCGCGTTCACCTCGCTCTCCAAACGCAGCAACGTGCCCGGCATGCGCAGCGGCTTTGTGGCAGGCGATGCGGCTTGGATTAAAGCCTTTTTGCTCTACCGCACCTACCACGGCTCCGCCATGAGCGGCACCGTGCAGGCCGCGTCCCTAGAGGCTTGGGACGACGAAGAACACGTGATTGCCAACCGCGCTGAGTACCGCGCCAAATTCGCTGCCGTGACCCCCGTGCTATCCAGCGTGATGGACGTGAAGCTGCCTGACGCGGCGTTCTACCTCTGGGCGGGTGTGCCTAAGCACGTGTGCAACGGATCAGACACCCAATTCGCAGCCGAACTGCTCGCCAAATACAATGTGACCGTGCTGCCGGGCAGTTATCTTGCAAGAGAAGATGCCCACGGCGTGAACCCAGGCAAGGGTCGCGTCCGCATGGCCTTGGTGGCTGAGCAAGCCGAATGCTTAGAAGCCGCGCACCGCATTGCAGATTTCATCAAAACTTATTCATCACCGTCAATTTAGGAAATTTTTTCAATGACACAGCAACTACAAACCATCATCGACAATGCATGGGACAACCGCGCATCACTCTCACCTACAGCCGCGCCCAAAGAAATTGCCGATGCCGTTGAACACATCATTAGCGAGCTGAACAAAGGCCGCTTGCGCGTAGCAACCCGCGAATCCGTGGGCGTGTGGACAACGCACCAGTGGCTAAAAAAAGCCGTGCTCTTGTCGTTCCGTTTGAAAGACAACGAAATCATCTCGGCTGGCGAACTCGGATTTTTTGACAAAGTGCAAACCAAATTTGCGCACCTCACAGCCGATGAAATGAAGGCGACTGGCGTGCGCGTGGTGCCGCCAGCCGTGGCTCGCCGTGGCAGCTACATTGCCAGCGGCGCGATCTTGATGCCGTCCTACGTCAACATTGGCGCGTATGTGGACTCGGGCACGATGGTGGACACATGGGCAACCGTCGGCAGCTGCGCGCAAATTGGCAAAAACGTCCACCTATCAGGCGGCGTGGGCATTGGCGGCGTGTTGGAGCCCGTGCAAGCGGGCCCGACCATCATTGAAGACAACTGCTTTATTGGCGCACGCTCCGAAGTGGTCGAAGGCGTAGTCGTGGAAGAACACTCCGTGCTGGGCATGGGTGTGTACCTCGGGCAAAGCACCCCCGTGTTTGATCGCACGACTGGCAAATGGCTAGAGTGCGAGCCAGGCAAACTGCGTATTCCAAGCGGCTCGGTGCTGATCTCTGGCTCACGTCCGCCAAAAAATCCAGGCGAACCAGGCACGTATTGCGCCGTGATTGTGAAGCGCGTGGATGCGCAAACGCGCTCGAAAACGAGTCTGAACGATTTGCTCAGAGACTAGACCCAAACCACCTTCGAAAAATGACGCAGACAACCTTCGGTTATGACCAAGAAGAAGACCGCCTGTGGCTGTGCTACCACGAGGAGCAGCCGCGCATTTGGATTACGCGTCGTTTTGCGCAAGGCTTGATTGGCCCTATGGCTGAACTCATTGAGCGCACCACGACACTGAATCAGATCACGGGGCTTGCTCCTCAAGAGCAAATCCGTATGGAGCATCGCATCGCGGTGCAAGAAACACCCGAAGGCGAATCGCACTATCCATTTCGCATTAGCCAAGAAGACCGCGACGTGCACCGTGCACAGGGCTTTGTGCTGTGCAAAGTGCTCAAACTTAACATGGAGCCGCACGGCTGCAACATCCTCATGCAAACCGACGAGGGCGAAGTTAACTTTGGCCTCTCGCGCTACGACACACATCTGTGGCTGCGTGCCTTTCGCATGGCGCTGGATAACGCAAATTGGGATTTGCCCGCCCTGCCCGCGTGGCTCACTGAGCCCGTGTTGCCGCCGTCTATCCAATCGCTATTGACATCGCCTTTGCCTAAGGATTTAGATTCGGATCCCGCATCATGACCGCTACGCTTAACCTCGCCAAGCAGCTGATCGCTTGTCATTCGCCCACACCTTTGGATGGTGGCTGCATGGACGTCATCGCTGCACGCCTTATTCCGCTTGGCTTTACGGCCACCGTGTTGGAATTTGAGGATGTGAAAAACTTATGGATTAAACGTCAAGGCGCAGACAAAAATGCAAAAACTTTAGTCTTTGCTGGCCACACCGATGTCGTGCCAACGGGTCCGCTCGACCAATGGACAACGCCGCCGTTTGAGCCAAACGTGCGCGATGGAAAACTCTTTGGACGCGGCGCATCTGACATGAAAACCTCCATTGCGGCGTTCGTGGTCGCCGTTGAAGAATTCTTAAAAACGTGCCCGCAGCCCGATCACAGTATGGCTTTGCTACTGACCAGCGACGAAGAAGGTCCGTCCATTAACGGCACGGTCAAAGTCTGCGAATGGCTCAAAGCCAAAGGCGAACGTCTCGATTACTGCATCGTGGGTGAGCCGACCAGCATCGACCAATGCGGCGACATGATTAAAAACGGCAGACGCGGCAGTTTGAACGGCAAGCTACACGTCAAAGGCATTCAAGCGCACATCGGCTACCCGCAGCTAGGGCGAAATCCCATCCACTTGGTGATGCCTGCGCTGGCAGAACTCGCCGCCAAAAAATGGGACAACGGCAACGAATATTTTGAGCCCACGCAATTTCAAATCAGCAACATCCACGGCGGTGTGGGTGCGACCAACATCATCCCCAATAGCTGCGTCATTGATTTCAACTTTAGGTTTTGTACAGAGTCCACATCAACTGGCCTGCAAGCCATAGTGGATAAGGCTTTACAAGCATCAGGACTTACCGCTAACGACTACAAAATCGACTGGACACTCAGCGGTCAACCCTTCATCACGCCTGTGGATACGCTCGTGCAAGCCGCGCGTGAAGCGATTAAGGCTGAAGTCGGTATCGACACCGTGCTCTCCACCACAGGCGGCACCAGCGATGGGCGCTTCATCTCGCAGATTTGCGAGCAAGTGATTGAACTCGGCCCCACCAACGCCACGATCCACAAGATCAATGAATGCCTGCCTTTGGCAGATATTGAGCCGCTTAAAAATATCTATCTTGGGGTGATTGAGCGGTTGGTGGGTTGATGCTACTCATCGACCTCATCAACCACCAAGCCACGCGCCTAGAAGAAGCCAAAGTCTCCTTCGGTCACGGCACGCTGAATGCTTTTGACGAGGCGGTGTGGCTGGCGCTTTGGGCGATGAAGTTGCCGATTGACGACTTAGATGCTGTGGCTGACGCGCCCGTCTCCGCCGCCGACCAAGCCGCTGTTGACGCCATCATCACCGAGCGAATCACCACACGTAAACCCGCCGCGTATTTGACGAATGAAGCTTGGCTGCAAGGCGTGCCGTTTTATGTGGATGAGCGGGTGATTGTTCCGCGCTCATTGATTGCTGAGGTGATTGCGGACGGTTCGATTGATGAGTGGCTATCTACGCAAACGACTCGCGTGCTTGACCTTTGCACGGGTAACGGCAGCCTTGCTGTGCTGGCTGCGATGGCGTATCCCGATGTTCAAGTTGTGGCGAGCGATCTCTCGGAAGCCTCACTGGCTGTGGCTCGCATCAATATCGACAAGCATGATTTGGCAGAGCGAATCACGCTGTTGCAATCGGATGGACTTAAAAATGTGCAAGGCGAGTTCGATTTGATTTTGTGCAATCCGCCGTATGTGAACGCGGTGAGCATGGCAAAGCTGCCAGCTGAGTATTTGGCAGAACCAACCATGGCACTGGCCAGCGGGTCAGACGGGATGGACTTTTGCAGAGGACTCCTCTCGCAGGCCGCAGCCCACTTGATCTCCAGCGGGGTGCTTGTTTTAGAAATTGGAAATGAGCAAGAAAATTTTGAGGCCGCCTTTCCCGACCTGCCTGTGTTTTGGCTAGAGACGAGTGCGGGCGACGCCCAAGTTTTACTCATCACAAAAGAGAGTCTTGCGCTGCAATGAGCTCGATCGATCCTGCAAGCTATGCCGAAGCGCTTGCGCTGCGTGATGCGGGCCAATTTACCGAAGCGCTCTCCCTGTTGCAAGCGTTCTCTCAACAGTATCCGTATCACCACCAAGCATGGCTCACCACGGGTTTTATTTATGGGCAGACCTCGCAGTTCGAGTTGTCGATTGCGGCCTTTAGCCGTGTGCTTGAGTTAGATCCTGATAACGAGCAGGCTATTGCTTTCCGCGACGTGGCGTGCATTGGCTTGGCACAGCGCTTAGCCAATGACGGCAAGTGGCAAGCTGCGCTTGAACAATACGATGCTTTTTTGGAAAGAAATCCAACTCACATTCAGATGCACTTTGATCGGGCTCGTGTTTTCAAACTGCTCAAGCGTTACCGTGATGCGCTGCGTGCCTTTGAGAAGGTCAATGACCTTGACCCTAGCCGCACAGATGCTTATTTGGAGCGTGCTGATATCTTGCAATACCACGGATTTTTTGAGCCTGCCGAGGTGAATTTTAAAAATGCCGTTGCCTTAGACCCCTTGTCGGGCATGGGTCACCGAGGATTGGCGATTGTGCAGAAGGCATTTCAGTCGCACGCGCTGGCATTACAGCATATTGAAACGGCTCTTGAAATTGAACCAGACAACCTCGTCAATCATCAATTGCGGCGAGAAATTTTGCTAGACATGCGCAAGCAAGATCAGCTCCTTGAAGAATCGTTGCAAGCGATTAAAAATCAACCCGCAAATGCGATGACTTACGCAAACCACGCAGAATTGCTGTGCATACTTAGTCAAATCAATCAAGCGCTCATGTTTTATGACCAAGCATTGAAAATAGACCCCAACTGCTTACCTGCTAAGCACGGGAAGAGCGGCGTCTTATACGCACTGGGGCATTGGCGAGCTAGCTATGCGCTCTATCCTGCTGCACAGCGCACGACCAACTTACCGACGCTCCATAGCTTTGGAAAACCAATATGGGATGGCACGCAAAGCCTGCAAGGCAAGCATCTATTGATTTCTTTTGAACTGGGTTTGGGCGATGCCATCATGCATGTACGATTTGCCTTGCACTTAGCCAAGCAGCGCGCACATCAAGGTGTCAAGATCACGCTACAAGTGCCACGCGGTTTAACCCGTTTATTTGGTGCGTTAGATGGCATTGCTGCAGTCATTGCGCTTGAGGATGCAGCGCCTGATTGCGACTATGTTTGCTCGCAGCTCAGCCTTGCGGCTGCTTTGCAAATTGAATCAGACGATGTCCCTTATGCCAACCAAGCCTACATTCACGTTGCGCCCGCTTGGCGCGAATCGTGGCAATCACAAATCAATCAGTTTCCTAAAAAGACCTTGCGCGTCGGCTTAGTTTGGTCAGGTGGATACGCGGTATATGACTATAGGCGATCACTTCATTTTGAACAATTTTTACCTTTGCTTCAGGTGGAGGGTATTGATTTTTTTAGCTTTCAAAAAGCAGGCCCTATTCCAGACTGGTCGGGCGTAAAAGCCAAACAACCGGTGCGGGATCTCACCAGGCATATTCATGACTTTGCAGATACGGCTGTGCTCTTGGACCAAATGGATTTGCTCATTGGCTGCGACACGTCGGTACTTCATTTGGCGGGCGCAATGGCCAAGCCTGCTTGGATGCTGTGCCGCTTTGATGGCCCATGGTGGACGGATAATACGAAAACGTACTCGTCAAGCCCTTGGTATCAAACGCTCCGTTTTTATCGACAACAAACAATGGGACTTTGGGATGATGTCATTGATCGCGTTGCTATTGATTTAAAAAATTATGAAACCCTCCGAAATCTTCGCCATGAAGGCAAACGTACAAGCACAGGAAGTGTTTGAGCAAGGCCGTGTTGCCATGGAGGGTGGTCATCCTGAACAGGCTAAAGCACGCTTTGAAGCGGCGCTTGCCATCTATCCACAAAATTTTGACGCCCTGCATTTTTTAGGCATTGTCCATGCACAAATGGGGTTGCATCAGTTTGCGGTGTCGTACTTTAAGCAAGCCGCTCAGATCAATCCGAATATGGCTGCTGTGCATAACAACCTAGGACTGACGCTAGATGATTTGCAGCGGTACGACGAGGCACTCGCAAGCTTTGATCGAGCGCTGGCGCTGGTGCCTGACTATGCGCAGGCTTTTGCAAACAAAGCGGCTACGCAGGCAAAAGCGGAAGCGTCATACACTAAATAAGCATGCCAGTACCGCCCGAAGACGCGCGTCAGCAAGAAGCGCAATTACTCTACGAGACCGCCAACCGCTTAGCCAACCAAGCCCACTTTGAAGCGGCGCTTGAAGCCTGTAATCAATCCATTGCTCTCAATCCCACTCACGCGGATGCCTACTTGCTGCGTGGCGCGATTTATCAACATCATGGCCATTTTTATAACGCCGCTCAAGACTTTGAAATCGCTGCTCAGTTGGCGCCCCATCACTATGCCGCTTATTTTTCGCTGGCTAAAGTGCAAAAGTCCGATTATCGGCATCGAGAAGCACTCGCAAATTTAGATAAGGCTTTAGCGCTTGCACCGACTCAGCAAGAGACGATCCAACTGCGTTATGAGTGTTTGATTGACTTGTGCGAACATGAGCAACTCCTTATAGAAGCTGAACAAAGCATTCAAGCCGCACAGAGTTCAGTAGGTGATGCGACTCGCTTAGTGACGGCACTATGCCATCAAGCGCAGTTACTACTCTATTTGCAGCAGCCAAGAAAAGCTTTTTTGCTTTATGAACAGGCGGATGCACTCAAGCCAATGGACGAGGATGTTTTGCTAGGCAAGCTAGCCATTTGGTCCGCGATGGGACGAGACGATGTCGTCTATGACTTCTACCCCGACTCACAGCTTCAAGCGCACTCTTCATTTTTTAAAGCCCTAGGAATCCCACTTTGGACTGGGCGCGAGTCTTTGCGGGAAAAGACATTACTCATTTATGCCGAACAAGGCCAAGGCGATACGATACAACGCAGCCGCTATGTCCTAGCGCTCGTTGCTTATGCAAAAAGCATATCCGCACATTTCATCTTTCAAGTTCAGGCCTCCCTGCTGCGCCTCATGCAGCATGCGTTTAAACCCTACGCGTCGCAGGTATCAGTTATCTCTACGGCAGACTCTGCTCTCTCTTGTGATTTTGTTTGCTCTACTTTAATGATGGCATCCGCATTGCATCGGCTGGGTATTCGCCCACCCACCTTAGCAACGCCATATCTGACAGCCCTGCCGGAGCTGCAAGCCAAATGGCAAGAACTAATACCGCCAAGGCAAACGCCCAAGCGCCCTCGCATCGGGCTGTCTTGGTCGGGTGGCCAAGCGGTGCAAGACTTTCGGCGCTCTGTGCCCTTAGAGCAAATGCTCCCCTTGCTCGCGCTAACAGCGTTTGACTTTATCAGCCTACAGTTGGAAGCGCCTGCAAGGCAATGGGAGGCGTTACTGGATCAGAATCCACATCTAGAACATGTTTCAACGCACCATCGACTGCAGGCTTTAGGTGAACACATTACCGATTTTGCAGACACTGCAAGCGCCCTAATGCAGCTTGATTTGCTGATTTGTGTCGACACTTCTATTGCCCATCTCGCAGGAGCGCTCGGCATTGCGTCGTGGCTTATCACCCGCCTAGACTTTCCGTCGCGTCTGCTGCTGGCGGATCCAATCATGGAAGGGCTTCCTGCCAGCGAACAGCCAGCTATCGCCGCGTTTGAGCCTAGTCTTTGGTACACCAGTACCACGATCTTTAGGCAGCGACAATGGGGGCATTGGGAAGAAGTCATTGAAAACATCAAAGTTCAGCTTCTCACGCATTTCAGTCCTTAGCCACTTAACCACTTAACTCACCTCCAGCGTCACATCGTTTCGTCTTCCCTTCTGCATGATCTCTCTCCAAAAAATTACGCTGCGTCGCGGCTCTAAAGTTATTCTTTCTGAGGCTTCTGCCCTCATTCAACCTGGCGAAAAAGTAGGCTTAGTCGGTCGCAATGGCGCTGGCAAGTCGTCTTTGTTTGCACTCATGATGGGCGAACTGCCCGAGGACAGCGGCGAGTATTGGATTCCGACTGCGTGGCAAGTTGCCACGGTAGCGCAAAACATGCCCGAGACCTCCGAGAGCGCCACCGACTTTGTGCTGGCAGGCGATGTGCGTTTAGAAAAAGCACGTGTGGCTTTGACCGCGCTAGAGAACGATCCGAACATGGACCGAGATGGCTTTGGCGAGCAATTCGCCGAAGCCTATGCCAACTGGGAAGATGCAGGCGGCCACGATGCGGCTTCGCGCGCGCAGACCTTGGTGCAGGGGCTTGGCTTTACGGTGCAAGAGCTGGATCAGCCTGTGAATAGCTTTTCGGGCGGCTGGCGTATGCGCTTGCAATTGGCACGGGCGCTGATGTGCCCCTCCGACTTGCTGTTACTCGACGAGCCGACCAATCATTTAGATTTGGATGCGCTGGTGTGGCTAGAGGCATGGTTGGCAAAATACGAAGGCACGATGATCGTGATTAGCCATGACCGCGAGTTTTTGGATGCCGTGACCCGTGTCACGCTGCACATTGAGGTCACAAAGCTCACGCGCTACGGCGGCAATTACACGCAGTTTGAAGACTTACGTGCCGCAGCAGCAGCGCTACAAGCCACGGCGTACTCGAAGCAGCAAGACAAAATTGCTCATTTGCAAAAATTTATTGACCGTTTCAAAGCCAAGGCCAGCAAGGCCAAGCAGGCACAAAGCCGTGTGAAAGCACTGGAGCGAATGGAGAAAGTCGGGCCACTTTTGGCCGAGGCGGACTTCACGTTTGAGTTTAAAGAACCTGCTAATTTACCCAACCCGATGCTCACGATTAGCGGCGGCGAGTTTGGCTACAACTTGGACGATGGCTCGCAAAAAGTCATTGTGAAAAACGTGAGTAAGTCGGTGCTGGCTGGCGAGCGTATTGGCATTTTGGGCGCGAACGGGCAAGGCAAATCCACCGTCGTGAAGACCATTGCACGCGAAATCAAAGCCATTGGCGGCGAAGTGCTAGAAGGACGCGGCCTCAACATTGGCTACTTTGCGCAGCAAGAACTGGACGTGCTGGTGGAGGACGACAACCCACTCGATCACATGAGCAATATGGTGCGGCGCATGACGGCGGCAGGGTCGCTATCAGGGCAAAGCACGCGCGAGCAAGATCACCGCGCTTACCTTGGCTCGTTCAACTTTACGGGCGAGCAAGTCAAACAAAAAGTCGGCAGCATGAGCGGCGGTGAAAAAGCGCGGCTGGTTCTGGCCATGATTGTTTGGCAACGCCCTAACCTTTTGCTACTTGACGAACCAACCAATCATTTGGACTTGGCCACGCGCGAGGCACTGGCCGTGGCGCTCAATGAATTTGAAGGCACCGTCATGTTGGTCAGCCACGACCGCTCGCTTCTCCGTTCGGTGTGCGACGAGTTTTGGTTAGTCGCCAAAGGTGCGGTTGTGCCGTTTGATGGCGACCTTGATGACTACCAAATCTATTTATTGGAGCAAGCTAAAGAAGCGCGACAACAACGCCAACAAAACGCCAAGAAAGCCGTGCAAGCTGAGATGAAGGCAGAAGTGAAAGCGGAGGTGGCCATCGTGCAGGCCAAGCCAGCCGTGACTTACAGCAAGGCGAAACTAGATCAAATGCGCAAAGAGCTTAGCAAGGTGGAAGCCAGCATAGCGAAATTGGAAATTGAAAAGACGTCACTTGAAGTGTCTATTGCTAGTACGACCGATGCTGGGCACATCAACGAGATCAGCCAACAGCTCAAAACCGTGATCGAAACGCTCGCACATTTAGAGTCTCAATGGCTCATCCTCGGGGAAACCCTCGAATAAGCTTCGAATAAAGCTGACGCCAAGCCAACAATCGCGGTTAAAATAGACGGTTGTTCGCGCTACCTGCGCTACTGTTACTAGAGAAGATTTCAACATGGCTGTAAATTTAAATAAACGAATCCCAGAATTTGAAGCCATCGGCACCAACGGCGTAGAGCTCTCTAACATTTCCCATCTTGGCAAAATCGTTATTCTGTACTTTTACCCGAAAGACAACACGCCTGGCTGCACAACCGAGGCGATGGAGTTTCGCGATAAATACAAAGACTTCGCCAAAACAGGCGCAACCGTTTTTGGCGTATCGCGTGACAACATGAAATCACACGATGAGTTCAAAGCCAAGCTGGAATTGCCTTTCGAGTTGATTGCCGATACCGAAGAAAAAATGTGCCACATGTTTGGCGTGGTCAAAAACAAGATCATGTATGGCAAAAAGGTCAAAGGCATCGAGCGTAGTACGTTCTTGATTGGCTCTGATGGCTTGTTGGCTGCCGAGTGGCGTGGTCTCAAAGTCCCTGGTCACGTTGATGAAGTTTTGAAAGCCGTTAAAGCATTGAAGAAAACTGAAAAAGCTGCGGCCAAATTAGTAGCCGAAGTTGTAGAAGAGTAAGAGTCATCCTCACCTGGAATAAAAATGCCATTGCCCTCGCCCCCTAAACCGAAAGCGGGGGCTAAGCTCCCAGCTTTGGTCACCAAAGTCGCCCAAGTCACCACATCCGAGCGCAAACTCGATCTCTCGCCTCCCGTATTGGCTTCCCAGCCATTCACTCAGCAAGCGCCTGCACCAAAATCCATAGTTAAAGCGAAGCCGAAGCACACAGGCCCTCGACGTTTGTTCGTGCTGGACACCAACGTGTTGATGCACGACCCGATGTGCCTTTTCCGCTTTGAAGAGCATGACGTGTACTTGCCTATGATCGTGTTGGAAGAACTCGATTCGCACAAAAAAGGCATGACTGAAGTCGCACGCAACGCACGTCAAACGAGCCGCTGGTTAGACAGTCTGCTGAGTTTGGCTGGTGAAAACATGGGCAAGATGACGGCTGGCGTGGCACTAAACGCGACTGGTCACAGCGCTGCTACGGGCAAACTATTTTTCCAAACATCGCTACTCATCGCCGAACTCCCCATGAGCCTGCCGCAAGGCAAAGCGGACAACCAAATTCTCGCTGTTGTGCATTCGCTCAAAGCCGTGGAAGCCACGTCTAGTAAGCCTCGCGAAGTTGTACTGGTCTCCAAAGACATCAATATGCGCATCAAGGCCAATGCGCTAGGACTGTTTGCCGAAGACTACCAAAATGATAAAGTGCTGGAGGATGGCGATATTTTGTACTCGGGCGCATCCGCTCTACCCGTTGATTTTTGGACCAAGCAAAGTAAACAACTCGAGAGTTGGACACAAGGCGGACACACGTTCTACCGCGCCCACGGCAAGCAAACTCAGGATTGGCGCATTAACGAATGCCTGTACTACGAGCAAGCGGGCGAGCCACCGCTGTACATGCGCGTAACCGAACTGCGCGGCGATAGCGCCACACTCAAAACGCTCAAAGACTTCCAACACATCAAGCACGCTGTCTGGGGCGTCAATGCACGTAACCGCGAGCAAAACTTTGCCATGAATTTACTCATGGATCCCGAGGTCGATTTAGTCACACTGGCGGGTACAGCAGGCACAGGCAAAACACTGCTGGCCTTATCCAGCGGGCTCTCGCAGGTGTTGGATGAACGTCGTTACTCAGAAATCATCGTCACCCGTGCAACAGTCAGCGTCGGCGAAGACATTGGGTTTTTGCCTGGTACCGAAGAAGAGAAAATGGGCCCTTGGATGGGTGCACTAGACGACAACCTAGAGGTGCTTGCCAAGAACGACACCGCAGCAGGCGAATGGGGACGGGCCGCTACGCAAGATTTAATTCGTAGCCGCATCAAAATCAAAAGCATGAACTTCATGCGCGGTCGCACGTTCTTAAACAAATACCTCATCATCGACGAAGCCCAAAATTTAACGCCCAAGCAAATCAAGACACTGGTGACACGTGCAGGCCCTGGGACAAAGATCGTGCTGATGGGCAATCTCGCACAAATTGATACGCCGTACCTCACGGAAGGCTCGTGTGGCTTGACTTACATCGTCGACAAGTTCAAAGGCTGGTCACACAGTGGGCACATCACGTTGGCACGTGGCGAGCGTTCAAGGCTGGCCGATCACGCGAGTGAGGTTCTTTAACACGATGACCGCTACCATGCCCGCCATCTCTCTTGCCGTTTACTGCGGCTCACGCATGGGGAATCACCCCGCTTACAAAGAAGCGGCTATCGCTGTTGGCCACTGGGTGGGCGAACGCGGTGGCCAACTGGTTTATGGAGGCGGTAAAAATGGCCTCATGGGCATCGTGGCTAACGCGGCACTTGACGCTGGTGCGCATGTTATTGGCGTGATTCCTCAATCATTAATGGCACGTGAGCATGCCAATACGCGCTGTACTGAGCTGTTTGTTGTAGAAGACATGCACGAGCGCAAAGCGATGATGGCCGAGCGTGCCAATGCGTTTATGGCAATGGCAGGCGGCATTGGTACGTTTGAAGAAGTCATTGAACAATGGGTTTGGCGGCAACTAGGCTATCACGGCAAGCCAGTGGGCTTTCTCAACACGCGTGGTTATTACGATACTTTTTTGCAAGCCATGCATCATTCCATGAAAGAAGGTTTTATGGATCAAGGTCAAATCGATTTACTCAAACACGGTGATAACGTTCCCGACTTACTCGCTCAAATTTATCCAAACGCTTAATTACAATTGAGATATGACTGAACAAACTATCCACTTCAAAAACCTGCGCTCGGACAACATTACCCAAGGTAAATCCCGCGCTCCTAACCGTTCGATGTATTACGCCATGGGCTACACCGAAGCTGACTTTGGTAAGCCCATGATTGGCGTAGCGAACGGCCATAGTACGATTACGCCATGCAATAGTGGGTTGCAAAAACTAACCGATGCAGCCGTGGCTGGCATTGAAGAAGCTGGCGGCAACGCACAGACATTTGGTACCCCTACCATCTCTGATGGCATGGCGATGGGCACTGAAGGCATGAAGTATTCGCTGGTCTCGCGCGAAGTCATTTCGGATTGCATCGAGACCTGTGTGCAAGGTCAATGGATGGACGGCGTGGTGGTGGTGGGCGGCTGCGATAAAAACATGCCAGGCGGCATGATGGGAATGCTCCGTGCCAATGTGCCTGCCATCTATGTGTACGGCGGCACAATTTTGCCAGGGCGTTACAAAGGACAAGACCTCAACATCGTGAGCGTGTTTGAAGCCGTCGGGCAAAACGCTGCTGGCAACATGAGCGACGAAGACTTGCGTGAAATCGAAATGCGCGCCGTCCCAGGCCCAGGTTCTTGCGGCGGCATGTACACCGCGAACACCATGAGCTCAGCATTTGAAGCGCTGGGCATGTCTTTGCCCTACTCGTCCACCATGGCGAATCCGCACGACGAAAAACAAAACTCGGCCAAAGAATCCGCACAAGTGTTAATGAAGGCGATTCAACTCGGACTCAAACCGCGCGACATCGTGACCAAGAAAGCGTTAGAGAATGCCGTTGCCGTCATCATGGCCACAGGCGGCTCGACCAATGCGGTGCTGCATTTCTTAGCCATTGCCCATGCTGCAGGCGTTCCATTCACGATCGATGATTTTGAACGTATGCGCAAAAAGACCCCCGTTATTTGCGACTTAAAACCATCAGGTAAATATCTTGCCGTCGATTTGCACCAAGCTGGTGGCATTCCGCAAGTGATGAAAGTTTTGCTAAATGCAGGTCTTTTGCACGGCGACTGCGTGACGATCTCAGGCAAAACCATTGCAGAAGTCTTGAAGGATGTGCCCGACGTGCCACGAGCCAATCAAGACGTCATCCGTACGATTGATAAAGCCCTCTACAAAGAAGGCCACCTAGCAATTCTGAAAGGCAACATCTCGCCCGAAGGCGCCGTTGCCAAAATATCGGGATTAAAAAATCCTGTGATAACGGGGCCTGCCAAGTGTTTTGACGATGAGCAGTCCGCGCTCAAAGCTATTTTGGATGGCAAGATTACCCATGGCGATGTGATGATTTTGCGCTACCTTGGCCCCAAAGGTGGCCCTGGAATGCCTGAGATGCTCGCCCCAACAGGCGCACTCATTGGCGCAGGGCTTGGCGAGACGGTTGGCCTCATTACCGATGGACGCTTTAGCGGCGGCACATGGGGCATGGTGGTCGGGCACGTGGCACCTGAGGCCTACGAAGGCGGCACGATTGCGTTGATTGAAAACGGCGATAGCGTGACGATTGATGCCAAACAATTGCTGCTGCAACTCAATGTAGATGAGGCAATGCTTGCCAAGCGCCGTGCCGCATGGGTAAAACCAGCACCGCGCTATACACGTGGCGTACAAGCAAAGTTTGCTTTCAATGCATCTAGCGCATCCAAAGGCGCTGTTTTAGATTTATACTAATTAAGTCAAAGCTTATATTTAACCACCTGAAACTCATTATGAAAAAAATATTCATCTCTCTCTCCGCCACTCTTGTCGCTTTATTGGCTAATCAAGGTGCGTTCGCAGCAGATGCTGTCTTAGACTTGGCTAAGGCTAAAAACTGCATGACTTGCCACGCGGTTGCTACAAAAGTGGTAGGCCCAGCCTACAAGGACGTTGCTGCAAAATACGCTGGCCAAAAAGACGCCGAGAATAAATTAACGGCCAAAGTCATGAAAGGTGGATCTGGCGTGTGGGGTGCAGTTCCAATGCCAGCTAATGCGCAAGTCACAGAAGCAGAGGCTCACACCCTCGTGAAATGGGTCTTGTCGCAAAAGTAATTTGGTCTAGCCTTAAACAAAAAAGAGAGCCTTGGTTCTCTTTTTTATTTGGCGGCAACCCACGCCTGCACGCTTTGCAGTGCCTCAACTAGCTTGCTAGCATCCGTACCGCCAGCCATTGCTAGATCAGGCTTGCCCCCGCCTTTGCCACCCACTTGACTTGCGACAAAGTTCACTAGCTCACCTGCTTTAACTTTAGCGGTCAGATCAGAAGTCACACCAACTGCCAGCTGCACCTTGCCCGCGTCCACCGCGGCAAGAACCACAACGCCAGACTTGAGCTTATCTTTAAGCAGCGCAATCATGCCCTGCAAGCCTTTGGAATCAAGGCCTTCCAGCTCGGCGACCAAGAGCTTCATGCCGTTTACGTCAACTGCTTTAGCGACTAAATCACCCGTTTGACTGGATGCGAGTTTGCCCTTGAGCGCAGAGACTTCCTTCTCTAGCGCCTTCATTTGCAATTGCATCGTCTCTAACCTTGAACTCAGTTCAGCAGGACTTGTCTTGAGCGATTGCGCTGCCGCATCCACCGTGCTCTCAAGCGTTTGCAAATACTGCAAAGCGTTCATGCCCGTCACGGCTTCAATACGGCGCACGCCTGACGCAATGCCGCTCTCGCCCACGATTTTGAACAATCCAATATCACCCGTGCGCTGCACGTGCGTACCGCCGCACAGCTCTTTGGATGAGCCAATCTCCAGCACGCGAACCGTGTCGCCGTACTTTTCGCCAAACAGCATCATTGCGCCTGTGGCTTTGGCTGCTTCGATTTCCATTACGCGGGCAGAGGCAGCTGCATTCGCCAAAATTTCTTCGTTGACCTTCGCCTCAATTGCCGTGATTTCGGCGCTCGTAACAGGCGCGTTGTGCGCAAAGTCAAAGCGTGTGCGGTCGGCATTTACGAGTGATCCTTTTTGCTGCACGTGATCGCCTAGCACCTCACGCAAAGCTTTGTGCATCAAGTGTGTGGCGCTGTGGTTGCGCACGGTTGATGCCCGCAAAGCCATATCCACACTGGCCTGCACAGCATCGCCCACTTTGAGCGAACCACTACCAAGCACGCCGTGATGTGCAAACACATCGGCTTTGATCTTTTGTGTGTCCGCTACGGTAAACGATGCGCCGCTACCAACAATCACGCCACTATCCCCAACCTGTCCGCCAGACTCGGCATAAAAAGGCGTGGCATCCAAAACGACCACGCCGTTTTGACCGCTGGAAAGCGACTGCACAAGGGCGCCATCCGCATACAGCGCAACCACCTTCGCGGCTTGCTCTAAGCGCTCATAGCCCACAAATTCATTACCCGCACCGCTGTACTCCAGCGCCTTGTCCATTTTGAATTTGCCTGCGGCGCGCGCTTGGTCTTTTTGTTTTGCCATCGCAGCATCAAATCCAGCGGTATCCACCGTGACGTCCCTTTCGCGGCAAACGTCCGCAGACAGATCAAGCGGGAAGCCATACGTGTCGTGCAGTTTGAAGGCCACCTCGCCAGGAAGCACAGCCACATTGCCTTGCAGGGCATCGTCCAAAATTTTCATGCCAATCTCAAGCGTCTCAAAGAAACGCTCTTCTTCGGCTTTGAGCACCGATGTAATCCGCGATTCGTTCGCCGCAAGATTCGGATACGCTGTGCCCATTTGTTGCACCAAATCTTTAACTAGCTTGTGAAAGAAGGGCGTCTTTTTACCGAGCTTGTAACCATGACGAATCGCGCGGCGCACGATGCGACGCTGCACATAGCCGCGACCTTCGTTGCTCGGGTTCACGCCATCCACCACGAGGAACGAGCAAGCACGGATGTGATCGGCAATCACGCGCAGGCTCTTGTTATCTAAATCCGTCGTGCCTGTTTCACGAGCTGCCGCTTTGATGAGCGCATCAAAAATATCAATTTCGTAATTGCTGTGCACGTGTTGCAAGATCGCTGACAAGCGCTCTAGCCCCATGCCCGTGTCCACGCAAGGCGCGGGCAGCTTGATGAGCGTGCCATCCGCCTGCATATCAAACTGCATGAACACGTGATTCCAAATCTCGATGAAACGGTCGCCGTCTTCGCCAGGTGAGCCAGGAGGGCCGCCTGGGATGTGGTCGCCGTGGTCGTAAAAAATCTCGGAGCAAGGTCCGCAAGGTCCTGTATCCGCCATCATCCAAAAATTATCGGATGCGTATTTTTTGCCTTTGTTGTCACCGATGCGCACAATGCGGTCTGCGGGCAAACCAATCTCGTTGTGCCAAATGTCATACGCCTCTTGGTCGTCGATATACACCGTTGCCAGCAAGCGCTCAGGCGGCAGCTTGTACACCTTGGTCAAAAGCTCCCAACCCCACACCAGTGAGTCGCGCTTGAAGTAGTCACCAAAACTCCAATTACCCAGCATCTCAAAAAACGTGTGATGACGCGCCGTATAGCCCACGTTCTCAAGATCGTTGTGCTTGCCACCTGCCCGCAAACACGCTTGAACAGAGGCCGCGCGGACATACGAGCGCTTATCGGTGCCAAGGAACACATCCTTAAATTGCACCATGCCGCTGTTGGTAAACATCAAGGTCGGGTCATTACCCGGAACTAACGGGCTTGAAGCCACAACGGTGTGGCCACGCTCTGCATAAAAATCAAGAAATGATTGGCGAATATCGGAAACTGAGAAAGAAGGTGTAGTCATCCCTCGATTTTATTTCATTGAGCTTTCTGTCCCTGATATTTTTGTTTCCCCGCCCACACCCACAACCCTAATCCACCCACAATCATCGGCAAGCAAAGCCACTGCCCCATGCTCATGCCAAGGCTCAAAATGCCGAGGTGCGCATCTGGTTCTCTAAAGAATTCTGCGGCAAAGCGCATCAACCCATAGCCGACTAAAAAGAACGCGGCTGTTTGACCTGATTTGTAATTTTGCTTGGTGCGACTGCTGGCAAACCACCAAAGGCAAACGAAGAGCAGCAAGCCCTCTAGCAAGAACTGATACACCTGCGATGGATGACGCGGCAGCTGCGTTGGATCACCTTTAAACAGCATCGCCCACGGCAAACTAGGATCAGCCACCCTGCCCCACAGCTCGCCATTGATGAAGTTGCCGACACGTCCCATGGCAAGCCCTGTGGGTACGCACGGCGCTACAAAATCTGCCACTTTTAAGAGCGGACGTTTGCGCTTCATGGCAAACCACACTTCAGCGCAGGCCACGCCCAGCATACCTCCGTGGAAGCTCATGCCGCCTTGCCAGACGTAAAAAACTTCTATCGGATGCGCCGCATAGTACGCAGGCTTATAGAACAAACAGTAGCCGATGCGTCCGCCCAAAATCACACCCATCACGCCTAAAAATAAAATATCTTCAACGTCTTTGCGTGTCCACTCTTTCAGTTCTATAAAAGGAAAATGTTTAAGCCTGCGAATGCCCAAAAGAATAAAAAATCCAAAGGCAGCGAGATAGGTCAGCCCATACCAATGGATCGCAATAGGTCCAAAAAGATGAATGGCAACAGGATTAATTTCAGGTTGAAGTAGCATGATGATTTTGTGTTTTAAATTCTTTAAGCTCTAAATTTTGAAGTGATGGGATAGCGCCAGTCTTTACCAAAACTGCGGTGCGTGACGCGGATACCTATCGGCGCTTGGCGGCGTTTATATTCGTTGATTTTGATGAGCTTGGTGACACGCTCCACATCCGCCGCTGCAAATCCTGCCGCCAAAATCTCCTCGATGCTTTGGTCGTTTTCCATGTAGCGCTCAAGGATGGCATCCAGCACTTCATAGGGCGGCAAGCTATCTTGATCGGTTTGATCGGCTCTGAGTTCCGCACTCGGTGGACGCGTGATGATGCGCTCAGGAATCGGCTGCTCGCCCGTGCCAAACGGATCATGCTGGTTACGCCAATGGGCAAGCTTAAACACCGTCGTCTTCGCCACGTCTTTAATCACCGCAAAGCCGCCTGCCATATCGCCGTAGAGCGTGCAATAACCCGTTGCCATTTCGCTCTTGTTGCCCGTGGTCAAAACGATCGAGCCAAACTTATTAGACAGCGCCATGAGCATCGTTCCGCGAATCCGTGCTTGGATGTTTTCCTCGGTCGCATCCTCTGCAAGCCCATTAAACTCGTGGCTTAGCGAGGCTTTGAAGGCGTTGAACTCTGGAACAATCGACATCTCGTCGTAGCGCACGCCCATGCGCTTGGCCATATCCCGCGCATCGACCCACGAGATTTCTGCGGTGTAAGGCGACGGCATCATCACACAGCGCACGCGACTCGCACCCAGCGCATCCACCGCAATCGCCAACACCAGCGCGGAATCGATACCGCCCGATAATCCCAAGATGATGCTGGGGAAGCCATTTTTATTGACATAGTCGCGCACGCCCAAAACAAGCGCTTGCCACAAATCTGACAAGCCATCGTTCTGCAGGCCAAGCGGAGTCTGGCTTGTAGAGCACGACAGCTGAAACGCCTTTGTGGATATGGCCTGCGAGATAGGCGTTGTTTCAATATGCCATAAATCTTCCACAAAACTTTTAGCGCGTCCTGCAACAGAGCCATCCGCTTGGAGCGCAAACGAGCCGCCATCAAATACGATCTCATCCTGCCCGCCTACGCAGTGCGCGTAGATGAGCGGCAGGCCTGTGAGCAGTGCGCCATCACGCATCCGCTCAATACGCTCAGCTTGCTTGCCCACGTGAAAAGGCGATGCGTTGATGACTGCGAGCACTTCAGCGCCAGCCGCTTTGGCAGCTTGGCAAGGCGCATCAAACCAAGCATCTTCGCAAATGAGTAAACCCACACGCGTACCGTCCACATCAATCACGCAAGCCGAATCACCCGCCGTGAAATAACGCCGCTCATCAAACACTTGGTAGTTGGGTAGTTCGCGTTTGGCGTAAGTGGCAACCACTTTGCCGCCTGACAAAACGCTGGCTTGATTAGTACGTTTTTGAATCGCCGTGCTCTTGGTTCGCACGTCAGTCCCTTGTGGATGACCGACCACTACGTGCAGGCCTTGGCACTGGGCGAGGCCAAGCGCCACGTGGCTTACAGCCTCATCGCAGGTTTTGATGAAAGCGGCGCGCAAGAGTAAATCTTCAGGCGGATAGCCACAAATCGACAGCTCAGGCGTGAGCACCAAACGCGCACCTTGTGCATAGGCATCTTTAGCGGCAGCAATGATTTTTTCAGCATTGCCCGCCATATCGCCCACAGTCAGGTTTAATTGGGCAACAGCAATTTTGAGACCGTTATTGAAAGCCGAATTTGAATCAGATGAAGTCATCCGCCAATTATGTCATCCGTGTCTATACCAACTGGGCAGATATAAACCGTGCGGCTTGGAATGCCTTGCTCTTCATGCAATCCGAGCCGACACCTTTCATGCGCTGGGAATATCTGAGCGCGATGCAGACGAGCGAGTCAGCATTGTCAGAGACAGGATGGGACTTGCGCATTGTGATGCTGTGGTCAGATGAATCATCCACCGCTGAACTGCTTGCCGCGTGTCCGCTCTACCTCAAACCGCACTCTTATGGCGAGTACGTTTTTGACTTCGCTTGGGCAAAAGCCTATGCCGAGCATGGACTCGATTACTACCCCAAGGCCGTGGTCGCTGTGCCGTTTACGCCTGTGCCAGGGACGCGCTTGCTCGCGCAGGATGATGCCTCACAGGCCGCACTGGTATTGGCCTGCAGGGCATTGGTAGAAGAAGAAAACGTTTCATCTTTGCATTTATTATTTACATCCAAGGCCGACCGCGCGGCATGCGCAAGCGATGAGGATGGCTCATTCATGTCCCGCGACACCATGCAATTCCACTGGACAAATCCAGTTGAAAAACCATACGCGGACTTTGACGATTTTCTCAAAGCATTCACGCAAGAGAAGCGTAAAAAAATCAAACAAGAGCGCCGTAAAGTATTGGATGCCGAGCTTGGTGCTGGCGTGGTGTTTCGGCATTCGCAAGGTACAGAAATCAGCGCAAGCGATTGGGATTTCTTCTACACCTGCTACGAGCGAACGTATTTAGAACACGGCAATGCGCCGTATTTGAGCCGAGCATTCTTTCAAAGCATGGCGGATGACATGCCAGAAAACTGGTTGCTCTTTATTGGTGAGATTGAAGGCCAGCGCATTGCATCTAGCTTGATTGCGATTCAAAACATAGAAACAACGAAGAACGCTGTCGCTAGTAAAGTGGCCTATGGTCGTTACTGGGGCGCCGTCGCCCGCGTGGATTGCCTGCACTTCGAGGCTTGCTATTACCAGCCGCTGGAGTGGTGTATTGCCAATGGCTACGACCGCTTTGAAGGCGGTGCGCAAGGCGAGCATAAAATGGCGCGAGCCTTGCTGCCCGTGACTTCCACGTCGATGCACCACATCCGCCATCCACAATTTTCCAAAGCCATTGAACGATTTTTAGAACGCGAACGCGCAGGTGTTGCGGACTATCAGCTTGATTTAATTGAACGCTCGCCTTTAAGATAAAGCATGAATGCACAAAACGAAATTTCACCCAAGCTCACACCGCTTGAAAATTTAGATCAACAACTCAAAGCACACGGCTACGCCATCTTGGACGCCGCCAGTGTTTGCACGTGGGCCAACTGTTCTCTGGACGATCTCAACCAAATGAAAGCGAGCTGGGAGGGTATGCCCGTCGATCAATATCTGAAAGACGGTGGGCGGTATCGGAAGCGTCGCCATTCATCGTTTAAGTTTGAGGGCGACTCGCTCACCCTTGTGCCGCACAGAGCGCACTGGCAGCCACTGACCTACAACGCGCTGCACGGCGGCATGACGCGCTGGTTTGAGCCGATGCCTGCCCATTTGCTGGAGTTACCCGCTTGGCAGCGTTTGCTTGTGGCCTTCGCCAAAACCTCGAATCAGTTAAATAATGGCACACAGTATTTGGAAGCACACCAATTTCGCATTGAAGCAGTGGACGGTGGTATTGGTCGCCCCACGCCCGAAGGCGCGCACCGCGATGGTGTCGATTTAGTCGGCGTCTTCATGGTGAACAGGCAAAGCATCAAGGGCGGCGAAACACGCGTGTTTGATGCCGCAGGTAGCTCGGGCGAGCGCTTTACGCTGCAAGAGTCGTGGTCGCTGCTATTGTTAGATGATGCCAAGGTCATCCATGAAACGACGCCGATTCAACCCCTTGCAGCACTAGGCTTGAGGGATACGCTCGTGTTAACGAGTCGGCGAGATTCGTTTTTGGATGCTTAAATCGCCTCGGCCAATTGTGCCAAGATCGCTGGATTCTCTAGCGTCGAAATATCCTGCGTAATCGCTTCGCCTTTAGCAATCGAGCGCAGCAAACGACGCATGATTTTTCCGCTGCGTGTTTTTGGCAAATTGTCACCAAAGCGAATGTCTTTTGGCTTGGCAATGGGGCCAATTTCTTTGGCCACCCAGTTACGCAAAATCGTCGCAATCTTCTTCGCCTCTTCGCCTGTTGGACGCGAACGCTTGAGCACCACGAACGCGCTGACCGCCTCGCCCGTCAAATCGTCGGGACGACCCACCACAGCAGCTTCAGCGACCAACTCGGTCATCGATACCAATGCAGACTCGATCTCCATCGTGCCTAGACGGTGACCCGAGACGTTAAGCACGTCGTCAATACGACCTGTGATGCGGAAGTAGCCGCGATCTGCCGAGCGCACAGCACCGTCACCTGCGAGGTACGTCGTTCCGCCCATCTCAATTGGGAAATAGCTCGTTTTAAAGCGCTCAGGGTCATTCCATATCGTACGTATCATCGACGGCCAAGGACGCTTAACCACCAACATACCGCCCGATCCGTTAGGAATGTCGTTGCCAACTTCGTCCACAATCGCCGCCATGATGCCTGGCAGCGGCAAGGTGCAAGAGCCCGGAACCAGCGGCGTCGCACCCGGTAGCGGCGTCATCATGTGACCACCTGTTTCGGTTTGCCAGAAGGTATCCACAATCGGGCAACGCTCGCCGCCCACGTGTTTGTGGTACCACATCCACGCTTCAGGATTAATCGGCTCGCCTACTGAACCGAGGATGCGAAGTGACGACAAATCGGAGCGATCTGGATGCACAGCTGAATCACCTTCAGACGCTTTAATGAGCGAGCGAATGGCGGTCGGCGCGGTGTAGAAAACGCTGACTTTATGACGCTCAATCATTTGCCAGAAACGGCCTGCGTTTGGATAGGTAGGCACGCCTTCAAAAATCACCTGTGTTGCGCCAGCGGCAAGTGGGCCGTAGGCGACGTAGGTGTGTCCTGTAATCCAACCGATGTCGGCGGTACACCAAAACACGTCTTTTGGTTTGATGTCAAACGTCCACTCCATCGTGAGCTTTGCCCACAGCAAATAACCACCCGTGCTGTGCTGCACGCCTTTTGGCTTGCCCGTGGAGCCGCTGGTGTAGAGAATGAAAAGAGGATGCTCTGCGCCCACGACTTCAGGCGTACAAGTTTTCTTTTGACCTTTAAGCGCTTCAGCAAAAGTAAGGTCGCGACCCGCCACCATATGGCAAGCGGTTGGCGTACGCTCGTACACCAGCACAGTGCGAATCGAATCGCAGCCGCCCATATTGAGCGCCTCGTCGACAATCGCTTTGAGCGGTAATTCTTTGCCGCCGCGCATTTGATAATTGGCCGTGACGATGGCCACCGCACCCGCATCCATCACGCGCTCTTGAATACTCTTAGCGGAGAAGCCACCAAACACCACCGAGTGTGTCGCGCCAATACGGGCGCAAGCTTGCATGGCAATCACGCCTTCAGTGGTCATGGGCATGTAAATCAACACGCGATCTCCGCGTTTGACACCACGTGCCTTGAGCGCATTGGCAAACTGCGAAACACGCGCCAGTAATTCTTTGTAGGTGATCTTGGTCACTTCGCCGCCATCGGCTTCAAAAATGATCGCGGTTTTGTTTTCAGTCGGCGTACCCATATGGCGATCTAAGCAATTGGCCGAGGCATTTAACGTGCCGTCTTCAAACCATTTATAGAAAGGCGCATTGGATTCGTCCAGCGTCTTTTTGAAGCCTTTTTTCCAAATCAAATTTTCACGAGCCAAACGCGCCCAAGTTCCCTCAAAGTCCTTATCGAACGCCTTGCACATAGCTTTGTAGCGCGTCATCGAACCAATACGTGCGCTCTTGGCAAATTTAGCGGGTGGATTGAAGACACGATTTTCAACCAACAAAGACTCAACTGCGGTACTCATGGGGAACTCCTAAAAATGAAGACAACACGAAAAAGTTGGGCGAACTATGCAACTCTGCTCTTACGATGCTCTTACGAGGGCTGTGCCCGTGTATGCTTGGATTGGAAACCTTCTTTAACATGACTCTACTTGAACAAGCCAACACTTTAGCTCAATCAGGACAACTACGGCCCGCCCGTGCGTTGTACGAACAATACCTCTCAAACGGAACAGAGAATGCCGTCGCATGGAATAACTACGGCCATGTACTGGATGACCTAGGCGACAAAATCGCTGCGCTCATTTGTTTTGATCGTGCCCTAACGATTCAGGCAGATTACGCACAAGCCCATTGCAATAAAGGCTTTGTGCTCTATGAAATGCACTACGACGCGGAGGCGTTACTCTGCTTTGATGCTTGCATTGCAGCACAGCCATCGTTCGCCGTCGCATGGAATAACCGAGGCAACTCGCTACGCGCACTAGGCCATTTTGACCAGGCCATTGCCAGCTTCAAACAAGCCTACATGCTTGAAGCTGACTTCCACAACGCCCGTTGGAATGAAAGTCTTTGTCGCTTGTTAATAGGCGATTACAGCCAAGGATGGCAACAATATGAATCGCGCTGGCAAGCACCCGCACCTTCAGGTCAAATGCTCGAGACACCACGTCCCACATGGCTTGGCAAAGAGCCAATTAAAGGCAAGCGCATCATTTTGTGGCCTGAAGGCGGCGATGGCGATGTGTTTCAATTTGTACGATTTGCAAGCACCGTGCAGCAGATGGGGGCGCATGTCATTTTAGCCGTGCGCCCCTCTTCGCTTAGGTTGTTTCAACACAATTTCCCGCAGTTTGAATTGCTTACGATGATGGAAGGAGCGCTTATTCCCGCATGGGACAAGCAATGCTCGCTGATGAGTTTGCCCTTAGCTTGCGGCATTGACAGCCTTAAAAAAGTCCCAGCCAGCGCTTCATATCTATCCTCGTCATCACAGCTACAAGCCTTATGGCATCAGCGTTTGCAAGGATTGACGCTTATTTCACCTCGCAAACGGATTGGACTTGTCTGGGCAGGCAACGGCATCACAGACGTCAACCTAGATCGTTCACTGGCACTGCGTCAATTTGAAGCATTGGGCAACATCGCTCAGCAACAAAATTTTCAACTCGTGAGTCTGCAAAAAGGTACGGCAAATACTGAATCCAGCTTACATCTGCTGGACCTTACCGATGAACTGCTTGATTGGGCAGACACCGCCGCCTTGATTGCCAATTTAGACCTTGTCATTAGCTGCGATACGGGCGTTGCGCATCTGGCTGCCGCCATGGGCAAGCCGACTTGGATTTTGTCGCGTCATAACGGTTGCTGGCGCTGGCTACTTGATCGAAATGATAGCCCATGGTATCCAAGCGTCCGTTTGTTTCGCCAGCCCACGTTTGGCGACTGGGCGACAGTGATGCAGGAAGTCGCTATTGTCTTGGCAGCACAATCACTGCCACTCCTATGAAAACATTCAACACAGTCAATCCCTACTCAACGCCGCGTTTACCGCTCTTTGCTCGTAACGCCGTTGCCACCTCACATCCACTGGCCGCGCAAGCTGGTTTGCAAATGATGGCGAGGGGCGGCAATGCAGTCGATGCAGCCATTGCTAGTGCCGCCATGCTCACCATCACCGAACCCGTCAGCAATGGCCTTGGCTCAGATGCGTTTTGTATTTTGTGGGATCCAAAAACAAAAACTCTTCACGGACTCAACGCTTCGGGCACAGCACCTGCCGCGTGGGACACGGCGTACTTCAAACATAAATATGGCGGATCAGCATTGACCCCGCCCAAGCGCGGCATTGACTCCGTGACTGTGCCGGGTGCAGTCGCAGGCTGGATGGCAATGTCCGAGCGCTATGGCAAGCTGCCGTTTGCGGATTTGATGCAGCCTGCGATTGATGTGGCCGAGCGCGGCTATCTAGTGCCCACCGTCGTCCAGCAAAAGTGGGCTGCGGCCACGCCAGAACTCAGCAACCATGCGGTCTCACAAGGCTCTTGGGCGAATAGCTTCTTGCCTTGGGGGCGTGCGCCAAACGTTGGCGAACTCTTCCAGTTCAAAGCGGCTGCGCGTGGCCTGCGCTCCATTGCCAAATCGAAGGGCGAATCGTTTTACAAGGGTGACATCGCCGAAGCGCTGGTGGCGTTTTCTAAGTCGCAAGGCGGTGCGATGACGATGGCGGATCTTGCCAGCTTCAAACCCGAATGGGTCACACCGATTTCGCAGGAATACGGTGGCTATCACCTGCACGAAATCCCGCCCAATGGACAAGGCATTGCAGCGCTGATGGCGCTTGGCATACTCAAAAACTTCGATCTGGCAAGCCTTGCTGTGGATAGCGCCGCCTCGCAGCATTTGCAAATCGAAGCGATGAAACTCGCCTTTGCTGACATCTACCAATACGTCGCCGAGCCAAGCGCCATGCGGGTTTCCAGCCAACAATTGCTGGACAGAGCCTATTTACGTGGCCGCGCGAAATTAATCGATACGAAGCGCGCTCAAAACTTCGGCGCAGGTAACCCCGTCAAAGGCGGCACGATTTATCTGACGACCGCCGACGAGGACGGCATGATGGTCAGCTTCATCCAAAGCAACTACATGGGGTTTGGTTCGGGCTGCGTAGAACCCAACTTTGGCATCAGCCTGCAAAACCGTGGGCACGGCTTCAACCTGAATCCTGAGAGCGAAAACTGCGTGACACCCGGCAAACGCCCCTTCCACACCATCATTCCCGCGTTCTTAACCAAGGATGTGAATGGCGTCACAGAGCCGATCATGAGCTTTGGCGTGATGGGTGCGAACATGCAGCCACAAGGTCATATCCAAACGCTGATTCGAATGCTCGACTACGGGCAAAACCCGCAAACGGCCTGCGATGCGCCGCGTTGGCGCTACAACGCAGGATTAGAAATTAACGTGGAAGCCTCCATGGATGCCGCCGCTGTGCAAGGCCTAAAAGACCTAGGCCACCAAACCGCCGTCATCAACGACAGCTACCAAGACTTTGGCGCGGGACAGTTCATTTGGCGCATGGGTGACCCGAAAGTGGAAGGCTACCAAGTCGCCAGCGACCCACGCCGCGATGGGCAGGCGGTTGGTTTTTAAGAAAGCGTGACTTGCGTCAATTGCAAGTGATGCATGAACTCTCGCAAGATCAATATTGCGGCAAAAAAACGAGCATTCATAGGTAGAGTTTCCTGACTTGCAGGCCTGCCTTGACTAACCGACACTAATCTGCTGAAAAGAGTTTCCACTTCGTCTATGGTCATCGTTCTGCGAGCCGTATCGTTGGCCTTCAAGCCGTCTGAAATCAACGCGGCACCCAATCCTTGCAGGATGAGCCTAGAGCCACTTGGTAAGTGCGCGGCCAAAGGCATCACCGCTTCCTCCGTCCAATCAATCGCGTGTTCAAGTTCGATCGGCTGTGGCAGCTCATGCCTAAAACTTTGCCGCACCAAAGCATCTACGCCAAGGGGGAATCCTCGGCTAGACAATATTTGTGCACCAGCCACGCGCTGCACGAGGCTGATGTCACTGCCCATGTCTAGCAAAACGACATCATTGGGCCATACATCACTTAACACCAAAACTCACTCTCAAGTCCATAACAACGCCAAGCCAATAGCGGCTGGCAATGCTTGCACATACAAAATCTTCTTGCCCACAGTCGCCGCGCCATAAACGCCGGCCACCACCACGCATAGCAAGAAGAACACTTTGATGCTGAGGCCCGCTGCGCCAAGGCTAAGCCCCCAGAGCAGTCCTGCCGCTAAAAATCCGTTGTAGAGACCTTGGTTTGCGGCTAGCACTTTAGAGTCATCTGCTTGCGCTTGAGTCCGTTTGAAAGTTTTAAGACCTAGCGGCTTGGTCCAGAAAAACATCTCCAGCACTAGGAAGTACACGTGCAACAGTGCAACGATGGCGACGACGATATTGGCAAGCATGGACATGATGATTCCTTGTGTAAAAAATTGATACTAGCGCTTTCTCAGTCCCAACCAAATCACCGTGCCCACCACCAAAAGCGCTCCTGCAATTTGGCTAGGGGCAATGGTTTGCCCCAAGACCAACCACGCCATGATGAGCGCGAAGACGGGCTCGGCATTCATGATGGCGATGTTGTTGCCTACGCCAAGCTTGGGCAGCACCGTAAACATAATCGTAAAGGCCGTACCGTATAAGAAAGTGAGTGCAGCCAGCGCATACCAACCCGTATCGCTTTGGGGCCAATGCGCGCCGCCTTGCACGCCGATCACGGCAATGGCCATCACGCTCGCAATCACCAAAGTATTGACTGTGCGCACGCGTCCGTCCATGCCGATCGTCTCATGCTGCATCACCACCATGGATAGACCAAAAACTGCGCCTGCGGCAACTCCAAAAGCCACGCCTGCACCTATTTGCGCAGCGTGTGCGCTAGCACCTAAACCCGACGCCGCGCCCAGCACATCGAGTGCGAGGCACAAACCCAGCAAAAGAATAGGTAGCGCTTGCAAAACGGCCTTGTCAGGAGATTTGCCATAGACAAGACGCTCCCATAACGCCGTCCATAGCGGATAAGTATTGAAGGCAATCAAAGCCAGCGCAACGGGTAAGCGTGATACCGCTCCATACAGTAATTGACTTTGCGCACCAATCAGCAGCCCCACAAACAGCAGGCCACGCTTTTGTTTGACATCCATGCGCCAACTCAACCCCGCCCACATCACAATAACGGCAACCACCATTGCCGTGACAGCACTTCGCACCAACACCGCAGTAGCGACGTCAAGCCCGCTATTGAAGGCAAGCCTTGCCGCGACATGGTTCGTGCCCATCATGAAAGCAATGAGTAGCAGTGTCAAAAATGCCGTGAGGCTGAGCGATTTAGTTTGTGAGTGAGTTGGAGAGGTCATGCCCTTACTTTAAACTGCACGCATGACTGAAGAAAAAAAGAATGACTCCTTGCGACTCGCCAAGCACTTGGCCGCGCTGCACAACTTGTCCAGAGCCCAAGCGGAGCAATACATCGAAGGCGGCTATGTTCGCGTGAATGGCATCGTGATTGAAAGCCCGCAGCACCGCGTCAAAGGCGATGGCAGCGAGCGAATTGAGATGGACTCCCAAGCCAAGCTCGCACCCATCGTGCCCATGACGATTTTGTGGCACAAGCCATCTGGCATACCTTCGGAAGCCATATCAGGTGTGGCCTGCGAAAGCATCACCCCTGCAAGCCGCGCCAATACTGACCGCTCAGGCATACGGTTATTGCAGCGTCACTTAAAAGACCAAGTGTGCGCCACGCCGCTAGAGACGGGCGCTAGTGGCTTGGTGGTGTTCACGCAAGACTTCCCCGTGAAGCGAAAGCTGATTCAAGATGCGGCCTTGAATGAGCACGAAGTCATTGTGGATGTTGCGGGTGAGGTGTCTGAACAGCAACTCAGAGGACTTAATCGCCCACCCATGAAGGTGGCGATGAGCAAACAAAACGACAAAATCACAGGGCTACGCTTCGCCATTAAGGGCTACGCCCCTGGCAGCATTGCGGCGCAATGCCAGCATGTCGGACTCACGATTGAAGCCATGAAGCGCATTCGCGTCGGACGAATTCCGCTCTCTGGTTTAGAGGTCGGACAATGGCGATTTTTAATGGGCTATGAACGGTTTTAGAACCTGAACGTGCTTTTAAAGTGACTCCGCTTTTTCGCCTTCAGGCTCGCCCGCAGGCCAATCGCGGATATAGGCTTTGAGCATTTGATTTTCAAAGTTTTGCGAATCTACGACCGTCTTGGCGACGTCGTAAAAACTAATCACGCCCATCAGTACTTGTTTATCAATTACGGGCATGTAACGCGCATGACGCGCCAGCATCATGCGGCGCACTTCATCAAGTTCAGTCTCGGGCGTGCAAATCAGTGGGCCATCGTCCATCGCCTTCCACACCGTCGTATCGCCCACCACACCGTCGTTATCCACCACCGCTGCAATTACTTCGCGAAAGGTCAGCATCCCCACGACTTTGCCATGCGACATCACGACCAGCGAACCCATATCACGCTCATGCATGAGCCGCATCGCTTCAGCCAATGTGTGTTCGGGCGAAATGGTAAATAACGTACCGCCTGTACCGCCATCTTTGACTCTGAGGATGTCGCTGACTTTCATGATGTTCTCCTTGTTTTTACTTTGGGACTTTGAACCTGTATATTAGCCCACATGAGCTACCAAGTTAAAGAAATTTTTTATACGCTACAAGGCGAAGGCGGCAATGCGGGTCGCCCTGCGGTGTTCTGCCGCTTTGCAGGCTGCAACCTGTGGTCAGGACGAGAAGAAGATCGCGAGAGTGCCGTTTGCAAATTTTGCGATACCGATTTTGTAGGCGTGGATGGCACGCTAGGCGGCAAATACAAAACAGCTATTTTGCTGGCAGAACAAATTGCTGGGCAGTGGCCAAGCCAAGATCATGCACACCGTTTAGTCGTGCTCACGGGCGGCGAACCACTCTTGCAGGTCGATACGGCACTGCTGGAAGCCTTACACAGCAAGGGCTTCAGCGTAGCTGTGGAGAGTAACGGCACGATGACTGCGCCTGCTGGTATTGATTGGCTATGCGTTAGCCCCAAGGCAGGAAGCGCGTTAGTGCAAAAAACGGGACAAGAGCTCAAGGTGGTGTGGCCACAAGCGGGAACCGATTTAGAGGCTTTGGCAAAACTCGATTTCGAGCATCACTTCTTGCAGCCTATGGATAATCTAGATCCCGTTCGCAACAAGAACAATACGCAAGCTTGCATTGAGATGTGCCTCGCCCATCCACAGTGGCGTCTTAGCGTGCAAACCCACAAAGTAACAGGAATTAGGTAACGACTTGATGACAGCAACATTAGAACTTAGCCAACGTTTTTATTTTGATGCGGCGCATCGATTGATACGCGAGATTGAAGCCGAAGGCAGCCGTCGTATCCATGGCCACACCTACCATGCCGAAGTGGCGGTGCGCGGCGTCGCCAATCCCGCTACTGGCATGGTGATCGATCTGGGCTTGATTCGGCTAGAGGTCGAAAAAGTTCGCGCCATGCTCGACCACCATTTTTTAGACGATGTGGCGGGACTAGGTATTCCTACCTTAGAAAACCTCTGCGCCTTCATTGAAAAAAACATGCGCGGCTTTGGTATGCCCGTGACTCGCGTCTCAGTTTGGCGCGAGGCGCTAGGCGACCGCTGCACTTGGTATGCGAACGGCCCTTAATTAAGGCTAGACGAGCGTATAGATCGGCAAGTCATGCTGAGTTGCCATCGCATCTAATTCAGCGCAAGTGTGCTTGCCAAACCAAGCGGTCAAATCAAGCTTCGTTTTAGGCTGCATCATGCCCGCAAAGCCTTGTGTAACAAGGCCTGCAAGCGTACAGAGATTTTTTGCAAAGTGCGGCTCTAGCGCCGCCACAGCGGCTCGTCCGTCCTTGCATTTGTAAACTTGGTAGCCCGCATGCGCGCCGCCCACTGCGCCACTTGACCAGGTTAACCCCCAGCTTCTGGGAAAAGCAAGGTACTTAGCAGCGGCACCTAGTGAAACCCTTATCTGCTGAGGCTTAGCGGCCATTTTTTTCTGCAAAGCCGCACCCAAGATGGCCTCTACCGCTAAGAGCGAGCCCGTCATGTCAGCAAACAAAGTGGCTGGCAAATCTAGCCCCGTCACCAAGCCTTGCTCGGCAAGGTACGTGAGGTCGTGTCCCGCCACTTCGGCGGCATCGCCCTCCCCGCCCACAATTGCCACCTGCCAAAGCTGGGGGTGCCGTTTGTGCAGTCGTGGCCAATCTAGCCCCAAACGCTTGAGTGCGGACGGGCGAAACGACGTGAGCAGCACATCGGCCTTATCCAGCTCTAAGCCAAGCCTAGCTTGGCCTCTCTCGCTTTTTAGATCGAGTGCCAGTGTCCGCACACCTGCGTGCATCTGCGCATAAGCAGCAGGGTTGTAGGCACGCATGGGGTCGCCACCACCCGCAAGCAAAGGCTCCACCTTGATGCAAGTTGCGCCCAAAACGCGGCAACGCATCAAAGCCGCAGGACCAGGCAAGTTGAGCGCAAGGCTGACGATGCGGATGCCTTTGAGGGGTTTCAATTAGTCGCACCCTTTGTTGCGCGGAACGCCAGCAAGAAAAACAACGCAAACACAAGGTCAATCACCGCAGCGCCAGCAGCCAGCGCCACCACTCGCCCCTGCGCATACAGCACCAGCACGGCAACGCCAAAAGACAGCTTCTCAAAAGCCGCAGGCAACATAAAGAGGCGGTAGCGCACCACGTCCTTGGCAATCAGCAAAAACGCAAATTGCCACGCCAGCGCAATGCCAAGGAAACCATAAAAATGCTCAGGATGATTGAGCGGCGGCGGGAAGTCGTTGCCAAGCTTCGCCTCCATAAAGTACTGCGGAAACACGGCGACGATGCCGTAGATGGCAGCGACTAGAAAGACTCTTTTGGCGAAGCGTGTGTTCATGAACGCAAATTGAATAAGGTGTAACTCATTATTTTGCTTTGCAGTCATTACCTTTATGAGACCAAGAAACAACCCGCGAGCCGTCAATCTCAAAAGTTGTTGCGCATGATTTATCGATGTTCATCGCTGAACTACCGCCTAC
Source organism: Comamonadaceae bacterium (assembly GCA_947450645.1). Classification (GTDB taxonomy): domain Bacteria; phylum Pseudomonadota; class Gammaproteobacteria; order Burkholderiales; family Burkholderiaceae_C; genus JASGCK01. The sequence continues at coordinate 707 of CANFWH010000023.1, read as the reverse complement.
AGCATTTGTATAAGCAGTGTTGCCAACGACCGATGTTTGATATGTAGGAGCAACACCAGGTACGCGCACATTTCGATATGACGTGTAAGTAAGGAACTTCCGACCGCCAACTTCATAAGATTGCGCAGGGACACCCCAGTTGCGAACTAAATTAATCTCTTCCATTCCAACATACGAGTCAAGAATTTTGTCATAGTTGGCCGTTGTCGCGCAACCAACTGTTGCTAAAACAATGACGATAAATAGGCAACGCAACATAATATTTCTCCAATTTTTGTAGCTATTTGTGGAATCTCACTAGAGTGATCTCAAATGCATCACTATTAGATCAATATCTTTTAAATCACGATCGCGTGCCTGCGCATCATCAGTTCTTGATACGGCGACCCTCTTAGTATGAAGCAAGTCATTCACACCAATGATTTTAAGTGGCACTAAATCAAAATTAGAATTCATTGATCTCTGTGACGCAGATCTAAAACTGAGCCCTTCAATTGAAGTAAGAATATCAATCTCTTTTATGCCAGTCGAAAAAAGCGGAACTTGCTTCATAGGTTGGGTAATCCCCCCTTTGTTAACGACACGTCAAAGTAGAGGGTTGATGATTGTGACCCTCCCCCAATATTAAGAGCGACCTAAAGTAGAGTTTTCTGGCTCTAGTGTGCTGCAAAGGCGGGGCTTAAGCCCCGCCTTTGCAGCGAATTCTG
>CANFWH010000022.1 GCA_947450645.1 Comamonadaceae bacterium | reverse complement strand
GTTGCCATCAGGATCGACACCTTGAAAGCCCGTCACGATGACCACTTTGCCCGCATCCAAATCGGCTTTAATGCGTTTATCGTCAATCGACTCAATACGCGCTTTGGTGAAAGCCGAATTCGTTTTAATGACCACTTGCCAACCTGCGTAGGACACCGAAGGCATGCCCTCGGCCTGCAAAGCCACAGCCAGTAAGGCGCTCGAGGCTTGTTCACCCGTAGAGGCCAGCATATCGAGCTCACGCTGATAAGCCGTGGTTTCTTTGGCGGGCGCTAATTCTTTTGCAAGACCCAGCAAGCGATTGGTCTCGCCGCTCATGGCGCTAGGAACGACCACGATTTGGTGGCCCGCACGCGCCCATTTAGCAACGCGCTTGGCGACCATGCGGATGCGCTCGGTAGAACCCATCGACGTGCCGCCGTATTTATGAACAATTAAAGACATGGAAATAGAGTAAAAATCGAAGCTAACGATTGTAAACGGCGAGACGGTTAAGGCAATCAATTACAAATTATGACTGTGGAAAAATCCAGAAATTAAAAAAACAAGTACTGAAAAAATAACTCCACCAATCGTTAACCATTTGCCGATCGGGATAATTTTTTTAAATGCTACATACTCCTGCATCAAATCAGACTCAACGTTCGACATTGGTAGATTTAAATCTTGCTTCTCCTGAGCTGTTTTAAATTTTGAATTTAATCCTCTTTGCAACATTAGCAGACTAGGCACTAAAAGACAAAGCACGCCGACGATAAACGCAACAAGCCCTGTCAAGATTAATGTTTCGATCATGTTACGGCCTTAGATCAATCGCGCTTTGGCGGCCTTAGCAGCACGTCGCAGATTTTTATCTAACGTAGCCAATGGCAGCTGCATTTGCATAGCGACGTAAAGATAGCCTGCATCGTAGGCGGTTACATCATGTTGATGCGCAAATTGCAAAATCTGATTTGACTCCATTTGACCTAAATCGTAGGGCGAGATTTGAATATCAAAAATCGTTAAATTTGACAGCTTTTGCAGGGCTTGTTTTTCTGTGCAACGCCCAGAGCGAAAAGCAGATCGCATGGCGTTGGCTGTTTCAGTACGCCACAGTGGTGGAACCCAAGCACGGCCAGTAGCCAGTGCGTCAAAAGCCTTATTTGCTGACTGGCTGCTTTCGTCCTCCAGCATCCAAGCAATCGTTGTGGAGCAGTCAAGTACGAATTCAGCTTGATCAGACATCAACGCCGCCCTTCGGAAATCAAACTATGAATAGACTGCCCTGGGGCTAATTTAATACGGTTCGCTTTCATTTCTGCAATGACTGCGCGCCGCTTGTCAATTAACGCCTGATCAGCGCCCGAGACTGCGTCCACCATTGGGCTAATTCGTGCAACAGGCTTGCCATGCTTAGTCACAACAAACTCTTTGCCTTTGGCAACCCACTCCAAAATTTTTGAAAAATGCGTTTTTGCATCAAATGCGCCTAAGGTGCTATCCAGCATGGGCGTTGGCATCATTAAAGCTTTTGACATAGCAAGCCTCTCTTCATTTAAACTAGTTGAACTGGTTTAAATTATAGGTTGAAATTCTAGATAATCATTATTGCGTTCTACAAAGCCAGTCGCTACCTTTAATCGGATGCTATGTCCACGTGTTTGGCAAGCGGCAATTTGCTTTAAAAGCTCCTCCAACTGCGCCGTACTAGGCACCACGCCATGCTCAGATTTAAGCCAAAATCTGATCGCGTTAGCCTGTCGATTAGGTGCTAGATGCTGCAAATCTTCAATTCTTGGCGGGATGCCGATGACCTGCAAATCAATACCAGCAAGGTCTGCGAGCAGATCATTCGCCTGCGCAATGTGACTAATGGAGCGCAAAAAAGTTTCACGGTATTGCGGAAATGCCGCTTCCAGCGCGGGCAGCACATCGAGTCTGATCCTGTTACGAGTAAAGGCTTTGTCTCGATTGGTGGGATCTTCAATAAACGAAATGCCATCTCGTTTAAGCGATGCTCGAATCTCAGCCGCGCTGCGATCTAACATGGGGCGCTCGAACTGCACACCGTCGCGCTCAAACTCGGCGGGCATCGCAGACAAGCCGCCAAGCCCCGCACCACGCGACAATGCTAAGAGCAAGGTCTCGACTTGATCGTCTGCGTGCTGTGCCAATAAAACTTTGCCGCCAGATTCAACCACACTATTCGACTTCGCTAGCTCAATCAAAGCCTTGTACCTAGCACCGCGTGCCGCGTCTTCGGGACTTTCACCGCTCGCGTGCTTGGCGTTAACGTAAACCACATGCAGCGGCACTTTTAGCGCATCGCAGAAGACTTTGCAATGAGTCACGAATCCATCTGCTGCCGCTTGCAAACCATGATGCACATGAAAAGCTATCGTTTGATTGGGATGCTGCTTGTACGTTTCAATCAGCAGCGCTGTTGAGTCCGCACCTCCGCTGTAGGCCACAGCCACTATGGCCTCGTGGCCAATGACCGTTTTAGCTTTCGCCAAAACGTCCATAACTTTGCAGTCGCTCATAACGTGTGTCTAGCAGCTTGGGGGTACTAGAACCCGACACCAGCCGTAGCGCCTCTATAAGCGATTTTTTGAGCGTCGTGCACATCAGTGCTGGATCGCGATGTGCCCCGCCGCTAGGCTCACTCACAATTTTGTCAATCAAACCAAGCGTTTTGAGACGCGGCGCGGTAATCCCCAAAGCCTCGGCAGCGACTGCAGCTTTTTCTGCTGTTTTCCACAAAATCGAAGCGCAGCCTTCAGGGCTAATCACTGAGTACACCGCATATTGCAGCATCAACACTTGATCAGCGACCGAAATCGCTAACGCACCACCCGAGCCGCCTTCGCCGATGATGGTGGTAATGATGGGAACTTCCAGCTGAGTCATCTCAAAAATGTTTCGCCCAATCGCTTCAGACTGACCGCGCTCTTCGGCGTCAATGCCTGGGTATGCGCCAGGCGTATCCACAAATGTAAACACGGGCAGCTTAAAACGCTCGGCGGTCTTCATGAGTCGAAGTGCCTTGCGATAACCTTCGGGTTTGGTCATGCCAAAGTTGCGCAGTGTGCGCTCTTTGGTATCGCGTCCCTTTTGATGACCCAGAACCATACAGGGAACGCCATTTAAGCGAGCCAAGCCACCCACAATACTAAGATCGTCTGCGAAGTGGCGATCGCCGTGCATTTCTACAAAATCGGTAAAAATGGCATTGATGTAATCCAGCGTGTACGGACGCTCCGCGTGGCGCGCCACTTTTGTAATTTGCCAAGCGGTCAAACTTTTGTAAATCTCTTTCGTAAGTTGCTGGCTTTTTTGCTCTAGTGATGCGAGCTCTTTGCTAAGGTCAACCGAAACTTCGGCATTGGTGCTATGCAGCTCTTCAATTTTTTTCTCTAGTTCAGCGATCGGGGATTCAAAATCTAAATAAGTTTTCATAAGGAATCAATTCAATACTCGACAGGCAATGGATCGAGCGAGCGCCAAATATACCAAGTTGCGACCGTGCAATACGGTGCCCAAGCAGCGGCGACTTCTCTCGCCTCACTACGGCTGACAGGTTCGCCCGAAAAATACGAGGCGCCGATGCCGTTTAAAAGTCCGATATCGTCCAGCGGCAATACATTCGGACGCATCTGGTGAAAAATTAAAAACATCTCGGCCGTCCAGCGGCCAATACCGCGGATGGCGACCAGCTCTTTAATAATGATCTCGTCGTCCTTCTCGGTCCAGCCATCCACATCTAAGCGACCATCACTAAAGTGCAGCGCGAGGTCAATCAAATACTCCACCTTGCGCGCTGATAATCCTGCCCCGCGCATATCGTCTACTTTGAGTTTAAGCACTGCCGCGGGTGTCATCTTTTTGGGTAGCAGTGCAAACCTGTCCCACACGGTTTGCGCCGCTTTAACGGAAATTTGTTGCCCAACGATGGAGCGTGCCAGCGTAGAAAATGCATCGCCGCGAGAGCTCAGCTGCGCATCGCCAAATTGCGGAATCAACCGCTTCATGACGCGATCTTTTTTCATCAAGTGCTTGCAAGCATCTGCCCAATAATCTGGAAAGGCTTGAGTTGCGATTGCCATTACACGGACTCCCAAGTTGTGCCCGTGGGCGAATCTTTTAAAGCGATGCCTTGCTCTAAAAGTGCTTTGCGGATCCTATCTGCTTCAGCAAAATTCTTTTCTTTTTTAGCAATAGAACGTAAATCAATTTGCGCTTGAATTGGATTAAAGGCCGCATCACGTGTCCTGCTACGAATTACTCGCCCTTGCAAAAATGCTTTCGGCATCTGCTGCAGTAGCCCCAAGATTGCACCTAAGCTACGCAGCAGGCTGGCTAAATCAAATGACTTTGTGCGATTGACCTCGCCCGCCAAATCGAACAGGACGGCCACCGCTTCTGGCGTTCCAAAATCCTCATCCATTGCGGCTTTAAAACGTGCCGCGTATGCGTTCGTCCAATCAATCGTCACATCAACTGCGGCGACCAAATCAAGTGCCGTATAGAGCCGCTTAAGTGCGCCTTTGGCATCATCTAGATGCACATCACTGTAATTGAGTGGGCTGCGGTAGTGCGTACGAATGATGAAAAACCGCACAACTTCAGGATCGTACACCTTCAGCACTTCACGGATAGTGAAAAAATTGCCGAGGCTTTTAGACATCTTTTCGTTGTCCACATTCACAAAACCATTGTGCATCCAGTAGTTGGCCATAGGCTGGGAAGCCTTACCCGCTATCGCTTTCAGGGCAGCTTCACTTTGTGCAATTTCGTTTTCGTGATGGGGAAACTGCAAATCAGCACCGCCGCCGTGAATATCGAAATGTTCGCCAAGCAAAGCACAACTCATCGCCGAGCACTCAATGTGCCAACCTGGTCGGCCGATGCCGTAGGGACTTTGCCATTTCGCCTCATTTGGTTCACTGGCTTTCGCCGCCTTCCAAAGCACAAAGTCCAATGGGTCATGCTTTGCGCCAGCAACTGCCACACGCTCACCAGCGCGGAGCTCGTCAAGCGATTTACCACTGAGTTTGCCGTAGCTTGGAAATTTGCGAACTGAAAAGTTGACATCGCTATTACCGTCCGCATCTTTATTGGTTGAATACGCAACGCCATTGGTCTCTAGCTTGCCAATCAAACTCAGCATTTGCGGCACATACTCAGTCGCACGTGGCTCGTGAGTCGGACGCTCGATACCAAGCGCGTCAGCGTCTTCGTGCAAAGCATCAATCATGCGATCGGTCAATGCAGTAATCGTCTCATTGTTTTCAATAGCACGTTTGATGATTTTGTCGTCAATATCGGTAACATTCCTCACGTAATTGACCGAGAGGCCAGAAGTTTTGAGCCATCGCTGCACCACATCGAAAGCGAGCATTGAGCGAGCATGACCCAAATGACACAAGTCGTACACGGTCATACCGCAAACATACATGCTGACCTTGGCAGTTTCGCGGGGGACAAAGGGGACAACGCTGCGGCTGAGCGTGTTATAAATTCTCAATGACATAGGGGAAGCGTTCGCAGTAGGTTCGTTACAATTGAGCGCAATGTTAGCACTCGAAAGTATCCATGTATCTGAATGATTTTGCGCGTAAGTTTATTTTGACTCTTGCAACCACGGCTCTCGCCTTGGGATGGTGCATCGCTCACGCGGATGAATACGCCGATGTAGCTCGCTTAGCCAAAGCCAAACAATATTCCGATGCTTTGTCCAAAGCCGATCAATTCTTGGCTAGCAAACCGCGTGATCCGCAAATGCGCTTCATTAAAGGCGTTGTACAAAGTGAAATGGGGAAAATGAGTGAGGCGACGACGACATTCACACGCTTGACGGAAGAATTTCCAGAACTGCCAGAGCCCTATAACAATCTCGCCGTCATCTACGCTAATTCAGGCCAATTTGACAAGGCACGTACGGCCCTTGAAATGGCAATTCGCACGAATCCAAGCTACTCCACCGCGCACGAAAATTTGGGCGATATCTACGCCAAGCTAGCCAGTCAGTCCTATGCCAAGGCATTGCAACTCGACACCAGTAGCACAACTGCGCCATCCAAATTAGCTTTAATTCGCGAACTGTTCTCGACAACGGGCGGCGTGAAACCTGTGGCACCTTCGCCTGTTACAGCCATACCCGTCACGCCACCCGTCAATCCTGTTGTTGCGCCCATTCAGCCGAAACAACCTACAGTGGTTACAACCTCGCCAATGGGCACAAATCAGCCTAGTGTTGCTCCGCCCGTCGTTACTAATGCCCTAGTTGGACGTGAAGTGGAGTCCGCCGTCACCATTTGGGCTCGGGCCTGGAGCGACCGCGATATGAATGCCTACCTCAGCAGCTATGCGAGAGACTTTTCACCAAACAACAAGCAAAGTAATGAAGCTTGGAGAGAAGAGCGGAAATTACGGATCATGGGTAAATCCCGCATCAGTGTGAAGCTGAGTAGCGTAGCCGTGACCATAAGTTTGAATGGGACATCTGCCACGGTTAAGTTTAAACAGGACTACAAGGCCGATTCGCTAGAAACCAGTAGTCGCAAAACCTTGGAGATGGTGAAATCGGGTGATCGCTGGCTCATCACAAAAGAAATTGCTGGTTAATGTCGCCTCGTACCCTTGGTCTCACGGGCTTTATTGCCGTACTTATCGTAAGCGGCAGTCTTTGGTATAGCGCTAGCTATGCCAAACAAAAACGCACGAAAACACCTCCTGCTGTAAACGCCACTAGTGCGAAGTTTGGGCCCGAATCCCACTTGATTGCTATCTACAAACTCATCGGCTCGGGGCAAGCACGCGAAGCACTTCCCTTGGCAGCACAGCTGACCAAAAACTTTCCTACCTTTCAACTCGGTCATTTGGTGTACGGTGATTTGCTCAATATGCAAATCAAACCCAGTGCCAAAGCAAGCGAACTACCCAATAATTTGAATAAAGCAACTAACGTCGCTGCTTTGGCTGAGCTGCGCGAAGAATCAATGCAGCGAGTGAAGGGGCTACAAGACCGTCCACTCCCTGGCACCATTCCCAGTCAAATTTTGGGCTTGACGTCCAGAAATAAACACGTGATTGCTGTTGATGCCAGCAAGTCTCGACTCTACATTTTAGAGAACAGCGAGACGGGGTTAAAGCTAATCATGGACACTTATATTTCGGTCGGTAAAGAAGGCATCGGTAAGTATGTGCAAGGTGATTTAAAAACACCGCTGGGCGTCTACTACCTCACCACGCCAGTTGATCCCAAACTGTTAGCCCCGTTATATGGCGGTGGCGCATTGCCAATCAATTACCCCAATCCCTTTGACCAGCGACTGGGCAAATCTGGCAGCGGTATTTGGCTACATGGCACTATGCCAGAGCGCTATTCGCGACCCGTGAAATCTACTGATGGCTGTGTGGTGATGGCCAATCCTGATTTGCAAAAGCTCATGGCAACCGTTGCAGTCAAGACGACACCCGTCATCATTGCCAGCAAATTACAGTGGGTTAAACCCGAGCAGCTAACAATAGAACGCAATCAATTTGAAGCCTCACTGAACAGCTGGCGCGAGACTAAAAATAGCGAACAGCACGATCGCTTGCGTAGCTTTTATGTTAATGACTTCAATAGCTATGGCAAGTCACTTGATACTTGGTGGCCCACGGTACAAAAAGAGATGGCACAAGCGAATAAACAAAATTTTCAATGGCACGACACCACAACGCTTGCATGGCATCCTGATACCAGTGACAAAGCATCCAATGTGATGATCGTTACCTATGATGAAGTGCTGCCCAAGCGCAAGCAAGCGGTCACCAAACGCCAATACTGGCTGCAAGTTGGCAATCAATGGAAAATATTTTTTGAGGGCGTCATCGCTTCGTCATGAGTCTTAGCCGCCAACAATTTATCCTCTCTCCCCTACTCGCGCTCGGCCTTGCGGCCACCGCGCAAGTTTCCTCACTCTCCTCTAAAGGTCAAAGCAAAATGCAAAAAGTCGAATTTCATATCCAAAACTACGGCGTGATTACGCTTGAACTCGATGCCGAAAAAGCACCTAAAACAGTGACCAACTTTGTCCAATATGTCAAAGACGGGCACTATGACGGCACGATCTTTCACCGCGTGATTGATGGCTTCATGATTCAGGGCGGCGGTTTTGACGCCAAAATGAATCAAAAGCCAACGCGTCCAACCATTACGAATGAAGCCGACAATGGTCTCAAAAACGACAAGTACACCGTCGCAATGGCTCGTACCTCTGCACCGCACTCCGCGAGTGCTCAGTTCTTTATTAATGGCGCTAAAAATGACTTCCTCAACTTCCGCTCGCCAACGCAAGACGGCTGGGGCTATGCCGTGTTTGGTAAAGTTGTCAGTGGCACAGAGATTGTGGACAAAATCTTAAAGGTTGCCACGGGTAGCAAAGGCGGCCACGGCGACGTACCGCGCGAAGACATCCTCGTGACAAAGGCCGTGGCACTCTAAATGATTGACACCTCAACTTGGCACACGATTGACTTCATCTCCGACCTGCATTTGCAAGTCGCTGAGCCAGCAACAGCCAAGGCGTGGTTCGATTACATGGCATCCACTGAGGGCACTCAGGCAGATGCCATTTTTATTTTGGGCGATTGGTTTGAAGTGTGGGTTGGGGACGATGACGAAGATCCATTCGCCGCCCTCTGCGCCGCCGTGATGCGCCAGCGTTCCAAGCGCTCCGAGCTCTTCATCATGCACGGCAATCGCGACTTCTTGATGGGCGCTGATTTAGCCGAGCGCTCTGGCGCGACGTTACTAGATGATCCAACACGGCTCGATTTCAATGGGACCTCTTATCTGCTAACTCACGGCGATGAGCTATGCACAGATGATGAGTCCTACATGCGCTTTCGCCAACTCGTACGCGCGCCAGAATGGCAGGCTGAATTTTTGGCCAAGCCGCTGGACAAGCGTAAAAACATTGCGAGACAAATACGGGCACAAAGCCAAGCCCAGCATGGCCTAACAAGCAGCTATGCCGATGTGAATGAACTGCTCGCGTTAGAGTGGCTCAATACCCATGGCTGTGATGTGATGATTCATGGACATACGCATAAACCAGCTTCGCACAAGCTAGTGGGTTTAGGATCGGGAGGGGGCGAGCGCCACGTACTGAGCGACTGGGATGCGAACGCCGAACCAACGCGCCTTGAAGTACTCCGGCTAACCGCAGACGGCCTGAGCCGACTGCATTTGGTTTAATTTAAATCAACGCGGATTTTCAAAAAAGATGTAATTTGTCGCGTAATCGCTGATTTCAAAATACACTTTTTTCTCGCCAGCGTCAGCTGTGAAATTCAAATTCTCATCGAGCACACCGTAACCATAACGATAGGGACGCGGCTTGTTGTCGTCCGTTCCCATCGCTGTACTAATCTTGTCAATTTTTAGAAAGCGACGCACCACTTTGTCACCCGCATAGACCTCAAGAACGCCATTTGTGCCTGTCCAATTTTGCACATCGCGATGCAATTTATTTTGCTGTTCTTGCGTGCAAGCCACAGCCAGCATGGCCGCGCCAAGTGCCAGAATTGTTGATTTGAATTTCATCGTGACTCCAATTTAAATTTTTAGCATCCGCTGACGCAGCGCTTCATACAAACACACGCCCGAAGCAACCGACACATTCAAGCTCTCCACCGCGCCGCGCATCGGGATGTGCGCCAGCTCGTCGCACGACTTGCGCGTGAGCTGACGCATGCCCGCGCCTTCTGCGCCAAGTACGAGCGCCGTAGGGACTCGAAAGTCCATTTGATACACACTTTTTGGCGCATCACCGCTTGTCCCAATGCACCAGATATTGCGCTCTTTAAGCTCGCCCAAAGTTCGCGCCAGATTCGTCACCATCAAATACGGCACAGTTTCTGCCGCACCGCTGGCAACCTTGGCCACCGTGGCATTGATGCCTACCGCGTGATCTTTGGGGGCAATGACCGCGTGAACACCCGCGCCATCTGCCACGCGCAAGCAAGCGCCGAGGTTGTGCGGATCAGTCACACTGTCTAGCACCAAGAGCAGCGGCGGTTCGGTCAGTGAATCGAGCAAATCATCCAGTGAATGAATAGGTTTGACTTCGGTGACGCGCGCCACCACGCCTTGATGGCCAAGGCTTCCACCGATGCTGACCAAGCGCGCGCTATCGGCCTCGATGAGGCGGATGCCAACATCTTTGGCTTTGTTAATAAATTCACGCATCCGTGCATCACGGCGCGAACTATCAAAGTAAATTTCTAAAACAGACTTGGGAGCGGTTTTGAGCCTGACGCCAAGGGCGTGAAAACCATACAGAATTTTTGTGGGAGCGGACATGGGATGATTATCGCAAGTTGCCCGCGTCCATCACCAACTGTCTGCTGCAAGATGCGGCAATCTTGGCATCGTGAGTCACCAATAACAGAGCCGTACCGCGCTCACGGTTCAGCTCAAACATCAAGTCCATCACTTGCTGACCTGTGGTGTGATCTAAGCTGCCTGTAGGCTCGTCAGCCAGCAGAATTGCAGGCCTGACGACAAAAGCCCGTGCCAGCGCCACGCGCTGCTGCTCACCACCGCTGAGGACTTTGGGATAGTGTCCGAGTCGCTCACCAAGCCCTACTCGCTTGAGCATGGCAACTGCGGCGGTTTTTGCGTCCACATCACCGCGCAGCTCCAGCGGCAACATCACGTTCTCTAGCGCTGTCATATGTGGCAAAAGCTGGAAGCTTTGAAAGACGAATCCCATCTGCTTACCCCGAAGCACGGCGCGTCCATCCTCATCCAAGGCAAAAAAATCAATCCCATCTATTTCAACGCGTCCACTGCTGGGCGTATCCAAACCCGCGACAATTGACAAGAGCGTACTTTTGCCAGACCCTGATGCGCCCACAATGGCAACGCTCTCGCCCGCTTCGAGCAAGAATGAGACATCCTGCAAAATAGTGAGTACACCGCTAGAGTCGGTGACAGATTTAACAATATTGGAAACTTGAATAATGGATTTAGACATGATGAAGCGCTACTTAGGTGCTTTGATTCTAGGTGCTGCATCAGCCGCCTGTTTTGCCGCCGCACCGCAAAAAATATTGGTCATGGGCGACTCACTCAGCGCCGAGTATGGACTGCCGCGTGGCGCTGGCTGGGTGAATTTATTGGCACAAAAACTAACCATAGAAAAAATTGGCGCAGAAGTCATCAATGCGAGCATTAGCGGCGAGACCACGTCTGGCGGGCTTTCGCGTCTGCCCACTTTGCTCGCGCAGCACAAACCCAATATTGTGATTGTTGAGCTGGGTGGTAACGATGCACTGCGCGGTATGGCGATGTTGCAGACGGAAAAGAATCTCGCGCACCTGGTGAGCCTCAGTCAAAAATCGGGGGCAAAAGTTTTATTGCTCGGTATGCAAGTGCCGCCCAATATGGGGCCCGCCTATACCAAAGACTTCGCAGCCGTCTATGTAAAAGTAGCCAAGGATCATAAGGTCCTACTTGTGCCCTTCTTTTTAAAAGGCGTGGCTGATGCAGCCAATGCGAGGGATCTGTTTCAAGCGGACGGTATTCATCCAGTAGCCGCTGCGCACCCCACGATACTCGCTAATGTGTGGCTCGAATTAAAAAAGTTATTGAAATGAGCTTGACCACCATGACGGCCTTGCAGGCCTTATCCAGTATGGCTTCGTACAGTGCCATTATTGATGCGAGAAGCCCTTCCGAGTACGAACTCGATCGCCTGCCCAACGCGCTCAATTGGCCGTCCTTAAACGACGAAGAGCGCGTTCGCGTTGGCACCATCTACAAACAAGTCAACGCATTTGAGGCGCGAAAAATTGGCGGTGCATTGGTGGCGCGTAACGTGGCTGCACATATCGAAGCACACTGCCAAGATAAAGATAAAAATTGGAAGCCCCTCATCTATTGCTGGCGTGGCGGTAAGCGCAGTGGCTCGCTGGCTTTGATTCTTGGGCAAATTGGTTTTGATGTACACCTCATCGAAGGTGGCTACAAAGCCTTTCGCGCTGAAATGCTTTTGGATCTAGCGCGCCTCGCACCCTTGTTCGACTATCGCGTGGTGTGCGCACCAACAGGATCAGGCAAGACGCGGCTCTTGCACGCGCTAGCTCGCGTTGGCGCACAAGTGCTTGATTTAGAGGCTTTGGCGAATCACCGAAGCTCGGTACTCGGGCTCGTTCCAGGCGAGGTGCAGCCTTCTCAAAAAAATTACGATATGCGGATTTGGGAAACGCTCAAAAACCTCGATCCTATGCGGCCAGTGTTTGTAGAAAGCGAAAGTAAAAAGGTTGGCAACGTCAGCATTCCAGAGTGCTTAATTGCCGCGATGCGTTCTGGACAGTGCTTGCGGCTTGATTTGCCCTTGCAAGCCAGAGTAGCGCTGCTGCTTGAGGACTACGACTACTTCGTCAAAGATGCTGAGTTTTTTTGCAAACGATTGGGTGTGCTCGTTCCGTTAAGAGGCCGCGCGGTCGTCGAAGGCTGGCAAGATCAGGCACGAAGTGGGCGTATGGCGGAGGTCGTGGAAGACCTGCTCCACAACCACTATGACCCTAGCTATTTAGGCTCGATGGTGCGCAACTTTAAACAGTACGGCGAGGCTAAAGCTTATGCGCCAACTAGCCATTCGCACGAAGCGTTTGCAATGCTTGCGCAAGATCTGCTTGAAGATCGATAACGTCTTCTAGCCCAATACAAAACCGCACTAACGTCCCGCGTGCCACACCAGTCGGCCATTCGGGGCGCATCGTCTCCAGCTCATAGGGCACGACAAGACTGATCGGACCCGCCCAGCTATAGCCCAGTTTGAAGAGTTTGAGTGACTCGCAAAACGTATCGATTTGCACCTGCGTGAACTCAGGTTTAAAGATCACACTAAAAATGCCAGCAGCGCGGCTCACGCCATTGCTATCCGTGCAAACACGCCGCCAAGCCATATGGGATAAGGCTCCGTCCAGTGCAGGATGTAATACTTGGGCAAGCTCTTTGCATGTCTGTAGATACGCCGCTAACGCGCGTGCAGCCATGTCTTGCGCCGTGTACCGCAACGTCAAAGTATTCAATCCAACGAGAACGGCTTCGACATCGTTTGCGCCCACGCCCCAGCCAAAGTGCATATGGCATCGCCGAATTTTGTGAAAGAGTGCCTCGTCTTTCGTGATGACCGAACCCATGAGCAAATTAGCGCTGCCACTGGGATATTTGGTTAGGGCATGAATCGTAATGTCCACCCCCAACTCAAAGGCATTAAATGCGAGCCCAGCACCCCATGTGTTGTCGAGTGCCGTCATGGCACCTCGCTCTTGGCACACACGAATTAAGGCGGTCAGATCAGGAAACTCCATCGTCACCGAACCCGCCGCTTCGAGCCACACGAGCTTGGTCTTGCTAGACAGCTTGGCAGCCAAATCCTCAGAATTCATCGCGTCATAAAGCTGATGTTTGATGCCATAGCGAGCCAATTCATTTTGTGCCATCGCAAGATTGGGGCCGTAGCAATTGCTCGGGATCAGCACTTCATCACCTGCACTCAGCAAGGCTAAATTCACGCAAGCAATCGAGGCAAGCCCGCTGGGCGTGAGCAAGCAATGCTTGCCGCCCTCCAGCGTTGCAAGCTTGGCTTCTAAAGTAAAGGTGGTTGGCGTGCCATGCAAGCCATAGGTATAGCCGTCTTTACTCTGCCAATCACGCGTTCGCATGGCAGCGACGCTCTCGAAAATCACCGTAGAAGCCTTATGGACTGGGGCTTGCGGGGCATTAAAACCCGTGGGAGGCGCGTACCCATGATGGATGAGCGCCGTGGAATTCAACTCAAACCTTCCACTTTTCAATCAACTGCTCTGGCCGTGTACTGTCGTAGTTTTCAAACGGCTGATGAATCCAGGGATTGGTCGGCAGATGCTCAACGGAATAATCGCAATCGAACGCCGATGCTCCTTTCGTCCAGAGCACGGCAGTTTTCAGTTCGGTGATGGGGGCGTAATTGTTTTTGAGCATATCCACCACAGCTTTGAGCGTGTGGCCTGTGTCAGCGAGATCGTCCACCAAGAGCACTTTGCCAGCAATTTCGCCCTTTGGTGTGGTGATGTAGCGTGCGATGTCCAAATTACCTTGCAACGTGCCAGCTTCTGCACGGTACGAGCTGGTGGACATGATCGCGAGTGGCTTATCGAAAATGCGCGAGAGCAAATCACCAGGACGCATACCGCCGCGAGCGAGGCACAAAATGGTGTCGAATTTCCAACCTGATTGGTGGATTTTGATGGCCAGTTTTTCGATCAAATTTTGGTATTCGTCGTGCGAAACGTAGAGGTGTTTGCCGTCTTCAGTGAGCATGGAGTGCTTTCGATTGGAGGTTAAGAAACTTTGTACGGATCTGTCATCAAGATCGTGTGATCGCGGTCTGGGCTAGTAGAAATTACATGAATCGGCACACCTGTAACAACCGCAATGCGCTCAAGGTACAGCTTGGCGTTAGTGGGCAGTTTGGCGTAATCGGTCACGCCTACGCTGGACTCGCTCCAGCCAGCCATGGTCTCGTAAATCGGTTCGCAGCGGTCGATGTCATCGGCGCCCATCGGCAGCAAATCAATCGTCTCGCCATCTAACTTGTAGCCCACGCAGAGCTTGAGTTCCGTGAGGCCATCCAGCACATCTAACTTCGTGATGCACAGACCCGTAATACCGTTGACCTGCGCCGAGCGCTTCAGGAGCGCTGCATCAAACCAGCCGCAGCGGCGATAGCGCCCCGTTACCACGCCGCGCTCTGCACCCACCGTGCTCATGTGGTAACCAGGTGTGCCCTCTTTCTCCCAATCGAGTTCAGTAGGGAAAGGTCCGCCGCCCACGCGCGTGCAATACGCTTTGGTGATGCCCAGCATGTAGTGCAAAAGGTTCGGGCCCACGCCCGAGCCCGCAGCGGCATTGCCTGCTACGCAGTTGCTGGAAGTCACAAACGGGTACGTGCCGTGATCGACGTCAAGCAAGGTGCCTTGCGCGCCTTCAAACAAAAGGTTTTCGCCGGCTAAATGGGCGGCATTCAATTCACACGAAACATCAGCCATGAGTGGCTTGATCGCCTCGGCTTGGCTCATCGCTGCGTCGTAAATCGGTTGGAACTCCAGCGCTGGCGCGTTCAAGTAAGTGGTGAGCACGTGGTTGTGCAAATCCAGTAATTCGCGCAGCTTGGCGGCAAAGCGCTCAGGGTGCTTCAAATCTTGTACGCGTAGTGCGCGGCGTGCAATTTTGTCTTCGTAAGCGGGGCCAATACCTTTGCCTGTTGTGCCGATTTTTTCAGCGCCGCCGTTGCCGCGTTTCGCCTCGCGAGCCACATCTAGCGCGGCATGGAAAGGCAAGATGAGTGGGCAAGCTTCGCTCACGCGCAAGCGCGAACGCACTTCAACGCCGACGGCTTCCAAGCCCGCAATTTCTTTCAATAAATGCGTCGCGTCTAACACCACACCATTGCCGATGTAGCACTTCACGCCAGGACGCATGATGCCGCTGGGTATCAAATTGAGCGCCGTTTTGACGCCGTTAATCACCAGCGTATGACCTGCGTTGTGACCTCCTTGAAAGCGAACAACGCCTTGTGCGGATTCAGTCAGCCAATCAACTAATTTGCCTTTGCCTTCGTCACCCCACTGCGTACCAACCACGACCACATTGCGGCCCACTTTTTTTCCAATCACGCTCATGTCAAACTTTCAAAAATTAAAGACTCTTGACGACCCATTGATCGCCCACTTTCACTAACTCACGGTCACAGGCGAATTCATCCGCTTCGCTTTCATGCCCTGGCAGGACACAAATTACAGTCTCACCCATACGCCGCAAGGCAGACGCAGCAAGGCGTAGCGCAGGGTCAGATCCCCAAGGCATACGAATAGAGGGCTTGGCAGCAGCTGCCGATACCGATTCAACCAATGACTTGATATCTAAACTAAAGCCTACCGCAGGTCGCTTACGTCCAAACACGGCGCCGACTTCGTCATAGCGACCACCACGTGCCAATGCGTCATTGGCTAAAGCGCTATAGACGGCAAACCGAACACCAGTGTAGTAGCCATACTCGCCTAAATCAGCCAAATCAAAATGAATGCGCCTGGCCTCCATGCCACTTGCCACCAATTGATCGACTAACCACGTCAGACTATCGAGTGCTTGATCAATATCGGCAAGCCTCGGTAATTTTTGACGCGCTGTATCCAAAATAGCAACATCACCATAGAGCGAAAGCACGGCGAGCAGGGCGGCGCGTAGCACATCTGGCAAACCCACCAGCTCTTGGATCGCTGGCACATCCTTGGCCGCCAACGCCTTATAGATATTGACTTGCAGCGATGCATCGACTGGATAAGCTGCCAGCAGCGCACCCACGATGCGGACATCAGACAAATCTAAAACAATATCTTGGATGCCGCCAATTGCAAGGCTTGCTAGCGCAAGCTCCATTACTTCTAGGTCAGCCTCTAAGCCCGCATGGCCATAAATCTCTGCGCCAAACTGCAGCGGTTCACGTGACGCATGCGGCGTCGCTTGCCGCGTGTGTAGTACGGAACCGCAGTAACACAAACGCGTGAGTCCTTGGCGATTGAGTAAGTGCGCATCGATGCGAGCCACTTGCGGGGTTGTGTCTGCGCGGACACCAAGGCTACGCCCTGAGTGTTGATCGACCAACTTAAAGGTTTGCAAATCAAGCGCACCGCCCACGCTGCTACTCGCACCTATCAAAAGTGAATCTAGATGCTCAACGAGGGGCGGCATCACGAGCTCGAAACCATAGCGATTTGCCGCATCTAAAAGTGCGCGGCGTGTTTCTTCAATTTGGCGCGCCTGTGTAGGAAGCACGTCAGCAATGTGGTCTGGCAATAGCCAACGATTCGTCATTTTTTGCCGCTACTTTTCATCGCTTTAAAGAAGTCGCTAGATGGATCCATCACCATCACGTCGCTCTTTTTAGCAAAGGTGGTTTTGTAGGCTTCCAAACTGCGATAGAAGGATGCAAACTGCGGGTCGCGACCAAAGGCTTCACCAAAAATGGCCGCCGCTTTAGCATCACCCTGTCCTTTTGCAATCTGCGCTTCCTTATAAGCCGTGGCTAACACGATTTCACGTTTTTTATCGGCATCAGCCCGAATGCGCTCACCATCAGCGGCGCCTGTAGAGCGCAAACGATTAGCCTCTTGTTTACGTTCCGAGACCATTCGACTATAAACGGAATCAGCCACTGATGCGGGGAAATCGACACGCTTAATGCGCACATCGACGATGTCAATACCAAAAGTTTTAGCGTCGTCCAAGAGCCGCTCTTTGACGCCTTGAACGATTTTTTCACGATCGGTTGAGAGAACATCTTTGACCGTGCGCTTGGTAATTTCTTCGTTTAAAGCCGCTTGCACTAAAGGGCCTAAGCGTCCTTCAGCCGTACGCAGATCAGCACCATTGTTATTACGAATGAATTGCTTGGCATCTTTGACGCGCCACTTAACCAGCCAATCAACAACCAAATTTTTCTTCTCTGCCGTTTGAATCGCACGCGTCTCAGGACTATCCAAAGTTAAGATCCGGTTGTCAATGAAGGTGACCGATTGCAGCGGCGGTGGCAGCTTGAAATTGAGACCTGGCTCAGTGATGACTTCTTTAATTTCGGCGAGTGTATAGACGACCGTAAACTGACGCTGATCGACAACAAACAAGCACGACAGACCAATTGCGAGAGCTAACAGAGCGGAAGAAATTGCAAAACCAATTTTATTCATGATTTGTCCTGTGGTTTTGAAAAATTAGCGAACATCACGATCACGACTACGTCCTGCATTGACAGCGCCAGATGGCGTGGGCACACTGTTTGCGCCCATAGCGTTTGAATTTACAGGGTTTGCGCTATTGGATGCATTTGAAAGGGCAGCCGTAGGATCGTTATTTGCAGCGGCTTGCAACAATTTATCAAGCGGCAAATACAGCAATTGCGAACCTTGTTTAGAGTCCACCAACACCTTGGTCACATTGCTATAAATTTGTTGCATAGTGTCCGTATACATACGATCTCGCATGACTTGAGGCGCCCGATGATACTCTGGCAATATGGCTTTAAATCGAGAGGCATCACCTTCAGCTTGCGACACAACGCGGGCCTTATAGCCTTCGGCCTCCTCGCGCAGTCTTGCAGCCGCTCCTTCAGCACGCGGAATCACATCGTTGGCATAGGCTTGACCCTCGTTTTTGGCGCGATCACCGTCTTGTCCTGCTTTGAGTGCATCATCAAACGCGGCCTGCACTTGCTCTGGCGGTTGCACATTTTGGATGTTGACGCTCGAAATCAAGATGCCCGTTTTGTATGCGTCCATTTGCGCTTGCACCGACTTAACGATATCGCCCGCAATCGCTTCACGCTTTTCGTTCAATACAGTGTTCATTGTGCCCTTGCCGACGACTTCGCGCACAGCCGATTCAGAGGCCAAGATCACGGCTTCATCTGGGTCGCGGTTATTGAAAATGTAGTCCGACGAACTCTTCAATCGGTACTGCACGACAAAACGAACATCCACAATGTTTTCATCTTGCGTCAGCATGGATGAATCTCGTAGGCTAGGAATCGCAGCGCCAGAACCTTGCGACGCGGTGGACTGCACCACTTTGTTGCGTCCCACTTCGACCGAGCGAAGCTGACTGACCTGCACCACTTCGTGCGCTTCAAACGGATATGGCAAACGCCAATTCACGCCAGCCCCCGTAATGCCACCAGTTCCCGAGCCTTTGAACTTGCCAAAGCGCGTGATGACGGCTTGCTGACCTTCCTGCACGATATAAAACCCCGTAAGTAGCCAAATCAAGACGATCACTCCAAACACCACACCAAAGCTCTTGCCAGCGGTTTTGGCACTCATCCCATGCGGCGCATTGCCATTGTTGCCATCATTCGTAGGCGGCGGTGTATTGCCAAATTGATGCGTTTGTTTGTCGTTGGTTTTTTTGCCGCCACCAAAAAAACGGGAGATTTTTTCATTCACATCACGCCATATCTCATCAAGGTCTGGCGGTTGGTTAAACATGCGATCACGCCATTGCGTGAGCTTGGCGAGCGGTAAGAAGGATAGATTCATACGGCTGATTTTACCCAGCCTAAGAGCATTTCGCGTAACTCTGGAATACCCTTGCCTTGCAAAGCGCTCACATAGAGTCGCTGGACGGTTTTACCGTCCATTTCGAATTCGCCTTGCAATTGCTCAGGCTTGGCTTCCGCCGCCATTGCATCCAATTTGTTAAAAATGAAAAGCTGTGGAATTTCATCAGCGCCAATCTCGGCCAATACCTTGTGTACTTGAGCCATTTGCTCAAGATGATCTGGCGATGCGGCATCAATCACATGGAGCAGCAAATCAGCATCGACGGCCTCTTGCAGCGTGGCTTCAAACGCATCGACAAGGCCATGCGGCAGGTCACGGATAAAACCTACGGTATCCGACAAGCTGGCCTGCAAGCCACGCCCTGTATGGTCTGCACCAAGATAAAGTTGCCGCGTAGTAGTGTCCAGCGTGGCAAAGAGTTGATCGGCAGCGTAAGTTTTGGCTTTAACCAGTGCGTTAAACAAACTCGACTTTCCTGCGTTTGTGTAGCCAACTAACGAGATGGCAAACGTACCCATTCGCTCACGCTGTTTACGCTGGGTTTTTCGTTGTTTTTTGACCGTGATAAGTTGCGTTTTGATGCGCGTAATCGCTTGCGTAATCATGCGTCGATCGAGTTCAATTTGCGTCTCGCCTGGTCCGCCGCGATTACCAATACCGCCTTTTTGCCGCTCAAGGTGCGACCAGCGGCGCACAAGACGCGTCGAAAGATATTGCAAGCGCGCGAGTTCGACTTGCAGCTTGCCCTCGTGGCTACGTGCACGCTGAGCAAAAATTTCCAAGATGAGTAGCGTGCGATCGTTGACAGCGCATTCAAAGTGTCGCTCTAAATTACGCTGCTGGGCGGGGCTGAGCGCTTGGTCAAACAAGACCTCGCTTGCGCCCAGTTCAGTCATTAAAGTTTTGATTTCATCGGCTTTGCCAGACCCCACAAACAGCGCAGCATCTGGCGCTTTTCGCTTACAGGTGATACGCCCTACAGGCTCTAATCCAGCAGTTTGAGCAAGCAGCCCCAGCTCTTGTAGCTCTTGGTCGAAATGCGGCGCACCAAAATCAACACCCACCAAAATGACAGGCGTTGTCGCGGGCAAGCCAGTAGGCGCTGCGGTAAGCTTCAAGCTTGCACGGCTTGCGGATCGGGACTCACGCCTTCAATTTGGAAATTGACCGCACGGCCTGGCACGATGGTGGAGACCGCATGCTTGTAGACCATTTGCGTCACTGTATTGCGCAGCAAAATAACGTACTGGTCAAACGATTCAATTTGGCCTTGCAGTTTGATGCCATTGACCAGATACACCGAACACGGAATATGTTCTCTGCGCAATTGGTTCAAAAATGGATCTTGCAAAAGCTGACCTTTGCTAATCGGATTGTGAGAATGGGGAGTGGCTGGCGATGTATTGTTCACGATATGCTCCGTGTTGATGAAAGACTCTGATTTTAGTCCCCTAAAATACAGCGTATGAATGACGCATTGACTGAACGAATTGAACGCCTGCTGGTTCGCCATGAAGAATCACGCCGCACCGTGACGTTGCTCGAACGACAAGTGAGTGATCTCACAACGGAGCGCGATAGCCTGCAGTCACGCTTACAAGCTGCCAGCTTGCGCATGGAGGCTGTGCTACAACGTTTGCCTGCTACGCCTGCACCTGAATTAGACGAGACCACTTAAACATGAAACAAATCGAAGTCCAAATCATGGGGCAAAGCTATATCCTGGCAAGCTCTACTGAGGGCGAGTCGCTCTTGCGCCAAGCCGTCGCCAAAGTGGATACGGCAATGTGTCAAATTCGTGATGCGGGAAAAATCAAAGCACGAGATCGAATCGCTGTGTTAGCCGCTCTCAATATCGCCGCGCAAGGTTTATCTAGCGGAGCTTCCACAAGTGCCGAGTCTGCGGCATTAGCCCCAAAAGCTAACGCGACGATCATGCCCGACTACGCACAATTAATGGCCAAGCTTGATAACGCCTTAGCTGGCGATGGTCAGCTTTTGTAAGCTTTCAATCGTCTAAAATACGCTACCGAGCCCAAGCACTTCATTCGAAGTTCTATGAAGTCCAAGCGCTCAATCGCTGTTGTACCTAGGTGCAACTCCTTTTGAACTCTTGGAGACACAAACTCTCATGGAAATCTTTGACTACGACAACATCCTCCTCCTACCGCGCAAATGCCGCGTGGAATCCCGCTCCGAATGTGACGCCAGTGTTGAACTAGGCGGCCGTAGCTTCCGCATCCCTGTTGTACCCGCCAATATGAAGACGGTTTTGAACGAATCCATTTGCGAATGGATGGCAAAAAATGGCTACTTCTACGTGATGCATCGTTTCGATTTGGACAACATCCAATTCACCAAATCGATGCAAAGCAAAGGCGTGTTTGCATCGATTTCTCTGGGCGTTAAAAAAGCCGATTACGACACGGTTGACCAAATGGTCGCGCAAAAAATTTGCCCCGAATACATCACCATTGATATCGCACATGGCCACGCCGATAGCGTGAGGTTGATGATCGAATACTTAAAGAAACACCTCCCCGCCGCCTTTGTGATTGCAGGCAACGTGGGCACACCCGAAGCCATCATCGACCTTGAAAACTGGGGCGCAGACGCCACAAAAGTCGGCATTGGTCCTGGCAAAGTTTGCATCACCAAAATGAAAACAGGTTTTGGCACAGGTGGCTGGCAACTATCGGCGCTCAAGTGGTGCGCACGTGTGGCGACCAAGCCTATCATTGCCGACGGTGGTATCCGTGAGCACGGCGACATTGCTAAATCGATTCGCTTTGGCGCAACGATGGTGATGATTGGCTCAATGTTGGCAGGCCACGAAGAATCACCTGGCAAGACCGTAGAAGTCGATGGCAAACTCTTTAAAGAATATTACGGTAGCGCCTCCGACTTCAACAAAGGTGAGTACAAACACGTGGAAGGAAAACGCATCCTTGAGCCCATCAAAGGCAAGCTGTCGGCAACGCTACGTGAGATGGAAGAGGACGTGCAAAGCTCGATCAGTTATTCGGGTGGCAAAAAACTCATGGATATTCGCAAAGTGAACTACGTGATTTTGGGTGGTGACAACGCAGGCGAACATTTGCTAATGTGATGCGCGTGATCCTCTAGAATCAAAAACGTCTGCGACCATTCGCCAAAGTCCTAAATTTCCTTGAACCAATGCTCTTTGAGCACCAGACATGGAATAAAACCTAGCAGCGTGTATATCCCTCGCGTTAGGGTGTCCCAACCTAGGTTTGACTGTGTCGACCTGAACCTTTGGTTCAGGAATGCGGCTTTGGGTTTGTTTGCAGACACCTATTTTTGATTACCGCCATTTCTACTCATGCTTGAACCTCTACTCATTACCGAACTCGCGGCGCTTGGACTCTTCACAGGATTTTTAGCAGGCGTGCTCGGCATTGGCGGCGGCATGATGACCGTACCATTTATCACCTACATCCTGACCCAGCGCGGCGTCAGCGCCGATTTGGCGGTCAAGATGGCGATTGCCACCGCTATGTCTGCCGTGGTTTTTATCTCCATCTCCAACGTTCGTGCACAGCAAAAACGCGGTGCGATTCGGTGGGATATTTTTAAAACAATCACGCCAGGCATTGTGCTCGGCAGCCTAATCACAAGCGCCCTACTCTTCAATATCCTCAAAGGTCAGGCGCTTGCCGTCTTCTTTGGCCTCTTTATCTGTTATTCCGCAACCAACATGCTGGCTGCCAAAAAACCACTCGCAACAAAAACCATGCCAAACCCCGCAAAGCAAGGCCTCATGGGCGTCTTCATTGGTCTTGTGTCGGGCATGCTAGGGGCTGGCGGTGCGTTCATTAGCGTACCATATATGATGGCGCGTAACGTCCCACTTCACAACGCCATAGCCACCAGCGCGGCGTTTGGTATGCCGCTTGCCATCATGAGCACCTGTGGTTTTATCTATACGGGCTGGGGACAAACTGGTCTACCAGCGCACTCGTTTGGTTTTGTCTATTTACCTGCGCTTGTGATTTTGGCAACGGCTAGCTCCGTCATGGCACCCGTCGGCGTTCGCTTTGCGCATCACCTGAATGTTGTACTGCTCAAACGTTTCTTTGCTTTTGCACTTTATCTACAAGCCGCGTATATGCTGTGGAAAGGCCTTACTGGCTAAAGTGTGGCAGCTAGCTTCTCCGCCAAAGCCTTAGCCAACGGGGCTTCCAGGGCTTCTACCATGACACGGACCACAGGCTCTGTGCCGCTAGCGCGGATTAAAACACGTCCTGTATCGCCAAGTTCCGCTTCGACTTCTTTAATCAGTTTTTGAAGTGGCACATTGCTCTGCCAATCTGATCCCTCCTTCACTTTCACATTCAACATCGTCTGCGGAAAAAGCGGCACATCGGCCAGCACTTCGGCCATTGATAGCCCAAGACGATTCACCGCTTGCAAGACTTGCAAAGCGCTGACCAAGCCATCGCCCGTACTGTGCTTGTCGAGAACCAAAATATGCCCTGAGCTTTCCCCACCTAAGCGCCAGCCTTTACTGGATAAGGCTTCTAGAACATACCTGTCACCCACTTTGGCACGAATCAACTCCACACCTAGCTTCTTAAGACCTACTTCAATTGCCATATTGGTCATGAGCGTACCAACAACACCCTCTACGCGTTCGCCCGCGCGGATGCGGTCTAGTGCGAGCAAATACAGCAACTCATCGCCATTAAACAAACGGCCACATGCACTCACCATTTGCAAGCGATCCGCGTCGCCGTCTAACGCCACGCCGTAATGCGCGTCATGCACTTTCACGGCCTCTATGAGCGCTTTGGGATGCGTCGCGCCCACACCTTCGTTGATATTGATACCGTCAGGTGCGCAGCCAATCGCAATCACTTCCGCACCTAGCTCGTGAAAAACTTTGGGCGCAACTTGATATGCCGCACCGTGCGCCGCATCGACCACGATCTTCATCCCTTTGAGGCTTAGTGCGCTATCAAATGTGGACTTGCAAAACTCAA
This sequence comes from Comamonadaceae bacterium, assembly GCA_947450645.1. Taxonomy (GTDB): domain Bacteria; phylum Pseudomonadota; class Gammaproteobacteria; order Burkholderiales; family Burkholderiaceae_C; genus JASGCK01. The sequence goes on along the minus strand of CANFWH010000022.1, from coordinate 12,955 downwards.
GATAACGTCCCGCCGCATCGTCTAAACGCCGGGCACGACCAATCGCTGCAGAGTCCGCCCACTGTGGCTCGCGAGCCACCTCGGCCTCCACAGCCAACTCCCATGCGTCATCCAGCTTCGTGCCTTGTGCACTAAAAAATTTAATGCCATTGTCAGGGTAAGCGTTATGGCTGGCGCTAATCACGACGCCCAAACTTGCCCGCAAAGCGCGGGTCAAATACGCCACACCAGGTGTAGGCAAAGGGCCGAGTAGCACCACATCAACACCCGCAGAATTAAAGCCAGACTCCAGTGCGCTCTCTAGCATGTAGCCCGAGAGACGTGTATCTTTGCCAATCACCACGACGGGTCTAGCTTCAGTTTGCTTGAGCACGCGGCCTACTGCATGCGCAAGGCGCAGCACAAAGTCAGGCGTGATGGGATGTATACCGACGGTGCCGCGGATGCCATCGGTCCCAAAAAATTGACGTTTACTCATGCTCTTGTCTCGTTATCTTTATTTACCAATTTAATCAAATTGCTTCTTAGCAGCAAGCCAAACTTGTAGCGCTTGCTTCGTCGCCAATACGTCATGAACCCGCACCAGCCGTGCCCCACGCTCAACGGCCAGTACCGCCGCCGCAACGCTTGCAAAGACGCGCTCGCTGGCGAGATTATCCTTGTCATGCCCTATGATTTTTCCAAGACTGGATTTACGCGACCATGCACATAAAAGCGGATAGCCGCTGGGCAAAAAACTAGCTTGTTTCGCCAGCAATTCAAAATTTTGCTCAGGCGACTTGCCAAAGCCAATGCCCACATCCCACACGATACGATTTTTTGCGACCTTGCTTTTAGCCAATATCTGCGAGCGTTCAGATAAAAAATCTTTCACTGTAACCACCACACCACCCGCTCTATCAGAGCGCATCGGCGCAAGCTGCATGGTGGTCGGCTCTCCGCTCATATGCATGATGCAGATGCCGCAAGTTTTGTGTTTAGCAATTACATCGACTGCACCCTCGTGGCGCAACGCCCACACATCGTTGATGATGTCCGCACCCATATCTAGCGCTGTCTGCATCACGATAGGTTTATAGGTATCAATCGAAATCGGGATGTTCCACTTCAGCACTTCGCGTAACACGGGCGCAAGCCTTGCCAGCTCTTCCCCCGCAGGCACGGGCGTGCTACCAGGGCGGGTGGATTCCGCGCCAAGATCAAGAATCTCAGCACCGTCTTCCACAAGTCGTTCAGCAAAGCGAATCGCATCTGACTCGCTTGCATGCTGGCCGCCATCCGAAAACGAATCGGGGGTGAGATTGACAATGCCCATGATTTTGGGCAAAACCAACTCAATGGCGAAGCGGCTAGTTTGCCAAATCATGTTGTTAAACCATACCCTGCCCTGCAAGCCACATGAAATGGAGGCTTACGAGGCAAATGGCTGGGGAGTCGCAGCTGGTGCGGCTTGCGGAGGCGGTGGTGTTTGCAAACCAACCACAGGCGGAACAGGATCGAGGGGCTTGCGAGGTGCCCAATCCAAAGGCGCTTTGGGCTCTTTGCCTGCCATGATGTCGTTAATTTGATCAGCATCAATGGTTTCCCACTCAAGAAGCGCCTTGGCCATTGCGTGCATCTTTTCAGCATTGCCTTCAATCAAATCACGCGCAATTTTGTATTGGGTGTCGATGATGCGGCGCACCTCTAGATCAACTTTTTGCAACGTTTCTTGGCTAATGCCTGTCGCGCCTGCAAACTGACGACCTAAGAAGGATTCGCCTTCGCGGTCGGCATAGACCATCGGCCCCATTGCGTCACTCATGCCGTACTTCATCACCATATCACGAGCCATTTGCGTAGCGCGTTCAAAGTCGTTCGATGCACCCGTGGTCATTTGGTTCATGAACACTTCTTCCGCAATACGTCCACCAAACAACATCGCGATTTGGTTAAACATGAACTCGCGGTCGTGACTGTAGCGGTCTTCCGCAGGCAAGCTAAACGTCACACCCAGTGCACGTCCACGCGGGATGATGGTGACCTTATGAACAGGATCGCACTTGGGCAAAAGCTTACCAATCAAAGCATGACCCGCTTCGTGGTACGCCGTATTTTTACGCTCAGCTTCTGGCATCACCATGCTCTTACGCTCAGGGCCCATAAAGATTTTGTCTTTGGCGCGCTCAAAATCCGCCATCCCCACAACCGCTGCGCCGCGCCGTGCCGCCATCAGCGCCGCTTCATTGCAAAGGTTGGCCAAATCTGCGCCGCTCATGCCTGGCGTTCCACGTGCAATCACGTTGGCATTAATGTCTGCGCCAATCGGAATCTTGCGCATGTGCACACCCAAAATTTGCTCGCGCCCACGGATATCGGGCAACGTGACATACACCTGGCGATCAAAACGGCCAGGACGCAAGAGTGCCGCATCAAGTACATCGGGACGATTGGTCGCCGCAATCACGATCACGCCTTTATTGGTTTCAAAGCCGTCCATTTCGACCAGTAAAGCATTTAGCGTCTGCTCGCGCTCGTCATGTCCGCCGCCGCCCATACCGCCACGCTGACGGCCAACCGCATCAATCTCATCAATAAAAATAATGCATGGCGCATTGCGTTTGGCATTCTCAAACATATCGCGCACACGCGATGCGCCAACACCTACGAACATCTCAACGAAGTCAGAGCCACTAATGCTAAAGAACGGCACGTTGGCTTCGCCCGCAATACTTTTTGCAAGCAGCGTCTTACCTGTTCCAGGAGGACCCACCATCAAGAGGCCACGTGGAATACGGCCCCCTAGCTTTTCAAAGCGCGAAGGGTCGGTCAAGAAGTCCACGACTTCTTTGACCTCTTCTTTGGCTTCGTCGCAACCCGCGACGTCGGCAAAAGTCACGCGCTGGGTTGCGACGTCTAAAATTTTGGCTTTGGATTTGCCAAATCCGAAGATGCCGCCACCGCCACCACCTTGCATTTTTTTAGCGAAATAGATCCAAATTCCTAAAAACAAAAGCGTAGGGCCAAAATTCATAAACAACGACAAAAGGAATGGCGTATCTTCACGCGAACGCACGTCAAACTTCACGCCATTCGCAATGAGGTCTCCCACTAGTCCACGATCAAGCGGCGTACCCGTTGTCCGAATCTTGCTACCGTCTTGAAGCGTTGCATCAATGTCGCTACCGCCCTGCCCAGAAGGCATGATGACCTGCTTCACATTTTTAGACTTCACTTGATCCAAGAAATCTGAATACGGGATGTAGTTAGAGGTTGTATTATTTTTAATGTCCAACTTGTTGAATACGGCAGACAGCACCAAGGCAATAACGACCCACACACCAAACTTGGCAAACCAATTGCCTGGGCCTTGGTTGTTGCCATTGTTATTTTGATTATTTGGTCGCTTAGGTGGCAAGCCATCTAGAGGATCTTTGGGCGGGTTACTGGCTTGGGACAAGGTGAAATCTCCAATGAATAGGGCAAATTTGGCAAGGACTCAATCATACTCAGACTTAACTGGTGACGAATTTGTTAATTTCCATAAAAATACGCAAAAAAACATTTGACCATGCTGCGCATAAGTGACACAAACTAGTAACAACCCTAGATGCAATTTACGTACTTTCCGCTATCGTTCGCAGGTCACTGACTTTACTTAAATACACAAAGGAACATAACACTATGAGTTCAACTACGACCGCCAGCAGCTCCGCACGCTGGTTACAACTTTTAATGGGGATCGTTTGCATGGCCATGATTGCCAACTTGCAATACGGATGGACGCTTTTTGTCAACCCTATCTCTGAAAAATATGGCTGGAGTCGCGCCGCAATTCAAGTGGCCTTTACCATCTTCGTGCTTACTGAAACTTGGCTCGTGCCAATTGAGGGCTACTTGGTTGATAAATTTGGGCCTCGCCCTGTTGTGATGGGCGGTGGTATTTTGTGCGGTATTGGCTGGGTCATGAATTCGTATGCTGATAGCCTACCGTTTCTCTATTTCGCAGCTGCTGTCAGTGGTGTTGGCGCTGGTGCGGTTTACGGCACTTGCGTGGGCAATGCTCTCAAATGGTTTCCTGATCGTCGTGGTTTGGCTGCTGGCCTAACTGCCGCTGGTTTTGGTGCAGGATCAGCTCTCACCATCATCCCAATTTCGACCATGATTAAAGTTGATGGCTATCAAATGGCTTTCCTCTACTTTGGCATTTTGCAAGGCGTAGTGGTTTTTTTACTCTCCTTCTTGCTCAAGCGAGCGCCCGAAGAGTTGTCCAAGCAAGCGGGCGTCGCTAATCAAATCAAAGTGCAACAAGTTAAGCGGAACTATCAGCCGCTGGAATTGCTTAAGCAACCCGTGTTTTGGGTGATGTATATCATGTTCGTCATGGTGGCTGCGGGCGGCTTAATGGCAACTGCACAGTTAGGCCCTATCGCGAAGGACTTCATGATTGGTGACACCCCCGTCAACATCATGGGATTGGTGCTACCTGCACTTACGTTTGCACTTGCGATTGACCGTGTTCTCAATGGTCTCACACGCCCTTTCTTTGGCTGGGTTTCCGATCAAATTGGACGCGAGAAAACTATGTTTATTGCGTTTTCACTAGAAGCCATCGGCATCCTAGCGCTCTATGAATTTGGTCAAGACCCAGTGGCGTTCGTGATTCTTACAGGTATCGTGTTCTTTGCTTGGGGCGAAATTTATAGCCTCTTTCCGTCCACTTGTGCTGACACATTTGGCACCAAGTTCGCCGCTGGCAATGCAGGCTTGCTGTACACAGCCAAAGGAACAGCTTCCTTGCTTGTGCCGCTCTCAAGTGTTTTAACAGCTGCAACAGGCAGCTGGCATGCCGTCTTCATCGTCGGCAGCATCATGAATGCCATTGCTGCGCTTATGGCCTGGTATGTATTACGTCCGATGCGCGCCAAACATATGGCAGCAAATTAATCAAATAACTCAGCAATATAAAAAAAGAGGCGCGAGCCCCTTTTTTTATACCTCCAGCCATTCTTTTCGAATATAGGCATCACTACGAAGCCCATCTGGCGTGCCCTCAAAGACGATAGCGCCATGCCCCATCACTAAACAACGGTCAGAAATTTGCATTGCGATTGTGAGCTTTTGCTCAATCAAAAGAACAGACACTCCTCGCCTTTTGAGCTCTTGTAAATACTCAGCCACCAACTCAACAATCTTTGGTGCAAGTCCTTCCGTTGGCTCGTCAATGATGATGAGATCAGGGTCGCCCATTAAGGTACGGCAAAGCGTCAGCATCTGCTGCTCGCCGCCTGATAAGACGCCAGCCTCCGTATGCTGACGTTCCTTCAAACGAGGAAACATTTTGTACATATCGTCAAACGACCAGCGTGAATTTTTTGCACCGCGCTTTTGACCCAATAGCAAATTTTGATGCACGGTCAAGGTTGCAAAAATATCACGATTCTCTGGCACATAACCAATGCCTAGATGCGCAACTTCAAACGCCTTTTTTCCTAGTATTTCTTGCCCATTCCAAGCAATAGAGCCTTCTCCATCAACTAGACCCATCACCGTCTTAGCCGTGGTCGAGCGACCAGAGCCATTGCGCCCAAGTAAGGCAACGATTTCGCTCTTACCAACTTCGAAATTAACACCGTGTAGCACATGGCTTTTCCCATAGTAGGCGTGGAGGTTTTCAACTTTCAACATCTCAGTGCCCCTCCCCCTGCGCATCAGCGACTGACGAGCCAAGATAAGCCTCTTGGACCTTAGCATTCGCTCTGACTGCATCAGGCGTATCGAAAGCTAAGATTTCACCGTACACAAGCACAGCAATTCTGTCGGCTAATCCAAACACCACGCCCATATCGTGTTCAACCGTAAGCAATGTCTTACCGATCGTCACTTCTTTAATAAGAGAGATAAACCTTGTCGTCTCACTCTTACTCATACCTGCCGTTGGCTCATCTAGCAAAATAACGTTTGCACCACCGCCGATGGTGATACCGATCTCTAACGCACGCTGCTCTGCATACGTTAAATTCATCGCAAGAACGTCGCGTTTTTTGTCCAACTTAATCATCTCCATCAACTCTTGCGCGCGGTCATTCGCATCGTCTAAGTTAGCCAAAAATTTAAAGAAGGTGTAGCGATAACCAAGACTCCACAAGACAGCACAGCGAAGATTTTCAAACACACTGAGTTTGGGGAAAATATTCGTAATTTGAAAGCTTCGTGACAACCCCATGCGATTAATTTCAAACGGTTTCTTGCCATTCACACGCGTACCGTTTAACAAGATGTCCCCACTGGTCGGCTCAAAACGACCGCTTATCAAATTGAACAATGTCGATTTACCTGCCCCGTTAGGGCCAATAATGGCAACTCGCTCGCCAACATTGACGGCTAAATCACAACCACGAATAATTTCGGTTTTACCAAAGCTTTTACGTAAGTCTTTTAGCTCTAGCGCGTAGGTCATGCCAAAGCCTCTCTGCGTTTAATCTCACGCTCAATATCCACTTGCACGCCATCCCAATCATGTTTGAATTGCCGACGCACTACTTCAAACAACCCAACGCTGGTTATCGTTACAAAGATTGCGCCTACCCAAGTATTAAAGCCCTTGGCATCAAGTGAGAGCCCTAAAAATTGAAGCTCGTCACCCACTGCAGCACTCAGCTGCAAGTGATACACCATTTCGATCATAGTTGCAGCCCCCAGCAAAGCCGCGAGTCCTGTGACAAAGAGCGCCAAATACGCCATCCACAATTTGCGTAAAAATCCAAACGCTGCCACGCGAAGATTCATCATGATTAGACTTGCCACGCCGCCTGGCGCATACATCACCATCAATAAAAAGATGAGCCCTAAGTACAGCAACCAAGCCTTGGTGAACTCTGAGAGCACCACAAAGGCCAACACCAACAAAACACCACCAATAATGGGGCCAAAAAAGAATGTTGCACCGCCTAAAAATGTAAAAAGTAAATAACCACCAGATCGGATACCGCTGACGACTTCAGCCGTCACAATTTCAAAATTAAGTGCTGACAGGCCGCCTGAAATGCCCGCAAAAAATGCCGCAATAATGAAGACGATGTACCGTACAACCTGTGTGTTGTAGCCCACAAACTCAACACGCTCTGGGTTATCACGCACGGCGTTCAGCATCCGCCCGAGCGGCGTACGCGTAAATGCAAACATCAATCCCGTGCAAACAAAGGTGTAGATGGCAATCAAATAATAAAGCTGAATTTGCGGTCCAAATGTGATACCAAATGGGTGACTAGATGTCACGCGATTACCATTAATGCCGCCTTCGCCACCAAAAAATTCGGGGAACATCAGCGACATCGCCCAAACCAATTCGCCAACACCCAACGTAATCATGGCAAAAGGAGTCGCTGCTTTTTTGGTCGTGACCCAGCCCAATATCACGGCGAAAAGTGCGCCAAATAAGCCGCCCACAATCGGAATCAAACTCACTGGCAAAGGAAGCGTTCCTTTACTGATCAAATTAAGTGTGTGAATGGCTAAAAATGCGCCCAGTCCAGAATACACGGCATGCCCAAAGCTGAGCATCCCGCCTTGGCCGAGCAGCATGTTGTAGCTAAGGCACACAATTATTACCGTTCCCATTTGCGAGAGCATGGTATGCGAAAGGCTGCTGGTAAACACCAGCGGCGCAAAAATTAAGACGAGCGCAAACAGTGTCCAGACAACAAATCGTCCGACGTTCATGGGCTTAAATTGGTAGTAAGTCATTGTCATTTTTCGAACCGCACTAACCTTCGCGTGAACCCATCAAACCCTTGGGTCTAAAAATAAGGATAAGTACTAAAAATAAAAATGGCAGGATGGGCGCACATTGACTGACCTTGAGCTTCCAAAGCGCATAACCGAACGTCTCTGGTGTCACGTTGACACCCAATAAAGCTAATCCACTCAAGAGTGAAGAGTCAATCGCCACAGCAAAGGTTTGCAAAACGCCGATCAAGATTGAGGCTAAAAAAGCACCCGCTAGTGAACCCATACCGCCGACCACAACAACCACAAATATCACAGGCCCGACGCTATTGGCCATCCCAGGCTCAGTCACAAAGGCATTGCCACCAATGACCCCCGCAAGACCTGCCAGCGCCGCTCCGCCTCCAAACACCAGCATGAAGACGCGGGGCACGTTATGTCCTAGCGTCTCCACGGTATCTGGATGCGTCAGTGCTGCTTGAATCACTAAACCAATACGTGTCTTTTTGATAAGCAACCATAACGCTAAAAGCATAGCTAAGGCCACAAACATCATGAAGGCTTTGTATTTAGGGAATTGTGTGCCATAGATGCTAAAAAGTGGGCCATCTAGGAGTGCCGGCACGCGGTAGTCGAGCGAGCTGCGTCCCCATACCAATTGAACAAGCTCCAAGATGATGTAGGACAAGCCAAAGGTAATCAAGAGCTCGGGTACATTACCAAAGCTATGTACACGTCGCAGGCAAAACCGCTCGAATGCAACACCTAACGCACCCACAATGAGCGGAGCCAAAATAAGCGCTGGAAAAAATCCAACGACTTCAGTAATGGTGTACGCAAAGTAGGCACCCAGCATATAGAACGAGGCATGTGCAAAATTAAGCACACCCATCATGCTAAAAATAAGCGTCAAGCCAGAGCTCAGCATAAAGAGCAAAAGCCCGTAGCTAAGACCGTTGAGTAGTGATATCGAAAAAAACTCCATTCGAACAACTAGTCCAGACTACGCAGGTCGTTTCATCTGGCAGCTCGTTGGCGTGCTCGATACAAATGGCTCAAAGACGCGTTCAGGCGCCCACGTCATACCAGTGCCTTCGACATCGTAGCTATTTTTACCATCTTTCTTTTTCCAAACAGAGGCATAGAGCGTCTGCTGCAATTGATGATCGCTTGCACGCATAGTGATGTCGCCACTAAAACTTTTCACAGTCAAACCTTCCATCGCTTTAGCGACTTTGACAGGGTCGGTGGATTTAGCTTTTGCAATCCCGCCAGACAGCACGTTGAAAGCATGCGCCACAGTCAGCGTACTCATGTCTTCATGATTTTTAGCCTTGAAATCGTCCAGCAACTTACGCGTTGTTACCAAATTCGGCTCATGTACATAAACCGCGCGAACTTTGCCCTCACCCCAAGTACCCATAGACGTTGGCGAACCTTGAGCGCCTGCGTAATAGGTATACCAATTAACGTTTAAGCCTGCGTCTTTGGCCGCTTTGAATAGGAGCGACATATCTGCGCCCCAATTGCCCGTGACAACTGTGTCTGCACCCGATGCTTTAATTTTGGCGATATAGGGCGAAAAGTCTTTCACTTGCCCAATTGGATGGAGTTCATCGCCCACAAATTTAATATCGGGGCGGCGGCGCGCAATCGCTTCTTTGCCGTACTTGGCAACCTGTACACCATGCGAATAATTCTGTCCAATGAAGTACACATTCTTCACCGATTTATCGGCTTGAATCGCAGCGCCCATGGCCTCCATCTTCATTGAAGTATCCGCATCAAATCGGAAATGCCAAAACGAACAACGCTCGTTAGTCAAAGCAGGATCAACCGCAGCGTAGTTTAAAAATACAACTTCCTTACCTGGGTTGCGATCGTTGTATTTAGACACCGCATCCGAAATAGCTGCCGCTGCACCAGAACCATTGCCCTGAGCAACATAACGAATGCCCTGATCAATCGCAGCTTTCAAGCTATTGAGTGACTCTTGCGGTGAGGCTTTGTTATCAAAAGGCACTATTTCGTACTTCACACCCGCGACGTTTGGCTCAGCACCAATCGTCTGCCATGTGCGCAAAATGTTTTGACCAATGTTGGCAAATGAGCCTGACAAAGGATCAATAAATGCGATTTTGACGGTCTCACCCTTTTGGGCAAACGCCATACCGCCTGCAAGGGTCGCTACTGCCAGAACAATTGCTTTGAGTGTGATGTTTAATTTCATGCGGATACTTCCTAAAAATGAGTCGTGATTATGAAGGACGCTTCATCTGGCACGATGTTGGCGTGCTGGAAACATAAGGATCTAGTTGTTTAATAGGTACAAATGTGTAGCCCGTGTTTTCCACGCTGTATGGATTTTTCTTATCCACCTTTTGCCATTTAGTGATGAACATAGATTGCTGCAGCTGGTGATCAGACTTGCGCATCGTGACTTCTCCCGCGAAGCTCTTGACCGAGAGGCCTTCCATTGCCGCAGCCACCTTGGCGGGATTCGTTGACTTGGCATTAGCCATCGCTTGTCCAAGTAAGTTAAAGCCGTTAGTCACTGCATACGTGTAATAGTCATCGTTAAATTTCTTTTTGAAATCAGCTCCCGTTTTACCAAGATCGCCCGTGTGATTGGAGTGCCCATAGGCAACAACGTACACCTCACTGTCTCCGCCAGCAGCTAGCGCAGTTGGTGTACCTGTTACGCCAGCGTAGTACGTGTACATCGGAATCTTCAAACCCGCTTCGTTTAGAGCTTTGACAAGCAAGGTTAAGTCTGTACCCCAGTTACCAGTCACAATACTGTCCGCACCTGAAGCTTTAATTTTGGCGACATACGGGGCAAAGTCTTTAACTTGTCCAATCGGATGCAAATCATCTCCCACGATTTGCACATCTGGACGCTTAGCCTTCATGTCTTCTTTAAAGTAGCGCGAGACTTGCTGACCATGCGAGTAATTTTGCCCAATGATGTAGACCTTTTTAATTTTGGGTTGCCCCTTCATAAAGCTCGTCAGCGCTTCCATTTTCATAGTGGTATCTGCATCCAAACGGAAATGCCAATAGCTGCATTTTTCATTGGTCATTGCTGGGTCAACCGCCGCGTAATTTAGATAAATGACTTCCTTACCTGGGTTGCGATCGTTGTATTTTTGAACCGCGTCCTCGAGTGCCAATCCAGCGCCTGAGCCATTACCTTGTGTGATATAGCGATAACCTTGGTCAATAGCGGCTTGCAAAGCTGTCAAGCTCTCTTGCGGAGAACCCTTGTTATCGAATTGCGTCACTTCAAACTTCACGCCAGCTGGATTATTTTTCCCGCTCATACGATCAGCTACGAACTGCCAACTTTTATATTGATTGACACCCACATTCGCAAATGGCCCAGAAAATGGATCGATGTGAGCAATCTTGACCGTCTCACCCGATTGGGCAAGGGCAGCAGACATGCTGGCTGCAAAAGCAGTCAGTGCGAGAGTTTTAATGACAAGACGACGCATGAAAAAATCTCCTAAAAAATAATAATGAATCCGACTAACAACTTACCGAGAGTAGCTTGATTTACTAATTTTTCTCTCAGGGAATGCCCCTACAAAAATAGACTAACCTAACGAAGGCAACTTGTACTCTTTCAGCTGCTCACGCAGCTTCATCTTTTGCATCTTGCCCGTTGCCCCCAGTGGTATGACATCCACAAACACCACGTCATCAGGAATTTGCCATTTGGCGGTCTTACCCTCAAAGAATTTAAGCAACTCCTCGCGCGTGACTACGGCATCTGGCTTTTTGACTACCGCAATGATCGGGCGTTCATCCCATTTAGGGTGCGGCATGCCCACGCACGCCGCCATCATGACTGCAGGATGCGCCATGGCAATGTTCTCCACATCAATCGAGCTGATCCACTCGCCGCCCGACTTAATCACATCCTTGCTGCGATCGGTAATTTGTAGATAACCATCTGAATCAATGGTCGCCACATCACCTGTTGGAAACCAGCCCTTAATAAGCGGATTGCCGCCCTCACCTTTAAAGTACTCTGCTACAACCCAAGGCCCTTTGACCAGCAAATCGCCTGAGGTTTTTCCATCCCAAGGCAGCTCGTTACCCGCTTCGTCCACCACCTTCATGTCAACGCCATAAATGGCTCTGCCTTGCTTGAGCCTGATTTGCATTTGCGCATCTGGCGGTAAACTGAGCTGCTTATTTTTAAGCGTGCATAGCGTCCCGAGCGGCGACATCTCCGTCATGCCCCAAGCATGAAGCACGTCAACGCCGTAGTCATCGTTAAAGGATTTAATCATGGCGGGCGGGCAAGCCGAGCCGCCAATCACCGTGCGCCGCATGGTGCTGAACTTGAGGTTGTTCGCTTTCATGTGTGCCAGCATCATTTGCCACACGGTTGGCACACCTGCCGAATACGTCACGCGCTCGGTTTCCATCAACTCGTACACCGACTTGCCGTCCATCGCAGGCCCAGGGAACACCAGCTTCGCGCCCGTCAACGCTGCGCTGTATGGAATGCCCCAAGCATTAACGTGGAACATCGGCACCACAGGAAGAATCGAGTCGCGTGCCGATATGCACATCACATCTGGCAGCGCCGCCGCATAAGCGTGCAGCGTGGTTGATCGGTGCGAATACAAAGCCGCCTTCGGGTTGCCCGTTGTGCCACTGGTGTAACACATAGACGATGCGCTGTTCTCGTCAAACTGCGGCCAATCGTATTTGGCTGACTGACTGCCCATCCACGCCTCGTAACTCACCAAATTAGGAATGCCCGAGTCTGCTGGAAGCTTGTCTGTATCACACATGGCGACATAAGTTTTAATCATCGGACAACGGCTATGCACGGCTTGAATAATCGGCAAGAACGTCATGTCAAAGCAAAGTACTTCATCTTCAGCATGATTGGCAATCCACACCACTTGATCAGGATGCAAACGTGGATTGAGCGTGTGCAACACACGACCCGAACCGCTCACACCAAAGTAGAGCTCTAAGTGCCGATAGCCATTCCATGCCAATGTCGCCACACGACTAGAGAACGCAAGTTTGAGTCCATCGAGTGCATGCGCCACTTGCCGCGAACGTTTGGCAATGTCTCCCCACGTGGTACGGTGAAGGTCCCCTTCCACGCGGCGCGAAACGATTTCACCATCAGCATGGTGTCTGCTCGCAAACTCGATCAAATTAGAAATTAAAAGCTGTTGGTTTTGCATGAGTCCAAGCATGGCGTAAGTCTCCTAGG
>CANFWH010000021.1 GCA_947450645.1 Comamonadaceae bacterium | reverse complement strand
TAGTCAGCAATCATCAACCCTCTACTTTGACGTGTCGTTAACAAAGGGGGGATTACCGCGGAAATATGCGCTGTACACCCCATTCTCAGAACGAGCAAACGCACCGCTATCCGATACGGCACCAAGTTCTATTGCTTTTGAATAAACGGCATCCACCTGCGCAGTATTTTTGTAAGACAACGCAACCAAATTGCCATTGCCTGGCGAGGCGCAAGATTTGTCATACGGAATCGCAATCGAAAAGACAGGCCTATCCCAACTGATGCCCCAAACCCTGCCGCGAGCGCCAAGCGAAGCTAATCGCTTAAAGTTAGTGACTTCAAATAGCGCGTCATAAAACGCCTCAGCACGAGGGAGATCATTTGTTCCGATGGTGGTGTAACCAATCATAGGAAGCTCCTCGTCATTAAAAATTAAATTTACCGATTCAGCACGATGTGCGTGGCTAAATCAGTTGCAACGTGCTCGCTGACATGATATCCCAAACTACGCAAATCGATACCACTAAACATGGCTTCGCCTCGTCCTAATACAACAGGCGACACCGCATAGTGGATCTCATCAACATGCCCAGCGCGTAGATATTGGCGCACCGTATCAACGCCGCCACCAATTTTGATGTCCTTGTTGCCAGCAGCTTGCCGCGCACGCTGCATCGCAACCTCAATACCTTCGGTCACAAAATGAAAGACAGTGCCGCCTTCCATTTCAATGGAGGCGCGTGGGTGGTGGGTCAGTATGAAGGTCGGTGCGTGATAGGGCGGGTTAGCGCCCCACCAACCCTTCCACTCGTCATCTGGCCACTTACCACGAATCGGTCCGAACATATTGCGACCAAGAATGAAGGCACCAAATCCAGCCATCGCTCTGTGCGCAAAATCGTTATCAACGCCAGTCGTGCCGCCTTCGCCGCTACCGTGCATAGCGCGGAATGTGCGAGTCGGAAAAAACCACTGCATCAGATCCATCCCATCTTTGCCAAGAGGCTGCTGAAGACTTTGCTCTATGCCAGCGCCAAAGCCGTCGATTGATACGCTGAATCCTGCTACGCGAACTTTTGTCATGGGTTGCTCCTAGTTCAAGTTTGCGAAAGCCTTATCCAGCGTAGCAAAGCATTGGGGGTAATAAATAGTGATGCGGTTGGTCATATTATTTATTTTTTAATTGCGTTGCTTTTGCTACTACTTCTCGTATTGAGTTCTCTCTGTCTGCCCCAAACTTGGCAATAATTTCGGCGTATGACTTGACTGCGTCTTCGCTACGATTGAGCTGACTAAGAGTAAGACCTTTGTGGAGCATCGCCTTCGCCACTTGCGCGCGCAAAGCCACCTCTTTGTCGTTGCCGAAGCGTTTAATTAAAACATCGTAGGCAGCGATCTCGTGCTCGCCGCGATTGAGCTTCCCGAGCGTGAAGCCTTTGTTGACCATCGCTTTTGCTACGCACTCACGCAGTTCTATTTCTTTGTTATGACTGTATTGTTTTATGACTTGATCGTAAACATCAATTGCGTCTTCATTTTTGTTTATTGTTTCCAAAGTCGCGCCTTTGATGAGCATCAGCACCGCAGTCCGTTCCTTCAGATCGAATTCTGTGGCGTTTCTGTTCAGCGTAATGAACTGGTCGTAAAGTGCAATGGATTCATCAATCCGATTGAGTTGCCCAAATCTGACGCATTTGTAGAACCTCGTATCCGAGACTAGCTTTCGAATCTCTGCCTCCGTATCATTGCCATATAACTGAATGACTTGGTCATAAATAGCAATTTCCTCTTCGATTCGATTAAGCCGCCCTAGTGCCTTTCCCTTCTTGAACATACCGAGTACAACTTGTTCGCGAATTGAAATTGCTGCATCTTTGCCATATATTGAAATTATTTTTGCATATACCGCAATCGCATCTTCGCTTTTATTGAGTTGATCAAGCGTAACGCCCTTATTTATCATCGCCTTGGCAACTTTTACACGTAAAGTTGGGTCACCATCCTTTTCAAATTGGCTAATAATTTGATCGAAAGCATTTATGGCCTCTTTACTTCTGTCTAGCAGATTTAGTGCAACACCTTGGTTGTATAAAACCTCAGCTACCTGCATTGAGGTTGCATCTATGGAGTTGGCTGCTTTGTTTAAATAGAAGCATGCAGCCTCTAAGTCTTTTGTAGTTATCGCAGTTAATGCGCGTGCATTCCAATCTTGAAATAGAAACAACGTTTCAGGTAATGGCTTACGGTCTGAGGCGGATGACGAGCTTATTTGAGTTTGAGTATTTGCAATGAATTGAATTGCCTCAGGTCTTTCATCTATTTGCATTGGCTTTTCGAGTTGACGTAGCCATCCAGAAAGACAACTTCGCATCCACGGTCCAAATTCCGCGTCTTTTGTAAATGATTTAAAAAAGAATTTTTTATTTGCTACTAACGCATCTTTAAATTCAACTACTTTCAAGTGCTGTTCAATTTCATGCTTATTACTGCTAGTAGCATATGGAAAAAAACAACCTTGAATTTCTCTCAATTTGAGGGATTTGTATTGCTCGTTTGCAATACTCCATTCCTCTTCAGTTCCAGAACTATGGGAATTGTATTTTGATGGTGGCGTACCCCATCGATTACGAAACATAAAAACTGCGTAATCACACTCACGTAGTTCTTTGTTAATTTGCTCTTGTGGTCTGCCAACGCCGCCCACAGTGTCCTCCCAACCGATCGGGAAAAATGCGTAGCCACGGTGCAATGCCTCATCGCTGTTAAATTGATTCAAGACATCACGGAACTCTCTACGGAAGTCCTCTAAACCGCCAGCACTTGCAATAAATACTTTGCAAGCGGTAATTTGTTTTGGCATGAATAAGTCTCTCTTTTATTCCCACTCAATAGTCGCAGGCGGCTTGCTCGATACGTCATACGTCACGCGGTTGATGCCGCGCACTTCGTTGATGATGCGGCTGCTGACTTTTTTGAGTAGTGCGTAGGGCAGTTCTGCCCAATCTGCGGTCATGAAGTCTGAGGTTTGCACGGCTCTGAGCGCAACGACGTAATCGTAGGTTCTGCCGTCACCCATCACGCCCACGGACTTGACGGGCAGGAACACGGTGAAGGCTTGGCTGGTGAGTTGATACCAGTTTTTGCCGGTGGCTTCGTCTTTGAAGTTGCGCAGTTCTTCGATAAAGATGGCATCCGCGCGGCGCAGCAAATCGGCGTATTCTTTTTTGACTTCGCCCAAAATGCGCACGCCGAGGCCAGGGCCTGGGAACGGGTGGCGATAGACCATATCGGCTGGCAGGCCAAGCGCCACGCCGAGTTCGCGCACTTCGTCTTTAAAGAGTTCGCGCAGTGGCTCTAGCAGTTTGAGCCCTAATTGCTCGGGCAAGCCGCCTACATTGTGATGGCTTTTGATGACGACGGCTTTCTTGGTTTTTGCGCCGCCCGACTCAATCACGTCAGGGTAGATGGTGCCTTGGGCTAGGAAAGTCGCGCCTTTGATTTTTGCGGCTTCGGCCTTGAACACTTCTACAAACTCGCGGCCAATAATTTTGCGTTTGGCTTCGGGTTCGGACACTCCCGCCAAGTGCCCAAGGAATTGCGCTTCGGCATCCACGCGGATGACTTTTGCGTGGAGCTTGCCAACGAACATGTCCATCACCATGTCGCCTTCACCTAGTCGCAAGAGACCGTGATCGACAAACACGCAGGTCAGTTGGTCGCCAATGGCGCGGTGGATCAGTGCTGCCGCCACGGATGAATCCACGCCGCCGCTCAAACCCAAAATCACGTGCTCAGAGCCGACTTGGCGTTTGATGGATGCGACCGCATCGGTGATGTAGTCCCGCATGATCCAGTCGGCCTTGGTTCCGCAAATGCCCAGCACAAACCGATTGAGCATGGCTTGGCCTTGGACGGTGTGCGTCACTTCGGGGTGAAATTGCAGCGCATAAAACTTGCGCGCTTCGTCTGCCATGCCTGCAATCGGGCAGGAAGGCGTGCTCGCCATCACTTTGAAGCCTTCTGGCAGCGCGGTGACTTTGTCGCCGTGGCTCATCCAGACTTTGAGCATGCCGTGGCCGTCATCGGTGGTGAAGTCCGCAATGTCTTTGAGTAGCTCGGTATGACCTCGCGCCCGCACTTCAGCGTAGCCAAATTCGCGCTTCGCAATGCCGTCCACCACCTGCGCGGCTTCTACCTTGCCGCCGAGCTGCTGCGCCATGGTTTGCATGCCGTAGCAAATGCCCAGAACTGGCACGCCGATTTCGAACACGCTGGAGGGCGCTTTGTCTGTGGACTCTTCGTAGGCGCTGGCGTGTGAGCCGGAGAGGATGATGCCTTTTAAGTTGCCGTCAGCGGCGTAGGCTTTGAGCCAATCGTTGGTGACATCGCAGGGATGGACTTCGCAATAAACATGGGCTTCGCGTACGCGGCGAGCGATGAGTTGGGTGACTTGTGAGCCGAAATCGAGGATGAGAATTTTTTGATGCGTCATGGGGGCCAATTATCCCATGCAGCCTGCATCGCAAGGCTTAGGCTGGATGCAAGCCGTGCGCCACAACGCCATCGTGTGCCGTTGGTTTTTCAAACCATTCAGGGTGCGCCAGCGTGGCCATAGTGTCTGCGTAGCCTGCTTCGATGCGGCTCTTCATGATGGTGTTTGAAAACTCGTAATCTTTTTTGTCATTTTCAGCCGCTGTCGCTTGATAGGTGAGGCGAATGAGGTTCATCACGCCGCTATCTGCATAGTCTTTCATAAGCGCGGCCTCACCGTGTTTGAGCTGACCCTCGGGGACGCGCTGGAGTGCATCTGCTAGGTGTTTGCGTAACATGAGCACGCGCTGGTAATCGTGCACCGCGCTTGCCGTGTGGCTGGCGTAGGTGATGTCTTTTTGCCGCGTCATCACGCTTTGCATGAGCTCAGGTCTTGTGCCTGAATTGCTAAACAAGTTGACCTGAAAAACAAGCGTAGACACGTCTTCGTCCTGCGCGAGTAAATATTCGAGCGGCGTGTTCGAGACGATGCCGCCATCCCAATACACCTCGCCATCAATTTCGATCATGGGAAAGGCTGGCGGCAGCGCACCGCTGGCCATGATGTGCTCAGGGGTTAGTTTTTCTTTGGCATTATCAAAAAAAACGAGTTGCCCACTGGTGACGTTGACTGCTCCCACAGAAAAACGTGTTTCACCACTATTGAGCCGCTCAAAATCAATGAGGCGCGTGAGGGTTTTACGCAATGCCGAGGTGTCGTAATAGCTAGTTGCCCCTGCGATGACGCTTGCAGGGAGCAATGGACTCATCGCGTGCGGATGAAAGAAGCCGTTTTGCCCACCAGCCATCGTCTTCCAAGTGCTAAAGACGTTATCCATGGGGCCATGACTCGTGCTGCTAATCGTGCTCCAAAACTCTTTGAGCCTGTCCACGCGCATAGCGGGTGCATTGCCAGCCATAATTGCGCCGTTAATCGCACCAATGGATATGCCGCAAAGCCACGTAGGATGGAGCTTTGCCTCAGTCAGGGCTTCATACACGCCCACTTGATACGCACCCAGTGCACCACCGCCTTGCAGCATCAGCGCGACACGCTGATAGCTGGCGATGTGATTGTGGATGAGATCGTGATCGAAATTGTGATAGGTAGTCATGCTTGTATCGTTAACAAGCAACTATTGTGCCGCCCAATTGTGACAGCCAACAAACAAAACTAGTCAATATGCAAACGATGAAACGCCACGCCTTGCGCGGCAGATGGTTTGTCTAACCAATCCGTGTGCGAGAGCGTTTTAACTGCATCCGCATAGCCAGCCGCCACGTGGGCTTCCATGGTCGATTTAGAAAACTCGTAATCCTTGTTCCCGCTCTCGTCAAGCTTGCTTTGATAAATCATTTGAATCAAATTGACGACGCCTGCATCGGCGTAATCACGCATCAATTTTTTTTCTGCGGCACTCAGTTTTGCCGCAGGAATTCGCTTGTAAGCCTCGGCCAGCTTGCTGCGCAAGGCGAGGGCATTTTTAAAACCATGCGTGGCTTGCCTTGTACGGCTGGAGTAGGTGATGTCTTTTTGCCTCGTCTCGACTTGCTGCATAGTCTCAGGAATCGCGCCTGCGGCTTTGAAGAGTTCGACTTGAAACACGAGCGAGCTTTTGTCGTCTTCTTCGTCCAGCAGATATTGCAGCGGCGTGTTGGAAACAATGCCGCCATCCCAAAAATAAGCATCGCCAATCTTCACCATCGGTAGCGCTGGCGGCAGCGCACCGCTGGCCATGATGTGCTCGGCACAGAGGCGCTCTTTTTGCGTATCAAAAAAGACGTTATCGCCCGTGCCCACATTGACTGCGCCGACGCTCAAACGAGTCTCGCCGCTATTGAGGCGCTCAAAGTCGATGAGCTTATTCAAAGTTTTGTGCAGATCGGATGTGTCGTAGTAGCTGGTGGCAGCCTGCGAGCCTTGCATAGCAAACCAAGGGCTCACGATGTTGGGCTGAAAAAAGCCAGGCTGCCCCATCATCATGGTGGCAAGACCACTAAAGGCGGGCATGACTTCGCGGCTGGTGACCAGCGACCAAAATTCTTGTAATTTAGCCAAGCGCTTATCGGGGGCATTGCCCGCGATGATGGCGCCGTTGATCGCGCCAATCGACACGCCGCAAATCCATGAGGGCAGGCAGTTAGCCTCCGCAAGCGCTTGGTACACACCCACTTGGTACGAGCCCAGAGCGCCGCCGCCTTGCAGCATCAATGCGACACGTTCGTACTTGGCTAATTGCTTGGCGAGGTCCGTCGTCAGCTTCGCATTCATGCCGCAACTTTCAAAGAGTCCGCTTTCAAATAGTCATGTACCACTTCGCCCATGCCGAGTGTGAGATCAGCGACAAAGTGCAGGGCTGAGATGACTTCTAAAACGGGCAGACGCGCCACATCGGCAATCACGTGTTGATACAGCTGTAGCGCGGCAGGAGATGCCCATGCCCCTTTGATTTGGATGTCTTCTAGCTGGTACTTGACCAGCTCACAAATACGTGGCGAGCCGTCCACATGCGGAATAATTTTGAGCAAGAAGCCTGGCGCAGCCATGCTTTTGGCTAAGGCGGCTTGAGCGGACGTATCCAAAATTTTGTGCTTGTAGCCCATCGTCCCTGATGCGCACAATTGACTGCCGTAATGCAGTGTGCCCACAATCACATCGCCTTCGTGAGTGATTTTTGGGCTGGCTAGTTTTTTAGGAAATCCCCACAGTTCGCGGCCTCCGCTAATCGGCGCATCGTCGTCCAAATACATCGAATGGACATAGCTGCCATGCTCACCGTTCAAGCTGACAGGAATGACTTGCCCCGACTCGGTGTAGTCGCCAAAGCCCGTGGAGTCAGGCATACGGATGAATTCGTACTTGACTATTGGGTCAGTGATTTGCAGCGGCTCAGGCACGACGGCGCGTAGAGCGTCCATGTCGGTGCGGTAGCTAATGATGATGTATTCACGGTTGTAAAACCGATACGGTGGACGCGGAAACGACGGATTCGTCAGCGGCATCGCGAACGCTTGTTCGCGCACTTGAGAGATGTTCATACAGACTTACGATGCAATTACTGCGCGGTCCATCCACCATCGTTAGCCCATGCCACGCCGCGCACGTTATCGGCGGCTGGAGAGCACATAAAGACAGCCATGCCGCCCAATTGCTCGGTCGTGGTGAATTGCAGTGAAGGCTCTTTCTCGCCGAGTAATTCTTTCGTCGCTTGCTCCACTGTGATTTTTTCGTTAGTAGCGCGTGTATCAATTTGCGCTTGCACCAGCGGTGTCAGCACCCAGCCTGGGCAAATGGCGTTGACTGTTACGCCTGTGGTTGCAACCTCAAGCGCAACGGCTTTGGTCAGCCCCACAATGCCGTGCTTGGCAGCCACATACGCGGTTTTGTTGGCAGAAGCGACGAGGCCATGCGCTGAGGCGATATTGATGATACGCCCCCAGTTTTTGGCCCGCATAGAGGGAATCGCCAAGCGCGTGGTGTGAAAGGCGGAGCTGAGATTGATGGCAATCACCGCATCCCATTTTTCAGTCGGGAATGTCTCGATTGGCGAAACATGTTGAATGCCTGCGTTGTTTACCAAAATATCGACGCCGCCAAATTCGGTGGTTGCGTACACCATCATGGCTTCGATGTCCGCAGGCTTGCTCATGTCTGCGCCGTGGTAGCCGACTTTGATGTCAAACGCTGCGCCTGCTGCTTCAACTTCGGTTTTAGCTTCGGCGTATTCACCAAAGCCATTCAAGATAAGGTTCGCGCCTTGCTTGGCCAGCGCTTTGGCAATGCCAAGCCCGATGCCACTAGTGGAACCTGTAACGAGAGCTGTTTTATTGTTGAGCATATTTTTTTCTTTCAGATAATTTTGTAGAGGGTATTGGGGTCTTATGCAAAGCCTTGTGCGTATTGGCTTTCACGGCTTTATTAGGTTTTGCGCAAACCGTGATTTTTTTGCCGTTTTTAGCTTTGACGATTTTGCATTTTGGTTGCGGTGGGACATACATAGTCAACTGCCCATTGTCGGCAATTTGTGCTGTAACGTCTTCCGTCTTGTGCGCCGAGCGTGGAATCAAAAGCGTCGATCCTACTTTGATGAGTCCTTTGTTCATTGCAATGCCGTTGACTTCGCGTAGCTGAGTTTCACTCATGCCGACGCGTTTGGCGGCATCTTTGGGCTTCATCGTGCTCGGTGCCGTCCAAGCCGTCCAACTGGCCAGCTGACCTTTGTACTGCTCTAAATTGTTATTAAACGTTTCGGCATTGCCCCAAGGCATCAACACTTGCGACGTGCCTGCTGCCAAGATGACGGGGCGCGACAGCGAGGGATTGAGCGCTTTAAAGTCGGCCAGCGGCACTTGCGCCAGTTGGGCGGCAATCGCGACGTCCATGTCCCGCGTGATGGGGACGGATTGAAAGTAAGGGTGATTGGGTATCTCGTCAAGCAGGGTGTTGAATTGCACGGGATTAGAGACGATGTTCTTCACCGCTTGAAGCTTTGGCACGTAGTAGCGCGTCTCGTTTGGCATCTTCAAATCAGAGTAGGTTGTTGGCAGCCCCAGTTTTTGATTTTTAGCAATGGCGCGTCCTACGCTGCCTTCGCCCCAGTTGTAAGCCGCTAGTGCCAATTGCCAATCACCAAACATGCCATAGAGTTTTTGCAAATAGTCGAGTGCCGCGCGGGTGGAGGCTTGCACATCACGGCGGTCATCACGAAAGGCGTTTTGCTTCAAATCGTAATGCTTACCTGTACTGGGAATAAATTGCCACATCCCAGCGGCTTTGGCCGACGACATCGCTTGCGGATTAAAGGCGCTTTCAATAAACGGCAACAGCGCCAGCTCGGTGGGCATGTGCCGCGCTTCTAACTCTTCGACCACGTGATAGAGATACTTTTTAGAGCGCTCCGTCATACGGGCGATGTAGTCTGGGCGCGTTGAATACCACTGCTCGCGATTGGTCACAAACTCGTCTTGCAAATCTGGCATCGCAAAGCCACGACGAATTCGATCCCACAAATCGCCCGTACCAATGGCTGGCGCTGCAGGCAAGGTTATATCTGTTTGCGCGGGCATGGTGGCTGGCAGGGCTTGTTGGGTAAGGATCGGGGAAGCCTCCATCGCGAGAGGCAATACTGGCGTGGCTTGCGTGTCGGGCACGTTTTGAGCCAACGTAACACCGCTAGCAATAGCCAGTAGAAAAGTAAAAATCAATTTCATCTAAAGTTATTCTTCCATTGACGCAGAGCGGCAAAAATGTCAGTTGCCGATTTGGCGTTAGCGTCAAATTGTTGAACGGAGGTCGCGACGCTACCCGTGTGACTGCGCAGGAACGGGTTTATTTTTTTCTCAATACCAATACGACTGGGAATAGTCGGAATGCCATTCTTGCGAAGCGCTTGGCAATGCGCCTCGTAGGCGATGAGGTCAGCATTTGCACCGTCCACCGCCAAGGCGAATTTAAGGTTGGACAGCGTGTACTCGTGCGCACAGCAAACCAACGTGTCATCTGGCAACTGGCTCAGCAAGGTCAGGGACGCCAACATCTGCGCAGGCGTGCCCTCAAACAGACGACCACAGCCGCCCGAGAACAGCGTATCGCCGCAAAACAAGAGTGGCGTAGGGTGCAGGGCAGAGCCTTTGTGAAAGTAGGCAATGTGCCCCGAGGTGTGGCCTGGCACTTCCAGCACCTCAAACTCGATGCCAAGCACAGAGACGGCCTCACCAGCGCCCACGCGCTGCAAGGGCTCAGGGATGGTCTCAAACGCCGGGCCGTACACCTTCGCACCCGTGGCATCGCGCAAGGCATCCACACCGCCCACATGGTCGGCATGATGATGGGTGACTAGAATTGCCTCTAACTTCAGGCCTAGCTCATCAAGTTTGGCTTGTATGGGAGTCGCATCGCCTGGGTCAACCACAATGGCGCGTGAGCCATTGTGCAAAAGCCAAAGATAGTTGTCGTCGAAGGCGGGGATCGTTACTAAAGATAAGGTGTTCATGAGCGGTCAAATTATAGGGTTAGCCCCCGGTCTTGCACCATCGCTAAACCCTTGGTTAGAACAGAACGCAGCGCGCAGCGCGGGAGCGCTTGCCCGCGCGTGGGCACAAAAACAATACGACCAAGCCGTGCAAGATATTTTTGGCTATCACGCCTTGCAACTAGGCGCATCCAACCTGCAAACCCTTGCCCAGAGCCGCATCGCGCATCGCTGGGTCGCAGCAGGCATCAGCTCAGACACAAAGGCGGCGTTGTTTGCCAATGCCTCTGCACTGCCGTTTTTTGAGTCTACGCTCGATTTGGTGACACTGCCATTCACGTTAGACATGCACTCCGACCCTGATGCCGTGTTGGACGAAGTGGCTAGGGTATTAGTTCCCGAAGGCCGCGCTGTGTTTGCGGGTTTCAACAAGCTGAGTCGCTGGGGAATGGCACACATGCTGGGATCGAAACGATTGCCCGAGCGCACACATATTTACGGCACGAACCGCTTAAAAACATCGCTTGCTGAACTAGGTTTGGTAGTCGAGTCCGTGCAAAGCGGAGCGTGGCCAAACCATGATGGACTTTATTTTTTAATTGCTAAAAAACGTGTAATAGCCATCAAACCCATACGCCGCGCGGCTTGGCGGCTGCCGTCATGGGCAGAGCTGCCGCTCAATCCTTTTCCAAATCCCAATCCGCGTGGGCTTGGGAAGCAAAAGAATCAAGCCGAAAAATAATCCATCGCCGCGTGAACACCTGAACCCGCCAGCTTGATACCGCCAAGCTTCATGCCCATTTCGCAAGCGACCACCATGGCAATCAAGGTCAGCTCGTTGCTATCGCCCAAATGTCCCATACGGAACATGCGGCCTTTGACTTTGCCTAGCCCTGTGCCTAGTGAGCAATCAAAGCGCTCGTAAATGATTTTTCGCACGGCGTCAGCGTCCACGCCTTCGGGCGTAATCACGCCTGTGAGCACGGGGGAATAAACCGACGCATCACCGCATTGAATCGACAAGCCCCAAGCGTTGACGGCGCTACGCACGCCCGCCGCCCAGCGCTGATGACGCGCAAAGGTCGCCGCCAGTCCTGCCTTGCCGTCTTTGCCCAAAATCATATTGAGTGCTTCGTGCAAGCCGTAGAGCAAATTGGTGTTGGGGGTGTACGGGTAGTATCCCGTTTTGTTCATTTCTATGATTTCGTCCCACGCCCAAAACGCCTTGGGTAGCGTGGCTTTTTTGCTGGCCTCTAGCGCCTTTTGTGAGACTGCGTTAAAGCTAATGCCAGGCGGTAGCATGAGTCCTTTTTGCGAGCCGCTCACAGTCACGTCCACACCCCAAGCATCGTGCTGATAGTCCGCGCAGGCCAAGCCAGATATGGTGTCCACAAGGAGCAATGCTGGATGTTTTGCCGCGTCAATGGCGCGGCGAACGGCGGCGATGTCGCTGGTTACGCCTGTTGATGTTTCGTTGTGCACCACGCATACAGCGTGAATGCTGTGCGAGGTGTCGGCTTTCAATCTGGCTTCAATCATGTCGGCTTGAACGCCGCGCCGCCAGCTAGTCGGCACGCCGTGCTCCGTGCCTTGCAGCGCCAAGAACTCGGTCTTGAGTCCGAGCCGTTTGGCAAGCCGCTCCCACAGGCTGGCAAAGTGGCCTGTCTCGTACATCAGCAAATGGTCGCCCGGGCTGCAGACGTTAGCCAGTGCGGCTTCCCAAGCACCTGTACCCGATGCGGGGTAGATCACCACGGGCTGCGTGGTTTGAAAAATCTGCTGGATGCCTTTGAGGAGCTTCAATCCCAGCACGCCAAACTCGGGACCACGGTGGTCGATAGTTGGCAAGCTCATCGCCCGCAAAATACGATCAGGCACAGGCGAGGGCCCAGGGATTTGCAAAAAGTGATGGCCCGTGGGGTGCGCGTTCAAGATAGTGGAGAGTGCGGGCATGACAGTAACCTTAAAAATGGGAAGCCGAGTAGCTCAAAATAGAGTGATTGCATTTTGCCTAGATTGACTCCGATGATTGCCCATACTGACACCTCTAAGACACTTGAACGCGAACTTCTCGCGCACACCGAAGGCGAAGCTTTATTCACCGCTGGCGACCGCGCGCGCTACGCCACCGATGCCTCGATCTACCAAGAAACGCCCATTGGCGTGTTCGTGCCTAAGACGGACGCTGACGTAGAGGCCGCACTGGGTGTGGCTCGTGGACTTGGTGTTTCACTCGTGCCACGCGGCGGTGGCACGTCGCAGTGCGGACAAACGGTAGGTGCGGGGTTGGTGATTGACCACAGCAAATATCTGCGTCACGTCACCCACTTAGATTTAGAGAATCGACTCGTCACGGTGCAGCCTGGCATGGTGCTGGATCACTTAAATGCGCAGTTAAAGCCCCATGGACTTTGGTATCCCGTGGACGTATCGACCAGCGCGCAAGCCACGCTGGGCGGGATGGCGGGCAATAACTCGTGCGGCAGCCGCTCTATCAAATACGGCAATATGGTTCACAACGTGGAAGGCTTGGCTATGCTCACGGCGGCAGGTGAGCGTTTGAATTTGGGGCGCTTCGATCAAGCCGCAGGCAGCGAGCGAGCGCTTGGTGAGTTTGTGCAAAAGCTCGCGTTAGATTTGAAATCCGAGATTGAAGCGAATTTTCCGAAAGTGCTGCGCCGCGTGGGCGGTTACAACTTGGACGTGTTCCATCCCATGAGTGAACGCCCCTACACCGCGGACGGCTCAGTCAACCTCGCGCATGTGCTGATTGGCTCGGAGGGCACGCTGGGCTTAACTTCCAGCTTGACACTTCGTTTATCTGAGTTGCCAAAAGCCAAGGTTTTGGGTGTCGTCAACTTTGATAGTTTTTACAAAGCAATGGATACGGCGCAGCACATTGTCAAACTGGGCTCAGATGGATTTTTAACGGCTGTGGAGCTGGTGGATCGCACGATGCTGGACTTGGCGCTAGAGAATCCCGCCTTCGCGCCGACGATTCGCACGGCTCTCGCAAAGCCAGATGCAGCAACGCCTGCAGCCGTGTTGCTGGTTGAGTTTGCAGGCAGCAATAAAGCTGATTTACTGCCCAAGATGCGTCAGTTAGTGGAGTTGATGGGTGATCTTGGATTGCCTGATTCCGTCGTCGAAATGACGGATGAAGCACCGCAAAAAAACTTATGGGAAGTGCGCAAAGCGGGACTTAACATCATGATGAGCCTGAAGGGCGACGGTAAGCCCGTGAGCTTTATTGAAGACTGCGCTGTGCCGCTGGAATCACTGGCTGAATATACGCAAGCGCTGACCGAAGTGTTTGCCAAATACGGCTCGCGCGGCACGTGGTACGCCCACGCATCAGTAGGCACGCTGCATGTGCGCCCGATTTTGGATATGAGGACGGACGGCGGCATCAAGATGCGGGCGATGGCGGAAGAAGCATCTGAATTAGTTCGCAAGTTCAAAGGTGCGTACAGCGGCGAACACGGTGATGGCCTGTGCCGTGGCGAGTGGATTGAGTGGCAGTTTGGTAGCAAGATTAACGATGCGTTTAAAGCCATCAAGCAGCATCTTGATCCGACAAGCTTACTATGCCCAGGGCGCATGGTGGCAACGCCAGAGCATCCGATTCCGAAGATGGAAGAACCCAGCTTGCTCAGATTCCCCCCTGTGGAAGCCTTATTCCGTAAGGCCTACAAGGTGATTCCCATGCAACCCGCACTCGATTGGTCAGCATGGAACGTGCAAGCAGACCCCGTTACCGAAATCACGACAAAGGCGGGCACTGGCGGCGACCCTGCACAGGGACTCGCCAAGATGGTGGAGATGTGCAACAACAACGGGCACTGCCGCAAGTTTGATGCCGGCACGATGTGCCCCAGCTACCGCGTCACAAGAGACGAGCAGCACGTCACGCGGGGCAGAGCAAACACTTTGCGAATGGCGATGAGTGGGCAGATTGATGATGGCCTACAAGCCGCTAATGATGCGCTCGACCTTTGCGTCGCCTGTAAAGGTTGCAAACGCGATTGCCCTACTGGTGTGGATATGACAAAGGTCAAAATTGAATTTACACAACTCTATAAACAGCGCTTTGGCTACACGCTCAAAGATAAGCTGATCGCGTACATGCCAGAGTACGCAAGGCTTGCAGCGAAGCTAGCTCCGATTTTGAACTTGCGAAATCGCATACCGTTACTTGCAACACTCATTGAGTGGACGCTTGGTTTTTCTAGCAAACGCAGCTTGCCAACTTGGCAGAGCCAGCACTTTTTTAATGCCCCTATCAAAACAGCGACACGCGAAGAGACGCTTGCATCCAGCAAAGCTGCTGTGCTGTTTGTGGATACCTTCAATGGTTATTTTGAGATTGAAAACGCACACGCGGCGCTCAAGGTGTTGCAAGCCGCTGGCTATACGGTGCATGTGGCGGCGAAGCAAGGCGGTAATCATACAAACGGGGCAGGACATTTGTGCTGTGGACGGACGTATTTATCCACGGGTATGGTGGATAAAGCAAAGCAAAAAATGACGGAACTACTCACCGAGCTTGCGCCATTTGCGGCCAAAGGAATCAAGATCGTCGGCTTAGAGCCCTCATGCTTATTGACCTTGCGCGATGAGGCGCTGGTGATGTTTACCGAGCAAGACCTTCGAGACAGGGCAGATGCGGTCTCTAAGCACGCGGTTTTGTTTGAAGAGTTCTTGGCGAGCGAAGCCAAAGCAGGGCGTATGGATGGCCTGCAGGCCATACTGGATAAGGCTTCCACGAGTGCTAACCTTGGTGCAATGACAGAGCCGATCTTGCTACATGGGCACTGCCATCAAAAAGCGTTTGATGCGGTGAATCCGATTTTGGAGGTGCTGAATTGGTTGCCGCGTGCCGAGGGTGTGGCCAAGCCCTCGCTCATTGAGTCCAGCTGCTGCGGCATGGCGGGTAGTTTTGGCTATGAAGCCAGCCATATTGACATCTCTATGCAAATGGCGGAGTTGTCGCTCTTGCCTGCGATTCGCAAGCAGGCGGATGCCATTGTAGTAGCGGATGGCACGAGCTGTCGGCATCAGATTATCGATGGCACTGGCGTAGATGGCAAAACGCCACGCGAAGCGATCCACGTGGCGTTGCTGCTAGCGCGTTATTGCTAGTAGCGGAAAAGTCTTAGTACCAACCTCTGTGCCGCCTGCCGCCATAGCCGCCTATACCCACGCCCACTCCAATGGACACGCTGGGGTAAAGGTAAGGATAGGGCGCGGCAACGCCAACTACCGCTGGTTGCTGCGCATAGATGACCTGCGGTGCAACCATGCTAGGTCCTTGGATTTGCGCTTGCGATTGCGCGGCTATTCCCACAGGCGTGACTTGAAGCTGCACATACTGCCCAGGGTCTTGCGGTAATTGCGTGCTGTATTGTTTGCCCATGTACTCATAGACCACGTGATAGCCTGCCGTGCGGTTTTCATACGATGTTTGCGTACTGCAAGTTTGCACGTTTTGCACTTGCGGAGCAGGATTGCCTTCAATACTATCACCCAAGGCGGCTCCGCCAACCACGCCAATCATGGTCGAAGCCACACGGCCAAAGCCAGAGCCTAGATTGTTACCAATAGCACCGCCTGCAATGGCCCCCATCAAGCCACCCGCACCGCTCTTGGGTTGTTGCACAGCAACTTGCTGCGTGCCACAAACTTGCGTGGGCACAGCCACTTGCTGAATAATGGCGGTGCTAGAGAGCACGTGTCCCATTTCAGCAGCCTGAGAAGGCATGCTTGGTTGGGTAACAGGGCTTACTTGCTGCGCATTCGCCATCGTGGCTAGCCCAAGCGCAATCAAAATGCTGCTGGTCAAAACGGTGTATTTTTTCATCGCGGTACTCCTTTAGAAAGTGACGATGAATAAATTATGTTCTTGCACTGTAAACGCAAGGTGTCAAAACTGTAAAGAACCGTAAAAACTATTCAGCAGTTGTAATCGGACCTTTGCCGCTAAAGCGCTCCAACGCTAAATAAATCACAGGCGTAATGTAGAGCGTAATCGCCTGCGAAAACACCAAGCCACCACACACGGCCAAGCCTAGGGGTTGACGAAGCTCTGCACCCGCGCCAAGCCCCAAAGCAATCGGCAACGCGCCCATCAGTGCTGCAAGCGTTGTCATCATGATAGGACGGAAGCGCAGCACGCAGGCTTCGTGAATCGCTTGCTCTGGCGTCATGTTTTGATGACGCTGCGCATCAAGCGCAAAGTCAATCATCATGATGGCGTTTTTCTTCACAATACCAATGAGCAGCACGATACCAATCGTGGCAATTAAGGTGAGATCTTGTCCAAAAATCATTAGCGTGCCAAGCGCGCCCACCGCTGCTGATGGCAAGCCTGCAAGAATCGTGATCGGGTGGATATAGCTCTCGTAGAGCACGCCCAGCAAAATGTAGATCACCAGTAGCGCAGCAATGATCAGGACGGCTTGACTGCCTTGCGATTTTTTAAACACGGCAGCATCACCACCATAGGTGGTAATGATCGAGGCGGGCAAGTTGATGTCTTGCGCCGCTTGTTCAATCTTGCCCGTTGCATCGCCCAGTGCCGCGCCAGGTGCCAGATTAAACGACACGGTAATGGCTTGCAGTTGCCCTGCATGGTTCACAGCAGTAGGTCCTACCGTACGCTCTACTGTCGTAAAACTGGTCAGTGGAATCAATGCCCCCGTCGCTGAACGGACATAAATGCTGGAGAGATCGCTTTCAAATTGCTTACTATTTGGGGCAACTTCCATAATGACCCAATAGCTGTCCACGGGCAAATAAATGGTGGAGACTTGTCGCTCGCCATACGCGCTATAAAGAGCGCTGCGCACGCTTGTCATGGAGATGCCAAGCGCATTAGCTCGCTCGCGATCAATACGTAACTGCGCTTGCATGGCCCGAATCTGCGAGTCACTGGTCACATCGCGGAAGATGGGATCCGTTTTTATTTTGTCTTGCAATTTAACCGACCATGCGTCCAATTCATCGGCTTTCACGCTTTGCATGATGTATTGGTACTGCGCCTTGGTTTGACGACCACCTAATTGCAAGTTTTGAATGGGACGCATGAACACATTGATGCCCGCAACGCCGCGTAATTTTTTACGTAGACCTTCAATGACTTCTTTCATCGATTGGCGCTCACCACGGTCTTTTAACGTCACGAACATACGTCCTGTGTTTTGTGCATTCACGCCGCCCGTAAACGAAGCCACATTGGCAACGTTAGGATCGCCGCGAAAGACAGCGGCTGCACGCTCTTGCAATTGAATCATGGCTGCAAAAGATGTGTCTTCGCTAGCTTCTGTTTGCACTGTAATTTGTCCAATGTCTTCTTGCGGAAAAAATCCTTTTGGGATAACGTTTACCATCCAAATGGTTGCCCCCAAAGTAATAAAAGCAATTGATAAAACCCAATTGCGATGACGTAGAGCGGCTTCCAATGATTTGGTGTAGGCAGCCAATAAAGCATTGAACCAACGCTCAAATACTCGAACCAAAGCACTGGGAGCTTTTTCATGTGCACGATCAGTAATAAATTGACTTGCCAGCATGGGCACCAAGGTCAATGACACAAAGGCCGAGACAATGATTGACAAGCCGACGACGACGGCAAACTCGTGGAACAAAAGTCCAATCACGCCTGGCATAAAAAAGATCGGGATAAACACCGCGATCAAAGAAGATGAAATCGCAATGATGGTGAAACCCACTTCGCGAGCCCCGCGAATAGCGGCGCGGAAAGGCGGCATGCCTTCTTCCACGTGGCGCATGATGTTCTCCAGCACCACAATCGCATCGTCCACCACCAAGCCCACAGCTAGCGTAAGGCCGAGCAATGAGATGTTGTCTAAGCTATAGCCAAAGCCCCACAGCAGGGACACTGCACCAATCAAAGAGACTGGGAGTGAGAGCGATGGAATCATGGTCGCCACAAAGTGCCTGAGGAACAAAAAGATAACCAGCACCACCAAAATAATCGTGCCAATTAAAGTGAGGTTCACATCGTGCAAAGCATCACGAACGGATACTGATCGGTCATTGACAGGCGTGAGGTTGAGCGACTGAGGCAACTGCGCTTTGAGGCTCGGTAGCACGGCGCGAACCCTATCCACCACTTGCACTGTGTTGGCGCCTGGTTGACGTAAGACGGCTAACATGATGGCGTTTTCACCATTCAATGTCGCCCAAGATTTCACCACCTCGACACTGTCTTCAATATCAGCCACATCGCTAAGGCGAACGGGGTTACCCGCTTTACTGCTCACAATAATGTTGGCGTAATCTTTAGCGCTGCTCAGTTGCCGATTGGCTTGCAAAATCAAAGTTTGCGAAGGTCCGTCCAGCGTACCCACAGGTGAGTTGGAATTGGCTTGGTTGATCGCCGTGGCGAGGTCTTCCAAACTCATATTACGCGTTGCCAACTCTTGCGGCTTGGCACGCACTCGAATGGCAAAGCGCTTAGGCGCAAAGATATTGACTTGCGCTACACCTGTAATGGTGGAGAGCGTGGGTGAAATTAAATGCTCAGCATAGTCTTGAATATCGGACGGCTTGAGCGAAGGCGAAGTCATGCCAATGATAAGCACAGGCGCATCCGCTGGATTGACCTTACGGTACGACGGTGGAATCGTCATTTCGACTGGCAATGTTTTTTGCGCGCGAAGCAAGGCGGCCTGGACATCCACGGCCGCAGCATCAATATCACGTCCTTCCGCAAACTCTAAGGTCAATGAAGTGTTGCCCAAAATACTCGTGGAGCTAATTACATCCAAACCAGAAATGGTTTGGAATTGCTTTTCTAGCTGCAAAGCAATCGAACTGGCCATGGTCTCAGGACTCGCGCCTGGTAACGTCGCCGTGACGCTAATGACAGCCGTGTCGTAGCTGGGTAGGGCAGAAATAGGAATGCTGCGGTAACCAATAATGCCTGCGCCCACAATCGCCACGTTTAGCAGCACCGTCATCACAGGACGGCGAATAAAGAGTTCCGAAAAATTCATGATTTATTTTCCAGTAGATTTTGCACGCTCAACGACAGGCGAATTGGGACGTAAGTTTTGACGACCATCGACAACGACAACTTCATCCACTTGCACGCCACTCACTGCGGCTTCTTCACCTTGAGAAAACAAAACTTTGACGGGACGCAGCACCGCTTTGCCGTCTTTGACTACATACACAATCGTGCCACGTGCGTTTTGAATGACTGCAGCCTGCGGCACAATGATGGCATCTTTAATGGTGCGAGAAGTCAGTGTGACATCGGCATAACCACCAGGCCACAGCTTGCTATCTTTATTCGGAAAGACGGCTTTCATTTTGACTGTGCCAGAGGATGGATCGACCACGTTGTCGATAAAGCGCAGCGCACCTTTAAAAACGCCCCCGTTATCTGGGAGCTGAGCAGTAGCCAAAGTGCCAGCACCTTTTAGCGCTTCCAGAGCAGCGTTTAAGTTGCCTTGTGGCAAGTTAAAGGCGACCGCAATCGGATCAAGCTGGGTGATCGTCACCATTGTGGTTTGATTAGCTTGTACTGCACTACCTGGGAAGACATTAATCACACCAACGCGGCCTGCTTGGGCGGCTGTAATTTTGTTATAGGAGAGTGCCGTTGATGCAGCATCTACGGCAGCTTTATCCGAAGCAACCGTGGCCACTAACCCATCAACATTAGACTGGCTAGTGTCTACTGCGCCTTGAGAAATAAAGGCCTTGACCACAAGCTCTTGATTGCGCACCAATTGGCGCTTAGCATCCGCTAGTCCCGCTTCGTCTTTGGCAATCTGCGCCTTGGCCTTGGCCAGATTGGCCTCGTCTGTACGCGAATCCAAAGTGAACAGTAAGTCACCTGTTTTAACAAATTGACCTTCTTTGAAATTTACATTGGTCACCACACTAGTGGTTTGCGGTTTCACATCGACACTGGACAGTGGCGTCACCGTCCCCGTCGCTTTAATCGTGACACCTAAATCACGTTGCACTGCTTTAGCGGTGGTGACACTGACCGGCGGCGCACCCGATGAGGAACTGGAGGCCGCACCCGCTGGGGCTTGCGCGGCAGGCGGCGGACTTTGTGCAGCAACAGAAGCATCACTTTTGCCAGAGCAAGCAACTAATAAAGCAGTAGAAAAACAAATAGATAAAGCAAAGGAAGTAGAGAACAAGCGGTTACGGGTGGTCATATTGGAAACAATTACGAAAAAGAACTCAATGGAAGGAATACCAAACAATTTAGATTTTCACAGAACTATAACTAGTGAAAACCCTAGATAAGTCTCCAAGCGGGGCTTTTACCTATCTTTACGGCTAGTTCATGATGCATACACATATAAATCTCAAACTCGAGCTCCCATTAGCCAGCTTAAGGAGTTCATCATGAGCAACCAATCTTCATTAAAAAATTATCTCCGCTTCGTCGCCACAGCACTGGCTATCAGTGGATCGGCCTTGCTGGTCGTTAATTCAACCAATGCCCAACCCGTCGGCGCTATGCCTATGGATGCTGCACGCATGGACAAGATGCTCGAACGGCACGTTGACCACATGGCCAAAGCCGTCAGCGCTACACCTGAGCAAAAAGCAAAATTACTCGCCATTGCCAAAGCGGCGCAAGCCGACATCAAACCGCTACACGAGCAAATTAGCAAACGCATGGAGCAAGCAAAGGCCGACTCCAAAAATGTTTTAACTCCTGAACAGCGCACCCAGTGGGAAGCTAAGATAGCGTCTCGTCAGCAATGGATGGAGCACCGTTTAAATGGTCAAAAAGATAATCACACCGAAAAACATGACTGAGCATATTCTTCTGATTGATGACGACGAAAGGCTTGCCCGCATGGTGGGTGAATTTCTGCGGCAATCAAGTTATAGCGTCTCCCATGCAGCCACAGCGACGGAAGGGTTGGCGCTACTTGATGGCTCGCAGGCCATGCGGGATAAGGCTTCCAGCAGTGTTGATTTAGTTGTTTTAGATTTAATGCTGCCCGACATGGATGGCCTACAGGTGTGTCGCCGTATCCGCGCTTTAAATGGCGATGCCAAACGAACGCCGATCTTGATGCTGACTGCCAAGGGCGATCCTATGGATCGCATCATTGGACTTGAGATGGGCGCAGACGACTATTTGCCCAAGCCCTTTGAGCCGCGTGAACTCTTGGCGCGTATCAGGGCGATCATGCGCAGGCGTGGTGAACATGCCCTCAGTGCATCGGCTTCGACGCTCAAGCCAGCGCTTCAATTTGGTAGTTTGGAAATCAACCCAGAAACTCGCCAAGCCAAACTGGCTGGAGCTTTGTGCGATTTAACGGCGTATCAATTTGATTTGCTTTTGGCCATGGCCGAGCGAGCGGGACGCGTGCTTTCACGCGATCAAA
Source organism: Comamonadaceae bacterium (assembly GCA_947450645.1). Classification (GTDB taxonomy): domain Bacteria; phylum Pseudomonadota; class Gammaproteobacteria; order Burkholderiales; family Burkholderiaceae_C; genus JASGCK01. The sequence goes on along the minus strand of CANFWH010000021.1, from coordinate 15,297 downwards.
TTATGGAAGCTGTGCGTGGTCGTGAACTTGAGGCTTTTGATCGCAGTATCGATGTGCACATGGGACGCATTCGCCAAGCGATTGAGGTGGATGCTAAAAATCCGCAGCGCATTTTGACCGTGCGCGGCGTAGGTTATGTCTTTGCCAAGCAGCAAAATTAAGTTTTAGGCCTATGAAACTCTACGCGAGAATTTGGTTAGCTGTGGTCGCAACGATTGCAGCCTTCACCTTGATTGTGGGCATGTTTGTGCAGCGACACACCGAACATCTACAGGAGCAATTTCGTACTCAAAATCTCGAATCAAGCTGGCGCGATGGCTCGCGCGGCGATCAACGTGAGCTTGAAATCCGCGATCAATTAGGACGAATCGTTGGACACGCGGTGCGCTACAGAGAACCTGTGGACGTCGCCAGCGGCCCAACTGATATACCGCCTCGTACGCGTGGATTTTCGGTTCGCATGGATAGTGGTCAGCAATTCGACATTGCATTACCGCCAAGGCCACCACGTCCATTAAGGCCTGAGCCACCTTGGTATTTTTCGCCCTGGGGCGTATTTGGCATGCTCGGATTAATGGCTCTGGCCGTAGGGCTTGGCGCATATCCCATTGTGAGGCGATTAACCAAACGCGTCGAAACATTGCAGCATGGCGTCGAGCAGTGGGGCGAGGGTCGTTTGTCTGTACGCGTGCCCGTAGAAGGTAGCGATGAAATCGCTTTTCTGGCGCAAAAATTCAATCATGCGGCAGCGCAGGTCGAGACCTTGGTCTCGGCGCATAAGTCTTTACTTGCCAATGCGTCGCACGAGCTACGCTCGCCTCTGGCTCGCATTCGCATGGCGATCGCTCTCTTGCAAGCCACGCCAGATAAGGCTTCCGAGGCAACAAGCCAAGAGATTAACCGCAACATTAAAGAGCTAGACGATCTCATTGAAGAGATATTGCTCGCCAGCCGACTGGACTCGCCTGATGCCAGTATGGGGACAACTGAGTCATTTGATTTGATGGGATTGGCAGCCGAAGAATGCGCCCGTGTCAATGCGGAGTTGATGGTGGACGACGGTGCGCTGGGGACGTTTGAAATGATCGGTTATCCCAAGCTCATTCGTCGTTTACTGCGTAACCTTTTAGAGAATGCTCAGCGACATAACCATAGCGAACGCGGCACAGTTTCGCTTGCCTTGACTTCAGCAGGCAATCAATTGGTGATCACGATTCGCGATCATGGCGCGGGGGTTCCAAACGGTGAAGCTGAGAAAATTTTTGAACCGTTTTATCGCGCCAGAAATGCCAGTGAGCGCGATGGCGGCGTGGGGCTTGGCTTAGCGCTCGTGAAGAGCATTGCCCTACGTCACAAAGGCGAGGCTAAATGCGTGTCTATGCAGGGCGTGGGTGGCTGCTTTATCGTGCGGCTGGCTGCGCAGGTTTAATCTCAGCATCCCAGCGTCCCGCCAAATTTTTCAACAAGATGGAAAGCGCCGTAAGACGGGCGCTTTGCGTTGTGAGCAAATTGCTTTGTGCAGAAAGCTCAGTGGACTGCGCTGTCACCACATTCAAATAACTGACCACACCAGCTTTATATTGATTGTTCGTCACATCCAGCGATTTGCGTGCAGCATCCAGCGCCGCTTGCTGGTAACCCTCTTCTCGGGCAAGGCCTGCAGCCGCCACCAAGTTGTCTTCCACTTCTTGCAGCGCGACAATCACGGTTTGCTTATAGGTTGCTACCGCTTGCTCGTAGGTTGCACGTGCAGAGGCGCTTGCTGCTTTGCGTGCACCACCATCAAAGAGCGCATACGTCAGGTTAGGGCCGACTGACCAAATACGATTGGGCAGTGCAATCAATCCCCCTAAAACCCCGCTGCGATAACCTGTGTTGGCGGACAGCGTCAGCGCTGGAAAGAACGCCGCATCAGCAGCGCCAATGGAAGCGTTCGCGGCTGCCACGGTACGCTCCGCCGCAGCAATGTCGGGGCGGCGCTCTAGCAAATTGGAGGGCACTTGCAGTGCCACCACAGGCACGGCTGGCAGCGCAGCGGTTGCTGGCAAACTAAAACCACTGGGCGACTCACCCAGCAAGGCCGCCAGTGCATGTTCCAGCTGAGCACGGTTAATGCCCGAGCTCTCAGCCTGCGCTTTGGCGGAGGCAAGCTGGCTCTGGGCTTGCGCGACATCAGCGCTGCTGGCAATGCCACCTACAAAGCGATTTTGTGTCAACTCTAGCGACTTGGTATACGCAGTAATTGTCTTGGCTTGCACCGCTTGCAAGGCCTCGGCGGAACGCAGTGAAAAATACGTTTGAGCCACACTGGCTTGCAAAGACAAGCGTGCGGATGCGAGCGTGGCAACACTGGCCACTTCTTTTAATTTGGCAGACTTCGCCGCTGCGCCAAGTCGGTCCCACACGTCCAACTCCCAACTTGAAAAGCTCCCGGTCGCCGAATACGTCGTCCCAATGGGTGCACCCGCCGTTACCACATTGGCTCGGTTAAGTCCGCCACCTACGTTAACAGTGGGAAAGAGCGCGGCGCTGGCCGTCCCCGCAGCTGCCATCGCCAATTTCACATTAGCAGCAGAGACGGCCAAATTGGGGTTGCCCACGTTGGCACGCAGCTGCAAGTTGTTTAAAACGGGATCGTTAAAGAGTTCCCACCAAGCATCTGGTGTTGTTTGCACGACTCCTTTGGCTGGCTTGAAAAGCTTAGCTGCCTCTGCTTGCTCCGCATCAAAAGCGGCGCCTTCTTTAAACGTATTTGCAGTTTCAACTTTAGGTACATCGTATTTGGGAATGCTGCTACAGCCCAATAACCATAAGGGGTAGAGGACAATGCCTGTACGCAACATCATTCGATAAAGTGTGGGATTTGTCATTTTTTAGTCCGTAATTTATCCATCAAAACATAGACCACAGGCGTGGTGTAAAGCGTGAGCAGCTGGCTCAAAATCAATCCTCCCACCACCGCAATGCCAAGCGGCTGGCGCAACTCGGCGCCGTCACCCGTGCCAATGGCAAGTGGTATCGCGCCAAAGATCGCCGCAATCGTCGTCATCACAATCGGCCGCACGCGCAAGTGGCAAGCCTTGTAGATTGCGGTCGCTGCGGTCATCTTGGGGTTGGCTCGTTGCGCGGTAATCGCAAAGTCAATCATCAAAATCGCATTCTTTTTGACGATGCCAATGAGCAAGATAACGCCAATCAAGGCGATGATGGAAAACTCGGTTTTAAACATCATCAGCGCCAGCAAAGCACCTACACCTGCCGAGGGCAGTGTCGTCAAAATCGTAATGGGATGAATTAGGTTTTCGTACAAGATACCGAGCACCAAATAGATGGTGACCAGCGCCGCCAAGATGAGCCAAGGCTGGGAGTCGAGTGAGGAAGCGAACGCTTGAGCCGTGCCTTGGAACGAGCCGCGCACCGAGACGGGCACGCCAATTTTGAGCATCGTTTTGTTCACCGCTTCGGTTGCTTCCGAGAGTGACACACCGAGTGGCAAATTAAAGCTAATCGTGCTGGCAGGCGTTCCGCCTTGATGGTTGACCGCCAGTGGCGTGTTAGTCAAATCCATACGCGCAAAACTGGAGAGCGGAACTTGAGTACCGCTGCTGGACGTGAACTTTAAGAGGCGCAACGACTCGGGACTCTCAAGATACTGGGGCGCAAGTTCCATCACCACGCGGTATTGATTGAGCGGGTTGTAAATCACACCGACTTGCCGCTGGCCAAAGGCATTGTTGAGTGTGCTGTCAATCGTGCTCACATTCAGTCCCATACGGGTTGCGGCTGCACGGTCAATCACCACGCTGGTTTGCAAGCCTTTGTCTTGCTGGTCGCTGTTTACATCAGTCACTTCAGGGATTTGTTGCAAGGCTTGCCTGATCTTGGGATCCCACGTGCGCAGGTCTTCCACATCATCAGCAAACAGCGTGTATTGATACTGCGCATTAGACTGTCGCCCACCCACGCGAATATCTTGCACAGGTACCATAAACAAATTTGCACCTGGTTCTTTAGCGGTCTTCATGCGCAGCCGCGCAATAACTTGATCGACCGTCTCATGTCTATCGTTCTCACCTTTGCCAATCGGCTTTAAGGTCACAAACATAAAGGCTGTATTGCGTTGCCCGCCGCCCGTAAAACCGAGTGAGTTTTCAACCGCAGGGTCGGCATTCACAATTTCGATAAAGCGATTGAGACGCTGCTTCATCGCTTGGAACGAAGTAGCTTGATCGGCCTGAATATTGCCAACAAGTCGCCCCGTGTCTTGCTGCGGGAAAAAGCCTTTGGGAATCGTTCGGTACAAATAAACGTTGAGTGCGACGACGGCGATAAGCGCCAAGAGCGTCACCCATTGCCAGCGTAGTGCAAGCGCCAGCGACTTACGATAGCCCTGCTGCAAGCCTTGATTCATATGGCTTGCGAGACGATTACACCAGTCGAGGGTGCGTCGCCACCAAGGGTCTGATGTGTTTGTTATGCGTACGGGCGCGGGGTGCTTGAGCAGTGCCGCGCACATCATAGGTGTGGTGGTCAATGACACCACCATCGACACCAAAATGGCGGCGGATAAGACCACCGCGAACTCGCGGAAATAGCGCCCCACAATGCCGCCCATCAGCAACAGCGGAATAAAAACGGCAATGAGTGAAATTGAAATCGAGACCACGGTAAAACCAATTTCACGTGCACCGTCTAACGACGCTTGCAAGGCGGTTTTGCCGCGCTCCATATGCCGCGTGATGTTCTCTAGCACCACGATAGCATCGTCCACCACAAAGCCCGTGGCAACCGTTACCGCCATGAGTGAGAGCGTATCCAAGCTGTAGTTGCACAGGTACATCACGCCAAACGTACCTGCTAGCGAAGCGGGTACGGCAACGCTAGGAATTAAGGCTGCTCGGCCTGAGCGTAAAAATAAAAACACCACCATGATGACCAGCGCAATGGCTGCGCCCAGCGCCCGTTCGACCTCGCGCAGGGACGCACGAATCGTGGGCGTGCGGTCCATCAGCACATCAAGGTCAACGGCAGGCGGAATCGACGCGCGTAGGCGCGGCAAGAGCTTATTCACATCATCAACGGTCTGAATAATGTTCGCACCAGGCTGTTTAAATAGTTGCAACAAAATCGCCGGTTTTCCCTTGGCTGCACCGTAATTGCGAATGTCTTGCACCGAGTCAATCACTGTGCCCACATCACGCAGCCTAATCGGCACGCCGTTTTTATAGGCCACGATCACAGGTGCATATTCCGCTGCTGTAGCGGCTTGGTCATTGGCCTCGACTTGCCACAATTTATTGTTAGCTTCCAAAATGCCTTTAGGTCGATTGCCGTTGGCACTGACGATGGCGGTTTGCACCGCGTTCAACGCCACGCCCATGCTGGATAAGCGATTGGGGTCGAGCTCCACACGCACTGCGGGTAGTGCGCCGCCACCGATATTGACCTGCCCAATGCCGTCAATTTGTGAGAGCCGCTGCGCCAAAATCGTTGAGGCTGAATCGTACATTTGACCTGGGTTCAGCGTGTCAGACGTGAGCGTCAAAATCATAATCGGCGAGTCAGCAGGATTGACTTTGCGATACGTTGGATTACTGGGCATGCCCGTTGGCAGCAAGGCCCTTGCTGCATTGATAGCAGCTTGCACATCGCGTGCCGCGCCGTCGATATTGCGACTCAAATCAAATTGCAAGGTGATGCGCGAGTTGGACAGGGATGAACTCGACGTCATTTGCGTCACGCCTGCGATGCTTCCAAGCGCCCGCTCAAGAGGCGTGGCGACGGTGGATGCCATCGTTTCTGGACTCGCACCTGGCAAATTGGCAGAGACTGAAATCGTAGGGAAGTCCACCTGCGGTAGCGGCGCAATTGGCAATTGAAAAAACGCAATCACGCCCGCAATCGCCAGACCCAGCGTGAGCAAGGTCGTAGCAATCGGCCTAGCAATAAATGGCGCAGAAAAGTTCATGGCTTACGCGCCAAGTTTGCGCTTTGCCAGCCACCGCGCAAACACCAAATAAATCACAGGCGTAGTAAACAGGGTGATGAGCTGACTGACCATCAAGCCACCGACCATCGTCACACCCAGTGGATGGCGCAGCTCCGAGCCAACACCTGTTCCCAGCATCAACGGGAGTGCACCAAGCAGCGCCGCCATTGTCGTCATCAAAATCGGGCGAAAACGCAGCAAACACGCTTGGAATATGGCTTCGCGAGGTGCGAGCCCTTGTTCGCGCTCGGCCTCAAGTGCGAAGTCAATCATCATGATGGCGTTCTTTTTGACGATGCCAATCAGCAAAATAATCCCAATGATGGCGATGATGCCAAGGTCTAATCTGAACACAATCAGTGCCAACAAAGCCCCTACGCCTGCCGAGGGCAGGGTCGACAGAATCGTAATCGGGTGGATGTAACTCTCGTAGAGCACGCCGAGCACGATGTACATGGTGACGACGGCTGCCAGTATCAAAAGTAATGTGCTGACTAGCGAGGCCTGAAACGCGAGTGCTGCCCCTTGAAAGTTGGTCTCAATCGAGAGTGGCATATTCAGCGCTGCTTCTTCATGTTTGATCGCTTCAACCGCATCGCCCAAAGCCACGCCTGGCGCGGGGTTGAACGAGATCGTGACGGAAGGCAATTGCCCTTCGTGATTCACTGCCAATGCGGTCGCGCGCTCTTCCACGCGCGCGACCGAGGTCATTGGGATGGGCTTGCCATTACTGGATGGCACATACAAATCAGCTAACGATTCAGGTCCGAGCTTCTTTTCGGGCGGCACTTCCAGCACCACGCGGTATTGGTTGGACTGCGTGTAGAGCGTGGAGATCAGGCGCTGTCCGAACGCGTCATACAAAATCGCATCGATGGCGGCAACGGTCACGCCAAGTCGTCCTGCCGCGTCACGGTCAATGTTGACGTAGGCTTGCAGGCCATTATCTTGCTGGTCGCTGGCTACATCGGCAAGCTTGGGGTTGGCTCGCAAACGCTTGACCAACTCCGTAGCCGATGCGTTTAAATCGCTGCTGCTGGAGGACGACATGCTGAACTGATATTGCGTGCGCGAAATGCGATCTTCAATCGTCAAATCTTGCACGGGCTGCAAATACAAATCCATGCCTGGCACGCGCAGCGATGCGTTGGTGAGTCGGTCAATGATGGCCTGCAAGGGTGCATCACGCTGCTCTTTGGGTTTGAGGTTAATCAGCATTCGACCTGCATTGAGCGTTGCATTTGCGCCGTCCACACCAATGAATGACGAGAGACTTTCAACAGCAGGGTCTTTCAAAATCTCGGCGGCCAGTTCCTGTTGGCGCTCGCCCATCGCCGCAAAAGAAATCGACTGCGGGCCGTCTGTAATGGCTTGCAACACGCCCGTATCTTGCACGGGGAAAAAGCCTTTGGGCACGATCAGATATAGCCCTGCCGTAAAGAGCAGCGTGCCCGCAAACACCAAGAGGGTCGTGCGTTCGTGATCTAGCACGATGTTGAGCATTCGTCCGTAGCCTGCAATCAGGCGCTCAAAAAACCGTCCCACCAATTGATAGAGCTTGCCGTGTGATTCCTCGGGTGTGTGCTTAAGCAATCGCGCGCAGAGCATGGGCGTGAGTGTGAGCGAAACCACGGCGGAAATCAAAATCGACACCGCTAGCGTGATGGCAAATTCATGGAATAAACGACCCACCACATCGCCCATAAAGAGTAGAGGAATCAGCACGGCAATGAGCGACACGGTGAGAGAAATAATGGTGAATCCAATTTGCTTGGAACCTTTAAGCGCGGCCTCTAGCGGCGAGTCGCCCGCTTCGACATACCGCGCGATGTTCTCGACCACGACGATAGCATCGTCCACCACGAAGCCTGTTGCAATGGTGAGCGCCATGAGTGTGAGATTGTTGATAGAAAAGCCCACCAAGTACATCACGCCAAACGTACCGACTAGCGACAAAGGCACGGCTAGGCTTGGGATGAGCGTGGCCGAGGCGCTACGCAGAAACAAAAAGATCACCATCACGACTAAAGCAATCGCCAGCAAGAGTTCAAACTGCACGTCGCGCACCGAACTGCGAATCGTGACCGTGCGATCCGTGAGCACCTGCACGTCGAGTGACGCGGGCAAGGCCACTTGCAATTGGGGCAACAATTTTTTAATACGATCCACTGTCTCAATCACATTCGCACCAGGCTGGCGCTGGATGTTGAGGATCACACCAGGCACGTTGTTCGCCCATGCGGCGATGCGCGTGTTCTCTACTCCATCGACGATAACGGCCACGTCTTGCAGACGAATCGGATTGCCATTTTTATAGCCAATGATGAGCGAGGTGTACTCTGCCGCGCTACGCAGTTGATCGTTCGCGTCAATCGTGGACGCCCTCGTAGGGCCATCAAAACTGCCCTTAGCTTGGTTGACATTAGCGGCGGTAATGGCGGTGCGAATGTCCTCCAGCGACATGCCATACGCTGCGAGCGCGCCCGAGTTGGCTTGAATGCGCACAGCAGGGCGGCGACCACCAGCAATCGAGACTAAACCCACACCGGGCACTTGCGAAATGCGCTGTGCAAGCCTATTTTCAACAAGGTCGTTGACCTTTTGAATCGGCAGCGACGGCGAAGTAATGGCGAGTGTGAGCACAGGCGCATCCGCAGGATTAACCTTGCTGTAGACAGGCGGCATAGGCAAGTCGCTGGGCAATAAATTACTACCTGCATTGATGGCAGCTTGCACTTGCTGCTCCGCCACATCAAGCGAAGTTGCCAACGAAAAGCGCAGCGTAATGAGTGATGCGCCGCCCGAACTAGAAGATGACATTTGATCAAGTCCTGGCATCTGCCCAAACTGGCGCTCAAGCGGTGCGGTCACCGCAGAGGTCATCACCGTTGGACTCGCACCAGGGTAAAGCGTGGTGACTTGAATCGTGGGGTAGTCCACTTCAGGCAGCGCGGACACAGGCAAGAGCCGATACGCAAGCGTGCCTGCAATCAGCACCGCCAGCATCAGCAGTGACGTAGCAATAGGACGAAGGATAAAGAGGCGCGAGAGGTTCATTGCTGACGTAACTTGCGGATGTAATCACGCCGCTCGTCAGGTTCCATTTTTTTTATTTTTTCTATATCAGCTGCCGAGGTATTTGGCGGCAAGAAGTCCATCCAGCGTGGCCTGTCGGCAGACTGTGATGGAGCAGCAGAAGGCGCTGTGGGTGTTTTGCTTGATGTATCTTTTGCAGACGCATCGGCAGGCGCTTTGGATTTATCGCCGCCGCCACGATTGCCTTTACCGCCGCCTTGTTTTTGTTGTACGACCACTTCGACCTTTGCACCTTCACGTAAGCGGTCTGCGCCATCAATTACGACTTGATCTCCCACCACAAGTTGCGTCTCGTCAAAGCTTTGTACTTCGACCCAATCGCCATCGGTGATGCCCATTTTGATTCGGCGCACGGCAACGGCAGAATCACTACCCACCACGTACACATAAATGCCCTGCGAGCCACGCTGGATGGCGCTTGTGGGCACGGTGATCGCGTCTTTAATCGTATCGACTTGCAATTTGATATTGACGAATTGATTAGGGAACAAACTATCGTCAACGTTGGCAAACGCGGCTTTTATTTTGATCGTGCCGGTGGTGGGATCAACCGCGTTATCGGTTGCCAAAATTTTGCCCGTTGCGAGTTTATTTTTGAGCTCTCTGTCCCACGCTTCCACTTGCAATGGCGCTTTGACTTTGATTTGACGCATGAGTTGCGTGAGATTTGCTTCAGGCACGGCAAAGACCCCAGCAATCGGTTGCGTCTGCGTGATGTTGACAAGGCCGCTCGCGTCGGACGCGTGAATCATGTTACCCGTATCTACCAAACGCAGACCAAGGCGGCCGCTAATCGGTGCGGTAATTTGTGTCCAACCTAATTGCATCTTGGCGGTGTCAACGGCGGCTTGATCGGCCTTGACTGTTGCAGCGTTTTGTTTGACCAGCGCATCTTGCGTATCCACTTGCTGGCTTTGAATCGAGTCTTTCGCAAGCAAATCTTTATATCGAACAAGATCCATCTGCGCATTTTTCAGTTGCGCTACATCCTTTGCAAGCGTGGCTTGCGCCGAATCGAGCGCAACTTGAAATGGTGCTGGATCAATCTGCGCGAGCACTTGTCCAGCTTTGACTTGTTGTCCCTCAAGAAACGTCACCTTGGTGAGCAGCCCATCGACGCGCGAGTGAATCGCGGCGGTATTGAGCGCCGTGACATTACCAATCGCAGAGATAACGATGCGGATATCTTGCTTGCGCACAGCAGCGACAGAGACGGGCTGCGTGCGATTGCCCATGCCGCCAAAACCACCACCTGCACGCGATGCACCAGCCTTATTGGGCATCGCCGAGTCGTTCGATCTAGAGTACCACCAAGCGCCGCCGCCCACGACAACGACGCTAGAAATAATGAATGCAATAAATGATTTTTTCATTCCACCATTGTAGGAACCTGATGTGAACTATTATGAAGAAAACTATTTAGCATCATGGTTTAACACTAGCTTGCCAGCCTCCGCCGAGGGATTGGTACAGCGACACGGTATCGCCCAAATACGACGCCTCTGCCGCTGATCTAGCCACCTCGGCTTGCAGATAAGTTTGCTGGGCGGCAAGCAATACAAAGCGAGAGGTATAGCCTTGCTCGAATTGATTCTTAGTCATTTGCCACTGGCGTTGCGTAGCAACTTGTACAGCCTTTGTAGCCTCTAACGATTGTTGATCTGCCTCCACGGCATAAAGCGTATCAGCTACATTTTGAAAGGCCGTCAGCACCGTACTTTGATATTGCGCTGCTGCTCCTTGGGCTGCCGCTTCTGCCGCTCGTTTGCGAGCGGTGAGCGTTCCGCCTGCAAAGAGCGGCTGTGTGATGCCTGCGAGCAATCCCCATGCTTGGTTACCTGGCGCGAGCAGTCCCGCTAATCCCCCATTGGCATAACCCAAGCTGGCAGACAATGATAGTTGAGGCAGCATGTTGCCTGTCGCTACGCCAATTTGAGCGAAGCTGGCGTGGAGTTGCTCTTCGGCCGCGGCAATGTCGGGACGACGCGCTACAAACTCGGATGGCAACACATGAGGCAACACCGTCAAGTGTTTAATTGGCTGGTAGGCCATATCCGTATTGGCTTGCAGCAGTGGCGTTGCTGGTAATTGGCCGCACAGCACTGCAAGGAGATTGCGTGTTTGCTCCAGTTGTTTTTTGAGCGGCGGCAAGAGCGCCAGCGTTTGCGCGTAAGTTGTTTCTTGTTGTGCCGAATCAAGGCCGCTGGAATAACCCGCAGCCAGCAAGATCTTGACTTGCTTCAACTGCTCAGCTGCGGCAGCGATAGCCTCTTGAACGATGTCCACTTGCTCCAGCAAAAACTGCTCTTGAATAGCTGCAGCAACTACGTTGCTGATTAACGTAATACGCAGCGCATCAAGTTGGTATTTTTGTGAGTCGGCCGTGGCTTGCAAAGACTCCACTTGTCTTCTGTTAGCGCCAAACACATCGGGCACAAAACCTACGTTTAAGCCCGCAGTGTGTAAGTTGTAGAGCGATGCGCCACTCGTCAATGGCGATGAGAGGGCTCGTCCAATGCTTTGCCTTGATCCGTTGTAACCAAGGGACACCGTGGGGTAGAAAAATCCACGCTGCGCCGTCACGTTTTCTTGTGCGGCTTTAAGGTTGGCAAGGCCTGCATCAAGGTTTGGGTTGTGTGCCAAAGCCAAATCAACCAAGGCATCGATACGGGGCGAGCCGTATGCCCGCCACCACTTATCATGCATTTCGGTACTCGGGAAAGCCTTATCTGGTGTGGCTTGCGGGGCATTTCTGGTGAGCGCTGCAACGGCAGGCACGTCAGGTCGTTTGAAATCAGGACCGACAGAGCCGCAGGCCGATAGGCCCAAGCAGCCGAGAGCAGCCACGGCAATCAGAGTGAATCTAAAGTTTGTGAACGGAAAGTTGAATTTCATGTAGGCACTCCATCGCCGCCCAGTCCCATGCGGCGCTTGTTTATCTTCACGCGCTTCAAAATCGTGAGTCGCAGCGCTGGCAAGACCAGCAGCATGAATACAGGACCCAGCAACATACCGCCCACCACTACGGTGGCCAAAGGACGCTGAACTTGGCTTCCAATGCCGTGGCTGAGTGCTGCGGGTAAGAGTCCAATGCAAGCGGACAGCGCCGTCATTAAAAGTGGACGCATCCGATGAAGGTAGGCGTTTTCAATGGCTTCCTCGGCAGTTTGACCCAATAGCTGAAGCTCTCTGAAATAACTCAAAATCAAAATGCCATCCATGACCGAGACCCCGAGCAATGAGACGAAACCAATCACCGCTGAAATACTGAGAACTTGTCCCGAGAGATAGAGCGCAAGGACGCCACTTGCAACCGTAAATGGAACGGCTGCAACTGCGAGCATGCTGTAGGCAAAACTGCTGAACAGCGCGTAGAGCAGTACGAGGATAAGTACGCAAGCCATCGGTATCAAGATCGCCATGCGCGATTTGGCTGCCTGCAACTCTTCGAACTCACCTGCGTACAAAATACGATAACCCTCGGGCAATTTGATCTCTTTGCCAATGCGCTCTTGAATTTCACTCACTGTGCTGCCAAGGTCGCGACCACGCACACTAAATTTAATGGGTATGTAACGCTCATTTTTGTCGTGATAAATGTAGGTCGCACCCGTATCCAGCGTAATGGTGGCAATGTCGCGCAGTGGGATATAGCTGGTTGCGCCACCGCCCGTGCCCGTGGTGGTGTAACCAATGCGCAAGTCACGAACGTTTTGAATGTCGATTCGATTGCCAGCGGCGTAACGCACCGAGAGGCCGTATTGGCGATCGCCCTCCAAGACCATTGTGACAACCGTACCGCCCATTGCGGCTTGGATCACGGCATTGACGTCGCCCGTGTTCAGGCCATACCTTGCAGCCTTGGCTCGGTCTATTTGGATATTGAGATTGGGTTGCCCCAGGATATTAAAAATACCCAGATCAGCAACGCCATTAATTTTAGACATGGTACTTGCCACTTGCGTTGCCAATTTTTCAAGTGTCGGTAAATCTGCCCCCACAATTTTGACCGAATTAGCACCTTTCACGCCAGACAAACCTTCTTCAACGTTGTCTTGGATGTACTGTGAGAAGTTGAATCCAATGCCAGGAAATTCGTTAGCGAATTTAGCTTGCAATTCACTGACCAATTTTTCTTTCGTCATGTCTGCTGGCCATTCTTCAAATGGACGCAGCGGTGCAAAGAGTTCAACGTTGTTAAAGCCTGAGGCATCGCTGCCATCGTCAGGCCTGCCGTGCTGCGAAACCACGGTCGTGACTTCAGGATAAGCCTTGATGATTTCCCGCATACGGTTGGCTTTTGCTGTGCCTGCTTCTAAGGAAATAGTTGGCGGCATGGACGCGCGAATCCATAGATTACCTTCCTCTAATGCAGGCAAAAACTCACTACCCAGCTGAGTGACTAGCAACATGGCAATCACAATAAAACCACCACCACAGGCGATCACGACACGCGTGTTTTTGAGCGTCCAGCGCAACGCGGGTTCGTAGTAATGACGCAATTTTTCAACGATTTTGGTTTCTTTTTCTTCGATGCGACGTGGCAACAAATACGCAGCTAGCACGGGCGTAATGGTGAAAGTGGCCAACAACGCACCTGCGAGTGCATAGCCGTAGGTGCGTGCCATAGGGCCAAAAATCTGTCCCTCCACACCTGTCATCAAGAAGAGTGGCGAGAATGCGGCGATGGTAATGACCGTAGAGAATAAGACGGCACTATCGACTTGCAATGCGCTCATAAAAATGATGCGTAGTCGCTGCGTCCAGCCCATAGCGGGATCGGTAATCACACCAAGAGGACCGTGCGCCATTGCGCGCAGCGCATTCACGCGCTCACGTGGTGATTTTTGAAAGTTACGAAAAACATTCTCGACCAAGATCACAGCGGAGTCCACGATGATGCCAAAGTCCACGGCTCCGAGCGAGAGGAGGTTAGCTGACTCGTTGGATAGCACGAGCATCATTACGCTAAAAAGCAGGGCAAATGGAATGTTGACGCTGACAATAATGGCGCTACGCAAATCTCCCAAAAATAGCCATTGGATCAAAAACACCAGCAAGCAACCAAAAATCAAATTGTGAATGACGGTGTGCGTTGTAACATTCACCAACGATGAGCGATCGTAGTAAGGAGCGAGCTTGACACCTTGCGGTAAGCTGCCATCACTATTCAGATTGGCGACGGCTTTTTCTACGCGCGCAATCACGTCCTTGGTTTGCATCGTGCGGTTCATCACCACAATGCCCGTCACCACGTCGTTATGCTCATCACGTCCCGCTTCGCCAAGTCGTGGTACAGAGCCAAGGCTCACCGTACCGACGTCCTTAACCATCACGGGTAGGCCATTTTGCTGTGCGAGCACAATGTTGCCCACATCATCAATGTCTCGCACAAGCCCAAGACCGCGAATGTTGACCGATTGCTCACCCACACTCACTGTGCGCCCGCCCACATTGCTATTGGCATTGCCAACAGCAGTCAGAACTTGTTGTAGTGGAATTCCGTAACTCTCGAGCTTTTGTGGATTGACTTCCACATGGTATTCTTTAGTCGTGCCGCCCCAAGTCACCACTTGCGCCACGCCAGAGACTGACAGCAAACGCCTTTGGATAATCCAATCTTGGATACCGCGAAGGTCAGTCAGGCTATAGGACGGCGGACCTTTGACTTCATAGCGCAAAATTTCTCCGACCAAACTAGAGGCTTGAATCTGCGGCTGTACGTTGTTAGGAAGATTAACGTTTTGCTGTAAGTTCAGCGCGGTTTGAGTTAGCGCAGGAACGTAGTCCACTCCGTATTTAAAGGTGACGCGGACAAAGGAAAGTCCATAAAACGAAGTTGAGCGTATGTTGTCAACACCAAGCGTTGTCGCAAGACCAATCTCCATGGGACGGGTGTAATAGCGCTCCATTTCTTCGGCAGACAAGCCTGGGACTTGGGCGGTAATTTCCAAAATCACGGGCGCAGGATTGGGGTAAGCCTCGACATTCAGTTTGAAAAAAGCCAGCAAGCCTGCAGCTAAAAAAGCCAGTAACCCAAGTAACACGATGGGGCGGCGCGTGAGGACAAACGCCAAAATTGATCTAAACATGATGGAATCTCAGTAGATGTGGCTCTGGCAATTAATTCAGCGTAATCGCCAACAAATTACTGAGGAAAAGCGCTTTATCCTTGGCAATTTTTTCGCCTTCAGCAAGGCCGCTGACGATTT
>CANFWH010000020.1 GCA_947450645.1 Comamonadaceae bacterium | reverse complement strand
GCCACTTGCATGATTTCTTTGGTAATGCCTTGGATTTTGATGTCCATTTGCAGTGCGGTAATACCGTTGGTGGTACCTGCCACTTTAAAGTCCATATCGCCCAAATGGTCTTCGTCGCCCAAGATGTCGGTGAGCACTGCAAACTTGTTGCCGTCTTTAATCAAGCCCATGGCGATACCTGCCACATGTGCTTTCAAAGGCACGCCAGCGTCCATCATGGAGAGGCAACCGCCGCAGACCGAAGCCATTGAGGAGGAGCCATTGGATTCGGTGATCTCGGAGACCACGCGCATCGTGTACGGGAACTCTTCTTTAGTTGGCAACACGGCAATCAAGGCACGCTTAGCCAAACGACCGTGACCAATTTCGCGGCGCTTAGGCGTGCCGACACGGCCTGTTTCGCCTGTGGCGAACGGAGGCATGTTGTAGTGGAAGATGAAGTTGTCTTGGTATTCGCCAGACAGCGCGTCGATACGCTGCGCATCACGCTCTGTGCCGAGTGTCGTCACAACCAAGGCCTGCGTCTCGCCGCGTGTGAACAGGCTAGAGCCGTGTGTGCGTGGCAACACCGAGTTGCGAATTTCAATCGCGCGAACGGTGCGTGTGTCGCGGCCATCAATACGTGGCTCGCCTGCCAAAATTTGACTACGAACGATTTTGGCTTCGATGTCAAACAGCATGCTCTCAACGGCGACAGCATCAAAAGTAACGCCCTCGGCTTTCAAGCCTGCATTGACCCAAGCGTAGACTTCACGCGTGGCGTGAGTGCGAGCCTGTTTGTTGCGCAACTGATAAGCGGCAGCCAATTTTTCTTCGACGAGTGCCCCCACTTTTGCAATCAAAACATCGTCTTTAGCAGGAGCTTTCCAGTCCCATGCTGGCTTGCCCGCATCGCGAACGAGTTCATGGATGGCATTGATCGCCACGTTGCCCGCTTCGTGACCAAACACGACCGCGCCTAGCATGACTTCTTCTGGCAATTGCTGTGCTTCAGATTCCACCATCAGCACCGCACCAGCCGTACCTGCAACGACCAAATTCATCTGCGAATCTTTGAGCTGCGTGTTGCTTGGGTTCAGCACATATTCGCCATTGATGTAGGCCACGCGCGCTGCGCCGATAGGCTCAGCAAACGGGATGCCGCTAATCGCAAGCGCTGCGCTGGTGGCGATCAAAGCGGGAATGTCGCCTTCAACATCAGGGTTTAACGACAAGGTGTGAACGACGACTTGCACCTCGTTAAAAAAGCCTTCTGGAAACAGAGGGCGAATCGGACGGTCAATCAAACGCGAGGTGAGGGTCTCGTACTCGGAAGGCTTGGCTTCGCGCTTAAAAAAGCTGCCAGGAATCTTGCCTGCGGCGTAGGTTTTTTCAAGGTAATCAACGGTAAGTGGGAAGAAATCTTGTCCAGCCTTGGCTGTTTTGGAAGCCACAACGGTGGCGAGGACGACGGTGCCGTCCACATTGACGATGACGGCGCCGCCAGCTTGACGAGCGATTTCGCCTGTTTCCATCGTGACGGTGTGCTGACCCCATTGGAAGGTCTTGGTAACTTTATTAAAAATGCTCATGGTATTTTTCTTTCTTAACAACAATAAATAACAACAATAAAACCGTTTCCGTAGAAGTAAAAAACGCCTGAGCTAGTGGACTAACTCAGGCGCTTTTAAATTTTAGGAAGCGATTATTTACGCAAACCGAGTTTCGCAATTAATGCGGTGTAACGGTCAGCGTCGGTGGACTTCAAATAGTCCAACAAGCCGCGGCGTGCATTCACCATACGGATCAAACCGCGGCGACCGTGATGGTCTTTGGCGTGGAGTTTGAAGTGAGGAGTGAGTTCGTTGATGCGAGCGGTCAAAAGTGCAACTTGCACCTCGGAGCTGCCCGTATCGTTTGCAGCGCGTGCATTGGCTTTAACAACTTCAGCAATAGTAGCTTTTAGCATGGTGATTCCCTTTCTGTGGCATAGCCACACAACTTGCGATACAGATGAATCAGATCCGTACCGTGCAACGCCTCAGAATTGAGGCAAAACTTGTACACCCAGCATTATAGCTGGGCGCGGTAGTTCAATTATTTGAATTTATTTTTCTCTTTGCCTTTTGGCATGATCGAGGTCACGATCGTGGCGCGAACGGGTTCAGCCGTGCCAGTTGGCAATTTGGGTGGAGATTTGTCTTTTTTTGGTTTTTTGGCTTCTTTGCCGCCTTGGATACCTTTTGCCATGATGTGCTCCTTAAAAGGTTGATTCTATGATGTTGACTTGCGTTTTGCCAAATACGCTAAAGCTTCGCCCACAATACCTTTGCGAAACGCAAGTACGCACACGACAAAGATGACGCCAATGATGACGGTCACCCATGAGCCCACGCGGTCAGACAGAATATCTTGCAGCGATACGACAATGCCAGCGCCCAGCACAGGGCCAAAGAGCGTACCCGAGCCGCCCAGCATGGTCATCAAAATCACTTCGCCTGACGTGCTTTGCAGCACATCGGAGAGTGCAGAAAACCCAAGCACCAAAGATTTGAGCGAACCCGCCAGACCAGCGATCGTGGCCGAGAGTACAAACACCAGCATCTTGTGCTTGTCAGCGAAGTAGCCTAGCGAAATGGCGCGTGGCTCGTTGTCACGAATGGCCGCGAGCACCTGACCAAAAGGTGAACTGACGACGCGGCGGATCAGTAAAAATATCGCAATCAAAACCGCGAGCACGAAGTAATACATAACGATATCATCTTTAAGTGAGACGATGCCCAGCAAGTCACCGCGTGGGATGCCTTGGATGCCGTTTTCACCGCCTGTAAAAGGTGCTTGCAAACAGAAGAAATAGACCACTTGTGCAAGTGCAAGCGTAATCATGGCGAAGTAAATCCCAGAGCGTTTGATGGCAATCAATCCGATCACGAGACCCAGCGCGCAAGCTGCTAGCGTGCCAGCGCCCAAGGCTGTCAGTGTGGACCAGTTGTGCTCCGTCATGAGCCAACCTGTCACATAAGACGCGACCCCAAAGTAAGCGGCATGACCAAAAGACAACATACCGCCATAGCCCAAGAGTAAATTGAATGCGCAAGCAAAAATGGCGTAGCAATACAGCGTCATCAAGTAAACGGGATAAATGCCAAGCCAAGGCGCAGCAAGGGCTAGCAGCACAAGTGCGCCATAAAAAATGGCAGCAGATTTTTGAGAAGAGAACGAAGTCGTCATGGCGTTAGTCTTTCCCAAAAAAGCCTGCAGGCCGCCAAAAAAGGACAATCGCCATGATGACAAAGACCACAATGTTGGATGCTTCTGGATAGATCACTTTGGTCAAGCCCTCAATCACGCCCAGCACCAAGCCGCTCACAATGGCGCCCATGATGGAGCCCATGCCGCCGATGACGACGACTGCAAAAACGACCGTGACTAAGGACGAGCCCATCAGCGGCGAGACTTGAATAATGGGAGCAGACAAAACACCTGCAAACGCCGCCAAGGCAACGCCTGCGCCGTAAGTGAGCATCACGATCACAGGGACATTAATGCCAAAGGCTTGAACCAATTTTGGATTTTCGGTTGCGGCGCGTAGCGTCGATCCCAACGATGTTTTTTCAATCACAAACCAAGTCGAGAAGCACACCACGAGCGAGGCCACGATAACCCACGCGCGATAGATCGGCAAAATCATGAAGCCTAGATTGACTGAGTCTTGCAACAGTTCGGGTACAGGATAGCTTTGGCCTGAAGAGCCGTAGAGCTCGCGCAGTACGCCCTCAGCAATCAAGGCAAGGCCAAAAGTCAGCAAGAGTCCATACAGCGGATCGACTTTGTACAAATGACGCAGGAATAGGCGCTCTAAAACAATACCCAAAGTCCCCACTACCAAGGGCGAGAGCAGAAGCGCCAGCCAATAGTTGATGCCCAGCAGATCAAGGCCAACCCACGCAGCAAAGGCTCCGAGCATGTAGAACGCACCGTGCGCAAAGTTGACCACGCCGAGCAAGCCAAAAATCACCGCCAAGCCTAGACTGAGTAAGGCATAGAAAGAGCCATTCACCAGCCCGAGCAAAAGTTGCCCAAGCAAAAGGGGAATGGGAATACCAAAAAAATCAGTCATGATCGTGGCGAGTGGTATGGGTTTATTTCTTCAAGGCTGGGCAAGTCGTAGAGAGTGGGCCAAACGCCTCTTCCCCCGACATCTTTTTCACTTGCTTGTAGTAGTCCCATGGATACTTGGATTCTGCGGGTGTTTTAACTTGCATCACGTACATATCGTGCACCATCACGCCATCAGCACGGATGTAGCCGCCTTTGGCAAACATGTCGTTGATTTTGACTTTTTTCATCGCCGCCATCACTTTGTCAGAGTCCGTTGTTCCAGCCGCTTTAACGGCATTGAGATAAGTCAGCGTTGCCGAGTAATACGCCGCCTGATTCATCGTCGGCTCCTTCTTCATTTTTTCAAAGAAGCGTTTACCAAAGGCGCGTGTTTCAGCATTGGTGTCCCAATACCAGCCTGTTGTCAAATAAAGCCCTTGCGCGGTTTGCAGGCCAAGGCTGTGAATGTCGCTGATGAAGGCCAAGAGAGCCGCAGGCTTCATGGTTTTGTCGATGCCAAATTCTTTGGCGGCTTTAAGCGAGTTGGTGAAGTCATTGCCCGCATTGGAAAGCCCCAGCACCTGCGCTTTAGAGCCCTGTGCTTGCAATAAGAAGGAAGAGAAATCCGAGGCCGATAGTGGCACGCGCACAGAGCCAACAGATTTGCCGCCGTTTGCCACTACCACCTTGGTGGCGGCGTCTTGCAGCTGCGTGCCAAAGGCGTAGTCAGCCGTGAGGAAGTACCAGCTCTTGCCACCTTGCTGCGTCATCACGCTGGCCGTTCCGTTGGCAAGTGCCGTGGTGTCGTAGGCGTAGTGAACGGTGTAGGGCGTGCAGTCTGCATTGGTGAGCGATGCACCCGCAGCGCCAATGGCGATGAAAGGTACTTTCTTCGCCACCGCTACTTTGGACATAGCGATGCTCACGCCAGTGTTAGAGCCGCCAAGCAGCATATTGAGTCCATTTTGGTCTGCCCATTCGCGGTATTTGGATGAACCCAGATCGGGCTTATTTTGGTGGTCTGCGGTGAGCAACACAATGTTGCGCCCGAGCACCTTGCCGCCAAAGTCAGCAATCGCCATCTTGGCTGCTTCCACGCCGCCTTGGCCAATCACGTCGGCATAAAGCCCTGACATATCGTCAATATCGCCAATCACCACGTCAGCGGCCATAGCCGATGTGCTGGAAAGCTGCGCTGCTAAAAGACAAGCTACGCCAAGCGCAGCGGATGTTTTGGTAAAAAATTTCATAAAAATCCCCTAGTTAGTAAAGTTAAAAAGCATTCAAAGAATCTATCGTCACACACCTAAAAAAGTATGCAGCATTTCCATCTTTTCGGGCAACTCGGACTGCGTAAAGTTTTGCACAATTTGTCCGTGTTCCATCACATAGAAGCGATCCGCCAGTGGTGCCGCAAAACGGAAGTTTTGCTCGACCAGAACAATGGTCATACCGCGTTTTTTCAAGTCCAAAATCATGGTCGCCAGCTTTTGCACAATCACGGGCGCAAGACCTTCAGAGATCTCGTCAAGCAGCAAAATGTTTGCGCCCGTGCGCAAGATTCGCGCCACCGCCAGCATCTGTTGCTCGCCACCTGAGAGGCGTGTGCCAGGGCTATTGGCGCGTTCTTGCAGATTGCTAAACATACCGTAAATTTCGTCCACTGACATGCCCTTTGGCATCCCTTTGAGTTGTGGCGGCAGCATCAAATTCTCAAACGTGGAGAGCGACGAAAAAATACCGCGCTCTTCGGGGCAATAACCCACGCCAAGCCTTGCCACTTGGTGCGTCGCAAGTTTGATGGATTCTTTGCCGTGAATTTGAATTGAGCCCTTGCGTGCGCCCACCAGGCCCATGATGGATCGCAAAAGCGTTGTACGACCAGCGCCATTGCGACCGAGTAAGGTCACAACCTCGCCTTGCCGCACGCTGATATCCACGCCATGCAAGATGTGTGACTCGCCGTACCAAGCCTCTAGGCCTTCGATGCGGATGATCTCTGGAGTTGACGACGCTACGGTACTCATGCGTGCGCTCCTGCAAGCACAGCATCCGTCGTGCCCATGTAGGCTTCCATCACCAGTGGATTGGTCGAAACTTCGGCGTAGGTGCCGTCAGCAATTACATTGCCGCGTTGCAAAACAGTAATGCGGTCTGCAATGGATGACACGACATTCATGTTGTGTTCCACCATCAGCACAGTGCGACCGCTCGATACTTTTTTAATGAGTTGAGTCACGCGATCCACGTCTTCGTGTCCCATGCCCTGTGTGGGTTCATCGAGCAGCATCAGCTCAGGCTCAAGCGCCAGCGTGGTAGCAAGCTCTAACGCACGTTTGCGCCCGTAAGGAAGATTGACCGCGAGCTCGCTTTCAAAATCTGTGAGATCCACCTCGGCCAAAAGCTCGCGAGCGCGATCATGCAGATGGTGCAGCGAGCGGTCCGATTGCCAAAATTTGAAAGACACTTTTTCTTTTTGCTGCAAGGCCACACGCACGTTCTCTAGCACTGTCATGTGCGGAAAGACCGCCGAAATTTGAAACGACCGCACCATACCGCGCAGCGCAATGTCCGCCGCGTTTTTAATCTTGGCGATGTCCGTGCTTTGGTAAATGATGCTGCCGCGTGTGGGTTTTAAAAAGCCTGTGAGCAAATTGAACAACGTCGTCTTGCCCGCGCCGTTAGGGCCAATCAGCGCATGGATGTCCCCGCGCTTGATTTGCAGTGTGACATCGCTCACGGCGGCAAAGCCATGAAATTCCTTGCAAAGACCTTGGATGTCAAGAATGGGGGCGACAGACAATAATGACAAGAATGGCTCTCCAAAAACGATTGAGCCGATGCTAACCCGTGAACTTGTTTAGCTTGATAGGGATAGTACGTAAGCTGACCAGTTGGCGACTCAAATATCAAGCCTTTACACAACTTCACCTGCTGCGTGTCCACTCGCCCACGCCCACTGAAAGTTGTAGCCGCCCAAGTGCCCCGAGACATCGACCACTTCGCCCACAAAATAAAGCCCTGCTTGGAGGTTCGACTCCATCGTCTTAGACGACAGCTCAGTAGTATCGACGCCGCCCAAAGTCACCTCCGCTGTGCGGTAGCCTTCCGTACCCGATGGCTTTTGCTGCCATGCCTGCAGGCCACGCCCGATAAGGGCTAGCGCAGTGTCTGGTATCTGCGCGAGGGCTGTGTCCGCGTGCTTCTCCCACAGCTCAACCTGCAATTCCAACACCAAACTTTTTGCCAGTCGCACAGTGGGATGCTCGGCGAGCAAGGTGCGTAGCAGCGACTTGGGGTGCGTGCGCTTAAGCGAGAGCAGCCAGTCCAGTAATTCAGCCTCGCTCTCGGTTGGAAATAAATTCAAAACAATCGCTTCACCAACGATCCAGTAGTTCGATAGTTGCAAAGCCGCAGGCCCTGAGAGTCCTCGATGCGTGAAGAGCACGGCCTCATTGAAAGACGCACCCTCGCACGATAAATCCGCATCCACGGCCAAGCCAGACAAACGCTCCGACACATCCTTGAACTTGTCGCTAAACGTAAATGGTACGAGGCCAGCACGAGTCGGCAACACCGTGTGCCCAAACTGCCGCGCGATGTCGTAACCAAAGCCAGACGCGCCCATCGTTGGAATCGACAAGCCGCCGCACGCCACCACCAAAGATTCACAAGTAAAACCAGTCGATGCTTCAGAAGCCTTATCCAGATTGGTCTTGATGGCATATCGTGCCTGCAAGCCTTGCTGCGCTTGGCCTGCGAGAGAGTCTATGGTTGAAATCTTGCAATCCGTTCGAATCGTCACGCCAGCGGCATCGCATTCGGCCAGCAACATATTCAAAATGTCTTTTGCCGAATCCAAACAAAATAGCTTGCCAAGATCACGCTCGGCGTAGGGGATTTTGTATTTCTCCACCAGCGCAATAAAGTCCCACTGCGTGTAGCGCTTGAGTGCCGAAATGCAAAAGCGCGGGTTGTTCGAAATAAAGTTTTTGGGCAGCACATCCAAATTGGTGAAGTTGCAGCGCCCACCGCCTGACATCAAAATTTTCTTACCTACCTTGTTGCTACTCTCCAGCACCAACACGCGCCTTCCGCGCTGCCCCGCTGTGATAGCGCACAAGAGTCCCGATGCGCCGCCGCCAATGACGATCACATCGTAATGTTCAGTAGTTGCCATTAGTTACCAATACTTCGCTACCAGTATTTTGGGTATCGCAACTCGCCACGCGTGGCGTTGTGGAAGATCAACGCTACCACCACAATCAGCAAAGCCCCAGTCAGCGTGGGATAGAGCAAAAAATCCCAGCTAGGCTGCGTCATAAAAATGATGATCGGATTCGCCCCCGCAGGCGGATGCACCACTCGCAGCCACAGCATCACGGCCACCGCCGTCGCGACCGCAAGCGCCATCGCCCACCATGCGGGCCCCAGCAAGCGCAAGCAAAGCAAGCCAATCAGCGAGCTCAGCAAATGCCCACCCACAACATTACGCGGCTGCGAAAAAAATCCATCAGGAAAGCCAAACACCAAGAGGCATGACGCGCCAAACGGCGCAATCAAAATCGCCCGCTGTCCGTGTGAGTGCAGCCAAGCCAAGAGCCCCACCGCAATCAAACAACCCAGCCACGCCAGCGCAATCGCACGCCCCCGCGCTCGGGGCGGGATGGGCATCTTGTCGCCACGTAGTTTGTCGAGGAAGGTCATGTATCCGATGGATTAGCTAGATTTTGGAAGAGCTGCTGGCTTCTTCTGCGCCTGTTTATCGCTAGAACTCAAACGGCGTTCCACCTTCTTTACATCCTCCACAGGCGCAAGGCTTTCAGGCCGAATGCCGCGCTCTAGTAGCGTGTTGCGCACCGCTTCATTGTTCGTGATGTGCTCGTTAGAAATGGTTCGCTCGTCCCGCATCGCGTGCTGCCGTGCATTGAAGTTGGTGATCTCGGTCGCAAAATCCTTCGCCTTCAAAATAATCGTCGGCGCAAAGTCTGCTAGCGGGCGACTCTCGGGCACTTGCCAATGCGCCTTCATGGCCTGTGTGGACTTGCCAAAAAGAGCAGAGTCTCCCTTGCTGCGAATCAGTGCAAAGCTTTGCGTATCGCCCGTTTGCTCAAAAATGGTTTGCGAAAGAGCTTTCTCAGAAACAGTTAATTTCTTACGCGCCGCCACGCGCTCGGCTTCCAGCAAGCGCTGCTCAATCAGCTCCGACTTACGCGTTTGAACGGCAAAGTAAGTTTGCGCGAAAGCAATTTCGCGCTTCTTAGGGTCGCCGTTTTGTGCGACGAGGTAGCAAGCAAAGCGCGTGAGCATGAGGTCGGCAACTTCTTTCGCCGCACCATTAGGCATGGGGATCGTTTTATTGACGTCAACAAAATGATCAGACACCTTGTGCCCAGCGCCTTCGCAAGCCGTTTGAGCTTTCGCCAATACGTTTTGAAAATTTTCCCATTTACCGTAACCAAGCAAAGTTTGCAAGCTACGCCCAAGCCAATACTCCACGCCAGAGTCGGTGCGTTGCGTTTGCTCTTCAAAAGAGTTGGTTAGTGATTCAATAATTTCTGTTTTCATATTCCGAATCTTTCAAAAATAAACGTTAGCGTAACGTTTTCCTGACGTCAGGAAAACGTTCGATCACTCCCCCCAAACCCGAGCCAACACCGCTGCAATCTTTTTCTCAAACCGCACAATCAACTCGCGGTTAGCGGCAACCAGCCCCTGCTCCGCTTCAATCTCGGCGACTATGGATTGTTGGATGGGGAGGGGTGGGAGAGGGATTTTGAACTCACGAATTATTTTTTGAGAAATGTTGGGCTGAGCGCCACCACCAGCTAAACGGACTAGCTCAAACTTAATGGTCTTTAAAAAGTGATGAAGAAAATCGGGAGAAAGCATTTCGTTTGGCGTTAAGCCACATACAGCTTGATTGGTTGCAGACTCGAAACGAAGAATACCTATTTCGCCTGCTGTGGCTCCATACATGGCAATGAGTACCGTATTTTTTGGAAATAGTTTTGCGGACGAATTCTTTAGCCCTGCTTCCGTAATAAACAGCTCAGAGTGAAAGACTTCACCTTGTGCGACTTCACCGCTGCGAAGCCATGGAATTTTTCCATTTTCATAATAAGCAGCTTGACCTCTCAAGGGTGTTCCTCCTGAAGATGTAGAGCAAACCTCCCCCAACGCCACCATAGGCCAATCCGCCTGCACATCAATCCGTGGACGGTAGTTGTCCACCACAGCTCTTGCGCCGTCGATGACTTTTTGATAACCCTCAATCTCCGCCACGATTTGTTTTTGGATGTCTAGTGGGGGGAGGGGGATTTGCAAAGCATAGAAGCCATCTGATTGAAGATGTTTGACATTTGCCCCACTTGAATAGGTCACGATGTAATCGCGGTAATGCTTCGAGCGCAAGAGGTGATAGACAAACCTTGGCTGCACGCTTTCGGTTTTGAAAACAAGCTTACCTAAATCGGCTGAATACGCGGCTTTGATCGAATCTGTAATGAGTTTTGGTGAACCAATCAACTCGGAGGTTGGCGTTAGATCTGTAAGCGCAATCAAAATATCGTCAGTAGCGACAAAATGTTTGTCTTTGATTTCTCCAACAAAATATTTGAAGTCGCTTTGCTGTGGGGTGCCCTGGCGCTTGATAGATTTAAGGTTGTAGAAAGGTACACCATTGTTTACTTCGCCTAGTTCTGGGGTTGTGTAGGACAGGCCTCGTTGCAATAAACAAATCTCAGTCAGTGGCACTAGCGGAAAAGATGACGTGCTAGCAGTGCTTTCCCGATACCGTTCCCCACTCAAGTTGTAATCGCCGCTCAAAGCAATCTTGTCTTTGTTGACCACCATGCCATGCTCGGAAGCCATATCAGATAAGGCTTGCAGGCCATTATTAGCCCGCAAGCCTTGCAGGTATTGGCCTAGCGCCTTTTCGACGTTTGGCAAATCGTTTTTAGCAATCGCGCGGCGCTGTGCCCCTAGGCCGAAGCCGTCGTTTTCAATTTTGAAGAAAGCGATTCCCTCGGCTTGTTTGGCAAGCGTCTTATCCAAAATCAAGATCGAGGTCTTCACGCCCGAGTAAGGCTGGAATACGCCTGCTGGCAAAGAGATGACTGCGACTAGCGAGTTTTCGACCAGCATTTTGCGCAGGTCTTTGTACGCGCCTTGGCTTTGGAAGATGATGCCTTCGGGCACGATGATGGCTGCGCGGCCTTGTGGGCTCAGGTGTTCGGCGATGTAGTCCACAAACAGCACTTCGCTGCGTTTGGCTTGAATGGAAAAGCGTTTGTGTGGTTTGATGCCGCCCTTGGGCGACATGAAGGGCGGGTTGGCTAGCACCACGTCGGCGCTCTCGTTCCAGCGCTCGTCACTCGTCAGCGTGTCGTACTCGTAAATCTGCGGCTCTAAAAATCCATGCAGATAGAGGTTGGCGCGGGACAGGCGCACCATGTCGGGCGAGATGTCGTAGCCTTTGAAGTTGGTGGCTAGTTTTTTCCTCGCATTCGGCGTGAGTGTGGACACGCCCTTGTCGTCCACGCTCTTTTGCAAAATATGTTTGTAGGCAGAAATTAAAAAGCCTGCCGTGCCGCAGGCAGGGTCTAGCACCACTTCGCCAAGCCTTGGCTGCATCACCTCCACCATAAAGTCGATGATGTGGCGCGGCGTGCGGAACTGCCCCGCATCGCCTTGACTGCCTAGCACCGAGAGCAAATACTCAAACGCATCGCCCAATCGCTCGCTGTGGTCGTAGCTAAATTCATTGATGATTTTTAAAAAGCTTTTGAGTGTCTCGGGATCGCGGTAGGGCAGGTAAGCGTTCTTAAAAATATCGCGAAAGAGTTGCGGAATGCCCATGTTCTCTGGCATCCGCGCAATGCCCTCGGCGTACAGCCCTAGCATTTCGTGCCCTTCAATGCCTACGGCCATCAGCTTTGCCCAGCCGTATTTCACGTACTCACCTGCAAAGAACGTGCGCTTGCCGCCCAGCTCTTCGGACTCAGCATCCATGTCGTCCATGAACTTGTAGATCAGCGCGATGGTGATTTGCTCGACTTGGCTTTTGGGGTCGGGCACTTTGCCAACCAAGATGTCGCGTGCCGTATCAATGCGGCGTTTGGTGTCGGTGTCTAACATGTGGAAAATTTAGCAGTAGAGATTACAAAAATTGATTGAGAGACACGTAGTCTTTGATGTAGCTCGGGATGAGCTGGCGATACGTCTCGGGCACTGCCCGAAAGTCTTTGCTAGAAAACGGCTGATAGGTCGCAAAGTCGGCGTAGCTTTGATGCTTGACGATGTGTCGCACATGGTCGCTGGTGGCGTAGGCTTTGAAGTAGTTTTTGAGTGCAGGGATGCTACTCCACTCGCTGGGTTGCACGTCACTCACAAACTTGGAGAACTCCTCTTCCAGTAACTCGTCGGTGCTTTTGTGGTGGTCGATCAGCCCAAAGGCTTTCTCTAGCACCTCGCGCCACGACAGGCGTCTGTCCACACCTGCGGCGCGGCGCAGTTTGTCTAGGTTGAAGAACTCGTTTGGCTTATCGGCAATTTCTCGTTTGATGTAGTCCTCAGCCAGCTCCCACTGCTGAGCCGATACCGCGGCTTGCAGCGTTTTGTCTGCCCGCGCGGTGTCCTCAAACTTGTCATAGAACATGCGGTCAATCTTCATGCCTTGATAACCAATGACCTCCTCATTGATTTCATGGAGGTAGTCAGGGGTCTGGTTTTCGTAGGTTTGGTGCGTTGGTGGCTCTGGACCTTCTCCCCCGCCTGTGCCTTGTCCAGAACCTTGAGTTTTGGGCTTTGGCAGTTTGAGCACTTCGTCGTATTTGAACTCTTCTTCAAAGTATTCGCAGTTGGCAAAAAAATCAAACAGTTTGTAAAAGGTTTTTTGCGGCGCCGCAATAGCTGCCTTTAAATCGTCATCAAAGAGCTGTTCTAAAAAGTTGTGTTTGCGCGTGCCGCGCCCTTTGATTTGAATGAAGTCAGTCGGTGAAAAAATGGGACGGAAGAGCCCAAGGTTGAGCAAATCGGGGCAGTCGTAGCCCGTGGTCATCATCCCCACCGTCACGCACACACGGGCTTTGCTGGTTTTGTAGAGCGCATTGAAATTAGCCGAACCCAGCAAGTTGTTATTGGTGAAGTTAATGGTGAACTGCTGTGCATCTGGAATGAGTGACGTGACCTGAACCGCAAAGTCCGATTGGTACTTGGCGGGAAACATCCGAGCCGCCATTTCGTTCAAAATTTGCGTGAGCTTGGCGGCATGGTTTTGGCTGACGGCAAAGACGATGGATTTGCCAATCTCACCACTGACAGGGTCACGCAAGGCGTTTTCTAAAAAAGTTTTGCACAGCAACTGGTTGGTAGTTTCAGAGAAGAAGCGTTTCTCAAACTCGCGTTGTTTGAAGGTATCCGTTTGGGTGTTGCCCTCGTCGCCTTTGATTTCAACCGTCAGCCCTTGTTCAGACAGCAATTGCGTGGTGATGGAACTACGTGCATCGACGACAGTGGGGTTAATGAGATACCCATCCTTCACACCATCCAGCAATGAGTAGCGGAAGGTGGGCGTTCCATCTTCGCAACCAAACGTGCGGTAGGTGTCGAGTAGTAAACGTCGCTCTAGGTCATGCTGGCTGTGGCTTGGCGCAGGTGCCTCATTCAAATTTTTCAGGTTTTTAAGGTAATCGCGAGGTGTGGCGGTGAGCCCCAGCTTGAACCCCACAAAGTAATTGAACACCGCGCGAGCGTTGCCGCCAATGGAGCGGTGCGCTTCGTCGGAGATAACCAAATCAAAATCGGTAGGTGAAAACAGTTTTTGGTATTTGTTGTTGAACAGCAAAGACTGAACGGTGGTGACCACAATTTCAGCGTGCCGCCAGTCGTCACGGTTCTCTTTGTAGATCACACTTTTGAAACTGTTTTTGAGCGTGCTAACAAATGCTTTTTGCGCTTGGTCTTCTAGCTCTAATCTGTCCACCAAAAACAGTACGCGCTGTGCATTACCCGTGCGTAAAAAGAGTTTGATGATGGCTGCCGCTGTCAGCGTTTTACCTGTACCCGTTGCCATTTCAAACAAGAAGCGGTCTTTACCGCTTTGCACTGCAGCTTGCAGAGCAGCGACGGCTTTCAACTGATACGGGCGCAAAAAGCGCAGCTTGTTCTCAACTTCAAATTTCGGGCGTTCATCCACATTTTTCCAAGCCGCTTGCGCCGCATAGTGCGGCATTTGCGTGAGGGCAACGTAGTCGCTGTCCACCACCTCAGAGACAAGGCGGCTGGTATCGGGTTTGGTTTTTTGAAAGCCCGCTACTGATACAGGGCTTGGGAAGGCTGTAATGATGTACGGATCGCCGCGCTCCAAGTCCCAAAAATAATGAAGGTTGCCGTTGGACAAAATGATGAAGCGGCAATTGACACCTGCCGATTTGGCGTATTTGCGCGCTTGCTCTTTGCCCACCAGTGGATTTTTATCTTCTGCCTTGGCTTCTAAAACGATGAAAGGAAAACCTTTTTCGTTCAGCAATAAAAAATCAATAAACCCACGAGACGAGCGTTCAAAATCTTGTCCGAGCGCGTCAAGGTCCCCAGTTTTTAGTTTGACCTGTGGCTCTAGTTGGATGTTGGCCGCGCCCGCTGCATCATCGAAGAAACGCCAGCCAGCCGCCTCTAATAGCTTGTTGATTTTGATGCGAGCAGTGGCTTCTTTAACGGGCATAGTGACTTCACGCCATCTCAGGTTCGTAAGCATGAATGCGCGAGAGCACATCCACCATGGCGTGCCTTGCGGTCTCTGTGTCGTAATGCGTTTGCATATTGACCCAGCTTTGCGCATGGACACCAAAGAACGCGCCCAAGCGCAGAGCGGTGTCAACCGTAATGGAGCGCAGACCTTTCACAATTTCATTGATGCGGCGCGGCGGAACATCAATCGCTTTGGCGAGTGCGTACTGGCTGATGCCCATCGGTTTCAGAAAGTCTTCTAGCAAAATGATGCCAGGGTGAGTGAGCGGTACTTGGCGAGTCATAGGGTTCTCCTTCAGTGATAGTCCACAATTTCAACGCGGTTGGCGTGGCCGTTTGACCACACAAAACAAAGCCGCCATTGATCGTTAATCCGAATACTGTGCTGCCCCGCGCGATTGCCTTTGAGTGCTTCTAACTTATTCCCAGGCGGCACACGCAAAAAATTGAGTTCAATGGCTGCATGTAACTGTTGCAATTTACGCATCGCAACCGATTCAAAATTTTTAAATCGCGCCACACGTCGCCCATCAAAAAGAGCGCGAGTGTCGTTGCAGTTGAAACTCTGAATCATGTCTTAATAATAACGCGAAACGTTATTAGTGTCAATTACAAATTAAAAGCAGGCCGCAGCGCTAAAGCGGCACGCCAGCGCAAAAGATTCGTGTGCTGATCGCTGGGTTTGATCCTCACGACTCTCGCAAAATCAACGGCAACCACGGCGGTGATGTCGGCAATGCTGAGTTGGTTGGCGGCGATAAATTCACGCCCCGCCAAGTGCGTATCCAGCATGTTCATAAAGTGCTGCACACGCTGCAAGCCCCGCGCAGCCAGCTCTGGGATTTGCGCGTAGTCCACAGGGCCAGGTAGGGCTCGGTTCACCATAGCGGGCGCACTGTTGCGCAAGGCTTCGGCAATCGCCATCAAACCTTCAAACTCTATGCGCCAATTCCAGCTTGCGATTTCGGCTTTATCCATCGCTGTGCGGCCTAGCATCGGTGTCTCTGGATACGCAGCTTCTAAATACGCGGTGATGGCCGCGTTGTCGGTCAGCACCATGCCTTCGGGCGTGGCGAGCGCTGGTACCGTGCACTGCGGATTGATGGCTCGATATGCCTCGCCCATTTGTTCACCTGTGCGCAGATCAATCTGGACAGTCTCAAAAGTCACGCCTTTTTCGGCAAGCAAAATGCGGGCTCGGCGTGGACTGGGAGCCGTCGCGCAATCGTAAAAAATCATGAAGCGGATTCCTGCGCAGCTTTGGCTGCTAGGGCGAGCACCGCGTCGAAGTCGCTGGCATCATGCCGCTCGTGTAATTGACTCTCAGGCTTACCCATCACGCGATTCACCATGCGACCACGTTGCACGGCAGGACGATTGGCAATCTCGTCCGTCCAGCGCATCACGTTGGTGTAAGTTTGCACTTGCAAAAACTCACCTGCGCCGTAAAGCAGCCCTTTAGCTAGCGAGCCGTACCAAGCCCACACCGCCATGTCGGCAATGGTGTATTCGCTGCCTGCAAGATATGCGCTTTCAGCCAAGCGCCGATCCAGCACATCCATTTGGCGTTTGACTTCCATGGCAAAGCGGTTAATCGGGTACTCCTGCTTGGTCGGCGCATAGGCGTAAAAATGACCAAAGCCGCCGCCCAAATACGGCGCACTTCCCATTTGCCAAAACAACCACGACAAGCACTCAGCTTTTTCAGAAGCATCCGTTGGCAAAAACGCGCCAAACTTATTCGCCAAGTGCAGCAAGATCGCGCCCGACTCAAATACGCGAATGGGCTTATCTGGATTGCTGCGATCTAGCAGCGCAGGAATTTTGGAATTGGGATTGACGGCGACAAAGCCACTACTGAATTGATCGCCCTCGTTAATGCGAATCAGCCAAGCGTCGTACTCTGCGCCTGCATGACCCAGTGCCAATAGCTCCTCCAGCATCACAGTCACTTTCACGCCATTGGGCGTGGCTAGCGAATACAGCTGCATCGGATGCTTGCCCACGGGCAAATCCTTGTCATGCGTTGCGCCGCTAATCGGACGATTGATATTGGCAAAACGCCCGCCGCTTTCTTTGTCCCATGTCCAAACGGTGGGCGGGGTGTAGTCGGTGGTGTTGGTAGTCTGGTCAGTCATTTAACGTCCTTGAAAAGTCGGTTTGCGCTTCTCCACAAACGCCACTGCCGCGCCTTTGTGGTCATCGGTATCAAAGGTGCGAATCATGTGCATGGCCTCGGTGTCTAAAGTGTCCGCGAGCGAACTGCGCATCCCCACATTCAAATTGCGTTTCATGTAGCCCACGGCAACCGTGGGTAGCGCCGCTAATTCTTGCGCCCATGCTTTGGCAGCTGCGGGTAAATCAGCCGCTGGCACGCAGCGATTGACGAGTCCAATGCGCAGCGCTTCCTCGCCGCGAATCACTTGCCCTGTGAAGTACATCTCACGTGCCTTCGCAGCCCCCACTAAATGATTCAAA
The DNA here is from genome assembly GCA_947450645.1 of Comamonadaceae bacterium. Lineage (GTDB taxonomy): Bacteria > Pseudomonadota > Gammaproteobacteria > Burkholderiales > Burkholderiaceae_C > JASGCK01. The sequence goes on along the minus strand of CANFWH010000020.1, from coordinate 20,198 downwards.
AAATAACTGCCGCCAAAATCGCCCGACAAGCCGACCATCGCAAAGGCGGTTGTTAGCTTCGCATCATCCGCTGCTATGCGCAAATCACAAGCCAATGCCAGCGACAATCCTGCACCCGCCGCAGGCCCGGGGATCACAGCCAGCGTGGGTTTTGGCATTTCGTGCAATATGTGGGAGACATCCATACGGGCGCGGAGCTCTGATACTTTCTGGTCAAATGTGGCATCGATGGGCGCACCATTAGCGGCATTTTTGGCAAAGCCTTTCACGTCCCCACCCGAGCAAAACGCAGCGCCTGTTCCCGTCAACACCACAAGGCGTACAGCGGGGTCTAAAGCCAAGCGCTGCAAGGCCTTCGACATAGCAGCCAGCATCGGGCGCGTGAGTGCATTGCGTGCCTCTGGGCGATTCATAGTGAGGGTAGCAATGCCGCCCTCGACGCTCTCTAATAAATCTTGTGTCATGTTGTTTTCTTATTGTTCTTAGCCACGAGCATATGTCACCCCGCCATCCACGATGAGCGTTGAGCCCACCACATAGTCCCCCGCCCGCGAGGCCAGATAAATCGCCGCGCCTGCCATGTCTTCGGCTGTCCCGATGCGGCGGGACGGAATGCGCTTGGCGGTTTCCTCGGCCTGGTCTCTGGCAACAGTGTTCATGTCGGAGGCAAACGCGCCTGGGGCAATGGCGGATACGGCAATGCCTTCTGGCGCAAGTCTGAGCGCCATGCGTTTGGTTAAGTGGATGAGTCCCGCCTTGCTGGCGGCATAGGAATACGTCTCCATCGGATTGACGGAGATGCCGTCAATGCTGGCGATATTGATCACTTTGGCACAGTGCGAGCCCATACTGGATGCGGCTTGCCGAGCACTTTTTTGCAATTCTGGATGGAGCGCTAGCGTTAAGAAGAAGGGCGTTTTTAAGTTGAGATCGACGACCTTGTCCCAGCCTTTTTCTGGGAAATCGGCAAAGGGCTCGGCCCATGCCGCGCCTGCGTTGTTGACCAAGATATCTAACTTGGACTCGTGCGCTTTGAAGGCTTTGACTAAAGCTTCGACGCCTTTCATGCTGGACAGATCGGCGGGAATCGAGATGCATTTTCCAAACGCAGACATTTCTTTGGCGGCGGTGTCGCACTCCAGCGCTTTACGCCCGCAGATATAGACCGTTGCGCCTTGCTGCAAAAAGCCAGTGGCAATCATGCGGCCAATGCCTCGGTAGCCGCCCGTAACAAGCGCGACGCGTCCGTGGAGTGAAAAGAGGTTGGTTGTGAAGTTGCTGGGCATAATGAATCTCCAAAAAATAATTTGAGGAATTGATTATGAGCACATCTTTCACAGGCCTACAACTTCGCTCGCTTGTCAAGCCCAGCGGCGAATTAGAGCTATCCCTCGTCAGCGTCGATACGCCCGCGCCAGCAGCAGACGAAGTGGTCGTTCGCGTGCAGGCCACGCCGCTTAACCCTTCCGACATTGGCCTCTTGTTTGGTGCAGCCGATGTGAGCACAGCGAGCGTGCAAGGCGAGGGCGCAGCTCGCGTGACGACGATGAAGATTCCTGATGCTTATATGAAGAGCATGGCCGCACGCTTAAACCAATTTATGCCCGTGGGTAACGAAGGCGCAGGCGTGGTCGTAGCGGCAGGTGCATCTGCTGCCGCGCAAGCCTTGCTTGGCAAAACGGTGTCGATTCTGGCGGGCGCCATGTATTCGCAGTACCGCTCAGTTAAAGCTGATTCTTGCCTCGTGTTACCAGCAGATGCTACAGCCGCAGATGGCGCATCTTGCTACGTCAATCCACTCACAGCCCTGGCCTTTGTGGAGACCATGCGCCACGAGGGTCACAAGGCCATCGTGCACACGGCAGCAGCATCGAACTTGGGACAAATGCTGAACAAAATTTGTATCAAAGACGGTATTGATCTCGTCAACATTGTGCGTTCGCCTGCGCAAGCGGCGATGCTCAAAGCACTTGGTGCTGCGTATATTGTGGATAGCTCGCAGCCATCATTTTTGGATGACTTGACGGCAACATTAGTTGCCACGGGCGCAACGCTGGCCTTTGATGCCACAGGCGGCGGCAAGCTAGCGGGGCAGATCCTGACGTGCATGGAAGCTGCCTTGAACAAAACTGCGAAAGAGTACAGCCGCTATGGCTCTGTGACGCATAAGCAGGTGTATTTGTATGGTGGCTTGGATACCAGTCCCACCACGTTTAACCGTAGCTTCGGCATGGCGTGGGGCGTGGGTGGCTGGTTGGTATTTCCGTATTTGCAAAAGCTCGGCAGCGCAAAATTGGTGGAACTGAAAGCCCGTGTAGCCGCAGAATTAAAGACAACGTTTGCGAGCCATTACGCCAAAGAAATTTCGCTGGTGGGGGCGCTGAGCTTGGATGCCATTGCGGCGTATGGTGCGCGGACGACAGGCACAAAATATCTCATTAACCCATCACTATAAATAGCTATGACTACAAGCATTGGTTTGATTGGCCTTGGAGCCATGGGCTCTGGGATGGCACAGTCCATAAGGCGTGCGGGGCATGTGCCCTTTGTGTTTGATGTGAGGCGCGAAGTAGCTGAAGCATTTGTCAAAGACGGTGGCGTGGCGTGCGGCACGCTGGCCGAGTTGGGTGCTGCTGCTGATGTGATTGTGTCGGTCGTTGTGAACGCCGCACAAACTGAATCTGTTTTATTTGGCGGCACAAATGCACAGGGCGAAGCCACGGCTGGCGTGGCTTCCGCTATGCGCCGCGGTAGCGTCTTTGTGATGTGCTCCACGGTTGATCCCAATTGGTCGGTAGCTTTGGAAGGGCGTTTAAACGCCATGGGCATTCACTACATCGACGCGCCGATTTCTGGCGGCGCAGCCAAAGCGGCGAGTGCCCAAATGACCATGATGACGGCCGGCAAACCCGAGGCCTACGCGATTGCTGAGCCGTTTTTAAACGCAATGGCCGCCAAGGTCTACAAGCTGAGTGACTGCGCGGGTGCGGGTAGCAAGGTCAAGATCATTAATCAACTTTTGGCAGGCGTACACATAGCCGCCGCTGCCGAGGCGATGGCGCTGGGTCTGCGCGAAGGCGTGGATGCGGCTGCGCTGTACGAAGTGATTACCAACAGCGCGGGCAATAGCTGGATGTTTGAAAACCGCATGGCGCATGTGCTGGCGGCCGATTACACGCCGCTGTCTGCGGTGGATTTTTTTGTGAAAGACCTCGGCATCGTGCTGGACATGGCGCGCGCCAGCAAGTTCCCGCTGCCGCTGTCTAGCACCGCGCATCAGATGTTTATGCAGGCCAGTACAGCAGGCTTTGCCAAGGAAGACGATAGCGCTGTGATTAAAATTTTCCCAGGCATTGAACTCCCCAAAAAAAGCGTAACTAGATGAGCAAACTACTCTTGTTAGGCTGCATTGCCGACGACTTTACGGGCGCGACCGATCTTGCCAACAACCTTGTGCGATCAGGTATGCGAGTCATGCAAACGATGGGCGTGCCGACTGAGCCATTGCCAGCGGATGCCAATGTAGACGCTGTCGTGGTGGCGCTCAAATCGCGCACGCTGCCGCCTAGCGAAGCCGTGGTGCAATCGCTAGCAGCACTGGAGTGGCTACAAGCGCAAAGCCCCGATCCACATGGCTTGCAGATCTATTTCAAATACTGCTCTACGTTTGATAGCGTCTTTACGCCTGCCGTGCAAGGCAATATCGGCGCGGTGGCGGACGCCTTAATGGAAGCGCTGGGCACGGACTTCACCATTGCCACGCCCGCCTTCCCCGACAACGGTCGCACAGTGTTTAAAGGGCACTTGTTTGTCGGCGATGTGTTGCTGTCTGAGAGCGGTATGCAGAACCATCCGCTCACGCCGATGACGGACTCGAATCTGGTGCGCGTGCTGCAAGCGCAGACACAAAAAAAAGTGGGATTGATTGATTACAAAACAGTGGCTGCTGGTGATGAGGCTATCACGGCCCAGATACAACGACTTCGCCAGCAAGGCGTGCGCATGGCGGTGGTCGATGCCCTCTCCAATCAAGATTTGATGCGGCTTGGCAAGGCATTGAAGGGGCTGCCGCTTGTGACCGCAGGCTCGGGAGTCGCGATCGGTTTGCCGCAAAACTTTGGCATAGCCTCGTCCAATACATCCAGTCAACTGCCCGTTCCACGTGGCTTGCAGGCCATTGTGTCGGGTAGTTGCTCGCTGGCAAGCAATGCGCAAGTGGCGCATGGCATTGCATCGGGACTACCCGCGCTGGCGATTGATCCGCTTGCGATTGTGGAGAAGCAAACCGCTGGTGTGGATGTCGTTGCAGAAGCGCTGACTTGGGCAAAAACGAATTTTGAAAAGCTTGCAGGCGGACAAGCGGCATCTCCTATTTTGATTTATGCGACAGCAGATGCTGCATCCGTCAAAGCCGTACAGGCCAAGCTGGGCGTGGCTTTGGCAGGTGAGATGGTCGAGCAAACATTGTCGCGCATTGCGGTTGGCTTGGTTGAGCTAGGTGTGAGGCAACTTGTGGTGGCAGGCGGCGAAACATCGGGTGCTTGTGTGCAGGCGCTAGGGCTGACGCAGATGCAAATTGGCCCGCAAATCGACCCTGGCGTGCCGTGGTGTTATGTGCCCAGTCCAATGGGTCTGCACCTTGCGCTCAAGTCGGGTAACTTTGGCACAGAAGATTTTTTTAGCAAAGCGTTTGAGGTATTGAAATGACGGAATCACAACTGCGCGATGACATCTGCCGCGTTGGCAAAAGCCTGTTTGATCGCGGCTACGTTCATGCGACCGCTGGCAACATCAGTGTGCGTTTAGACGAGGCTGATGGTGGCGGCTTTTTAATCACCCCCACCGATGCGTGCCTTGGCTTTTTAGACCCCGCCCGTATCGCCAAGTTGGATGGCAACTTGCAGCACATCAGCGGAGACAAAGCCAGCAAGACCATCGCTTTGCATGCCGCTATCTATAAGGCCGCCCACGCCTATGCTGCCAAAACTAGCGCCGTGATTCACACCCACAGCACAGCTTGTGTGGCGCTGACTTTGACTGCGCCAGCCAAGAGCTCCAACGCATCTCCGCTGCCAGAACTCTTACCGCCCATCACGCCGTATTTTGTGATGAAGGTGGGGCACGTGCCGCTAGTGCCGTATCACCGCCCTGGCGACGCGGCAGTTGCGGTGCGCGTGGCTGCCATGCTGGCGCACTACGCCAAGCGCGGGATTGCGGTGCGCGCGGTGATGCTGGCAAAACTGGGCCCTAATGTCTGGCACGACTCGCTTGCAGAGGCGATGGCGGTGCTGGAAGAGTTGGAAGAAACCGCCAAGCTGTATCAAATGACATCGCCCAAACCGTCATCTCTATCAGATGAGGATATTGCTGACCTCCGAAAAACTTTTAATGCCAATTGGTAAGAAAGAAAATATGCCAAAGTTCGCCGCCAACTTTTCCTTCCTCTATCAAGAGATGCCATTTTTAGATCGCTACGCCGCCGCTGCCAAAGACGGATTTAAAGGCGTTGAATTTCTATTTCCTTACGAATTTGACAAGCGAGAACTGGCTGCACGCCTTGCTGGCTGTGGCTTGCAGCAGGTTTTATTTAATGCACCACCTGGTGATTGGGCTGGCGGCGAGCGAGGTTTGACATGCTTGCCTGGGCGCGAAGCCGAGTTCAAAGAGAGCATCGCCACAGCGCTGGACTATGCGGATGCGCTCTCGTGTCCGCGTGTGCATGTGGTGGCGGGGATGATTCCTAAAGGCGAAACACGCGAGTCGCTGCGTGGCACTTACGTGACCAACATCCGCTACGCCGCACGCGAAGCCGCGAAGCAGGGCGTGGATATTTTGATTGAGCCGCTTAATTTGCGCGACAACCCCGGCTTCTTTTTGAACCGACAAGATCACGCGCACGACTTGCTGGCCGAGGTGGGTGAGTCCAATGTCAAAGTGCAATTTGATCTCTACCACTGCCAAATCGTCGAAGGCGACTTGGCGATGAAGATTAAAAAATATCTACCAACTGGCAATGTTGGTCACATTCAAATGGCGGGTGTTCCCATGCGCAATGAGCCTGATGTTGGCGAGGTCAATTATGAGTACATCTTTGGTGTGATTGACGAGGTGTCAAGTGAGTGCGGCTGGAATGGCTGGATTGGCTGCGAGTACCGCCCCGCAAGGGGTGCGGTGGCCAATGGCACGAGCGATGGTCTTGGTTGGATGCGGAAAAATTGATGGATGCTGATCTTTCCCAATTGCTTACGCAACGTGCTTTTTTGCGCAACTGGCTGGCGCGTATGGCGACGACGGCAGGCGGTCAAATGTTGTTGGTTGCCGTGGGCTGGGAAATGTATAGCCTGACGAATTCCGCGTGGGATTTGGGTCTCGTGGGTTTGCTGCAATTCTTGCCCGCGCTCTTGCTCACCATTCCCGCTGGGCATGTGGCGGATCGTTTTGATCGCCGCTGGATTGTCTTCATCACTGCGCTAGCTTGGGCAATCGTTGCCGCGCTTTTGGCTATGGCAACGCAGGAGGGCTGGATGACGCGTTCGCTTTTGCTTGGCATTTCTGTTTTGCTGGGCACGATCCGCGCCTTTCAAATGCCCGCGCAGCAATCGCTCATGCCTGCGCTTGTACCGCAGCATTTGTTGCCGCGTGCGACGGCCTTTAGCGCGGCGGGCTCGCAAGCAGCCATCATTTCTGGCCCTGCGATTGGCGGTGCGCTTTATGCGCTGGGCGCGGTCGTGGTGTACAGCGTGAGCGCCGCATTGTTTGGTGTGGCGTGCGTGCTCTTGCTCGGCGTGCGCTACGTGCGCAAGGTGCATCCTGCTGAGGAAAAAACTTGGCGCACGGTGTTCGCAGGCGTGTCCTTTATTTGGCATCACAAGGTGGTGCAAGGCGCGGTGTTACTGGATTTGTTTGCCGTGTTATTTGGCGGCGCTGTGGCGCTACTCCCCATGTATGCCAAAGACATTTTGTTAGTCGGGCCTCTGGGGCTGGGTGTGCTGCGTGCCTCGCCAGCCGTGGGCTCGCTGGCGATGTCGCTGGCGCTCACGCGCTGGCCACTAGAGCAGCGGGTGGGAAAAATTTTGCTAGCAGCCGTCGCTGTTTATGGACTGTCCATGATTGTTTTTGGACTATCCACTGTCTTTGTTATTTCTTTGGTAGCACTGATGGTGTCGGGTATGGCCGATATGGTCAGCGTGGTCATTCGCATGTCGCTGGTTGCGCTAGAAACACCTGACGCGATGCGCGGGCGCGTGAGTGCTGTGAACTCCATTTTTATTGGCGCGTCTAATCAACTGGGTGAATTTGAATCGGGTGCAACCGCCGCTTGGTTTGGCCCCGTGGGCGCGGTGGTGCTGGGCGGCGTGGGCACGCTCTTGGTGGTGGCGAGTTGGCTAAAGCTATTTCCAAGTTTGGCAAAGCGAGATCGTCTATCACGAGATCACTAGAATGAATTTTTATCATCATTGAAGGAGACCTTTTATGACACATCATTTGACTCTTCGCTTGGCTACCAAAATTGGCCTGCAGGCCATACTGGCTGTGACTTGCACGAGTGCCGTTTTTAGCGTTATGGCACAAAACAAAGAAATTAAGATCGCGCACATTTACAGCAAGACAGGGCCGCTAGAAGCCTATGGCAAGCAAACCGCCACGGGTTTTATGATGGGACTTGACTACGCCACAGGCGGCACGATGATGGTGGCTGGCAAGAAGCTTGTCGTGATTGAGCGTGACGATGGCGGTAAGCCTGACCAAGGCAAATCCTTGCTGGCTGCGGCCTACGGCGACGATAAGGTGGATATTGCAGTGGGGCCAACCGCGTCGCCCGTTGCACTTGCTATGTTGCCCGTCGCTGAAGAGTACAAAAAGATTTTGCTGGTCGAGCCTGCGGTGGCGGACTCCATCACAGGTGACAAATGGAACAAATACATCTTTCGCACAGGGCGTAATAGCTCGCAAGACGCGATCTCTAACGCCGTTGCGTTAGACAAAGCGGGCATCACCATTGCCACGATGGCGCAAGACTCCGCTTTTGGCCGTGATGGTGTGAAGGCGTTCCGCGAGTCGATTAAAAAAGCCAAGCTGGTGCACGAAGAGTATTTGCCGCCAGCAACGTCTGACTTCACCGCAGGTGGCCAACGTTTGATTGACAAACTTAAAGGCTTGCCAGGACGCAAAGTGATCTTCATTATTTGGGCGGGCGGCAATCCGTTCAAGATTGCGGACATGGATTTGAAGCGCTACGGCATTGAGATTGCCACGGGCGGCAACATCCTCCCAGCGATGGTGGCGTACAAGCAGTTCCCTGGCATGGAAGGCGCGGCGTACTACTACTTTGGCATGCCCAAAAACACGATCAACGACGCCATGGTGTCGCGCCATTACAGCCAGTTCAAATCGCCGCCTGATTTCTTTACGGCAGGTGGTTTTTCCGCAGCAATGGCAGTCGTGACGGCATTGAAAAAAACCAATGGCGATGCCAGCAGCACTGCGCTGATTCCCGCGATGGAAGGCATGAGCTTTGATACACCCAAGGGCAAGATGACGTTCCGCAAAGAAGACCACCAAGCCATGCAAAGCATGTATCACTTTAAGATCAAAGTCGATCCTGCATTTGCTTGGGGCGTGCCAGAACTTGTGCGTGAGATCAAGCCTGAAGAAATGAATGTGCCAATCAGGAATAAGCGTTAATTTTTAAATTAACGCAATGCTTGAAACCCGCGATTTAACCGTCCGCTTTGGCGGTCATGTGGCGGTAGACCACGTCAGTTGTACCTTCGCGGCAGGCACACTAACTGCTATCGTGGGCCCTAATGGCGCAGGCAAAACGACGTACTTCAATTTAATTTCTGGACAAATCGCAGCAACAGAAGGCGATGTTTCGCTGAATGGGCAAAGCCTCGGCGGCATGTCAGCCTCTAGACGAACGCGTGCTGGACTAGGCCGTGCGTTTCAACTGACGAATCTTTTTCCTAATCTATCGGTACTTGAAAACGTAAGGCTTGCTGTACAGGCCGCGCGAAGTGGCAAGCATTTGCGCGGCCTCAATTTGTGGTCGATTTGGAGTGACCACAAAGCGCTAACCACACGAGCTATCGAGGTGCTAGAAGCCGTGGCCATGAGTGAGCAACGTGATCAGTTGGTTGCAAGCCTTCCGCATGGCGATCAACGCAAATTGGAAGTGGCTTTACTGATGGCGCTCGATCCACTGGTCTTTATGTTTGACGAACCCACCGCAGGCATGAGCGCCGACGAAGCGCCCGTGATTCTAGATTTGATTCGGCAATTGAAGCGCGACAAAAGCAAAACGATTTTGCTTGTCGAGCACAAGATGGACGTGGTGCGCGAACTGGCCGATCGCATCATCGTGCTGCACAACGGGCAGTTGGTGGCGGACGGTGAGCCCAGTGCTGTGATTGCCTTGCCGGTGGTGCAAGAGGCGTATTTGGGGATTGCGCCAAACCCCGTTCACCCTGAGCTTGTCGAAGGGTCAGCATGAGCCTGCTCACGCTCTCAGGCGTTCACACTCACATTGGCAGTTATCACATCTTGCATGGTGTGGATCTGGAGGTGAAGCGCGGCGAATTGACGCTCTTGCTGGGTCGCAATGGGGCGGGCAAAACAACGACGCTTCGAACCATCATGGGACTGTGGCAAGCGTCTAGCGGAACGATCACGTTTGATGGGAAACCAATACAGGCATGGCTTACACCAGAGATCGCCAAAGCAGGAAATCACGGTGGGATAGCCTACGTCCCTGAAAACATGGGCATCTTTGCCGATCTCACGGTGAGCGAAAACATGCTGCTCGCTGCCAAGCAAGCCTCGCGTGCTAGCCAAATGGACACCGCGCGGCTGGAGTGGATTTTTGGTATCTTCCCAGCGGTCAAAAAGTTTTGGAATGCGCCCGCAGGCAAACTCTCGGGTGGGCAAAAACAAATGCTGGCAGTCGCTCGCGCCATTGTCGAGCCGCGTGAATTATTGATTGTGGATGAGCCGAGCAAAGGTCTTGCGCCTGCCATCATCAACAACATGATTGATGCGTTCTTGCAGCTCAAGGCCACGGGTACTACGATTTTGCTGGTCGAGCAAAACATTCACTTTGCCAAGCGCCTAGGTGATTCGGTTGCGGTGATGGACAACGGACGTGTGATTCACGCCAGCACCATGCAAGTGCTTGCCGAGGATGCCGCGCTGCAACAAAAACTCTTGGGGTTGGCGTTATGAAACTAGACTTCGACTGGAAGCCCTTGCTGCTCGTGCCTTTGCTGGCAATACTCGCACTGCCGCTGGTGGGCTCTGGTTCCACATGGCTCACGCTGACCGTGGCGGGTTTTGCGATGGGACTCATCATTTTTATCATCGCGTCTGGCCTCACCTTGGTGTTTGGTTTGATGGATGTGTTGAACTTTGGGCACGGCGTGTTTATTACGTTGGGTGCATTTGTCGCAACGTCAGTGCTGGGCGCCATGAGTGATTGGACGGGTTCGCAAGAGCTGTGGCGCAATCTAGTCGCCATCTTCCCCGCGATGTTGGTCGCAATGCTGGTGGCAGGCGCGCTGGGCTTGGCTTTTGAGCGATTCATCATTCGCCCTGTGTATGGGCAGCATCTCAAACAAATCTTGATTACGGTGGGCGGCATGATCATGGGCGAGGAGCTCATCAAGGTGATTTGGGGGCCCGCCAAAATTGCACTGCCGCTGCCCGAAGCGCTGCGCGGTGCGTTCTTATTAGGCGACGCTTCGTTAGAAAAATATCGGCTACTCGCCGTGCTCGTGGGTTTGCTGGTCTTCGCAGTTTTGACGTGGACGCTGACGCGTACCAAGATTGGCTTACTCATCCGTGCAGGTGTGCAAGACCGTGAAATGGTGGAGTCGCTGGGCTACCCGATCAAGCGTTTATTCATTGGCGTGTTTGTGATCGGCAGCGCGCTTGCTGGTCTAGGCGGTGTGATGTGGGGGCTGTCGCAGCAAATCGTGGATACGCAGTTAGGCGCACAAGTGAACGTGCTTATCTTTATCGTCATCATCATTGGCGGCCTTGGGTCGACAGGCGGCGCGTTGATTGGTGCACTCTTGGTTGGCTTGGTTGCCAATTACGTGGGATTTTTGCTACCCAAGCTGGCACTGTTTTCCAACATCTTGCTGATGGTCGCCGTGCTGCTGTGGCGACCGCAAGGCGTTTATCCTGTGGTGAACAGATAAGGCGGCATGGAATGAAACTGCTCCAAAGACTCCTCTCTCACGACCTGCCGCGCAGCCGCATCTTGGCGGTGATTTTGCTGGCGCTCTTTGTGCTCTTGGCCTTTGCGCCGTTTGTGATTCCAGGTGTGAAGGCGCTTAACGTTGCTGCCAAAATTTTGATTTTTATCGTGCTGGTGTCGAGCTTTGATTTGCTGCTTGGTTACACCGGCATCGTCAGTTTTGCTCACACCATGTTCTTTGGCATTGGTGCGTATGGCGTGGCGATGGCGAGCACGGCGTGGGGTGCGACATGGCCCAGTCTCTTTTTGGGCGTGGCTTTGGCGCTCGTTTTATCTTTCGTGTTGGCGCTGGTGATTGGACTTTTTTCGCTGCGCGTGAGAGCCATCTTTTTTGCCATGATGACGTTGGCGGTGGCATCTGCATTTGCAACGCTTGCTTCGCAGTTATCTGATTGGACAGGCGGCGAAGATGGTCTGTCGTTCAAAGTGCCGATGGAGGATCGCATCCTTAGTTATTACTTGCTGTTTGCCGTGGCGCTGGTGCTCTTTTTGGCGCTGCTGCGAATCGTCAATTCGCCTTTTGGCCGTGTGCTGCAAGCGATTCGGGAAAACGAATTTAGAGCCGAAGCCATTGGCTATCGCGTGGTGGTGTATCGCAGTATTTCCAGTATTTTGTCCGCGCTATTTGCTTGCCTTGCCGGTGCGATGCTGGCGCTATGGCTGCGCTACAACGGCCCCGATACTTCGCTCTCGTTTGAGGTGATGATGGATGTGCTGCTCATCGTGGTGATTGGCGGCATGGGCACGATGTACGGCGCGGTGATTGGCGCGGCGCTCTTTTTAGTGGCGCAGAGTTATTTGCAAGACTTGCTCCGTATTGCCTCGGAAGCCACAACCAGCGTGCCTTTGCTCAGTAGCCTTTTGTCGCCCGACCGTTGGTTGCTGTGGCTCGGGCTGCTATTTGTGCTCTCGGTTTATTATTTCCCGACAGGGATTGTGGGACGGCTGCGGCTAAGGTTATTCCCTTAGCTTGCGCATCGATCTAAAGCCCATAATGAAGTTTCCAAAAAATAATCGGAGACAACTCAATGGGTACTAAAGTTTTTCTTGGTTGGCGTGTTGTGATTGGATCGGGTGTCGGCATCGCTTTTGGGTCAGCTGTCTTTCTGGCTTCTAGCTTCGCATTACTTTCTTCGGCCATTGGTAGTCAGTTTGGCTGGAGTCAAACAGAACTGGCAAAAGCGGCTTCACTGTTTTTACTATTTCAAATGCTCACTTATCCCATTTGCGGATGGGCATTAGATAAATGGGGCTCTTTCAAGGTGGCGACGGCCAGTATTGCGCTATTTGCATTGGCGTTGTTTTTACTGAGCCAAATGACAAACTCGCTGACCCAGTTTTATCTAGTATTTGTTTTCATGGGGTTAGTGACATCAGGGACGAATGTGATCTCGTATGCAAGAGCTATCACGCTGTGGTTTAACCGCAGGCGCGGCATTGCACTTGGGGTGGCTGCGGGTTTTCAGGCGGTTGGGGCATTCACGATGCCCTTGATGATGCAAAAAATTATTGCATCATCTGGTTGGGTGACAGCCGTACTGGCATTGGCTTGCATTGAGCTTTTGATTTGTCTACCGCTGGTGGCATTGTTAGTCAAAAACAGTCCAGAACCTTTTGGCCTATTACCTGATGGCGACTTGGCAAGTTCTGTAGCCGTGCCCGCTCAATCAAAAGATAACGGCGCGGTTATCACGTTCCGAGATTTGATGTGCACGCCCACTTTTTGGAAGTTGGCCATCTCCTTTGCCATCATGGGGCTGTCGTTTTACGGAGTCGTGACGAATAATGTCTTCATTCTCACCGAATCGGCTGGCCTCAGCTTGAGTCAAGTGGCGCAATTAGCTGCGACTACAGGCGTGATGGTTTTATTTGGTCGCATTGGGTTTGGGTATTTGCTGGATCGGATTCACGCACCTAAGATAGGCGTGATGACTTTAGCCTTTGCAGCGGTTTGGTGCTGTATTTATGCAATGGCAACCTCGTATGGGGTCATTGTTTTGGGAGCCATTGCAGCTGGATTATCGATTGGCGGTGAAAGCGATCTCATGCCCTATCTTGCGGGACGCTATTTTGGTGCGCAAGCTGTGTCAAAAGTTTTTGGCTGGTTTCTTTGCGCTTTTTATGTGGGCGCTGCTATTGGACCAGTTGCGTTTGCACAAGCGTCGAAAGCCCTTGGCGGAGCTTCAATACCTCTTTATGCAATAGCCGCTTTGCAAATTATTCCAGCATTGTTATTTTTGTCTCTTGGCGCTTATAAAAAAGAATAAATCCTTTAGAGGCTTATTGACCCGTAAACCTTGAGGGTCTGCGCTCTACAAACGAAGCCACGCCCTCAGCAGCGTCCTTGGATTTAGACAATCGCTGCTGCACCGCGATGAACTCTTGCATCGCGACGACAGGCCCGTGTTCAATGGCCTTCAAGACATTTTGACGCGTGGCAATCACAGCTAGTGGCGCTTGCTGCGCGATGAGTTCAGCGATGCGCATGGCCTCAGTCAGCAGCGCTTCTGGCGCGACTACTTTTTGGACAAAGTTTAGCCTTAGCGCCTCTTCTGCGCTAAACACATCGGCAGTCAGCAGATGCAGTAGCGCATTGCCAGCGCCCGCTCGTTCTGCCATGCGCAATGTTGCGCCGCCCGTTGCCATGATGCCGCGCTGAACTTCTAACTGTGAAAAGCGGCAATCGCTGGCGGCAATGACGATGTCTGCCGCCAGCATGATCTCAATACCCAGCGTGTAGGTGATGCCTTTGACGGCGACCACCACGGGCTTGGTTCTGCGCCGATAGCCTTCCATGCCGAGATTGAGCGGATCGACCAAACCGAGTGGCACCGCCTTTTCTCCGCGCTGCATGAGGGGCGCAATGGTTGGCAAATCAAGCCCCGCTGTGAAATGATCGCCGGCGGCGCACAAGACGCCCACGCGCAAAGCAGGATCGTCGTCTAAGCGTGTGTACGCCTCGCCTAGCTCGCGGAACATCTTCGGTGTGAAGCCGTTGCGTTTAGCGGGGCGGTTGATGGCGATTTGGAGGACTGTGCCGTGGATGGTGGTGTCGATGCTGCCGTCAGGGTGATGCATGCTGCGCTCCTAAGTTGAAATAAAAAAGCCTCTTAAATCATACGATCTAAGAGGCTTCTTACTAACAAATGGCGGAGTGGACGGGACAGAAAAATCCTCCCCGTCACTTTTCTGAAAACTGATTTTTCCGTTTGTACACCACCTAGGTGCTACACATGGCCGTAAAAGTCCCCTACCTTTATCGCAACCGTTTTGGCGTTTTTTACCTTCGGGTGTGCCTTACCCCCTTGGAACGCTCAAACTCGGCTAAAAAGGAGGTCTGGCGTAGCTTAAAAACGAAAGATGCACGAGAAGCTAAGTCGCTTGCTCTAAGATTCGCACTTCAAAGGAACGAATCCATGAGCCGTGCAAAAACTATTCTTGACGACACACTGAAACATTTTGAGCTTGACCTAGAGCGCGGCATCATGAAGGCCACGGACGAGGCCGACTATGAGCGCATGATGAAAGCGGCCGAGTTGCTGCAAAAGACGCGGGCAGAAAAACCGAGCGCACCCACCAAGCAGCAGCAAGCCGAACAAGAGGCTTTTGAGAGACGGATCGCAAAGTTTGACCAAGACCGCGAGTTAGAGGCAAGGGAGCAAGAGCGCATCAAGCACCAAGAGTTCTTAAAGCTTGAGCAGGAAAATATCGCGCTTCGTAAAAAGCTAAACAACCCCGACAAGCCGCCATCACCGCTTTTTAGAAAATATGCGGATGACTACCTCACATTCGTTGGGGGCAGCACGCTTTATCCGCGTACCAAAAAGCGCTATGCCGCTATGCTTCAAACCTTTCAAAGCTTTGTAGGCAAAAAAGCGACGCTGGACGACATCACGCCAAGCATGATGCTCAATTTTCAGACGTGGCTCGCAAAAGCTGATCCACTCACAGACCGTAAAGGCGTTACCAATCGCACCATTGATGAGTACACGGGCGTGGTGAGCAACGTTTACAAAATGGTCATTAAGAAGCTTGCAGACAACCCCGTTGAGGGGCGACTTGTCAAGAAAAAGCAGCGTATGAAATCGGTGCGTAAACCGTTCACGCCCGATGAACTCGTGCGCATTTTTGACCCCATTGTTTGGAATGCTTTGCGCGACCCTGCCGACTTCTTTGTTCCCATCTTGGCACTTTTGACGGGTTCACGCCCAGCCTCTATTTGCCAGCTTCGCTTGGGCGACATTCGCATGGAAGGCGGCATCCTGTGCATCCATTACCACGACTACATCGAGGGCAACAGCTCTAAAACTGAAGCCACAAACCGTATTGCACCGATGCACCCCTTGCTTGAGGATGTTGGCTTTATTCGCTATTTGCATGATGTGAAAGCCTTGAAGGGCAGTAGCGCCGTGACGCTTGTTTTTCCGTGGTTGAACAAGTATGAGCAGGGCTACGCGGATGCCCCCTCGCAGTACTTTACCAAGCGGCTTAAAACACTTTTAATCTATGTTAAAAACGTCAAGGTGCTTTATCCATGCGCCATACAGCCAATCAGCGGATGAAGGATAAAGGCGTTCCAGAGGACTGGCGCAGTGCTTACCTTGGACACGAAAACGATAGCGTTAATAACCTCACCTATGGCGACGCTGTGCCCGCCAAAGTGCTTTTTGATAACGTCATTCCAGCATTGAAGTTTGATGAGGTTGATTGGGATGCAATCCAGTACCAAAGCAATCCGAAGCTTTTAGAGCACCTAGTCGCTGTTGCAGTGCGAAGAGACCAAAGAAAAGAAGCAAAAGAAAAAGATAAGAATATAAGATAAGACGTAATTCTATATTCCACGTGGGCTAGAGTACTGGTTTTGGCATCATGGGAGTTGCAATTTGGCATCATGGGAGTTGCACTTTTGGCATCATGGGAGTTGCAATTTGGCATCTTGTGAGTTGCATTCACTTGACAAGTCGCTTGATTTTTAGTTTCTTAAAACAATCAACACATTGCTTAAGGAAACTTTTTATGGACTTATCTCAAAAATCATCACGAACTAAAGCCAAACTGGACACGCTGCAAAAGACGATTAAAACTGCACTGGCTGCCGACAGCGGCAACAAGGAGATTAACGTCTTTATAGGCAAGAGCACACTCAGAACTAATGAGCCGTTTGTGATCTTGTTTTACAAGGCTTTGCTTAATGGTTTGATGAGTTCAGCGATTACCTTAACCGACATAAAGGTGCTGCTGTGCGTGCTGGATTTTGTGAGCATGGGCAACGTCATACACCTGACCCATGACGAGGTAGCCCAAGTGCTAAACGTCAAGCGGCAGCAGGTATCTAAATCGTTCAAAACCTTGATTGACAATGAGTTTTTAATCAAGTCGAACAAGAAAAGTCTATTCCTCAATCCGACTGTGATTACGAAAGAGAGCTTGCGCGAAGCCAAAGCTTCCGAAGCCTACAAAGAGGTTCAAACTCGCACGTTGAAGGAATACCCAGCGGGCACGGCAAGAGAGAATGTTCGATTAGCTTTCTAGCTTCAAAACAGCCGTTTTACAGGGCACGACGACCACGATCAAGCACCAAATTGATTGCCGCGTACTATCCGAATCGCACATGAACGCCCTAGGTTTACGCACCGCCTAGGGCGTTGCTGCATGGGGTGAATCACCCCATACCCCAAGAAAAAAACGTACGCGAAGCGTACCGACGTAGTCGGAATGTGTCCGCGCTCGGTACGCTTGTTCCGCTCCAAAGGAGCGGGCGACTGTGTCGCCTTGTTTTTTGCTTCGCAAAAGTAATGACCCATCAGGCGACTTTTGGCGCAAAAAACCGTGATACGATACCAAACTTCATAACCAACCATAAGGGACATCTTCTAAATGGCAGCTCAAGAAATTCGTGATAAAAGTAATAGACTTTTAGCCAAGATAACAACTTTGTCTAATGGGAAGCAGGAGATTCGCGACCCTAGCAATAGACTGAAAGGAACCTATGATCCAAAGTCTAACGAAACACGTGATCCGAGCAACCGATTAATTGCAAAAGGTAATGTTTTAACTACCTTAATGTGATTCAAAGGTGATAAAAGATTCATTCCCAGATTTTTTAATTGAGATTATTGAGCCTAAGGTCTATTACAAATGGCTTACCCGCAAGGCGGCTGCGCATGTAAAACGGGATTTAGGTCGTGAGCGTCCAGACGCAACAGGCGCAGCCTATCGTGATGCGATTCATGCAGCGGTTTTGCAATCAAATGGGCGAGACGCATACACGGGCGAAGATTTGGATTGGAAACTCATTAGCACTTACGAAAATAGTAAATCTAAAGAAGGGCGGCACGCATACAAATCTAGTTTCGCTCGTTTACCAACGCTAGATCACGTAGAGGCTGCGTCAAAATCGGCAGCATTCAAAATATGTGGGTGGCGCACTAACGATGCAAAAGGCGATTTATCTTTTAAAGACTTTATAGAGCTTTGCGAGAAAGTGCTTCGACACGCAGAAAAGGACGCGTTGCAAGCGGCCTAGCCCCTCGTTTTTACTCTTCTTGCTTGTCCATATTCGCAGTCGTAACAGCGGCAGCTTTGGGATGTAGCAATTTATTAAACCGCTCACGCGCCAGCCCCGCTTTTTGAATGCCTGCATTCGCAGCCATCAAAATCGCATGGCGCGTTGTCTTTGGCAAGTCAGCCATACCTAAAACCGCCCCACCAATTGCCGCCTTAATATGCGCGTCAGCTCTGCGATCCATCCCCATTAGCTTTGCCCGCTCTTGAGACATTAATCTTTCAATTCGTCGTTTATGTTCTACCAACCGTTCTAGCTTTGTTTTAGCTGTCTCGGTTGTTTGTTCGTTTACTGTCTTATCCATCGAATCATCCTTTTTCTGTATGTGATGATTCCTTGTGCGCTTTTACGGTTTGTCTGTCAAATCTGCTTCCCAGCATCTTTGCCATCCAACCCGCGCGGCTCTCTCCCTTCCCTCTGGTCGTTCGCCGCGAATACCAAACAGCCTAATACCAAAGTCAAAACAGCCAGAGGCAAAACAGCCTCGTGGTCATCTGACACACGCGCAATACGAGTTTCTTTTTCCTGCGGAAAAAGGAAACTCTCCTCGCGCCAAAACCTGCGGTTCTGGACTCCCTAAAACGGCCGACTGTCCCCCGATGCTAGCCCCCTCTGGGGCGTCGCGTTTGTCGCTTCGCTCCTTTGTTGATTTGAAGGATTTAATTTGCTACGCTGGAATATGGCATCCGCATATTTACGTACTCGAACTGGACTGGCTTCTAAAGGAGCTGGGAAGCGTCATGGCAAATACATCTCAGGTTTGGATAAATACAGCCATAAGGACGAAGTGAAATATGTGGTCGATAAGCACATCCCCAGCTTTGCCAAGGACGCTGTGGATTTTTTCGATAAGGCGGATAAGTTGGAGCGGGCGAACGGTCGTTCTTATCGCTCGATGGTGTTTGCCATTCCCCGCGAAGCCACCGACCCTTTAGCGTGGGCGCAAGCCCTCACGGACGCGATGCTTGAAGACAAGCACGCTTACCGTTTAGCCATTCATCTGGACAAGGACAACCACAACCCGCACGCGCATCTGATGTTCTCGGAGCGTGGACTCACGGCAGGCATGGAAGCCAAGGATTTTTTTACACGGGCGAACCCCAAGGAAAAACGGATCTCAGGCACAGCTGGCAAGCGTTGGTTAGAGGACATGAAGGGCATCTATGTCTCGCACATTCAAAAGCTCGTGCCGAACTATGTCAGGCCAAATCGGAAAGAGCCAAAAATTGGACAGGCTCGCGAAATCAGAACCCCTAGTGACGCAGCCTATGAAGCCGCACGACAGGGGCGAATGAAGGCGGTTAAAAACTTACGCGGTTTGGAAGCTGTGTTGGCAGATACAAACGCCGCCATTGAAGCGGAACAACTCAGAATTGACGGCTCAAAAAAAAAGCCTTTGGCGCAGCTAATCACTGAAGCTCAAAGCGCGACGGACAGCAGCCCAGTAATGAGTGCAGTACCCGAGGTCAAAGCAGGATGGAAGCCCGCAGGCACATTGAAGGGGTTTAGACCGACAGTCCCAAGTCTTATTCCACCACGACCCAAGCCGCCTTGGGCTTGATGTTTGGCTTTGGATCGTCAACACTGAAGTATCACTAACAAACGGAGAAAAAAATGATGCACGAATTAACTGCAATGAGCGACGATGAAATTAACAATCGCCTAAAGTTAAACGCAAAAAATGGCATGAAGCCAACACATCAAGAGGCGTATAATTTTTTTGAGTCTTTATCAAAAGAGGAGCGGTCAAACCTTTTTTCTACTCTATCGCCTGATGAAAAAGCGAGAATTTTTGATAATGATCGTGTGGAACGTGAAAGGGCAAATCAAATAGCAAAAGACGCTTATGCAGCGCGAGAGGAAAAAGAGCTAGAAAATAAAATTCGATTACTCAAAGTGCAAGCAGAGGAAAAAGCATTATTGGCCGCTGCAGCTAACTGGACACCCGAGCAATTCTTAAATTTTAAATCCCTGAATACTAATTTCAAACCTTCTGTTTTGAAATCCGAGCCAGCAGCACCAGCCCCAGAGAAGGCGAAGACCTTAAAAATGTAATGAGGCGATTTGCCCAGTTAAGCCACCCATGCGGTGGCTTTTTGCTGGGTGCTCTAGGTGCTACACTTCGATGCTACATTAACCGTGCAAACACCAAAAATCGATTTTCTGACTAAATGAAAAAGCCCTTGTAAATCATCGACTTACAAGGGCTCATCATAGTTGGCGGAGCGGACGGGACTCGAACCCGCGACCCCCGGCGTGACAGGCCGGTATTCTAACCAACTGAACTACCACTCCGCATTAAGTGGCGACCCTACGGGGATTCGAACCCCGGTACTCACCGTGAAAGGGTGATGTCCTAGGCCTCTAGACGATAGG
>CANFWH010000019.1 GCA_947450645.1 Comamonadaceae bacterium | reverse complement strand
GGCAACCGAATGGGCTTATGCCTACAATCACGACAGGCCGAGCATGGCATTGAATGGGCGTACGCCCATTCAATGCCTGCAAGCCTATTTAGTCAGCAATCATCAACCCTCTACTTTGACGTGTCGTTAACAAAGGGGGGATTACCGTATCACTTTCCCCCAAGGCTTTTTAGGATAAGATTTTCCGAATTTCTCTTTCACATACTTGGACTGTTTTCGTCCAAATGAGAAGTACCAGACAAGAAGAAATAGAAAACCAAGCCATATCTGCAGAGGTAGTAATCCGAGATTGGCATAAAACCATTTTTTAGATGTGGCCGCCTTCTTAGGTTCACCAAGTGCATGCCAATTATGCATTTGGAGATATGCCCCAAATATTGGCGTGAAAATTAAACTCCAATTCACGGTTGCATTCGGATTCCAAATTGCAGTTGTTGAAGCTTCTGACTGTATGCTCGTGAATTCAGTTACAGAAATATTCGATAAGTC
The DNA here is from genome assembly GCA_947450645.1 of Comamonadaceae bacterium. Lineage (GTDB taxonomy): Bacteria > Pseudomonadota > Gammaproteobacteria > Burkholderiales > Burkholderiaceae_C > JASGCK01. The sequence continues at coordinate 38,142 of CANFWH010000019.1, read as the reverse complement.
GTTCCCGCATTGTTGGCAGAACCGCGCTGACTTTTGGCTTTCGTTCCCACATTTTGAGCAAAACATACTTTCCTTAGTAAATAGTTAGAGTAGCAAATAGTTGATGCCAAATCATTGCATACTTGCTGAAATTCTATATGAGCACCGTACCCTCTAACCACGCCCCCCTCGCCGAACGCCTACGCCCAACGACCTTAGACGAGGTGATTGGCCAAGAGCAAGTGCTAGGCGCAGGAACCGCGCTGCGCATGGCTTTCGAGGCAGGTGTGCCGCACAGCGCCATTCTGTGGGGGCCGCCAGGTGTTGGTAAGACCACGATTGCGCGGCTGATGGCAAATGCATTTGATGCACAGTTCATCACCATTAGCGCTGTGTTGGGTGGGGTGAAGGAAATCCGCGAAGCCGTAGAGCTTGCGCAGGCCGCCGCGCAACTGAATCAGCGCTCTATTGTTTTTGTGGACGAGGTGCACCGCTTCAATAAATCGCAGCAAGACGCTTTTTTGCCGCATGTCGAGTCGGGGTTGTTCACGTTTATTGGCGCGACGACTGAAAACCCTAGCTTTGAAGTCAACTCTGCGCTGCTGTCCAGAGCCGTGGTGTACGTGCTGCAGCCTATATCGGACGTGGGTTTGCGGACGATTCTCGATAAGGCACTCGCCGAATCAAATGGCTTGCAAGTCGAAGATATTGCCGCGCAAACCTTGGTCGCTTATGCCGACGGCGATGCCCGCCGTCTCATCAACACGTTTGAAACTTTGAGCGTCGTCGCCACCAAAGAAAAGCTCACCCTCATCACCAACGATTGGCTACAAAAAGTGCTGGGTGAACGACTGCGCCGTTACGACAAAAGCGGTGAGCAGTTCTACGACACCATTTCGGCGCTGCACAAATCCGTGCGCGGCTCCGACCCCGATGCGTCGCTGTACTGGCTGGTGCGCATGTTGGATGGCGGCGTCGATCCGCGCTACATCGTGCGGCGCTTAATCCGTATGGCTTCCGAGGACATCGGCCTTGCTGACCCTCGTGCGCTTAGGCTTGCGCTGGATGCGGCTGAAACCTACGAACGGCTGGGTTCGCCCGAAGGGGAGCTCACGCTTGCGCAGTGTGTGGTGTATTTAGCCGTTGCGCCCAAGTCGAATGCGGTCTACAAAGCGTTTAACGCTACCAAAAAATTTATCAAGCAAGACGGCACAAGACCGATTCCGTTGCACCTGCGCAATGCCCCTACCAAGCTGATGAAGGATTTGGATTACGGCAAAAATTACCGCTACGCGCATGATGAGGAGGGCGCGTTTGCGGCGGGAGAGACGTACTTCCCCGAGGGATTACCCGCTCAGCAGTTCTACCAACCTGCACCACGTGGTTTGGAAATTAAAATCGCCGCCAAGCTGGCTGATCTCAAAGCCTTAAATAAGAAAAATTAGGATTTCAAACGCATGGAGACACTCCTCCAACAAATCATCAACGGCTTAGTCCTTGGCAGCATGTACGCGCTGGTGGCACTGGGTTACACGATGGTGTACGGCATCATTAATTTGATTAACTTTGCGCATGGCGAGGTGCTCATGGTGGGTGCGCTCACCAGTTACTCGTGCATCAACTTGATGCGTGACGCGATGCCGAGCGCTCCAGGTTGGTTGATCTTGTTGCTGGCGCTCTTAATTGCTTGTGTGGTTTGCGCGGCGCTTAACTTTTGTATTGAAAAAATTGCTTACCGACCGCTGCGCAATGCGCCCAAGCTGGCGCCGCTGATTACCGCCATTGGCATGAGCTTGCTGCTGCAAACTTTGGCGATGGTGATTTGGAAACCTAACCCCAAGGCCTATCCCACCATGCTGCCCAATGACCCGATTCACTTGGCTGGCGCAGTGATTACGCCTACGCAAATTTTAATTTTGGCTGTCACGGCAATTAGCTTGGCGACGCTTTCGTGGCTCGTCAATCGCACACGCCTAGGTCGTGCCATGCGAGCCACTGCCGAGAATCCACGCGTGGCGGCGCTCATGGGCGTACAGCCTGATCGCGTGATTTCGGCAACCTTCATCATTGGCGCAATTTTGGCTGCCATTGCTGGCGTGATGTGGGCGGCCAACTACGGCACGGCTCAGCATGCCATGGGCTTTATGCCAGGCTTGAAAGCCTTTACGGCTGCGGTGTTTGGTGGCATTGGCAATCTTGGCGGCGCGGTGCTGGGCGGCATTTTGTTAGGCCTTATCGAGTCCATCGGTTCGGGCTACATTGGTCAGATGACGGGCGGCGTTTTAGGCAGTCAGTACTCCGATATTTTTGCCTTTATCGTGCTCATCGTGGTGCTCACGATTAGACCTTCTGGTTTGCTAGGCGAACGTGTGGCGGACCGAGCATGAAAAAAATCATCATCATTCTTTTACTGGCCTTGTTGCCATTGGGTTTGCAGCAAATGGGTAACTTTTGGGTGCGCACAGCTGACATGGCGCTGCTGTATGTGCTGCTCGCCATTGGACTCAATATCGTCGTTGGCTACGCGGGTCTGCTCGATTTGGGCTACGTGGCGTTCTTTGCTGTCGGCGCGTATTTGTATGCGCTTTTGGCGTCTCCGCATTTGACGGAAACCTTTGCTTGGATTGCCATGATGTTCCCTGCGGGTTTGCATCTCTCGCTGTGGCTGGTGATTCCGCTAGCCGTCGTCGTGGCAGGATTTTTTGGCATCTTGCTTGGTGCGCCCACACTCAGACTACGCGGCGATTATCTTGCCATCGTGACGCTCGGCTTTGGCGAAATCATTCGTGTTTTTTTGAATAACCTCGATCAACCCGCCAATATCACCAATGGTCCTAAAGGCCTTGGTCAGATTGATTCGGCGCGGTTCTTTGGTTGGGATATTGGTAAAAAACTAGACCTCGGGTTTATCGAGTTTTCCTCAGTCACGCTGTACTACTATTTGTTTTTAATACTGGTCGCGTTGGCCATTGTGATTAGCCATCGCTTGGCCGATTCGCGCGTCGGACGTGCGTGGATGGCGATTCGGGAAGACGAAATTGCTGCCAAAGCCATGGGCATTAACACTCGCAACTTGAAACTGATTGCGTTTGGTATGGGCGCAACGTTTGGCGGTGTATCAGGTGTTTTATTCGCATCGTTTCAAGGATTCATTTCACCCGAATCATTCTCGCTGATGGAGTCCATCATGATTGTGGCGATGGTGGTGCTGGGCGGCATTGGGCATTTACCAGGCGTCGTGCTTGGCGCGATTTTGCTGGCGGTGTTGCCTGAAGGACTGCGCTGGTTTTCTAGCTTTGTCGATCTGCAACAAGCAACTAGCGGACGATTAGACGCATCCATCCTGCGCCAATTGCTGATTGCGCTGGCGATGATTGGCATCATGCTGGCGCGTCCCAAAGGATTGTGGCCAAGCCCCGAGCGCGGTAAATCGCTGGAGAGTAAAGGAGTCACGTCATGAGTGATGTGATCCTCAAAGTAGAAAACGCTTGCAAACGCTTTGGTGGCTTGCAAGCCTTAAACGACGTGGGATTAGAAATTAAGGCAGGCGAGGTTTACGGTTTGATTGGCCCTAATGGCGCGGGTAAGACGACATTTTTTAACGTCATCACGGGCTTGTATGAGCCCGACAGTGGCAGCTTCGCCTTATCCAGCAAGGCTTACAGACCGTCAAGCCCACATCGTGTGGCACAAGCCGGCATTGCTCGGACATTTCAAAACATCCGTTTATTTGCCGAAATGACAGCCTTAGAGAACGTGATGGTTGGGCAGCATTGCCGTACCAAATCCAGCATTTGGGGTGCGATGCTGCGCACGCGTGGCTTTAAGCGAGAGGAGCGTCAAATTGCGATTCGTGCGCACGAGTTGCTGGATTACGTAGGCATTGGCGAACTAGCCGATGCACGCGCCAAGACGCTGAGTTACGGTGATCAGCGTCGTTTAGAGATTGCGCGCGCGCTAGCAACCAACCCCAAACTACTCGCACTAGACGAGCCTGCCGCAGGCATGAACGCGACTGAAAAAGTGATTTTGCGTGAGTTGATTGATCGCATCCGCAAAGACGGAAAATCGGTGCTCTTGATTGAACACGACGTGAAGTTGGTCATGGGACTTTGTGATCGCGTGACGGTACTTGATTACGGCAAGGTGATCGCCGAGGGCACGCCAGCCATGGTTCAGCGCGATCCTAAAGTGATTGAAGCCTACCTCGGTGCGAACCACGAAGCGACTGTGAGCGGAGGCGGAAAATGATGCTAAGCGTCAAAAATTTAAAGATCGCCTACGGCGGTATCCAAGCAGTCAAGGGCATTGATTTTGAAGTCAACGCTGGCGAACTCGTTACTTTGATTGGCTCGAACGGCGCAGGCAAAACCACGACGATGAAAGCGCTGACGGGTTCGCTTGCCGTGCAATCTGGTGAGATTGAATTTATGGGGCAATCCATCACAGGCCGCGGCGCTTGGGACTTGGTGGCACAAGGCTTGGCGATGGTGCCTGAAGGTCGCGGTGTGTTTACACGGATGACGATTTTGGAAAATTTGCAAATGGGCGCGTATGTCGTGACAGGCGCAAATGCAAAAGCGCAAGTGGGTGATGATGTTGACAAAGCGTTTGCGACATTCCCACGCTTAAAAGAACGGAAAAATCAATTCGCTGGAACGCTCTCGGGTGGTGAACAGCAAATGTTAGCGATGGCACGAGCGTTGATGTCACGCCCCAAAATGTTGTTGTTAGATGAGCCGTCGATGGGCTTGTCGCCACTGATGGTGGAAAAGATTTTTGATGTGGTGCGCGAAGTCCGCAGCCAAGGCGTGACGGTGCTGCTGGTCGAACAAAACGCAAAACTCGCACTGCAAATTGCGGATCGCGCTTATGTGATGGAGTCAGGCTTGATTACGATGAGCGGCGCGGCGAAAGACTTGCTGGATGACCCACGCGTGCGGGCAGCTTATCTAGGCGAATAAATTAGGCGAGTACGGTTAGTAAGCCATCCAAATTGGCTGCCTCTGAGGGCATAGATAGTTTTCCTTCCCAGCCCCTAAGCCACGTCAGCTGGCGCTTGGCAAGCTGGCGCGTCGCCGCGATACCGCGCTCACGCATTTCAGATTCGGTACAAGCACCGTCTAAAAATTCCCACACTTGGCGGTAACCGACGCAGCGCATGGAGGGTAAATCCGCATTCAAATCGCAGCGTGATTTCAAAGCGCGCACTTCGTCCACCAAGCCGTTTGCCAGCATCGCATCAAAGCGCTCGGCGATGCGCGTGTGTAGCCAAGCGCGGTCAGTTGGCTCGAGTGCTATGAGTTGAAAAATCGGCTCGCAGCCCAGACTGGCTGTGGCTTGCACGAGTGCTGCATTTACATTTTGTGGTTGTTTGAAGTAGGACGAGAGCGGCTTGCCAGTGGCCCTGTAAACCTCTAAAGCGCGACTGATGCGCTGGCTGTCGTTGGGGGAAAGTCTGCCAGCGGTGACAGGGTCAACTAAAGCCAGATTCGCGTGCAGGGCAGGCCAGCCAAGGCTTTGCGCCTCATGTTCAATTTCAGCACGAACGGTAAGATCCGCTGCGGGAAGATCGTCGATGCCTTCAATGAGCGCTTTGAAGTACAGCATCGTGCCGCCAACCAAAACGGGCTCAGCGCCGCGAGCGCGAATCTCGCCGATCAAACGGGTCGCATCCCGCGCAAATTCGCCAGCGTTGTAACTTTGGCTGGGGTCACGAATATCGATCAAGTGGTGCGGGCAAATGGCAAGCTCTGATGCGCTTGGCTTGGCTGTGCCAATGTCCATGCCTGTGTAGATGGTGGCGGAGTCCACGCAAATGATTTCTGCCGACAAGCCACGGCGAGAAAGGCTTTGCGCGTAGTCAAGCGCCAGTTTACTTTTGCCGCTGGCGGTCGGGCCCGCAATACAGAGGATGGGTTTTTGCGACACCTTTGCCAACCTCTAGCGCCCGCGCATAAATAGCGCATCGAGTTCTTTAATCGAAATTTGCCGCCAAGTTGGCCTTCCATGATTGCATTGATCGGATCGCTCGGTCACTTCCATTTGGCGAAGTAGTGCGTTCATCTCGTCTAAATTCAGCTTGCGATTTGCACGCACCGCACCGTGGCACGCCATGCTGGATAAGAGTTCGTTACGCGCCTCCTCGACCAGCGCCTGCGCTGAATCTGCGTTATCAAACTCGGCGAGATTGGCAAGCACCGTGCGTGCTAAAGCAACGGCATCACCATTGAACAGCGACGCGGGCACAGCACGCACTGCCAGCGTTTTGGGCGAGAAGGCGCTGACCTCTAGACCAAGCTGGGCAAGGGTTTGAGCATGAGTCTCGGCGCTGGCGACTTCCTCTGGCGTAGCGGCAAACGTGGCGGGGACGAGTAGCGGCTGTGAGGCGATGCGCTGATCCGATTGATTTACTAATTGATTTTTGAGCGACTCGTACACGATGCGCTCGTGCGCTGCGTGCATGTCCACAATCACCAGCCCTTGCGCGTTTTCGGAGAGCACGTAAATACCTTGGAGCTGTGCGATGGCACGGCCCAGCATCCAGTCGTTTGAAACTTCGGGATGTGCATCTAATTGCAGTGACGATGGCTGCACTGGCGATGGTTGCCATAGTGCCGCGATTTCGTTGATTTCCAATCTTGGTTGATAGCTGCTCTGCAAGCCATATGTAGATTGGCTTGTGGGCATGGGTATCTGGGAAGCCACAATTAGTGTGGCCTGCAGAGCATCTAAATTTGAAACTCCACTTCGAGGCAGTGCCAGCGCGTTTTGCACAGCATGGTATGCCGCGCTGTGCACGTCGCGGCTATCGCGAAACCGCACTTCGATTTTTGTCGGATGCACGTTCACATCGACCCGTGCAGGATCCATCGTCACAAACAGCACATACACGGGCTGACGTGCACCGTGCAGCACGTCGGCAAAAGCTTGGCGCACCGCGTGCTGAATGACCTTGTCACGCACATAACGACCATTGACGTAGCAATACTGCTGATCGCTTCTCGCCCTTGCTACATCTGGCGTGCCGACAAATCCTGTGATGCCCGCCGTGCCGACGGTGTGATCGAGCGCGAGGCATTTGCTACCTAACTCGTCACCCAAAATTTGTGCGATTCTCTCGATTGGATTGGCTGCGGCAAGCCATTGGTCATGCAGCTTGCCATCCGACCAAATCGCAAAGCTCACATCGGGGCGCGAGAGTGCATGCCTACGTGCCGCCTCCACGCAGTGCGCCAGCTCCGTTGCGTCCGTCTTTAAAAATTTGCGGCGAGCAGGGGTACTAAAAAACAGTTCACGTACTTCGATGGTGGTGCCTGTGCTTTTAGCTGCGGGGGATATCTCGCCCGTGCGTGCATCAATGCGCCATGCATGGGGTTGGTCTTTTGTCTGGCTAATGATGGACATGTCCGACACGCTAGACACTGCCGCCAATGCTTCACCACGAAAGCCCATCGTGTCCAAGGATTCAAGGTCGGTTAGCGATGCGATCTTGCTAGTCGCGTGACGTTTGAGCGCCAGCGTGAGCTGCGAGCGAGGAATGCCCGAACCGTTGTCCTCAACCACAATGGAGCGCACACCACCTGCCAAGAGCCGAAGCGTCACCGTTGTCGCACCCGCATCGAGCGCGTTGTCGATCAGTTCGCGCACCACAGAAGCAGGGCGCTCCACCACTTCGCCAGCGGCAATTTGGCTAATCAGCTCATCGGGTAATTCTTTAATTTCGTTCACTTGCCTATTGTCGCATTGGGGTTTGTAGAATCAAGCCATGTCTGGAAACACTTTTGGCAATTTATTTGCCGTTACAAATTTTGGCGAATCTCACGGCCCTGCAATTGGCTGTGTGATCGATGGTTGCCCTCCGGGGATGTCCTTGTGCGAGGCTGATATCCAAGGCGACCTTGATCGCCGTCGTCCTGGCACAAGCCGTCATGTCACCCAGCGTGCCGAGCCTGATTTGGTACAGATTTTGTCTGGCGTGTACGAGGGGAAGACCACGGGCACGCCGATTGCGCTACTCATTCAAAACACGGATCAGCGTAGCAAGGATTACTCGAACATCTTGCAAAGCTTTCGCCCTGGGCACGCGGATTTCACCTACTTCAATAAGTACGGCCTGCGCGATCCGCGCGGAGGTGGGCGCTCATCCGCACGTCTGACTGCGCCAATGGTGGCGGCTGGCGCGGTCGCGAAGAAGTGGCTCTTTGAAAAATACGGCACCACGTTTAAAGGCTGCATGACGCAAATTGGTGAGATGCCAATTCCGTTTGAATCGTGGGAGCATGTGCCCGCCAACCCTTTCTATGCGCCTGTTGCGGACGTGTCTGCCTTGGAAGCCTTGATGGATGGGCTTCGCAAAGCAGGCGACTCGTGCGGTGCGCGTCTGCGCGTCGTGGCGAGCAACATGCCTGTGGGACTCGGTCAGCCGCTGTTCGATAAGTTAGATGCCGACATTGCGTATGCCATGATGGGTGTGAATGCGGTGAAGGGCGTGGAGATTGGCGCGGGCTTTGGCGCAGTGTCTCAGCGCGGCACTACGCATGGCGACGAGATCGAGATGCTGGACGTGGACGGAGTGAAAAAGGTCCATTTCAAAACCAACAACGCAGGCGGCGTTTTGGGTGGCATCAGCACTGGGCAAGATTTGGAAGTGAGTGTGGCGATTAAGCCGACTAGCTCGATCTTGTCACCCAAGCAATCCATTGATACCGCTGGCAATGCGGTGGAAGTTGTGACAAAGGGCAGACATGATCCTTGTGTGGGCATTCGTGCCACGCCAATTTTGGAAGCCATGCTGGCGCTAGTGGTGATGGAGCATGCGCTGCAACATCGCGCGCAATGCGGCGAATCGCTTAACCGTTCGCATTGAGCTTGTCGAAATGCAGGCTTCGACAGGCTCAGCCCGAACGGAGCAGCATTTTTTACCATTCGCTGTCATGTCGGCAGCGTATTACGGTCACATCGGATTTTTTAATCCTTATCTACCTCTTTGGCTCAAAGACCTTGGGCTGCCGATTTTTACCATCAGCATCTTGACGTCGATTCAGGCGTGGACACGTCTCTTTGCGCCTTACGCGTGGGGTTGGTTGGCGGATACAACGGGCGAGCGCATCAAGATCTTGCGCTATAGCTCGGTGGTGGCGCTCTTAACCTCGCTGGGTTTCTTGTGGCAAAGTGCCATCGAATCAAGCCTCGTGTGGCTGGTGCTTGTACTCTTGTTGATGTTCACGCATACCAGTTCGATGATTCCCATGACCGAAGCCGCGATGGTGCATTTAGTGAGCCCCACAGGCGCACTGGATGCCAAGCGCTATGGGCGTATTCGCGTCTGGGGTTCGATTGGATTTTTAGTGATGGTGTTTGCGTCGGGTGCGTGGTTCGAGCGCTTTTCGATTAAGCACTTTCCGTATTGGACGATTGCGTCCTTGGCTGTGGTGATGCTGGCCATTTGGTGGCTACCCAATTTGAAAGAAGCCGCTCCTATCCACAAAGGCAAACAGGGTGAGAAGCCGCTGATCTTGCCTATCGCGCCCATTTTGCCAATCTTGCGCCTGCCCGAAGTGCGCTGGTTTTTTGTGAGTCAATTCTTTCACGTGCTCGCGCACATGAGCATCTACATTTTTCTTTCGCTCTACCTCGATGAATTGGGCTACAGCAAAACCTTTATTGGCCTCATGTGGGCGCTGTCCATCGTGATGGAGATTGCATGGTTTTATACGCAAGGGCGTTGGATTCCGAAGCTCTCGCTGCGCAAATGGCTCTTAGTCACAGCAGCAGTGATGGTGCTGCGCATGACAATGATGGCAGGCGCGCCGCAGTACGTGCTCGTGCTATTTGCAGCTCAGTGCCTACACGCGCTGACGTTTACCGCGCACCACACGGTGTGCATTGCGCTGGTCTCGCATCACTTCCCGGGTAATTTGCGCGGACGCGGGCAGGCGCTATTTACTTCTATTGGCTATGGCTTTACGGGTGTCACCGCTGGTTTAGCTGGCGGCTGGCTATCCACCCACTTCGGGCTGCAAAGCGTATTTTGGGCATCGGCCGTTTGTGCCGTTTTGGCAATGCTGGCGGCTTGGAAAACGCTAAAACAGACTTGATAAGCAGAGGCGTCGAGGCTAGCCTCGGCGATCAAGCCGTTGTGGGTTTGAATAAGTTTGATTCATATGACTTAAATCATATGCGCGATGGTGATGCCTCTATAGGATCAAGGCCTCATCAACTTTAGAGAAACCCCATGTTAAAAATCCTCATCACATCCTGCGCTGTAGCCGTCGTTGCTTTGAGCGCTTATGCCCAAACCATAACGCCAGCTGAAACGGATCATTCGAAAATGGATCACAGCAAGCACCAAATGCAAAGCGGGGCTCAGCAAAAAACAGGCAAGGTTAAGGACACACGTCCATTGGTTAAATACCCTGATGATTTACGCATCCATACCCTCACCAACATGCGTGATCATTTATTCACAATGGGCGAAATTCAACAAGCCCTGTCTACTCTTGATTTTGATAAAGCGGCGCAATTGGCAGAAAATAAATTAGGTATGTCTTCACTCAAATTACATGGAGCACATGATGTTGCGCCTTATATGCCCAAAGGTATGCAAGACATGGGAACATTGATGCACCGCACAGCCAGTCAATTCGCGGCTACGGCACAAGAGGCATCGGTCACAGGTGATTTGAAAGGCACATTAGCAGCTTTGTCGCGCTTAAATCAAACTTGTGTTGCTTGCCATGCTGGTTATCGCTTGCAATAAGCGGGGCACTTGATCAGGGTCATGAGATGCTGGTAAGTTTTCATGCAGAATGAAATTTGCAGGCAATGAGTAATCAATGAGGAGAAACTTTGCAAAACAATATGCCCCATCAAAGAAATCAATTTGGAATCAGTGAATGGGCTGGTGCAATGGGAGACTTGGGTACGCTCATCCCATTTTTAACGGCGTACATCGTGATTTTGAAGATGAACGCAGGAGGCATATTTTTAGCCTTTGGTTTTGCTCTGATTGCCGTTGGATTTATTTATCGAACACCGTTCCCGATTCAGCCAATGAAGGCAATCGGTGCTGCTGCTGTGAGTCATACAGCAATTGCCGCAGGGCTTAACGGAACGACAGTCGCAGCGGCGGCATTGACAACGGGGCTCTTATGGCTCGTGTTGGCAGTGACAGGACTGGCCAGTCGATTAAGCCAATGGATACCGCGTGCAGCGCTACTTGGCGTTATTTTGGGACTGGGGTACTCCTTCATGCTAGAAGGCTTGCGGTACATGTCAGTGCAGCCGTGGATTGCTGGTGCGTTATTAGCCGTCACGTTGCTCATGGTGAGTCGTCCCAAGCTCCCGACCATGCTTTGCTTGATGTTGATCGGATTCGTCATTGCGTTGATACAAACGCCTGACTTGATTCATGAATTAACGGCCATACAGCCTAGCTTTCAGTTGCCAGCCTATGCATGGGGGAAATTTACGCCATCAGATTTGTGGGTTGGATTTATCTTGCTGGCACTACCGCAGTTGCCGCTGACTTTTGGGAATGCATTTATTTCAATTACAGAGGAAAACAATAAGCTATTTCCTGATCGCCTTGTCTCGCAGCGTGCGGTTGCGTGGTCAACTGGATTCATGAACTTAGGCGCAAGTGCAATAGGTGCAGTTCCGATGTGTCATGGCGCCGGTGGTATGGCGGCTCATGTGATGTTTGGCGCAAGAACGGGCGGCGCGTCAATCATTCTGGGCGGCATCTTATTGTTGCTCGGATTCTTTTTTTCAGCATCCATTGAAACTATTTTTAGACTGTTTCCGCAAAGCGTTTTAGGGGTTATGCTTTTCATGGCTGGCCTCCAGTTGGCACTAGGTAGCAGAGATTCAGAGGCAGATAAAACGGATCGATTTGTAATTATTGCTACGGCGGCAATTGCGATTTGGAATGTTGGTTTAGCTGTTGTCTTTGGTGTGACGGTGCATCATTTTGCAAAAAAGGGATGGCTGAAGTTTTAATAAGCAATCGCGCTACACGCACCAAGGGGCGCTGTTATGCACGAGTCCCATCCATAAGCCCCAGCCAGAGGTGACGGCTAAGGTGAGACCCGCTAGTCGAATCCCCCACTGGCCTGTGGACACGGTGCCCTTTAACCGCAGCCAAAGCCACGGGCCAATGAGGAGGGACAAGCTGCTACCCACTGCAAAAGCCAACATGACAAGTGCGCCTTCAAACGCATGCGCCGTCAAGCCAGCAATAAGTACCGCAGAGTAGAGCAGTCCGCAAGGCATAAAAGCCCACGCCATGCCCATGCCCAGCGGCGTGAGTGGATGGCTGCTGCCAACACGTCGCCAAAGTCGCTTGGCACCTGCATCCAAGAACGCGGGTTGTTTGGCAGTTATGAGCAGCAGCAGCCCAAGCGCAATCGCAGCCACATGCAACATAGACCACACGGGACGTAGCGCCTGAGTTTGGATACTGAGCCAGCCTATGCTTTGTATAGATGAGGCGGCAATCAAGCCAAGTGCTGCATAGCCCATGAGTCTGCCTAGATGAAAAAGCCCCGTCCCACTTGGCTTGTCACGGCCAATACCGCCGCAAGCCGCACCGCACATTGCGACGCAGTGAGGACCGCCTGCAATGCCCATCAGGAATGCGGTGGCGACTAAGGTGGTTTGCATTAGCTGAAGACGTTAGATGATTTTTGAAAACGTGGCGCGGGTGCGATCTGCCTGCAAGTACTTATCAAAAACCATCGCAATGCCGCGTACAAAGAACCAACCTAGCTCGGTGACCTCTAGGCTTGTTGGTGTCAGCTCAATCATGCCGTTGGTTTGCAGCCGTTCGAGTTGCTCCAGCTCTTTGGCGAAGTGCGTTTTAAATTGAATCAAATGCCCTAGCTCAATAGATTCATAGTCCACACGCCCTTGGCACATGATGGACATGATGACGGCGCGGCGTAGCACATCGTCGTGATTGAGGGAGAGCCCTTTCACAATCGGCAAATGTCCACGGTCGAGTGCGTCGTAGTATTCCTCCAAGGTCTTGGCATTTTGGCTATAAGTGCTGCCCATTTTGCCAATGGCCGAGACACCCAAACTAATCATGTCGCAATCGGATTGCGTGCTGTAGCCTTGGAAGTTACGGTGCAAGAGCCCTTGTCGTTTCGCTTTGGCAAGACTATCGCCATGCAGCGCAAAGTGATCCATGCCAATGTAGTCGTAACCCGCATCCATCAGCTGCGCGATGGACTGACTGTGCATGGCAATTTTGGTTGCGGCCTCAGGCAATAGGGCGCTATCAATACGGCGCTGCGGCTTGAAGCGCTCGGGTAAATGCGCATAAGCGTAAAGCGCAATGCGGTCAGGACGCAGCTCGATGACTTGATCTAGCGTTCGTGCAAAGGACGCGGTGGTTTGCAATGGCAAGCCATAGATGAGATCCACGTTTTGCGACTGAAACCCGATGCGTCTTGCCTCAGACATTAAATCTCTGACTTGTTCAAAAGGCTGAACGCGATGCACCGCTTTTTGCACACTCGCATCAAAATCTTGTACGCCAAAGCTCAATCGGTTAAAGCCTAGGTTTGCCAAATTTTCTAATCTAGCGGTGTCAACCGTGCGAGGGTCAATTTCAATAGCGTATTCGCCTTGCGGCGCAAGCTTAAAGTTTTGCCGAATCACTGCCATGAGCTGTGCAAGTTCTGCATCGCTAAAAAACGTGGGCGTACCGCCACCTAAATGTAATTGGCTCACGGCCTTGCCTGCGCCCAAATAGTCAATGATGAGGTCAATCTCTCGCTCTAAGTATTGCAAGTACTGCTTGGCGCGCTCGTGGTGTTTGGTGACAATTTTGTTGCAAGCGCAGTAGTAGCACAGCGATTCGCAAAACGGAATATGGATATAGAGTGACAAGGGCGCTGCCGTGCGGCCAATGCCAGCTTTGCGCTGCTCTAGCGCGAGAACGTAGTCCTCCATTCCGAAGGCATCCACAAAGCGATCAGCCGTGGGGTAGGACGTATAGCGCGGTCCCGCCACGTCAAACGTTTGGATGAGAGCAGGCGTAAGAGATGTCGAAAGTGGTGTCATAAACCGTACTTTGCCGTAGCTTGCGGCCTGCCGCTTTGATGTAGATCAACTGACAGGCGTGCGTAAGTCACGCAAGCATAGAATGAGCCACATGAAAATCGAAACTTTTAAGGTTGCGTGTTCAAGTTGCAATTTACGAGAGCTGTGCCTGCCCGTAGGGCTGTCGGAAAAAGACTTCGGACGTGTCGAGGCGTTGGTGTCCCAGCGTCGCAAAATAGAACGCGGTCAGGCGTTGTTTCGGGATGGCGAAAAATTTGAGGCGCTTTATGCCATTCGGAGCGGATTTTTTAAGACCAATTTGATGACCGAAGATGGGCGCGAGCAAATCACGGGGTTTCAAATGGCGGGGGAAATCATGGGGCTAGACGGCATCGTCAATGACCACTTCACGTGCAACGCGATTGCCCTTGAGAACTCCGAGGTCTGTTTGCTGCCGTATCACAGCATTGAAGATCTAGCGCGAGAAGTGCCGTCCCTCCAGCACCATGTCCACAAAATTATGAGCCGCGAAATTGTGCGAGAAAACGGCGTGATGTTGCTGCTTGGCAGTATGCAAGCCAATGAGCGCCTAGCAGCTTTTTTACTCAACTTGATTGGGCGTTTGCAAGTCAGAGGCTACTCGCAATCAGAAATGGTGCTGCGCATGACGCGTGAAGAAATTGGTAATTATTTGGGACTCAAGTTAGAGACCGTCAGTCGCACTTTCTCTAAGTTTGTGGAAGACGGCATCCTCGAAGTCCAGCAACGCGCCATCAAAATCATCAAGCCCGACGCACTGAAACTAATTGCTAACCCAGAGGTTTGCGTCATTTAAGCGTGCTTTAAATCTCGGGCTTGTCCTGCGATAAAAACAGCGTCAAGCTACTTGACGCCATCGCCAATACCCAAAAGGCAAAAAAGCTAATGCTGTAAATCCCTTGGCGTGAGAGTTCAATTGGCTGTCCTAGCCAGTGTGCATCTTGCGGGTCAAACAGCACAAAAACGAACATCTCGAGTGCGCCAGCGATCAGGAAAGCAGGCCAAGCGATCGACAAAATGGATCTTTGAGACATGACGTTCTTGTCCTTTTACTTTTGCGTTGCCGCATGGTTGCGGGCTTGCATGGCTGGCGTTTGATTGATGTTCAGGCCTTGCTGGTAGTAGTCCTCTGAGAGCACTGGGTCAGGACGAGACCAAGCCAGATAGAAGGTCGCAAAACTGGCCACAACCACGCACAGCGGCCCTGCAATCACAAGCCATAGATAACCAAACTGCCACCATTGAGGGGTTTTAACGTTCATGCTTGTCTCCTTTAATTTATTTGGGAATAATGAAAACGGCTTTTTCAATTAAATGCTGATTGGTATCCAAAAGCGCAATGTCAAAATAAATGGGATGAGAGCCTGGCGTTGACGCGTCTTGCGGAACCACCACCCGAAGCGGTACCCAACGTGATTCGGTAGGCGCAACGGTCATTTGCGGACTAGACACTAACTCAATGCCGTCCAATCCCCGAACGCTAACTGTGTAGTGCTGCGCTGATTCCGAAGCATTCATAAACTGCAGCCGAAAGACATTCTCAATCTTGCCATCTTCCACAAACCGTGCCAGCGAGCCACGATCACGAACCACATCGACTTTATAAGGCTTACGTAGTGCCAAACTGATGAGCAAGCCGATGCTGATGGCTAGCAAAATTGTCGTGTAGATGAGAACACGCGGACGAATGACTCTGCGCAAAATTTGGCGCTTATCCAACCCTTCAGAGACTGCGTGCTGTGTCGAGTATTTAACCAAGCCTCTTGCGTAGCCAATTTTGTCCATGACGTTATCGCAGACATCTGCGCAAGCGCCGCAACCAATGCATTCGTACTGCAAACCTTTACGTATGTCGATGCCCGTGGGACAAACTTGTACGCACAGCGTGCAGTCAACGCAAGCCCCCAACTTCAGAGCGTCAGCATCTGCCGACTTGCTCCTCGCGCCCCTAGGTTCACCACGTGCTTGGTCGTAGGTGACGATCAGCGTGTCTTTGTCAAACATGGCGCTTTGAAAGCGTGCATAGGGACACATGTATTTGCACACTTGTTCGCGCATGAAGCCTGCATTGCCATACGTTGCAAAACCATAAAAGAAGACCCAAAACACTTCCCACGATCCCATGTTCGTGGTGATGAACTCCATGGCTAAACTTCGAATGGGCGTGAAATAACCCACAAAGGTAAAGCCTGTCCACATCGCAATGCCAATCCAGACGATGTGCTTAAACCATTTTTTAACTAACTTTTCAAGCGACATCTCGCTTTTATCTAATTTGAGTCTTGCGGTGCGATCACCTTCAATTTTTCGCTCTATCCACAAAAAAATCTCGGTGTACACGTTTTGAGGGCAAGCGAAGCCGCACCACAAACGGCCAGCAACGGCGGTAAACAAAAATAGCGACAGCGCCGAAATAACCAAGAGTCCCGTCAGATAAATGAAGTCTTGCGGATACAAAACTAAATTAAAAATGAAGAAGCGGCGTGCGCCCAAATCAAACACCACGGCTTGGCGCGAACCCCAGTCCAGCCAAGGCAAGCCGTAAAAGACCAGCTGCGTTAAAAACACCAAGCCCCAACGCCAGCGACTAAAGAAACCACTGACGGTGCGCGGATAAATTTTGGCTTCAGATTCATACAGAGACACGATCTCGATCGTGCGATGCATGACCTGCTTTGTCTCGATGGTTTGATCCTGGGGATTAATTTGCATGGAAAGGTATTTTTGCTTGTAGCACACGAATGCTGCGCTCTAACACTTCAATGTGTTTAATCTTGGTCAGAAGCAGTGCCGCAGTAAAGAGATCAAGATCAAAGTCGGCACGCATTTTTCCGACTTCACGCAGCGGCGCAATCCATTCGGTACTGAAGATGTGAGATAACGGTGTTGCCTCATTTAGCAGATTTGGCGGTAACTCTATGGGCACAAGGGCACTGTATTCAATCAACTCTTCAAGATCAGACTCTTCCATGCCGCAGCACTGCGACAAATCTTGCTGGCTAATAGTGTCACACGTTTCAGACCACGCCAATTCAACCTGTATGAGCGTCATTTTCCCGACTCCTTGTGATTGCGTGCGCTGGCGCGTGGACTGAATTGTGAAACAGTAGCTAACTCTTGAAACAATTCACGCTCGCGTACTGAGAGCGTGCTGGGTACATCAATGTGAACAACGGCAAATAGATCACCACGGGGACTAGCCCCTACTGGATCATTTGCTAAACCTCGGCCACGGATACGCAACTTGCGACCTGCGCGTGTGCCTTGCGGCACAGTCAACATCAAAGCACCATCCAAAGTATCAACTTGCACTTCACAACCCAGTGCGGCCTCCCACGGCGTGAGCATCAGATCAAAATACAGATCGCGGTGATCAGCGCGGAATTGTGGATGAGCAATGAAGGTCACGTGCAAATAAATATCACCATCAAGGCCGCTATGCCTACCTTTCCCGCCTTTGCCACGCAACCGCAGTTTTTGCCCTTCGCGCGTACCTGCGGGGATGCTGACTTCTAAAGTGCGAGATCCACCTTCGTCTGGTACATCTAAGTTGAGTTTGGTACCGTGGTGGGCATCTTCCAATGAAATCCGCACCGTAGTTTCAAAATCACGTCCCCGCGTAGGCTGCGGCTTGCCGCGCTGACCGCGACTCATAGCTGCAAGCAAGTCAGCTAAATCCATATCACTAAAGCCATGTTCCGCCGCACCAGACCACTCTGGAGGGGGAGCAAATTCCGCGCCTGCTGGACGAGAGCCCAACTGGTCATACGCAGCGCGCTTATCTGGATCTTTCAGCGTCGCGTAGGCCTCTGCAATATCTTTGAATTTAGCTTCTGCATCTGCGGCTTTAGACATATCGGGGTGATGCATCCTTGCCAGTTTTCGATACGCTTTTTTAATTTGCTCTAAATCAGCGTCCTTGGCAATGCCTAGTAGCGCGTAATAGTCTTTGTACTTCATGCTCTAAGCCATCTAAGCAGTCTAAGTCAAAACTTGATATAGCTAATTCAATTTCACTGGGATTTGTTATTCGACAAGCTCCAAACGTAGGCCGCAAGCACGTGCAACTGGTCGGGGGTAAATTTACCTTCTTGCGCCGGCATTTGGTTATTCTTACCGTTGTTAATCATGGCCATGATGGCTGCTTCGCCAGAGCCATGTAACCAAATGTTATCAGTCAAGTTCGGCGCGCCAACTGCTGGGTTGCCTTTGCCCTCAGCGCCATGGCAAGCTGCGCATACGGCGAACTTGGCTTGACCTGCTTGCGCTCTGATTGCGTCATGTTTTGAACCTGAGAGACTCAGCACATAGTTCGCCACATTCTTGACGTCGTCTTGTGTGCCAATAGCAGCGCCAAGCGGTGGCATGACACCATTTCGGCCTTTGGTGATGGTTTCCTGAATAACTTCAGGTGTGCCACCGTAAAGCCAATCGTTATCCGTCAAGTTTGGGAATCCTTTGCCGCCGCGTGCATCCGAGCCGTGGCATTGGGCGCAGGTATTCATAAACAACCTCTCACCAATAGCCATAGCGGCAGGATCTTTACTCACATTTTGCGTGCTCATGGCACTGAAGCGCGCGTACAAAGGCGCCACTTCCTTCGCGCCTGCGGCCATTTCGTCTGCGTGCTCTTGCACAGAAGTCCAGCCTAAACTTCCTTTATAAGTTCCGAGTCCTGGATAAAGTGCCAAATAAGCCAATCCAAAAATAGCGGTCACGATAAACAACCACATCCACCAGCGCGGTAGCGGGTTATTCATTTCACGGAGGTCGCCATCCCAAACATGCCCCGTGGTGTTGTCTGCGCTAATGCTGGCCGTGGTTTTACCGGCAAAGTGCAGCAGTAACAGGCAGGCAACAATGCCGCCAAGCGTCACTGCCGCGATAAAAATAGACCAAAAATTGCTGTTGAAATCGCTCATGATGATTCCTTATCGTTTTGAAATGGGAGCAGGGCGGCCTCGTCAAATTCGGCTTTATGTTTGGGCGAGTAGGCCCAAAACAAAATACCAATAAAAACAAATAAGCTCACCACCGTTGTTGCGGAGCGCCAAAAATTGACATCAAAAAATGTGTTCATTTCAAACTCCAAACTATTTCACTGATGTGCCAAGCACTTGCAGATAAGCAATCAACGCATCCAACTCTGTTTTATCGATCACATCGGCAGAAGCTTTGGAAATGTCCTCATCGGAGTAAGGAACTCCCACGATACGCAAGGCTTTCATATGCCTTGGCATGGCATCTGCATCGACTTTGGTTTTGTCTAGCCATGGGTAAGCAGGCATGTTGGATTCAGGCACGACATCACGCGGATTGGTCAAGTGGATACGATGCCATTCATCGCTGTATTTGCCGCCCACGCGGTGCAAATCTGGGCCTGTGCGCTTGCTGCCCCATTGGAATGGATGGTCATAGACGAATTCACCCGCCACAGAATAGTGCCCATAACGAAGCGTCTCTGCTCTGAATGGACGAATCATTTGGGAGTGGCAGTTGTAGCAACCCTCACGCACATAGACATCGCGACCAGCCAATTGAATCGCTGATAAAGGCTGCAACCCAGTGACTGGCACAGTGGTGCTCTTTTGAAAAAAGAGCGGCACGATTTCGACCAAGCCACCAATGGCGACCACAAGCAAAATGAGCACGATCATTAAGAAGTTATTGGTTTCAATTTTTTCGTGCGTGAAACCAGATGCACTTTTTTTGTTTGTATCGTTTGACATGAAGTGCACTCCTTTAAGCGTGTAGGACCGTGGATGGAATGGCTGTATCGACAGCAGGATGTGCGGTTGTCGTCTTCAAAACGTTCCACACCATGACCAACATGCCACCAAGATAGAGCACACCGCCTAACAATCGCAGCACGTAGTACGGGAATGTTGCCTTTACTGATTCCACAAAGGTGTAGGTCAAGGTGCCGTCTGGATTGATGGCGCGCCACATCAGGCCCTGCATAACCCCCGCAATCCACATAGCCGCGATATAGATCACGATGCCAATGGTTGCCATCCAAAAATGGATTTCGATGGCTGGAATGCTGTGCATTTTTTTCTGCCCAAACAGACGTGGAATCAAATAGTAAAGCGATCCCATAGATACCAACCCAACCCAGCCGAGCGCACCCGAGTGCACATGACCAATCGTCCAGTCGGTGTAGTGCGATAGCGCATTGACGGTTTTGATGGACATCATCGGACCTTCAAATGTGCTCATGCCATAAAACGACAGTGAGACGATCAAAAAGCGCAGGATGGGGTCGTCGCGCAGCTTGTGCCAAGCGCCCGACAGCGTCATCACACCATTAATCATGCCGCCCCAGCTTGGCGCTAACAAAATCAGCGAGAACACCATGCCGACTGATTGGGTCCAGTCTGGCAACGCGGTGTAGTGCAGATGATGCGGACCTGCCCACATATAGGTAAAGATCAACGCCCAAAAATGAACAATGGACAAACGATAGCTATAGACAGGGCGCTCGGCTTGTTTGGGGATGAAGTAATACATGATCCCCAAAAAGCCTGCGGTCAAAAAGAAGCCCACCGCGTTGTGCCCGTACCACCACTGAATCATCGCGTCTTGCACGCCAGCGTAGGCGGAATAAGACTTCATCCAACCCGCAGGGATGGCGGCGCTATTGACGATGTGCAGCATGGCAACCGTCAAAATAAACGCGCCAAAAAACCAATTGGCAACGTAGATGTGGCGGACGGTTCGCTTGGCAAGCGTGCCAAAGAAGACGATGGCATACGACACCCACACAATCGCAATCAAAATATCAATCGGCCACTCAAGTTCGGCGTATTCTTTGCCGCTGGTGTAGCCCATAGGTAGCGAGACCACGGCGGACAAAATAACGAGTTGCCAACCCCAAAACGTGAGGCTTGCCAACTTGTCGCCAAACAAACGCGTTTGGCAGGTTCGCTGCACCACGTAATAGCTGGTCGCAAACAAGGTGCAGCCACCAAAGGCAAAAATCACCGCGTTGGTGTGTAGTGGCCTGAGCCTGCCGTAACTGAGCCACGAAATGCCTAAATTGAGTTCTGGCCAAGTGAGCTGTGCAGCAATGATGACACCAACTAACATGCCAACAGCCCCCCAGACAACGGCCATGATGGAAAACTGCCTGACAACGGTATCGTT
This sequence comes from Comamonadaceae bacterium, assembly GCA_947450645.1. Lineage (GTDB taxonomy): Bacteria > Pseudomonadota > Gammaproteobacteria > Burkholderiales > Burkholderiaceae_C > JASGCK01. The sequence goes on along the minus strand of CANFWH010000019.1, from coordinate 16,926 downwards.
AAACGTACCAGAAGAGTTTTGAAGTGTGGGTAGTTTCATAAATTTAAACTTTCAAAGGAAAGAGGCGGGGTCAGGTAAAGTTTCGCGATTAGTCGTTGTGTGTGCTTTGATGTATGTCAATCCATGTTTAGAATTTTTGCCAGCGTTGCTGTTTGAAGTCGTAGAGCTTGCAACTCCGCGCCGTGCGCACATACCAGCCAAGTGAAAAAGGCTGAATCACGATGCGTTCGGGCAGCATGGCTTCTAATTTGGCTTGCGCACCTTTGAGGTGGTAGAGCGGCACGCTCATATCCACGTGATGCGCCGTGTGCTCCATGATGTTGTGTAGAAGTGCACCTATCTTGAGAGGGAAGGTCAAGTGCACCGTGGTCGAGACAAAAGGCGCGGCCCGTGTCCACTGAGCTTTGTTGTCGTGCCAAACGACTTGGGTATGCGTGTGATGGACGTACACCACAAAACCAATCATGGTGACCCAAAACAAAAAGGGGATCGCAACGCCCATGACGAATGTCAGCCAAATAGATTGCTCCGTGGCCAGCGCAGCCCAGACCATAGTGCCAATCCATGCCACGCCAAACGCTGCGGCTAAACAACTGTCCTTTAAAAAAATGGGGCGCCGCGTTGGCATGTAAGTGCTATTTGGGAAAAACATGCGGTTCCACCACATCTCGACTAAGTAGTAAAGGCCAGGTGCCCAGCCGCTACGGTAGACGCGGTACATCAGTTGTTTGAATCGTCCCAATGCGGCATATTCCTCTGCCGATAAGGGCTGCCAAACAAAATCAACGTCTTTCAGATTCGTGTAGCCGTGGTGAATGACGTTGTGACCGACCTCCCAAAGGCTATACGGCGTAAGCGATGGCAAGAATGCGAGACGACCCAGCCAAGGATTGAGTTTGCGATTAGGCGTGAGACTTTGGTGACAGGCATCGTGCCCAATGATGAAAAGCCTGCCGATCATGAATCCTGCGCACATGCCAGCTAGCAATTTTGCCCACCAGTGGCTAAGCACAACTGTGCCAGCAAGCACGGCAAATAGGAGGGCGTAATCTAGTGCGAGTAGCGCAACAGCCCTTGCTGTGTCGCGTTTAGAAAATGGCAGCAACCACTGACGCAAAGTCTTGCGGTTGGGCAGCGGCTGCTCAATAGAGATAGGGGCGTTTGGTTGCGTAAGCCATATTGTTTGAGTCATGCAGCCATATTATTTAAACGCTGTGCCCTTCACTTTGACACGGATCAAAAACTTTGCGGATATTTAAGAATCCGCGTGCAAAATCCGCTCGCCTTCACCCTCTAGGTCTTCAAATTGACCACGGTAAACCGCCCACCATAAACCTGCGAGTATGAAAAATACAAGCATCACGGAGAGCGGTACGAGGAGATAGAGAATGTCCATTTGGCGAGTCTAAATTATATTTTCCGCAGCCGCATGGCATTACCTACGACCAAGAGTGAACTGCCCGCCATGCCAATACCAGCAAGCCATGCGGGCAAGTATCCCATGATGGCGAGAGGTACTGCGGCGGCGTTATAGACGAGCGCCCACACCAAGTTTTGCTTGACCACGCGCATGGTTCGTTTGGCTTGTTGGACGGTCAGCGCGATGTGTTCTAACTGCGAACCTAGCACTAAAAAATCAGATTTCGATTGCGTCAAAGGCACGGCACGTCCAAAGGCAAATGACACGTCTGCGCCCGCTAAAACAGGGCCGTCGTTGAGGCCGTCGCCCACCATGCCCACGACGTGCCCTTGCTTTTGCAAATCTTGCAGCATGTCTAGTTTGATATCGGGTGTGCACAGGCCTCGGTAATTAGCAATGTTCAATTGATTTGCCAGATGTTGAGTCGCCAACTGAGAATCACCCGATAGCAATTGCACCGAGATGCGTGCACCCTGCAATGCCGCTAGAGTTTGCGCGGCATCCGCTCTCACACGTTCTTGAAATTCAAACGAGGCCAACCAGCCATGGGCATCTGATAGATGCGCTTGCACCGCGGTCGTTTGGAGTGGCTTGACGCCGCAAAATTCTGCCGAGCCCCACTGATATATAGCGGTTCTATTGGGTACACCAACCTCGGCTGTTATGCCTCGGCCTGCAGCTTCGGTTTTAAAGATGATTTGCCATGCTGGCAGTGGCGCTGCATTTTGCTGACAGTAAGCAACGATGGACTTTGAAATAGGGTGAAGCGAATCCGCAGCCAACAATCCAGCCAGCTGGCAGGCCATTGCTTGGCTCATTCCAATGCGTGCCTCCACTTTTGCAAGCACCAAACCGTCCTCGGTAAGTGTGCCTGTCTTATCAAAAATCAAAGTATCAACTTTGGATAGCGTCTCCAGCGCTTGCAGATGACGGATCAAAACCCCTTTCTTAGCCAACGCGCCAGCAGACGCGAGCATGGCGGCAGGTGTTGCCAGTGACAGCGCACAAGGACACGTGACAATTAAAACGGCCACTGCAACCATCAGGGCGTGGCTCGGATCTTTAGACCAACCCAGCGCAATGATGAGCCCTGCTACCAGCAAGATACCAATTAAAAAAGGCTTAGCAAGTCGGTCGGCTAATTGAGCCAGATTCGGCTTTTCTAGTGAGGCTTGTTCCATCAGGCGAACGATTTGCGAAAAGCGCGTGTGCTCGCCAATTTGTTCAATGCGAACGGTAACGCTTGAATCTAAATTGTGACTGCCTGCGATGACCGCATCACCCGCAGCCTTAGCGATTGGCTTCGATTCGCCCGTTAGTAGCGCCTCGTCGGCATGTGTTGCGCCGTCCAGCACCACGCCATCGGCAGGAAACGCCTCGCCAACGGCGACGCGTACGGTATCGCCAATGACTAATTGCCTTAGCAGCACGCGCTCAAATTCACCAGATGGCAGTAGGCGTAGCGCGCTTTCAGGCATACGGTTCATGAGTGCTTCTAGAGCACCCGCAGTGCGATCACGCATCCGTAGTTCTAACCAACGTCCCGTGAGCAAAAAGAAAACAAACATGGTGAGTGAGTCAAAGTAGACCTCGCGCCCCCATTGGCCTCCTGAATCAAAAGTGCCTAATGTGCTGACAATAAAAGTGATGGCCATGCCAAGAGCGACTGGCAAATCCATACTGACTCTGCGGTGTTGTAAATCTAGCCATGCGCTGGCAAAGAAGGGTTTGCATGAAAACAAAATAACAGGCAGCGTTAAGACCCAAGACGCCCAGCGCATCAAGTGACGTGCTTCGTCGGTCATTTCGCCAGGAAGCGCCACGTACTCGGGCATGGCGTACATCATGACTTGCATCATGCAAAGCCCAGCCACTAGCCAACGCCACAAGGCAAGGCGAGATTCTTTTTTTCGCTGCTCCAGTCGCAGGGCATCGTGGGCAGGCCGTGCGCTATAGCCAGCATCAACGATGGCTTGCATCCAATGCGATGGCAGGGTAACATCTTCGCACCACACCACACGGCCACGATGACTAGCAGCGTTGACATCTGCCTGCAATACGCCAGGCGTTTTCTTAAGAGCGTTTTCGATATTGATGGCGCAAGCTGTGCAGTGCATGCCATCGACCACGATGGAGGATTCCCACGTATTTATTTGTGTTGACTTGCCCGTCGCTATGTGCGAAAACGAACACCACTCAGCAGATGTGTCAAGTAGAGTGAGTTGCGGATCAAAAGCCTTCATAGCGTCATCGTAGTGCTATCTGCTCGCACGATGTTTGATGTATATCAAAGTGATGCGTCGCACGTTGATTTATCGTTCAATCGTTAGTTTTTTAACCTTTAAAAGGAAAACATCATGTACAAAAAACTTCTTATTGCCACGGACGGTACGCCGCTCTCTAAAAAAGCTGTCGGTAATGGACTTGCATTAGCTGAGAGCCTAAACGCTGAGATCGTTATCTTGACCGTTGTGGGACGCTACATCTCTAGCTATTTTGAAGGCGGCTATGTTCTCCCTAACGAAGACGTAGAACGTATCGAAAAACAATGGTCAGATGAAGCCCAGGCTTCTGTAGATGCGGTCAAACAAATGGCGGCTCGAAAAGGCATCAAGGCGAAGGCTGTAGTCGTTCGCTCCAACTATGTTGCGGATGCAATCATTTCTGCCGCGACCAAGAATAAATGTCATTTAATTGTGATGTCCTCGCATGGACGGCGTGGCATCAAGGGTATTCTTTTGGGTAGTGAGACCCAGCATGTACTCACGCATTCAAAAATTCCCGTCTTAGTATTGCGTTAATTACCTCATCTCTTTAGTTATCAATTAGGAATCATAAAAATGAAAAATCGTCGTGAATTTATTGTTCAGTTTGGCTTGGCAAGTGGTGTCTTAGCTGCTGGTAGCAACTTGGCGCAGGCACAGGGTGCTATGGTTGCCGAGTCTGATCCGCAGGCTAAGTCTTTGGGCTATACATCTTTAGCAACTAAAGTTGACAAAGCCAAGTTCCCCAAATACGCGGCAGGCCAGCACTGCGGTAGTTGCACGCTTTTTACTGGCAAAGTAGCTGATGGCCCTGGAGGTTGCGCTTTATTTGCGGGTAAACAAGTCGCGGGCAAAGGTTGGTGTAGCGCTTGGTCTAAAAAAGCTTAAGCAAACTTGTCTAAATAGCACCGTCAAACATCATCACATTCACGACGTCGCCCACCGCGACGTCGTTTCTTTCGTGCGCCAAAATGATTAGCCCATTGGCTCGTACCATCGAACTAAGTACCCCCGAGCCTTGATTGCCTGTGATTGCCACCACGAGTTCGCCGTTTGAATTCGTGCTCACGATTCCGCGTTGATATTCGGTTCGCCCTGCTTTTTTTCGGATAATTTCCAAAGATTTGGCTTGTAGCATCGGCAGCGGCTTGGCATTTGCCCCCATCATTTTTTGCAGTGCAGGGCGTACAAGTGCTAAGAAGGTCACCATCACAGCGACAGGGTTTCCAGGAAGTCCGAATAGCACGGCTTTTGAACCATCGGTTCGCTTGAGTGTGCCCACAGCCATGGGTCTACCCGGCCGCATGGCGATTCGCCAAAACTCGACATCGCCCATCTTTCGCATCATGGCCTTGGTGTGATCGGCCTCGCCCACACTCACGCCGCCGCTAGTAATGACCACATCGGCACTGCTGCAAGCCTTATAGAATGTGGCCTCCAGAGCATCTTTACTGTCAGGAACTAGACCTAAATCGATAATTTCAACACCTAGTTTTGTGAGCATGCCAAATACGGTGTAGCGGTTGGAGTCATAGATCGCGCCTTCACGCGGAGCATCGCCAAAGCTTAGGATTTCATCGCCAGTCGAAAAATAGGCGACTCGCAAGCGTTTAAATACATGGGCTGCGGGCATGCCTAGGCTGGCAATCAAGCCTAGCGCCGCGGGCGTGATGACGGAGCCACGAGTCAGAGCGACCGAGCCTTGCATCAAGTCTTCGCCTGCTTTTCGGCGGTTATCGCCAGCAAAAAGTGACTTGTGTACAAAGCGGATGGACGCGCCGTTGACGGCCACAAGCTCTGAGGGTACAACCGTATCGCAACCGTTCGGCATGACTGCGCCCGTAGTGATTTGCACGCACTCGTTCGCGCCCACTGTACCGCGCCAAACCATACCAGCTAAGGCTTTTCCGATGATGGTAAGTTCTAAAACACCATCGCCGTCATTGCAGCCGCTAAAGGCACTTGAATGAAAGGCGTATCCGTCCATGGCGGAGTTGTCATGTGGCGGCACGCTAATCGGCGAGATGATGTCTTTGGCAAGCACCCGCCCCAAAGCCTGGTGAAGCGCAATATCGCTTTCAAAATCGCTGATGGACGCAGCCAATTGTTGGATATGTGCAAATGCCTGTTCAATGGACAGTGATATTTGCGCATTTGAATCGGTTTTCATAGGAGAGCGGAAAGAAATGTGGCTTGGGTCAACTAAAATAACACTCTTTTGTAACCCTGTAGCTTAAAGGTTTTGAGATGAAAGTTGGTAATGTAGTTGGACTCGTCGGTTGGCGCGGCATGGTGGGATCGGTTTTGATTGATCGCATGGTTGCTGAGGGAGATTTTGATCTTATCGAGCCCGTCTTTTTTTCTACCTCTAATATAGGTGGACGCGCGCCAGCGCAAGCCAAAAACGAAACTAAATTGCAGGATGGTTTCGACCTTGTAGCACTCAAAAAATGCGACGTAATCGTCACTGCGCAAGGCGGTGACTATACGACCGAGGTTTATCCCAAGCTTCGTGCCGCAGGTTGGTCGGGTTATTGGATCGACGCGGCTAAAACGCTGCGCATGAATAGCGATTCGGTCATTATTCTTGACCCCATCAATCGCAATGTGATTGACGCAGCGTTAGCTAGCGGTGTTAAAGACTACATTGGCGGTAATTGCACGGTTAGCTGTATGCTGATGGGCGTGGGTGGCTTGTTTAAAGCGGGATTGGTCGAGTGGATGAATGCTCACACCTACCAAGCCGCATCAGGCGGCGGCGCGGCCAATATGCGTGAACTTATTACGCAGTATGGTTCGCTTTACGCAGAAGTGAAAGACTTGCTGGACGATCCGAAATCGGCCATCTTGGAGATTGACCGAAAGATTACCAGCAAGCAGCGCACGTTTAGTGCGGCTGAGACCGAGCATTTCCGCGGCGTGCCGCTGGGTGGCAATCTGATCCCTTGGATCGACCGTGACAACGGCGATGGCACGAGTTTGGAGGAGTGGAAGGGCGGCGCAGAGACGAACAAAATTCTCGGACTGGGCGCGGACTTTGGCTCATCCCCAATACCAATTGATGAGACCTGTGTGCGTGTGGGAGCGATGCGTTGCCACTCGCAGTCTCTTACCTTTAAGCTCAAAAAGAATGTTCCGTTAGCCGATTTGGAAGCGATCATCGCTAACGATAACGCTTGGGTGAAATATGTGCCTAACGTGCGTGAAGAAACAGAAAAGCACTTGACGCCTGCTGGGGTAGCGGGGTCGCTACACATTCCTGTTGGGCGTGTTCGCAAATTAGCGATGGGGCCTGAGTATCTGGGGGCGTTCACAATTGGTGATCAATTGCTGTGGGGTGCTGCTGAGCCATTGCGCCGTATGCTGCGTATACTGCTAGATTAAAAAAGTAAGAGACACCACTTGCCTGCCCTATGAAAAAAACTGCTTATCTTGGTCGCTTGTTGTTTGCGTTCGGGCTTGTCTATAGCTTGAATGCGCAGGCTTTAACCTTGGGGCGATTAAGCGTGCTGTCGTTTTTGGGACAACCTTTAGTAGCCGAAATTGAAGTGCCAGAAATTTCGCCCGAGGAATCGAATTCATTGCGCGTTGTGATTGCCAATGCAGAGGCATTTAAATCGGCGGGATTAGATTACTCACCAACGGTTGCAGAACTCACCATTACAGGCAAGCGCCGAGCGGATGGACGTGCCATTTTGGAGGTGCGTGGCAATCAGCCCGTGACCGCTCCTTTTGTCGATTTGGTGTTAGAGATTACTTGGAATGCAGGTCGCATGCTGCGCGACTACACCGTTTTGCTGGATCCACCAGCATCACCTAACCAAGCCCTGACTGTTCCAGCGCCCACTTTGCCAATGCTATCGTCTAGCAGTACGCCTGTAGCGGCTGCCAGTCCTGTTGTGACAACGCCCGCCGAAGGCTTTACGGTCAAAACGCAGGTTGAAGAATCGGCTCTGCGTGCTAAACCAGCAACGCCATCTAAACTCAAACAAAACGCAAGAGAAGCATTAAAAACTAAAAAAGGGGATACGGCGGCAGCGATTGCTGCGGCCAATAAATCCGAGGGCGTTTCGCTCGATCAAATGCTGGTAGCTATGCTGCGCAGTAACCCGCAAGCCTTTGTGGATGGTAATGTTAATCGCTTGAAGGCAGGCGTGGTGATGGAAATGCCGACAGATGAAGAGGTTGCAGCGACCAAAGCTTTAGATGCAAAAAATAGTATTCGTGCGCAAGCACGTGACTTTAATGAGTACCGCAGAAAACTTGCAAGTAACGCGAGCGCCAACCTTGATAGAGAGGCAGGTCGCAATGCCTCAGGCAAAGTGGTGGCCAAAATTCAAGATAAACAAAGCTCATTGCCAAATGATGATCGTTTAACACTTGCGAAGCCGGCGCAGGCTGGCAAAGTTAATGTGCTTGAAGATAAAATTGCTAAAGAGCGTGCTGCAGCAGATGCGACTGCAAGGTCTTCAGAACTGAGTAAAAACATTAGCGAACTGAGCAAACTAGCGAGCAAGTCGATACCTGCTGGACCTGCCGTTGTTGTACCCGTAGTTCCAGCTTCTGCGCTTCAAGTGCCAATCACTGCGCCAGTGTCTGCCCCTACTCCTTTACAGCAGCCTTTACCGTCTGTACCTGAGCCATCTTTGCTTGATCAGGCCTTAATGAATCCTTTGGCTTTACCGATTGCTGGCGCAGCAGGACTTGTGCTTTTGCTGGCGACTTTGTTTGTGGTGAGACGTCGCAGGCGCACGCAGGCGTTTGGGACCTCGCAAGATTCGAGCATCAGTTTTGCACCAACACGTCAGCCACCGACTGATACTGTTTTTGGTCCTATGGGTGCAAGCGAAGTGGATACGCAAGAAACACTCACTCACGCTAGCACCACAATGGTTTACCCACCAAGCCAACTCTCTACTGTGACAGGCGATGTGGATCCTATCGCCGAGGCCGATGTTTATTTGGCATATAACCGCGATGTCCAGGCTGAAGAGATCTTAAAAGAGGCCAAGCGAAATGCGCCTAAACGTACGGATGTGCAAGTCAAGCTTTTGGAAATCTATGCCAAGCGCCAAGATGTAGAGGCCTTTGATGTGGGTGCGCAAGAGCTTCATTTACTCACTGACGGAGAAGGCGATGATTGGTCGAAAGCAAGAATGCTCGCACGCGATATTGGTTCTGCTCATTCTCTGTTTAAGGTCACGGGCTCTTCCTTTGCGGTGAGTGATATAGCATCTGCCAATCAGTCTGCCTATAACAGCAATAGTCTGTCTTTTGTGCCAGGTCCGACCACGATGAATCTGCCAACAACAGGGCCTTCTGTTATCCCTGAGCCACACGCTGGTACAGGTTTAATTGATTTTGACTTGAGTTCCTTAACGCTTGATTTACCTGCACATTCAATCGAGCCGATGCCTTCAGCGCTGGAGCAACCTCAAGAAGATCCTAAGCTGGAACTAGCTGAAGAATACCTTTCTATAGGGGATAAAGCTGGTGCGAGAGCTTTAATTGAAGAGGTGCTGGTTCAAAATGTACACCCGCAAACAATTGCTATGGCTCAGCAAATGCTGATGCGTATAGGCTAAACTAGCGAAGGACTTGCTTTGCATACTGTGCGGATGGCACTTGGTGTTAGCTACTTAGGCACGGCGTACCACGGCTGGCAAAGCCAAGCTGATGGACAGACTGTTCAAGATAAATTAGAAATTGCGCTTAATTTATTTGCCGACACGACACCGCTGCTAACGCCAGAACGTCGTATCGGCACGCTATGCGCAGGTCGAACGGATTCAGGCGTACACGGTCACATGCAAGTGATTCATTTTGATACCGATGTTGTACGGGACGAGTCCTCTTGGGTACGTGGTACCAATACATATTTACCTAAAGATATAGCTGTTCAATGGGCGAAGCAAGTACCGCGTGAGTTCCACTGCCGAGCCAGTGCACTTACACGTCGCTATGCCTATGCGCTTTTAGAATCTCAAGTTCGTCCTAGTCTGGATGCAAGGCGTGTGGGTTGGGCGCATCGCTCTCTTGAGCTAGAGCCCATGCGGCTTGCAGCGAACTATTTACTTGGAGAGCACGATTTCAGTTCGTTCCGTGCATCGCAGTGTCAAGCACTATCGCCGATTAAAAATTTATTGAGCATTGAGATTGCCTGTCGTGGCGAGCGTCATGCGAATCATGGACAACGCTATTGGCGCTTTGAGTTTGAGGGAAACGCTTTTTTACATCACATGATTCGTAATATCATGGGCTGCTTAATCACCGTTGGGCAAGGTGCAGAGCCACCAGAGTGGATGGAAACTGTGTTGGATGCCAAAAGCCGCAAAGTGGCCGCGCCTACGTTTTCGCCTGATGGGCTCTACTTTTTAGGCCCTACCTACGATGCAAAGTGGGAGTTGCCCACAACACCCTTATTTGCTTATGGACTCATATGACAAAAATTAAAATTTGCGGGCTCACCAGAGAGCAAGACGTCGATGCGGCTGTGCTTGCAGGCGCAGACGCGATTGGTTTTGTGATGTATGGAAAAAGCCCAAGAGCCGTTTCGATTAGCCGTGCGGCCAAGCTGGCCAAGCGCCTGCCTCCGTTTGTCACGCCAGTTTTGCTCTTTGTGAATGAGCTGGAGGCCAATATCTATAAGGCCTGCGAGGCCATTCCGACTGCACTTTTACAACTCCATGGCGACGACGCCATAGAAACGCCTGAGTTTTGCGCATCGTTTAAACGGCCTTACATGAAAGCAGCGCGTATCCCCGTTGGTGAGGAAGCTAGCTTTGACCTCGTAAAATACGCTGAACGCTATCAAGAAGCCTCAGCCATCTTGCTGGACACGCTAGTCACAAGTTACGGCGGCGGCGGTAAAACATTTAACTGGAACGCATTCAATTGGTCACAGCTTTCAACAAGCGTCAAGCTTCCCCTCGTTTTGAGTGGTGGATTGACGCCTGCAAATGTCGCAGAAGGCATAGTCCTCGTTAAACCGTGGGCTGTGGATGTCAGTTCGGGCGTTGAAAGCGCGAAGGGCATCAAAAACTCACAAAAAATAGCTGACTTTGCGCTAGCGGTCAAACAAGCTGCCAGCATGGCTTAGTCAATAGCCTTTTTGCCAATTTTTAATTTCCTTATGTACGCTTACCAACAACCAGATAGCTCGGGGCATTTTGGCCCTTACGGTGGCAGTTTTGTCTCCGAGACACTGACTCACGCCATTAATGAGCTGAAAGAGGCTTATGCCAAATTTCAACACGATCCGGAGTTCATCCGTGAATTTAAGTATGAGCTTGCCAATTACGTAGGACGACCTTCGCCTGTATATCACGCGGCTCGTATGAGCCAAGAGATGGGCGGCGCGCAAATTTATTTGAAGCGCGAAGACCTCAATCACACAGGCGCGCACAAGATCAACAACACCATTGGTCAAGCCATGCTGGCTAAACGTATGGGCAAACCGCGCATCATTGCTGAGACGGGTGCAGGGCAACACGGTGTGGCGACAGCGACGATCTGTGCTCGCTACGGCCTCGAGTGCATTGTTTATATGGGTTCGGAAGACATCAAGCGCCAAAGCCCAAATGTCTACCGTATGAAGCTTTTGGGCGCAACGGTTGTGCCCGTTGAATCTGGCAGCAAGACTTTGAAGGATGCACTCAATGAAGCGCTACGTGACTGGGTGACTAACGTTGAAAACACTTTCTACATCATTGGCACTGTCGCTGGGCCGCATCCGTATCCGATGATGGTGCGCGATTTCCAAAGCGTCATTGGCGAAGAATGCCTGACGCAAATGCCGATGCATTTGGCGCATCTGGGAACGAATAAGCAACCCGATGCGGTTGTGGCTTGTGTAGGCGGCGGCAGCAATGCCATGGGCATCTTCTATCCGTACATTCAGCACGAAAATACGCGCTTGATTGGTGTTGAGGCTGCCGGCCTTGGCATCGAGACTGGCAAGCATGCAGCATCAATTATTGGCGGCACGCCAGGCGTACTGCACGGCAATCGCACCTATCTACTGCAAGACAACAATGGGCAAATCGTTGAGACCCACTCCATCAGTGCGGGACTCGACTATCCAGGTGTCGGCCCCGAGCACTCTTGGTTACATGACATTGGCCGTGCCGAATATGTAGGCATTACCGACGACGAAGCGCTGAAGGCTTTCCACTATTTGTGCCGTATCGAGGGCATTATTCCAGCGCTGGAATCCAGTCATGCTGTTGCACATGCCATGAAATTGGCTAAAACAATGCGCAAAGACCAATCTATCCTCGTTTGCCTCTCAGGCCGCGGCGACAAAGACATCAACACAGTTTCAGATTTAGAAAAAGCTAAAGAGTTAAAGAGTTAATCCATGAGCCGTATTCAAAGTACTTTCGAAGCGCTACAAAAGCAAGGCCGCAAGGCGCTGATTCCTTATGTCACTGCAGGTTTCCCGTTTGCAAATATCACGCCAGCACTGATGCATGGCATGGTGGAAGCAGGCGCAGATGTGATTGAGTTGGGTGTCCCATTTAGTGACCCTATGGCTGATGGTCCTGTGATTCAAAAAGCAGGCGAACGTGCCTTGGCGCTGGGCATTGGCATGGTACAGGTACTAGCGATGGTGGCGCAGTTTCGCAGAGACGACGACAAAACGCCTGTTGTGCTGATGGGGTACGCCAATCCTGTTGAAAAATATGATTTGGTACACGGCAACGGCGCATTTATTGCGGACGGTGCCAAAGCTGGAGTGGACGGCGTGTTAGTCGTCGATTACCCGCCTGAAGAATGCGAGCAGTTTGCCGCAGATCTTCGCACTCACAACATGGATTTAATCTTCTTGCTAGCGCCAACATCAACCGATGCGCGCATGGCGTTGGTGGGACGCATTGCTAGCGGGTATGTTTACTACGTCTCGCTGAAAGGTGTGACGGGCTCGGGTGCGCTTGATGTGGATGCGGTAGCCGCGGCGATTCCTCGAATCAAAGCGCACGTGAGTATTCCTGTTGGCGTGGGTTTTGGTATTCGTGATGCAGTCACGGCGCGTGCCATTGGCAATGTGTCGGATGCGGTTGTGATTGGCACAAAAATCATTCAATTGTTAGAAGATCAGTCACACGAAAAAGTGGTGCCAACGGCGGTGCAGTTTTTGCGTGAAATTCGAGCCGCACTCGATAAGGAATAAGTTATGTCTTGGTTATCGTCAAAAATTCGCGGCAACAAAATTGATGCGTCTGATGCTGTGGAACGCCGTAGTGTTCCAGAGGGTTTGTGGTTCAAATGTGCCTCCTGCGAGGCGGTGCTCTACAAAACTGATTTAGAAAAAAGTCAAAATGTTTGCCCTAGTTGCTCGCATCACATGCGAATTGGTGCAAGAGCAAGGCTTGATCAGTTTTTAGATCCCGTGGGCGCATCTGCATCGCAGCGCGAAGAAATCGGCGCAGAAGTCACACCGATTGACCCGCTCAAATTTACCGACTCACGCAAATACCCTGTACGCATTAAAGAGGCTCAAAAAGCGACTTCTGAAACCGACGCACTGGTTGTGATGTCGGGTGCAGTTATGGGTGTACCACTTGTTGTGGCCTGCTTCGAGTTCGAATTTATGGGTGGCTCCATGGGTTCGGTTGTCGGCGAGCGTTTTGTACGCGGTGTCGAGTTCGCCATTAAAAACAAGCTCCCTTTTGTCTGCTTTACAGCTACGGGTGGGGCGCGAATGCAAGAAGGTTTGCTTAGCCTCATGCAAATGGCAAAAACCAATGCAGCATTGACTCGCTTAGCAAAAAAGAAGCTGCCCTACATCAGCGTCTTAACCGATCCGACGATGGGTGGCGTGAGCGCGGGATTTGCCTTTCTTGGTGACATCGTCATTGCTGAACCTAAGGCGCTGATTGGCTTTGCGGGACCTCGTGTGATTGAAAGCACCGTGCGCGTCAAGCTGCCAGAAGGCTTCCAGCGCGCGGAATTTTTGATGCAAAAGGGCTCTGTGGACATGATCGTCGATCGTCGCCAGCTGCGCCAAACTATCGCCAATTTACTTGCCATGCTCCAGCGTTTGCCCGCTGAGGCTGTTCAATCCGTTTAAAAAATAAAACTATGACTGAAATCGTTCTAGACACCAACCAACTCATCGCCGAACGCCGTGAAAAGCTGAAGGTGCTTCGTGCTAGCGGCAATATTGCCTTTCCGAACGATTTCAAACCTTCGCACAAAGCGGAAGCTCTTTTTGATAAATACGATTCAATCGAAAAAGATGAGTTGAAGTCGATGAATATCGAGGTTTCGGTTGCGGGACGCATGATGCTCAAGCGCGTGATGGGCAAGGCTAGTTTTGCAACACTGCAAGACTCGTCATTTGGCACATCCAATGGCCATATTCAAATTTACGTGACCAGTGATTCGATTGGCGCAGAGGCGCACGATGCCTTCAAGCACTGGGATTTGGGGGATATCGTGGCCTGCACAGGTACGCTCTTCAAAACCAAAACAGGCGAACTGTCGGTTCACGCGACCGAGGTGCGTCTGCTCACCAAAGCACTGCGGCCCATGCCTGACAAGTTTCACGGCGTGGCGGATCAAGAAGTCAAATATCGTCAACGCTATATCGATTTAATGACGGATGTTGAAACACGCAAACGGTTTATGGCACGCTCTAAAGCCGTAGCCTCCATTCGCGATTTCATGCTTCAACACGAATTTTTAGAAGTCGAAACGCCCATGTTGCACCCGATTCCAGGCGGTGCAAATGCCAAGCCTTTTAAGACGCACCACAATGCGCTAGACCAAGAAATGTTCCTGCGCATTGCGCCTGAGCTCTACTTAAAGCGCTTAGTCGTAGGCGGTTTTGATCGCGTGTTCGAAATCAATCGCAACTTTCGCAACGAAGGAATCAGTGTTCGCCACAACCCTGAGTTCACCATGATGGAGTTCTACGCGGCGTATTGGAACTATCAAGACTTGATGACGTTTACCGAAGATTTGATTCGCCATGCAGCAATGAAGGCAGTGGGCACGTTGCAACTGACTTATGCACACCAAGGTGTAGAAAAAAGTGTTGATTTGAGTCAGCCGTTTGAACGCATCACGATTCGAAATGCCATCGTCAAATACACGGAAGCGGGGCAGGGTGTGGATAGTGCTGAGTGGCTCATCGAAGCACTCAAAAAACTAGGCTTTAGCGAAGGCAAAGATAAATTGTCCAAGCGTAGCCTTGCAAGTCTGCAAGTGCTGTACTTTGAAGAAACGGTAGAAGAAAAGCTCTGGCAGCCCACCTTCATCATGGAGCATCCAACCGAAATCTCGCCGCTGGCTCGTGCCAGCGACAGCAACCCCGAAATCACCGAGCGCTTCGAGCTCTACATCACAGGCCGCGAATTTGGCAATGGCTTTTCCGAGCTAAACGATGCCGAAGAGCAAGCCGCGCGCTTCCAAGCGCAAGCCAATGCTAAGGACGCAGGTGACGACGAAGCCATGTACTACGACCAAGACTTTGTTCGCGCTCTGGAATACGGTTTGCCACCCACAGGAGGTTGCGGTATCGGTATTGATCGCTTGATGATGCTGCTCACCAATAGCGCAAGCATTAGAGATGTGATTTTGTTTCCTGCTCTTAAACGCGAAGCTTAAGCAAGAAGCTGGTCTCCTAAAAGAATTGCCTCATGAAAATCATCATCTTTGGCGCTAGCGGCTTAATCGGTCGAGGTGTCCTGCGTGAATGCTTGCTGGATGCAGATGTCTCTGAGGTCAAGCTGGTCGGTCGCTCCAAAATGGATCCTTCTTTTCATCTTCCAACATCCAAGCTCACCGAGTTAGTGATGCCTGATATGTTTGATTACTCAAAAGTTGATTCAGAGCTCTCTGGATTCGATGCTTGCTTCATTTGTCTTGGCATTGCCGCCAAAGATATGAGGAACGAAGCACAATACGAGCGCATCACCTATACGCTAACCATGGCTGCGGCCGAAGTCTTAGCGAAGTTGAATCCCAACATCACCATCACCTACGTGTCGGGTGCAGGTACTGATGGCAATGCACAAAGCAAAAGCCTTTGGATGCGTTTGAAAGGTAAAACGGAGCAGGCGCTTTTATCGCTGCCGGTTAAGCAAGCTGTGATGTTTAGACCATTGGCAGTGCAGGCTATGAACGGTGAAATCGCACGGAACGGAATTTACCGAGTAGCCTTTTTATTAGGTTCACCTTTCATCACGTTGCTGCGAAAGCTAGTCCCCAACATGATTGTGACAACGGAGCAAATGGGCCGTGCGATGCTATTGGTTGCCAAACAGGGTAGTAATAAACGTGTTTTGGAGAGTGCGGATATTGCGCAGTTTTAGAACCGATACGCAGCCGAAATACCCAGGCTATTTTGATATTTTGTTTGTGTGATTGGACTGACAGCTGCGCTTCCTTTGAGCGTACTTGTGATTAGTCGAGTCGAAAGATTCCATTGCTCGGCTAATCTGTAATCAGCCCCAACCGTAAAACGGACTTGACTCACTCCAACGCCAGCGTTGTATGCCGCAAGCCCTGACGACGCACTTTGTGCGGCTGTCACGCCATAAAAAGTCTGAGCGTATTGAGCGCTACTCCAGGTCAAGCCTGGTCCAGCAACTAGCGATAATTTATCTGAGGGGCGATACCGTGCATCCAAATCAAATGAAGCAGTGGTACCTTCAGCTTTACCCCCTAAATCAGTCGAATAATTCGTCCGCACCAAAAGCCAATCTGCTCTGTAACTGGCAAATAAATTTCCTCTGATGGTTGATGCGACGTCGCCCAAGCCTGTAAGGCGTGGATCTAGCGATGCTTTACGTGGCGAGCCGCCACCGCTGACACTTATACCAAGACGCAAGTTATCTGTGCTGAGAAAATATGCGCCGATACCAACTCCAGTGCTACCTGCATTACCAATGAAATAACGACCATATGTCGCACCTAGCGTTGGCGTCCCTCTCAACACTTGTGTACTGCTTCCTTGAAAGCTTGGACGGCTCGCAACGCCAAGTCCTAATGTGAAACGCCAAGTATCTTTGATTACAGGAAAGCGCCACTCATCAAGTCCAAATGCGGCGGGGGATGTGCTAGACATCGACGCATCAACCGCTGATGAGGGACTGATTTGCGCATGACTGGAGATGCAGATGAAACTAGTAATGAAGGTTGAAAAATAATATTTTTTCATAATGAATGGGTAATCCCCCCTTTGTTAACGACACGTCAAAGTAGAGGGTTGATGATTGCTGACTAAATAGGCTT
>CANFWH010000018.1 GCA_947450645.1 Comamonadaceae bacterium | reverse complement strand
TTCGGGCACCAAACACGTTTCTGGAACCCTAAGATGGCCCCGTTTATTTTTGGCCATCGCAACAAAATTCACATCATTAACTTGGAAAAATCGTTGCCAATGTTCCAAGACGCAATGAAGTTTGCGAGTCAAACGGCTGCCAAGCGCGGCACGATTTTGATGGTTGGCACGAAGCGCCAAGCACGCGAATTTATCGTTGAAGAAGCTGCCCGCGCTGGCGTGCCTTTTGTGAGCCAACGTTGGCTCGGCGGTATGTTGACTAACTTCAAAACCGTTAAAACATCGATCAAACGCCTGAAAGACATGAAGGCGCAGATGGAAACGGGTCTTGACGCACTTAGCAAAAAAGAACAACTCACATTCAGCCGCGAAATTACAAAACTTGAGCGCGACATTGGTGGCATTCAAGACATGAACGAATTGCCAAGCGCGATTTTCGTGATCGACGTCGGTTACCACAAAATTGCTTTGCAAGAAGCTGCCAAGCTGGGCATTCCCGTCATTGGCGTGGTTGACACCAACCACTCGCCAGTTGGCATTGCATACCCAATCCCTGGTAACGATGACTCATCTAAGGCTGTGCAGCTCTACGCTCGCGGTATTGCAGATGCTATTTTGGCTGGCCGTGCCAACGCTGTGCAAGAAGTGGTTGCTGCTGTGGCAGAGAGCGCTGACGAATTTGTGGAGGTGACTGAGTAATGTCTGTCATCACAGCAAGCATGGTCGCGGAACTCCGCGCCAAAACAGATGCGCCCATGATGGAGTGCAAAAAAGCATTGACCGAAGCTGCTGGCGACATGGTTAAAGCAGAAGAGTTACTCCGCGTGAAATTGGGTAGTAAAGCCAGCAAAGCCGCAAGCCGTGTGACGGCTGAAGGCGTTGTGATGATTGCTTCCACGGTGGATGAGGGCGCGATGTTGGAAGTCAACTGCGAAACTGACTTTGTCACTAAAAACGATAGCTTCTTGGCGCTTTGCCAAGCGGCTGCTGATTTGGTTGCAAAGCACAATCCAGCCGATATCGCTGCCTTGTCTGCACTGCCTTACACGCTTGACGGCTTTGGCCCGACGCTAGAAGACGTGCGCAAAGGCTTGATTGGAAAAATCGGCGAAAACATGAGTCTGCGCCGCTTCAAGCGCTTTACAGGCTCCGCATTGGCAACTTATTTGCATGGCACACGCATTGGCGTGGTCGTGGAGTACGCTGGCGATGCAACTGCCGCAAAAGACGTGGCAATGCACATTGCGGCAATGAAGCCTGTGTCTATGACCAGCGCCGACGTGCCACAAGCGTTGATTGACACTGAGCGTTCGGTTGCAACGGCTAAAGCAGCCGAGTCCGGCAAGCCGCCTGAGATTGCTGCCAAGATGATTGAAGGCTCGGTTCAAAAGTTCCTAAAAGAAGTGAGCTTATTTGATCAATCTTTTGTCAAGAACGACAAGCTGACCGTAGCAGCGATGCTCAAGTCTGTGAATACAACTATGACGGGCTTCACGATGTATGTTGTGGGCGAAGGCATTGAGAAGAAGGTGGACGATTTTGCTGCTGAAGTTGCTGCCCAAGTGGCCGCTGCTAAGGGTCAGTAAAACCGCTGCTGGAATCACTAAAAAAGGCGCACACGATGCGCCTTTTTTATAATCTAAAAATACAATTCACTAGAAGCAACATAGGAGCACACCATGACAAGTCCAGCCACTAGCGGTAAACCTTACAAACGCATTTTGCTGAAACTATCGGGTGAGGCTTTGATGGGCGACGATGCCTTCGGCATCAACCGCGCCACCATTGTCCGTATGGTCGAAGAAATCGCTGAGATCACGCGCATGGGCGTGCAGGTAGCGGTGGTGATTGGCGGGGGCAACATCTTTCGCGGGGTAGCCGGCGGCTCTGTTGGTATGGATCGCGCCACGGCAGACTACATGGGCATGCTGGCCACGGTGATGAACGCACTTGCGCTGGGTGACACGATGAATAAAGCGGGGCTAACTGCCCGCGTGATGTCTGCGATTGCGATTGAGCAGATCGTGGAGCCCTATGTGCGTCCCAAGGCGTTGCAATATCTGGAAGAGGGCAAGGTTGTGATTTTTGCCGCTGGCACGGGCAATCCATTTTTTACAACCGATACCGCAGCGGCTTTGCGCGGCGCTGAAATTGGCGCAGAAGTGGTATTGAAGGCCACTAAAGTCGATGGCGTCTACAGCGCAGATCCTGCAAAAGACCCTAACGCCACGCGCTATGCCACGATTACATTTGACGAGGCGATTAGCCGTAATCTAGGTGTGATGGATGCGGCCGCGTTTGCGCTGTGCCGCGATCAAAAACTACCGATTAAAGTGTTTTCTATCTTTAAACACGGCGCACTCAAGCGTGTGGTTGAAGGAAGCGACGAAGGTACGCTGGTGACGGTCTAAGAAAGTAAAAGGAAGAACATCATGAGCATTGAAGACATCAAACACAACGCTGCGACGAAGATGGGTTTATCCATCGAAGCGCTCAAAAGTAACTTGGCCAAAGTCCGTACAGGACGCGCCAACCCAGCCATGCTGGACTCGGTGCAAGTGGACTACTACGGATCACCCGTGCCGTTATCGCAAGTGGCGAACTTGTCCTTGATCGATTCCCGCACGATTAGCATCCAGCCATGGGAAAAAGGCATGGGCGCGAAGATTGAAAAAGCGATTCGCGAGTCCGATTTGGGTTTGAATCCTTCCAGCATGGGCGATCTGATTCGCGTGCCGATGCCGCCCATGTCTGAGGAGCGACGCAAAGAGATGACCAAGCTCGCGCGTAACGAAGGTGAAGCCGCCAAAATTGCCGTACGCAATTTGCGCCGCGACGCGAATGAATCCGTCAAGAAGCTGGTGAAAGACAAAGAAGCTTCCGAGGACGATCAAAAACGCTGCGAAGCGGATGTGCAAAAGTTTACCGACGCACGCATCAATGAGGTAGATGCCTTGGTTGCAGCCAAAGAAAAAGACATTTTGGCGGTTTGATTGGCTGACTCAAAAGTCATCCCCCATCACATTGCCATTGTCATGGATGGTAATGGCAGATGGGCAAAAAAAAGATTGCTACCGCGCCTTGCTGGGCATAAACAAGGCGTGGAAGCCTTGCGTGCTTGCGTTCAAGATTGCCGTGAGCGTGGCGTGCGGGTTCTCACTGTGTTTGCGTTTTCTTCCGAAAATTGGAATCGTCCCGCGGATGAGGTGTCGGGTCTGATGGAGCTTTTGGGCTTGGCCGTGGTGCGCGAAATCAAAGCCTTATCGGCCAATGGCGTGAGACTTTATTTGGTTGGTGATCGCTCAGCCTTGTCGCCAAAACTCATGGCCGCTTTGGTGGAGGCTGAGCATAAAACAGCGGCAAATGAGCAACTTGTTTTGAATGTCTGCTTGAACTATGGCGGACGCTGGGATATCGCGCAGGCCGCATCTAGCTTGGCCTCCAGTGGTGCGGCTATTACACCCGAGAGTCTTGACCGCGCAATGGCGATGTCGCATGTGCCTGATCCAGATTTATTTATTCGCACGGGTGGCGAGCAGCGACTCAGCAACTTTCTGCTCTGGCAATCGGCATATTCCGAGCTTTATTTCTCCAACAAACTGTGGCCAGATTTTGATGGCGCAGAGCTAGATGCCGCGATTGCCGCGTATAGTGGACGTGAACGCCGATTTGGCAAAACATCAGAGCAACTCACGCCAATATTGAAAGACACACATGCTGATTAAACGAATCATCACCGCCGTAGTCTTACTGGCAATTTTGTTGCCCGCTTTGTTTTTGGGCTCCCCCAACGTCTTCAACGCTTTGACACTCATTTTGATTGCAGCGGGCGTTTGGGAGTGGTCACGGATGAATGGCTACAGCCATTCCAAGTCCATCTTCTTTGCACTAGACGCTTTCGTCATTTGCGCCGGCCTTGTGTACATTGGCCTGACGCGCTATCCCATGCCCATGTTGTGGTTGATGGCAATAGCGCTTTGGGTTTTGATTTCTAGCTTTTTACTCACCAAGGGCGTGGCAAGTTGGGCACGTATTCCGCAGGCAATCCGTCTGATTGTTGGCGCGCTGCTTATTTGCACGACATGGCTGGCGGTTTCTCAACTGCGTCAAATCGGTATTAATTTATTGCTTTCAACATTGCTGCTGGTTTGGGCTGCTGACATCTGCGCTTACGCAGCAGGCAGGCTCTTTGGTGGCAAGTTATTTGGTGATCGCAAATTGGCCGTGAGCATCAGCCCTGGCAAAACGTGGGAGGGCGTGCTGGGCGGCTTTATAGGTGTTTTGCTGATTGCATATTTTTGGCTTTGGTTGGATCAAAAACACGCCCCTGATAGTCTGAGCCTCTATACCTTGCTCCAAGCTCGCTTTGGCAAGTTCATGCTTTTGGCGTTGATCTTTTTAACAATGCTGGCGGTCGTGGGTGATTTGATTGAATCCTTGGTCAAAAGAAGTGCAGGTGTGAAAGACTCTAGTGGACTTCTGCCTGGACACGGCGGCGTACTGGATCGTGTCGATGCCTTGCTGCCTGTTTTGCCAGCGGCGATGTTTTTAGTGAGCAATCTATGACGGCTCGTCAACGTGTCACCATTTTGGGATCGACGGGCTCGGTGGGCGTGAATACGCTGGATGTGATTCGCCGCCATCCAGATCGCTTTGAAGTGTTCGCCCTAACGGCTAAATCGCAGTGGGAGCTTTTGCTAGCTCAGTGCGCTGAATTCAGGCCCATGTTTGCTGTGATGATCGACCCAGAGGCCGCATCCACATTGGCTTCTCGGCTTAAAGCCGAAGGCATAACGACACATGTTTTTGTGGGTGAGCAAGCTTTGTGCGATGTGGCACGTGAGGAACGCGTGAATACTGTGATGGCAGCTATCGTCGGCGCGGCAGGGCTTGCGCCTTGTATGGCTGCAGCCATTTCTGGCAAACGACTATTGCTCGCCAATAAAGAGGCGCTCGTGATTGGCGGCGATGTATTTATGAGCGCTGTACGCGCAGGCGGTGCAACGCTTCTGCCAATTGATAGCGAGCACAGCGCGATTTTCCAATCGCTGCCAGATGACCGCGCAACTTGGGCAACGCGCATTGATAAAATTATTTTGACCGCCTCGGGTGGGCCGTTTTTAAATCGTGATCTAGCCACCTTTGGCGCTATCACACCTGATGAGGCCTGTGCTCATCCCAATTGGGTGATGGGGCGCAAGATATCGGTGGATTCTGCAACCATGATGAATAAAGCGCTAGAAGTCATTGAAGCCAAATACTTGTTTGGCGTGACGCCTGATCAAATTGAGGTCGTGATTCATCCGCAAAGCATCATTCACTCGATGGTTCAATATAAGGATGCGTCGGTATTGGCTCAGATGGGAACGCCAGATATGCGTGTGCCTATCGCCTATGGCTTATCCTACCCAGACAGAATTGAGAGTGGCGCTGCAAACCTTGATTTTTTTGCCTTGGCAGGCGGCATGAGCTTCGCCAAGCCAGATTCAGAGCGCTTCCCCAGCCTAGCTCTTGCGTGGGCGGCCATGAATGAGCCTTCGGGGACGATTTTGCTCAATGCCGCCAATGAGGTTGCTGTCGAAGCCTTCCTCGCTGGGCGTATTCGCTTTGATCAAATCAAAGTGTTGAATGCCGAAATTGTGAATAGCCTTGCTTGTCCAGTTGCGAACAATCTAGGTGATATTTTGGTGATTGATGGATTAGCAAGGCAAGTTGCGAGCCAGACTTGCAATCGATTGGCGAGTGAAAAATGAGTGGACTTATCGCTATTGTTTCTTTTTTGTTTGTTATTGCGCTTTTGATTGCGGTGCATGAATGGGGGCACTACCGTATGGCCGCGGCAGTTGGCGTGCGCGTGATCCGCTTTTCGCTTGGCTTTGGCAAGCCGCTATTCAAATGGACGCCTAAGCGCCAGCCCTTGCTGGATGGGCATCCACAGACCACCGAGTTTGTGATTGCGGCCTTGCCTTTTGGCGGTTATGTGAAGATGCAGGACGAACGCGAAACTGATCAACACGCAATTGCGGCAAATGATTTGCATCATTCATTTAACCGCAAGCCTTTGTGGGCAAGGGCTGCAGTGGTGTTTGCTGGGCCGCTGGCCAATTTGATTTTGGCCGTGCTCTTGTTTGCGGCTTTGAATTGGGTAGGCCAAACCCTGCCCACCGCAAGGTTGGTTGAAGTGGTGGCAGATGATGCAGCAGCATCTGCCAAGCTACAAGCAGGCGATTTGGTGCTTGCCGTGGATGCGCAAAAAGTGACTGACAGCATCCAGCTACGTGAGTTGATTCGTGCGTCCAATCAAGGCGTTGCTCAGAGTTGGTTGATTGAGAGGCAAGGCAGTCGACTGAGCATTGTTGTGACACCACGTGTGTTAACGGAGACAAGCGAATTTTTAGGGAAAGAGCGCATTGGCCGCGTGGGCGCCATCATTGGTTCACCTAAGGAATTAGTCGATGTGAGCTTTGGGTTTTTTGATGGCTTTGCACAAGGTGTAAAAAAAACATGGCATTTGAGCGCACTCACTATTAAAACACTAGGGCGCATGATCGTTGGCAAGGCATCACTTAAAAATCTCACTGGCCCCGTAACGGTAGCCGAATACTCGGGAAAGACCGCCGTTATGGGTTTGGCGACATTTACGCTCTTTTTAGGGCTCATGAGCGTGAGTTTGGGGGCGCTGAATTTGTTGCCGCTGCCCATGCTAGATGGCGGGCATCTGATGTATTATCTTTGGGAGTTGCTTACGGGCAAGGAAGTCAGTGTCCAATGGTTAGATAAATTGCAGCGCGCAGGTTTTGTTTTTTTGATTTTGCTCACGGCTTTGGCGCTTTATAACGATCTTGTTCGAGTCTTTGGACTTCGCAGTTTTTTTGGTTAATCACTCTATGCATTCATTTTTTAAAATAGCTGCGTTATCTCTTTGCCTGTTGATTGGATCGCAAGCCGTTGCTGTCGAGCCCTTCGCAGTTAAGGATATTCGTGTCGAAGGTTTGCAGCGCGTGGAGCCTGGCACTGTATTTGCTACTTTGCCATTTCGTACGGGCGATACGTTTAACGATGACAAAGGTACGGCAGCCATTCGCGCTTTGTTTTCTCTTGGGCTTTTTAAAGATGTGCGGTTAGAGACCAAGGATGGCGTGTTGATTGTGGTGGTGGAAGAGCGTCCCACGATCCAAGATTTGAACTTTGTTGGCACCAAAGAATTTGATAAAGAAAACCTTGCTAAAGCTCTCAAAGAGGTAGGATTAGCGACGGGTCGTGCCTACGATAAAGCCTTGGCGGATCGCGCCGAACAAGAGCTCAAACGGCAGTACGTGAGTCATAGTTTGTATGGTGCTGAGGTTGTGACCACGGTCACACCGATTGAGCGTAATCGAGTCAACCTTACGTTTACCGTCATCGAGGGTGAGGTTGCCAAAATTAAAAGCCTTCGCATCATTGGGAATAAATCTTTTAGTGAGTCCACATTGCGCAACCAGCTGGATTTGGATACTGCAGGTTTTATGAGTTGGTATACCAAAAGCGATCGTTATACGCGTACAAAGTTCAATGCTGATTTAGAGACTTTGCGCTCTTACTATCTGACACGCGGTTACTTAGAGTTCAAAATCGACTCCACGCAAGTTGCACTTTCACCCGATAAGCAAAAAGTCGACATCACGATCACGGTCACAGAGGGGCAGCGTTATGTGGTCTCATCAGTGGAGCTAAAGGGTAATTATTTAGGCAAAGACGATGAGTTCAAATCACTTATCAAAATTGCAGTGGGGCAATCCTATAACTCAGAGTCTGTTGCCCTCACGACGAAAGCATTCACAGACTTATTTGGTAAATTTGGCTATGCTTTCGCTCAGGTTGAATCCGTGCCTGATATTGATAAAGTTAATGCTCAGGTTAAGCTGATTTTGGTTGCAGAGCCATCGAGGCGCGCCCAAGTTCGCCACATCAATATCAGCGGCAATTCAAAGACTAAAGATGAAGTGGTTCGACGTGAGTTCCGTCAGTATGAAGCGTCATGGTACGACGGTGACAAGATTAAGCTCTCGCGTGATCGGGTTGACAGACTAAGTTATTTCAAAGAAGTAAAAATTGATACTCAAGAGGTGGCGGGTGCACAAGATCAGGTGGATATCAATTTATCCGTGGTAGAGAAGCCAACGGGTAGCTTGACGTTAGGTGCTGGTATTTCTAGTACTGAAGGTTTGACCTTGCAGTTTGGTGTGCAGCAAGATAACGCCTTTGGTACAGGGCATTCTCTAGGCATCAATGTCAATACGAGTAAGTACAACCGTGTGTATTCCCTTAGCACGACCAATCCTTATTTCACTCAGGAAGGTGTGTCGCGTACTTACGAGCTGTACCAGCGCAGAACCCGCCCCTATACCACCGTGGGCGGTGACTACCAGCTAACGACGACGGGTCTTGCGCTGCGGTTTGGCATTCCGTTTACTGAGTTGGATCGCGTATTTTTAGGTATAAGCGCGGAGCAGATTCAAATTGAATCGGGCACCAGTATCCCCGCATCTTATTTGGCCTATGCCGACACCTTTGGCTACACCAGTCGCACTTACCCTTTAACCTTAGGTTGGAGTCGCGATGACCGAGATAGCATCTTGGTGCCTACCAGAGGTCAATTTCAACGTATCAATAGCGATTTAGCCAAGACAGGCGATGCCCAGTACACAAGGACTTCTTATCAGTTTCAGCAATATCTGTCGCTTAACAAGCAATACACTTTAGCGTTCAATTCTGAACTGGGATGGGGGCATGGTTTAGGCGGACGTCCGTTCCCCGTTTTTAAAGACTTTTACTCAGGCGGTCTTGGTTCGGTGCGGGGATTTGCGCAGAGTAGCTTAGGTCCTAGAGACGTGACGGGAGCCTATATTGGTGGACCCAAGAAGATAACGCTTAGCGGTGAAATTAATACACCATTCCCAGGCGTTGGCAACGACCGTACTTTACGACTGTATGGTTTTTATGACGCTGGTAATGTGTTTGGCGAAAATGATGGATATGACTTTTCTAAGCTACGTACATCAACAGGCGTTGGTGTGAGCTGGATATCACCTTTGGGGCCATTGCGATTTGCGATTGCGCGTCCCGTTAGAGCGTTCTCTGGCGATAGAATAGAGCGATTCCAATTTCAAATGGGCTCATCCTTTTAACTCTCCCTTTTATGAACCGTACTACTCAACTTTTCTTTGCATCTATTGTTTCTTTGTTGCTTAGCGGCACTGCTTTAGCGCAAGATTTCAAGATCGGCTTTATCAATACTGACAGAGTGTTTCGTGAAGCAAACACAGCTAAGGTTGCGCAAACAAAATTGGAGCAGGAGTTCTCTAAGCGAGAAAAAGATTTGAATGCGCAAGGAGAGACTTTGAAAGCAGCCTCCGATAAATTGGAGCGAGAAGCCCCAACATTGTCTGAAACGCAGCGCGTCTCGCGTCAAAAACAGGTGGTTGAATTGGATCGAGACTTTCAGCGTAAACGCCGCGAATTTCAAGAAGATTTGAACTCGCGTAAAAATGAAGAATTGCAGTCAGTGCTTGAGCGCGCTAACCGCATCGTCAAGCAAGTAGCTGAGGCAGAAAAATACGACCTCGTGCTCCAAGAGGCTGTGTACATCAATCCTAAGCACGATATCACTGACAAAGTTCTCAAAGCTTTGAATGCGCAGAAGTGATACGACCCTTGGTCAAATAGCGGGTGATTTGGGCGGCGAGCTAATTGGCTTGCCAAGCTACAAAGTCACTGGCATTGCGTCACTAGAGAGAGCCACTTCTAGTGACGTTTCTTTTTTAAACTCAGCAAAATATACGCAGCAATTTGTTCAAAGCCAAGCGGGCTGTGTCATTGCGAGGCAATCCGACTGGGAAGCCGCGCGGAATAAGGGCTTTCAAGGCGCAGCCATTCTCACTCCTGATCCTTATCTGTACTATGCACGCTTCACTCAGTGGTGGAAGCTGCGCGTGCTAACAACACTATCTCCTCCAAACTTGATTCATCCGTCTGCTGTCATTGGGCAAAACGTTCAGCTCGGGTGTGATGTCCGTGTTGGCGCTTTGTGTGTCATCGAAGACGGCGCAATCATTGGTGCGCGAACGACGCTTGCCGCGCGCGTCACCGTAGGCGCAGATTGTCATATTGGCGAAGGCTGCATTTTGCATAGTGGCGTGGTCATTGGTGCCGATGGTTTTGGTTTTGCTCCCAATAAAGCAACAGGTGAATGGGTCAAGATTGAACAATTAGGCGCTGTACGAATTGGCAACAATGTCGAAATTGGTGCCAATACCTGCATCGACCGAGGCGCGTTAGAAGACACGGTGATTGAAGACGGTGTGAAGCTAGACAACCTCATCCAAATTGGCCATAACGTGTACATTGGCAAGCACACAGCACTGGCAGGGTGTGTTGGTGTTGCTGGCAGTGCCAAGATTGGCTCGCATTGCACGGTGGGCGGTGGCGCAGTCGTGCTGGGGCATTTAAGTTTGGCCGATCATGTTCATATTTCGGCGGCGAGTGTCGTCACGCGCTCAATTCATAAGGCTGGAAATTACACGGGCATCTTTCCGCTCGACGACAATCAAGCATGGGAAAAAAATGCCGCTACGCTGAAACATCTGCACAGCTTGCGAGACCGAATTAAAGAGCTTGAAAAAGCATCTGAAGCCTCATAAAAAATATAGAAAGTACAACAATCATGCACATGGATATTCATCAAATTCTGAAAAAATTACCGCATCGTTATCCGATTTTGCTGGTCGATCGCGTGTTGGAGTTAGAAAAAGGAAAGCGGATTGTGGCGATTAAAAATGTCTCGATTAACGAGCAGTTTTTCTTAGGCCATTTCCCGAATCGTCCTGTGATGCCAGGCGTGCTGATGCTAGAAGCGCTCGCCCAAGCCGCAGCTATCTTGACCGTGGAATCCGTAGGTCACGAGATTGATGACAAGACGGTTTATTATTTCGCTGGCATTGACGGCGCTCGCTTTAAAAAGCCAGTTGAGCCAGGCGACCAGCTCATTTTGGACGTGATCATAGACCGTATGAAAGCGGGGATTTATAAGTTCATTGCTAAAGGTTTTGTCAAAGACGAATTGGTGGTAGAAGCCAACTTGATGTGCACGATGCGCCGCATTACTGAATAAGAAAAAACATGACGACGAGTTTGATTCACTCCACCGCCATCATCGATCCAAAGGCGCAACTAGACAGTAGCGTGAGCGTTGGTCCGTACAGTGTGATCGGCCCGCAGGTCACGATTGGCAAGGGTTCCAGCGTGGGAGCGCACTGCGTCATTGAAGGGCGAACCACGATTGGCACAGACAACCGCATTTTTCAATTCAACTCGATTGGCGCTGAGCCACAAGACAAAAAATACGCGGGCGAGGACTCCGAGCTCGTTATTGGTGATCGCAACACGATTCGCGAGTTTTGTACCTTGAACATTGGCACGGCAACACCAGAACAAAATCCGCTTTCTAATGGTATTGGAAAAACAGTCATTGGCAACGACAACTGGATCATGGCCTATGTCCACGTTGCGCACGATTGCACGATTGGCAATAACACCATCTTCGCCAACAACTCGCAGCTAGCAGGTCACGTCGAGGTGGGAGATTGGGTTATTCTTGGCGGCTTTACCGTCGTGCATCAATTTGTGCGAATCGGCGCTCATGCCATGACAGCCATGTGTTCACTCTTGTTTGCAGATGTGCCGCCATATGTCATGTGCCAAGGCCAGCCTGCTGGTGCACGTTCTATGAACTTTGAAGGCCTGCGTCGCCGCGGCTTTACGCCTGAGCGTGTAGCTGTTGTTAAGGCCATGCATAAACTACTGTACCGCTCTGAACTCACGCTGGACGTGGCTTGTAGCCAGATCGATGCGTTGAAAGCCGCGCATTCAGAGTCGGCTGGCGATATCGCTATGCTGGTTGATTTCTTGCGTAGCACGCCTGCGAATCGCGGTATCGTCAGATAAAAATGAAGATCGCTTTGGTTGCAGGCGAAACCTCGGGCGACCTACTTGCAGGCTTGCTCTTAGATGGTTTGAAAGCCAAGTGGCCGCTACTTCAAAGCTTTGGCATTGGCGGCGCACGTATGGTAGAGCGCGGCTTTACCGCTTGGTGGCCATCCGATAAATTAGCCGTGCGTGGCTACATCGAAGTGCTACGTCATTACCGCGAGATTGTCAGCATCCGTCGGCAACTTAAAGAGCTCTTGCTACAAAATCCACCTGATGTTTTTATTGGTGTGGATGCGCCCGATTTCAATCTCGATCTTGAGCGTGATTTAAAGCAAGCGGGCATCAAGACGATTCAATTTGTCAGCCCTTCGATTTGGGCGTGGCGTGGTGAGCGTATTCATAAAATCAAAAAGAGCGTCGATCACGTGCTGTGCATTTTTCCATTCGAGCCTGCACTCTATGCTGCGCACGGCATTTCAGCCAGCTACGTGGGGCATCCACTGGCGAGTGTGATACCGTTGCAGCCCAATCGGGACGTGGCTCGCGAGGCATTTGGCTTACGCGGAGATGATGCAGTCGTCGCCGTGCTGCCAGGCAGTCGCGCATCCGAAATTCAATATATCGGTGATACATTTGCGCAGACGATCAAGTTACTCTTACACGCTCGCCCCCACATCAAAGTCTTGTTGCCAGCTGTGCCGCTACTCAAGTCAAAAATAGAGACGCAACTATCAAGCAAACTCAGTTCAAAGCAACTTGCGCAGGTGCAGGTACTGCAAGGTCAATCTCACCTTGCGCTTGCGGCTTGCGATGTGTCCTTGGTCGCTAGCGGCACGGCCACGCTAGAGGCTGCGCTCTTTAAGCGCCCTATGGTCATCGCCTACAAAATGAATGCGCTCAGTTGGCTCTTGATGCGCAAAAAACGCTATCAAGCTTGGATCGGGTTACCCAATATTTTGTGTGGCGATTTTGTCGTCCCCGAATTTTTGCAAGACGCAGCAAGCCCAGAAGCTTTATTCAGAGCGGTTCTCGCATGGTTGGATGATCCCATTGCCTCGGTCAAAGTCGCCGATCGCTTTGCTGCTTTGCATTCGGAATTGCTGCGTGATACGCCGCGTTTGGCGGCCGAAGATGTTGCAAAGGTGATCTCGAAGGATTTGCACGCATGAAGCGCGAAGCACCACCTGTATTGACTTTGCAGCCATCCCTTGTTTGGGATAAGCCTGGCTTGGTGGCGGGCGTGGATGAAGCAGGACGCGGCCCGCTAGCAGGGCCAGTCGTTGCAGCAGCAGTGATTTTGAACGACTTTCATCCCATCAAAGGGCTCGATGATTCCAAAAAACTCACTGCACGCAAGCGCGAAAAATTGTTCGATGAAATTATGGCGAAAGCGCTTTGCGTGTCGGTCGCCGAAGCGTCGGTGGAAGAGATTGATAGGCTCAACATTTTGCAAGCCACCATGCTCGCCATGCAGCGCGCCGTGCTGGGTCTGCGTTTGCCGCCCGTGAAGGTTTTAATCGACGGCAACCGTGTGCCCGTGCTGCCTATGCTCGCCGAGGCGATTGTGGGCGGAGATGCGCTGGTGCAGTCCATCTCAGCAGCATCTATTTTGGCCAAGGTCACGCGAGACCGCTGGTGTGAAAGCATTGACCGAGACTACCCCGACTTTGGCTTTGCGCAGCACAAGGGCTATGGCACGGCGCAGCACATCACGGCGCTGCGGCTGCACGGGGCAACCCCGCTACACAGACGTAGCTTCGCGCCTGTGCGTGCCTATGCGCTACCCGTATGAAGATTCAAACCATTACCTCGCGCGATAACCCACATGTCAAAGCGATCAAGCGTTTGACGCAAGCCAGCAGCAGTTACAAAGCGGCTGGGCAAGTGTGGCTAGAGGGTGAGCACTTGTGCGATGCGTTTTTAAAAGCACCCTTGCAACTAAGCGTGCAACTACAAAAAATAATTGTGTCACTGTCTGCTAAGCCACATTGGATGGGTCTTGTGGAAGCATTGGCCTTGCAAGGCAAATTAGATGTGGCTTGCGAGGCATTGGTGCTTCCAGATAGCCTCTTTGAGTACATCAGTGGATTGCCGTCTAGCGGCGGCGTGGGATTTGTGCTGTCGCTGCCAGAGCAAGCAGGCGTCATTCACAAAACCGCGCGCACACTCGTGCTAGACCGCGTGCAGGACGCGGGCAATGTCGGCTCCATGCTGCGTAGCGCCGCCGCGTTTGGCGTCACGCAAATCTTGTCGCTCGAAGGCACGGCGCTACTGTGGTCGCCCAAAGTGCTTAGGGCTGCAATGGGCGCACACTTTGCCTTGCACTTGGTCGAAGGTTTGCAGGCTGTTGACATTGTGCTCAACGTTCCGATTTATGCGACCGATGTGCATGGCGGAGCGTTGCTGCACGAGTTACAAGCGGCAAAAAAGATTTCAAATCCATGCGCTTGGGTGATGGGTCACGAAGGCCAAGGTGTCTCGCAGGCCTTATTGGATAAGGCTTCCACAAGGGTCAATATCAAACAAATGGGGCAAGAATCGCTCAACGTGGCAGCAGCAGCAGCGGTGTGTTTGTACGCGTC
Organism: Comamonadaceae bacterium; assembly: GCA_947450645.1. Taxonomy (GTDB): domain Bacteria; phylum Pseudomonadota; class Gammaproteobacteria; order Burkholderiales; family Burkholderiaceae_C; genus JASGCK01. The sequence continues at coordinate 25,082 of CANFWH010000018.1, read as the reverse complement.
GGCCTGATTAAAGAATCACAGGCGCGTCAGGTAATTCATTTGGATGAGCCGCGTTGCCTGGAAAATGCCGCGCGAGCAAGTCGGTCACTTCATCAATCGCCAAGTTCAAACCTTCTTCAAAACGATTAGCTTGAAATGCCGTTCGCATCCGCGCCATTGTTTGCGTCCAATGCTCGGGCGTGGCATGAAGATTGAGCCCATGATCGGCAACGATTTCAATTTTTCGCTCTGCTAATTGCAAATAAATGAGTACGCCATTGTGATGCTGGGTATCCTCAACGCCTAGTTTTTTGAATAGCCCAATGGCGCGATCACGCACTGGCAAGCCTTTCCAGATATGGCCTAGCGGCAAGGCGGCTTCTACGCAAAGGCGAATTTGTCCGCTGTGGTGCAGCTCACTTTGATGGATTTTTGTTTGTAATCTTACTTGCGCATCTGCGGGTACAGCACGCGCGGCATCACGTGCGCTGTAGCGACTGTGTTTAGCAATGCGTTTGAGTGTTTGAAGGAATGTTTGTTTCATCAGATCACCATCCTTGTCACCAGTTACCCGATGCGCCGCCGCCGCCAAAATTACCGCCACCGCCTGAACTAAATCCGCCGCCACCGCCAGAACTGTAACCACCGCCACCGCCACGCGTCATCGACATCAAGATCAGCATGGTGTTGCCAAAACCAAAAAATCGAATCGCGAGTAAAAACAAAATGATGATGCCAATCAAAGCAAATAGATTCGATGGTGTGTCGCCAAATTGCGAAGGTGCCGTCGTTGTTTTACTCGCAGGAACGCTACTCGCATCACCTGAAATCCGAGCTTCAATTTTTGCAATACCCGCCTGCAAGCCTTTCTGGTATTGGCTTTGCTTAAAGGCGGGTGCAATTGCATTTTGAATAATGTCACTGGCTGCGAGGTCAGGAATTGTTCCTTCTAGTGACTTGGCAATCTCGATGCGCAATTTGTGATCGTCTTTAGCAACAACGATCAGCACGCCATCGCCCATGTCTTTGCGGCCAATCTTCCAGCTGTTGGCGACTCGGTTGCTGTAGCTAAAAATATCTTCTGGCTGCGTCGTCGCAACCATCAACACCACGACCTGTGCGCCGCGTGTTTGCTCCAGCGTTTGCAGTTGATTTTCTAAGGCTGCAAGATCGCCAGTAGATAGCGTTTGCGTTTGATCAATCACCCGAGATGTCAATGCGGGTATGGCTTGCAGGGCGGTAGCAGTTGCGGTGGCTGATGGCGCTTGTGCAATGGCTGTGATGGCAAGCAGCCAGCCAAGGACAACAGCCATGGCAACTCGTGCCAGTTTGCACATGACTTACTTTTTATCGAAGTTGACAGCAGGCGCTTTAGAAATTTCCGCTTCGTTAGCAACCGTGAAGCTAGGCTTGACCGAGTAGCTCATCACCATCGCGGTAAGGTTGGTTGGAAAACTACGTGCGAGTACGTTATAGCTTTGCACGGCTTGAATGAAATTATTTCGCGCAATCGTGATTCGATTTTCTGTGCCTTCTAGCTCCACACGCAAATCATGGAAAGCCGCATTGGCTTTGAGGTTGGGGTAGTTCTCGGTGACGGCCATTAAACGCGAGAGTGCACCGCCCAATTGATTTTGTACGTCTTGAAATTTCTTAAACGCTTCGGGATTATTCAACGTCTCTGGTGAGACCTGCATCGCCGTGGCTTTGGAACGCGCTTCAATCACCTGTGTGAGTGTTGTTTGTTCAAAATTCGCTTCGCCTTTGACCGATGCGACGATGTTCGGAATCAAATCTGAGCGACGCTGATATTGATTCAACACTTCTGCCCATGCGGATTTGGTTTGCTCATCTAAACGCTGAAAATCGTTGTAGCCGCAGCCCGTGAGGCCAAGCGCCATAAGGGCTACAAGAGAGGTGATAAAAGTTCGGATAAAGCGAGTGACCATGATGAACTCCTGAAAATATGTTTACACCAATGCCGCCATGGCTCGTTGTTTGATTTCGTCCACGCTGCCCATGCCGCTAATGGCGCGGTATTTGGGTGCGTTGGCAGCGTCCAGCTTTGCCCAATTGCTGTAGTAATCCACTAACGGACGGGTTTGCGCGGCGTACACATCTAAGCGGTTTTGTACGGTGGCGGGCTTGTCGTCTTCGCGCTGAATCAACGGCTCGCCTGTCACGTCGTCAATGCCTTCCACTTTCGGCGGATTGAACTTCACGTGGTACGTACGGCCGCTGGCGGTGTGGCTACGGCGACCGCTCATGCGTTCAATGATGGCATCAAATGGAACGTCGATTTCTAAAACGTAATCCAGCTTCACACCAGCATTTTTCATCGCATCGGCCTGCGCAATCGTTCGCGGGAAGCCATCGAATAAAAAGCCTGCTTTGCAGTCATCTTGCGCGATACGCTCTTTGACCAAGCCGATGATGATGTCGTCGCTGACCAGTGCGCCTGAGTCCATGACCTTCTTAGCGGCCACGCCCATCGCTGTGCCAGCTTTGACAGCGGCGCGCAGCATGTCACCTGTGGAGATTTGTGGGATGCCGTATTTTTGGCAAATGAAGGTGGCTTGCGTGCCTTTACCAGCGCCTGGTGCGCCTAGCAGAATCAATTTCATGGATGGCTTTCTCGATTTTTATTTTGTGTTTACAAAAATTAACAACAGCTCAAAGCATAGCATGGGTGCGTATCATGTCCCTGACAGGAGACTGCGTACACGGGCTAAGTCTTCAGGTGTGTCCACGCCAGTGCCTGCGGCCTCTGGGCTCAGGTACACGGCAATGCGTTCGCCGTGCCATAGTACGCGCAGCTGTTCAAGCGCTTCTAAGCGTTCGATGGGCGCTTGTGCCAATGTTGGAAACCGCTTTAGAAAGCCAACGCGATAGCCATAGATGCCGATATGGCGTAGCGGCAGAGCAGATAAATTGGCACTCGTGGAAGCCTTACTGGTTGTGGCTTGTAGGCTAATTCTGGTGTTATCACGGTCATACGGAATAAGGCTTCGGCTGAAGTACAGCGCTGTATCTTTTGCGTCCAAAACGACCTTCACGATGTTGGGATTGTTCCATTCAGATGCATCGGCAATGGCGTGCGCAGCAGTGCTCATGGCGCAATCGGGTCTATCAATCAGTTTTTGCGCCACGGCATTAATGAGCGCTGGGTCGATGAGTGGCTCGTCGCCTTGTACGTTGACGACAATGGCGTCGTCCGCTAGGCCAAGCTGGGCGCAGGCTTCGGCTAATCGGTCGCTACCAGAGGGGTGATCGCTACGCGTCATCACGACCGCAGTTTGATGAGCTTCGCAAGCGGTTTTGACTTCTAAACTATCAGTTGCCACCACAACTTGCGATGCGTGAGATAGCGCCGCTTGCCGTGCCACGCGCACGATCATGGGCAAGCCCGCAATATCAGCTAAGGGCTTATTGGGCAAGCGTGTGGAAGCGAGCCTTGCGGGAATGAGGACGGTAAATGAGGCGCTCACGTTAGCGCTTCTCTTCAATCTCAGCTTCAGTGAGTGGACGCGCTTCGTTCTCTAGCATTACAGGAATGCCGTCGCGCACGGGATAGGCTAAGCGGGCGCTACGGCTGATTAACTCTTGCGTGTTGGCATTAAAACGCAGCGGGCCTTTGGTGACGGGGCAGACAAGTAGCTCTAGCAGTTTGGCATCCATAGCGGTTTCCTACGAAGTTTTGGGTTGAAGCATGAGTGACTGAATGCTCACATCGAACACGGATAAAAACGTGGTATCTAAATCAATGATGAGTGGCACAGCCAAAATGCAATGCGCGAGATCAGGGAAGAGTGGCCACAATTTAACGGCATCCTTCTCTGTGCAAAGCCATATAGCGCTTGGGCTAGCGGCCAGTTTTAGGGCGATATCTGACTTTGTGAAATCAACATGATCGGGGTAGGCGTGAGTTTGGGCAAGCGTCAAACCTTCCGCGCGCAGCATGTCGAAAAAGCGATCAGGTTTGGCGATGCCTGCTAGTGCGTGCAGCGTCTGTTGGTTTAGTGTCGATAGCGGGTACTGTTGGCCGCTCTCGTCCAGGCCATAGCCGACAAGGCTTCGCGGAACATCACTTAAAACCAAGTGCACTTTGCAGCGCGGCTTTCTAGGCCATGGTTCGCGCAGCGGACCAGCGGGAAGTGGCAGGTTGTTCCCTACGCCGCGTTCGTCAAACAGCACGACTTCGATATCGCGGCCTAGCGCGAGGTGCTGCAAGCCATCGTCGCTCACCAGCACATTGCACTCGGGATGCGCTGCGAGCAAAACCTTCGCGGCCTGCACGCGGCGGGAAGCCACAGCCACAGGGACTTGGCAGGCATGGGCTATAAGTAACGGCTCATCGCCCACGTCTAGAGCCGTGCTGGTGGTGTTGACGATTTGGCAGTCTTTATTTTTGCGACCATACCCGCGTGAAACAACTCCTGGCTGGTAGCCCATGTGCAGCAAGCGCTGCACAAGCTCAATGACGACAGGTGTTTTACCCACACCGCCTGCCACCACATTGCCCACCACAATCACGGGTACGGGCAGCTGGCGTGTTTTAAAAATACCCCAGTCGTAGAGCTTGACGCGCATGGCACGCAATCGATCAAATGCCCATGCCGCAGGACGCAGCAGGGTCGTGATGGGATGAGATGGCTTTAGCCAGTGATGGGGTGGCATGGTGTCGCTGGCAACTATTTATTGACTTTGCTGCGCGGCAAAGGTGATTTGTGAAAGACCCGCTAGCCGCGCTGCTTCCATCACTGTAATGACCGATTGATGGCTCGCCAGTGCATCGGCGCTAATCACTACCACCGTGTTTTTAGAGCCACCTGCGGCTTCGCGTAGCAGTGCAGTGATGGGCTGCACGCCTTTACCGTCCACGGCTTGTTTACCCACCGCATAGCGCCCATCGCTGCCCACGGCGACGATGATTTCTTTGGGGTAGTCTTTTGATTGCTCGGTATCGGCAGCAGGTAGCTTGACTTGCAGCTCGGTGAACTTACTGTAAGTAGTCGATAGCATCAAAAAAATCAGCACGACCAGCAGCACATCGATAAACGGAATCAAATTGATTTCGGGTGGTTCGACTTTGCGTTTAGAAAATTTCATAAGAATGCGTGCGCAGATTTATTCGGGGCGGCAATGCACTTTAAGGTGCTGATAAAAACGCTCGGCCGCTTGCTCAAGCGCGAGCTCGAGTTCATCCACTCGTGCCCTGAAATAGCGCCAAAAAATAAGGCTTGGAATCGCCACCATTAAACCAAACGCTGTGTTGTAGAGCGCGACCGAAATACCGTGTGCCAGCATTGCGGGGTTGGTGCCGGAAGCGCCCGAGCCCGATTGACTACCAAAAATTTCAATCATGCCAATGACCGTACCCAAGAGGCCTAAGAGCGGCGCGACGGAGGCAATAGTAGCAAGGGCTGAGAGATATTTCTCAAGCTGCTGCGTGGCGTGGCGACCCGCTACTTCCATGGCACTGCGCAGACCCTCTGGGTTGGGGCGAGGCTGCGTGAGCAGTGAACGCAGACCCGACGCCAATACGCCACCCAAAATGGAGCTGCTCTCCATGTGTTTAATGGTTTCGCTGGGCGGCAAAGTGGGGCGCGAAATGCTCATCGCTTCGTCTAATAATTTGGGCGGATTGATACGCTTGCTGCGCAGAAATAAAAACCGCTCGAAGATCAGTGCCAATGCGACAATCGAACACAGAACCAAGGGCCAAATCGGCCAGCCTGCAGCTTGAAGAATAGATAGCAAAGCGCAACTCCCTTAAAAAATATCGCCAATGACTAGCCTCCAATTCTCGCACGACATGATTCCCCCTATGCAGCGCCAAGCTTGGCGTGTGGGCGCACTATGCTTGGCTATTGGCGATAGCTTGCAGGCGCGGTTCAATCCCGTGACCGTCCGAGGTGAAGTCTCTAGCTTTACCCGTGCGGCAAGTGGACATTACTATTTCACGCTCAAAGACAGCGATGGGCAGCTGCGCGTGGTGATGTTTAAACGCGCAGCGATGGATCTGAACTTCAATCCTGCGGACGGTCAGCAAGTCGAAGTCACAGGTCGCTTGGGTGTGTACGAACAGCGTGGTGAGTTGCAATTAGTGGCCGAATCCATGAGCCGTGTCGGGCACGGCACGTTGATGGAAGCCTTCATGCGATTGAAGAGCAAGTTGGAAGCCGAAGGATTGTTTGACGCCGAGCGTAAACGACCGCTAAGCCAACATCCACGAAGCATCGGCGTGGTCACCTCGAGTGGCGCAGCCGCATGGGGCGACGTGATGACGTCGCTTGCCCGTCGCGTGCCGCACATTCCTGTGGTGCTTGCACCTGCGCTGGTGCAAGGGGTGGACGCGCCAGCAGAGTTAATTGCCGCGTTGCATAGTTTGTACGAACTAATTGACGAAGGACGCGCTGCGATTGATGTGATCCTCTTGGTGCGCGGCGGTGGTTCGTTAGAGGACTTATGGGCGTTTAACGATGAGCAACTCGCTTACACGATTGCGCAAAGTCCTGTTCCCATCGTGTGCGGGGTTGGGCATGAAACCGATTTTTCGATGGCTGATTTTGTGGCGGATGTGCGTGCGCCAACACCCACCGCAGCAGCTGAACTCTGCGCGACACCTACCCTGCAAGCCACATCTAGATTGGCTTTGCAGGCCGAGGCTTTGCAAAGAACCAGCCAACGTGGCCTAGAGAGAAGGGGACAGTTTTTAGATCAGCTGGCACGACGATTGATGCAGCCAAGCGATCAATTGCGCGTACAGCAAAACAGACTGGGTACTGCTGCGAGGCTTATGCAGCAAGGCTTGCGGAGCAGTTTACTAGAGCGGCAATATAGGCTTGCGCAGTGTGACGCAAGACTTGCGCTTTTGCACCCTCAAAAGGTTTTGGATAGAGGATTTGCGTGGGTGAGTGACGAAGCTGGGCAAGTCGTGAAGGATGCGTCGGCGCTACAGGCTGGGCAACCTTTAGCGCTGCATTTAGCCAAAGGCGTGCGCCATGCGCGTGCGCTGTAGCCATAAAAAAGCCGCTCATTGAGCGGCTTTTCATTAAGAAGCGCGGCTATTAATGATTAGAAACCACCCCAGCGCGGCACGACCATGCACAAGAGCATGGGAATAGAGAGCATGGTGTTAAGGCGCGAAGTCAGCATTGCCATACGAGCTGCTTTTGCTTTTTCAGCTGCCTCAACAGTCACGATACCAAGCGCTTTCTTTTGGTTTGGCCAAATAATAAACCAAACGTTAAACGCCATCACTAAAGCTAACCACATGCCAAGACCAATCGGCGTGAATGGTTGAAACGTCAATGCCGACACCAAATAACCAGAAACGGCTGCTACCAGTAAGCCAGTCACGACGGTTGCTAAAGCCGCCCAACGAAACCAAAATAATGCAGTTGGCGCAATGACTTTGCTAATGGCTGGTTTTTGGTCGTCAGGAATTTTTGGCATTGAAGGGATTTGTACGAAATTGAAGTACCAAAGCAAACCAATCCACATCACACCACTGATGACGTGTAGATAGATAGCCAAGCCCGCGTGATTGACTTTTCCGCCAGTTGCAAATAGCACGATTAAAGCCAGTATGACAAAGCCCGCTAAAACGGTTCGGCCAAGAGATTGAAGAATAGCACCCATGAGAGACTCCTTTAAAAAGATCAAAATAAAACTCAACATGCTAATTCTAGAGTGGTTTGGTTTTTTGGCCTAGTGCTGGAACATGACGCCTTTGAATTTGGTGCCAGCTTTGATCCCTTTTTTAGTAAACCAGCCTTGGTTCATCTCTAAAACAAAGCGCACGGGTTTTGTCGAGCAGTGTGGGTTCGTTGTTTGTGGCTGCATGTCAGCAAGGTTGACGATCGTGCCATCGTTTGCGATGAATGCTGCTGTAAGTGGCAGGATTGTATTTTTCATCCAGAAGCATTGTTTGGTAGGTTCTTCGAAGATAAAAATCATGCCTTCGGCTTGCGGCATTTGGGCGCGAAACATAAGGCCAATCTCGCGCTGCTCAGGTGTTTGTGCAACCTGAGTATCGATTTGGAACATCCCGATTGAGAGTGGGGTGCGCGATAACTGCGTTTGCGGTGTTTGTCCTGTGCTGCCTAGCGACATCAACGTAAGGCTGGCAGCCAGTAAAAAAGAAAGGATTTTTTTCATACGCGGATGATAGACAAAATGGTAGTCAAAAAATGACAGGCGTAAAAAAACCGCCAACTCTTGCGAGTGGCGGTTTTTGATGCTTGGCAAATTACTTTGCAGCAGCTGGGGCAGCAGCTTTGTCAGCAGCAGCTTTCTTTTCAGCTTTCTTAGCTTTCTTTTCTTTTTTCATAGCAGCTTTGTCTTCTTTAGAAGCCATTGGCTTTGCGTCTGCCTTAGCAGCAGCAGCTGGAGCAGCAGCAGCTGGAGCAGCAGCAGGAGCTTGAGCGAAAGTTGTTGCAGCGAAAAGACCAGCAACCAAAGCGGCGAGTAGTTTGTTCATGATGAGTTTCCTTTAATTAACGTTACTTAAAAAATCCTTTCAAGAAATTTGAAAGGTAGTGCTCTAACGGCAGCAAAAAAGCTTTGGTTGACAGCGGCATGAATTATATTTGCAAAAAATGCATTTTTTTACTCAGGCTAGAATTCATGGTTTGCCAAAAGTTGCCTCGGCAAAGCAGATGAAATGTACCAAAACGTCAAAATTCCTATCCAAGGCAGCAAGATTACGGTCAACTCCGATTTATCGCTGTGTATTCCCGATCAGCCGATTGTCCCGTTTATCGAAGGTGATGGCGCAGGTGTCGACATTACGCCTGTCATGAGAGCCGTAGTTGATGCGGCCGTGGCCAAAGCTTATGGCGGTAAACGTCAGATCGCTTGGATGGAAGTCTATGCTGGACGCAAAGCAACTCAACTTTATGGTGCAGACGCATGGCTACCTCAGGAGACGCTCGATGTTTTGAAGGATTATGTGATCGCTATTAAAGGGCCGCTGGACGCGCCAACCAGTGGTGGTATTCGATCACTCAATGTTGAATTGCGCCAAGCGCTGGATCTTTATGCCTGCGTGCGCCCTGTGCGTTATTTTGAAGGCGTTCCCTCGCCGATGAAAGAACCTCAAAAAATTGACATGACGATTTTTCGCGAAAACTCGGAGGATATTTATGCGGGCATTGAATTTGAATCAGGATCGGTAAGTGCAAAAAAACTCATCGATTTTTTGATAAATCAAATGAGCGTGAGCAGCATTCGCTTTCCGGCTACCGCAGGCATCGGCATCAAGCCCGTCTCGCGCGAAGGTACGGAACGCCTGATGCGCAAGGCAATTCAATACGCCATTGCTCACGGTAAACCCAGCGTGACGATTGTCCACAAGGGCAATATCATGAAATATACCGAAGGTGGTTTTCGTGATTGGGCGTATGCGCTTGCTAGACAAGAATTTGGCGCAAAACCAATGGATGGTGGTCCTTGGTGTCGCATCAATGATCCTAAAACAGGCGAGGCCATCATCATCAAAGACAGTGTCACCGATGCATTTTTGCAACACATCTTGCTGCGCCCATCTGAGCACAGCGTGATTGCAACACTCAATTTGAATGGTGATTACATCTCGGATGCACTGGCTGCGCAGGTGGGAGGGACGGGCATTGCACCAGGGGCTAATCTGTCCGATACGGGTGCTATGTTTGAAGCCACGCACGGCGCGATGCCAAAGTACGCGGGTAAAGATTATGTCAATCCTGGTTCGATCATTCTTTCAGCGGAAATGATGTTACGTCATATGAACTGGGGCGAAGCGGCCGATCTGGTGACGTCCGCGATGGAACAAGCCATTCTCAGTAAAAGAGTCACTTATGACTTTGCTCGCTTGATGGATGGTGCAGCGCAGGTGTCGTGCTCTGGCTTTGGTCGGGTGCTCATTGACAGCATGGCCTAGTAAGTCAAACGCTCGGGTTTGATCTCTTGCAAAATCGTCGTCGCAATTTCTTCAATCGATTTGGTGGTGGTAGATAGCCACCTGATGCCCGCGCGGCGCATCATGGCTTCGGCCTCGGCGACTTCCATGCGACAGTTGACCAAGTCGGCATAGCGCGAATGGGGGCGGCGCTCATTGCGAATTTCACTGAGACGTGCAGGCAAGATGCTGAGGCCAAAAATTTTTGGCTTATGCGGTGCAAGCGCAGGAGGCAGATGCTGGCGCTCAAAATCCTCGGGGATTAGCGGATAGTTGCTGACTTTGAGGCCATATTGCATTGCCAAATAAAGCGACGTTGGTGTTTTGCCACTACGACTCACGCCGACCAAGATGACATCCGATTGTCCTAAATCGGTATTGCTTTGTCCGTCGTCATGCGCGAGGCTAAAGTTAATTGCTTCGATGCGGTCGTGATAAGCCTTGCTCTTGCTCACATCGCTAAAGCGTCCAATGCGGTGATTGCTTTTAATGCCCAGTTCAAGCTCCAATGGATTGACGAACGTACCAAACATATCAAGCAATAAGCACGTGCCTTGGCAACCCGCCTGTATGACATGTAGGACATCCATATTGACTAAGGTTGTAAACACGATGGGCTTGTTACCGTCTATTTCGGCCGTGTGATTGATCTGTCTGACCGCTTGGTGCGCTTTATCAACTGTGTCAACGAAAGGCAACCGGATGTGATTGGCCTCAAGCGTGAATTGTGCAAGGATTGCATTGCCAAATGTCTCGGCGGTAATGCCGGTACCGTCAGAGACAAAAAAGATAGTGCGATCAGTCATGGTGTGGGGCTAGTATTAAGTTACTTAAGTTTCGGTTGCCTACAATAGGACATTATCCCAACTGTTTTTTATTCCTATGTCCGAACTCTTCGAATCCACCGCTTTAGTTGTTCCATTTGAGCTGCTCCGTAACACTGACGTTGAGTCAGTGGGCGGTAAAAACGCAAGCTTGGGCGAGATGATCTCTCAGCTGCCAACGGGGGTGAGGGTACCTACTGGATTTGCCACGACAGCGTATGCGTTTCGTGCTTTTTTAAAGCATGGCGGACTAGACGACAAGATTAACGCAAAGTTAGCTGCACTCAATATGGACGATGTGAATGCCTTGGCACTCGTTGGTGCAGAGATTCGCGCTTTAGTTGAAGCGCAACCCTTCCCTGCAGATCTTGAATCAGCTATTCGTTCAGGATTTGCCAAGCTTAGCAGCGGCAACCCAGAAGCATCTTTCGCCGTGCGTTCATCGGCTACTGCAGAAGACTTGCCAGATGCTTCGTTTGCAGGCCAGCAAGAAACCTTTTTGAATGTGGTCGGCATCGAGACGGTACTACACAAAATGAAAGAAGTTTTTGCTTCGCTCTATAACGATCGCGCGATTAGCTACCGTGTGCACAAAGGTTTTGCGCATTCGGATGTTGCTTTGTCTGCTGGCGTGCAGCGCATGGTTCGATCTGACACAGGTAGCGCGGGCGTGATGTTTACGCTGGATACCGAGAGTGGTTTTGACCAAGTCGTGTTTATCACCAGTAGCTATGGTCTTGGCGAGACTGTGGTGCAGGGCGCGGTTAATCCTGATGAGTTTTATGTCCACAAACCTATGCTGGACAAGGGTTTCAACGCTTTAATCAGGCGCAGCTTGGGCAGTAAATTGATTCAAATGGTGTTTGCAACGCCCGAGGAAAAAGCGACTAGCGGCAAGTTAGTTCGTACCATCGATGTGCCGCGAGATCAGCAAAGTCGTTACTCCTTGACCGATGCCGACGTGGTACAGCTTGCCAAATACGCTGTCATTATCGAACGCCATTATGGACGTCCTATGGACATCGAGTGGGGTAAAGATGGCACGGACGGACAACTCTATATTTTGCAAGCTCGTCCAGAGACCGTGAAGAGCCAAGCGGCTGGCAAGGCTGAAGTGCGCTACAAGTTGCTCGGTCGCGGTCTGGTACTTGCTGAAGGGCGCGCCATTGGTCAAAAAATTGGTACGGGCGTGATTCGAAAGGTCGCAAGCCTTAGCCAAATGGACGAAGTGCAAGAGGGTGACATTTTGGTCACCGACATGACTGACCCGAATTGGGAACCCGTCATGAAGCGCGCTAGTGCCATCGTCACCAATCGCGGTGGGCGTACATGCCACGCCGCCATTATTGCGCGTGAACTGGGCATCCCAGCCGTGGTGGGTTGTGGTGATGCCACAGAGAAACTCACGACAGGAAAAATTGCAACGGTCAGCTGCGCCGAAGGCGATACGGGTTTCATCTACGCAGGAAAGCTGGAATCTGAGAAAACGGAAGTTCAGCGCGGTGCAATGCCCGAGATCAAAACCAAGATCACGATGAACATAGGTAATCCGCAATTGGCGTTTGATTTTTGCCAATTGCCCAATAACGGCGTGGGTTTGGCGCGGCTAGAGTTCATCATTAATAACAATATCGGCGTGCATCCGAAAGCAATTTTGGATTATCCGAATATCGATGCCGATTTAAAAGTGGCCGTTGAATCTGCTGCGCGTGGACACGCCTCGCCGCGTGCGTTTTATGTGGACAAAGTGACCGAAGGTGTCGCAACGATTGGCGCTGCGTTTTGGCCTAAGCCCGTGATTGTGCGGCTCTCCGATTTCAAATCGAACGAATACCGCAAGCTCGTTGGTGGTAGCCGTTACGAGCCCGAGGAAGAAAACCCGATGCTGGGCTTTCGCGGTGCAGCACGCTACGTGAGCGCTGAGTTTGGCGAAGCCTTTGCGATGGAATGCGAAGCCATCAAGCGTGTGCGTAATGAGATGGGACTCACCAACGTCGAAATCATGGTGCCCTTTGTACGCACACTGGGTCAAGCCAAAGCTGTAAGCGAGATGCTGGCCAAATGCGGATTAGGCCGCGGCGTGAATGGCCTGCGGCACATCATGATGTGCGAAGTGCCAAGCAATGCGATTCTTGCTGATCAATTCTTGGAGTATTTTGACGGGTTTTCTATTGGCTCTAATGATCTCACGCAGTTAACTTTGGGACTCGATCGTGACTCTGGTCTTGAGTTACTCGCCAAAGATTTCGATGAGCGTGACCCTGCAGTGAAAGCCATGCTGGCGATGTCGATTAAAGCCTGTTTGGCACAAAACAAGTACGTCGGTATTTGCGGTCAAGGTCCTAGCGATCACCCTGACTTTGCACGCTGGTTAGTGGAGATGGGGATCACATCGATGTCACTTAATCCTGACTCGGTGGTTGAAACTTGGAAAATGCTCGCTACATAAGCCTCATGATGGCTCAAACAACTGATAACCCACCGCGCCCTGTGCGTCCAGAACATGAAGATGATGATGGCACGGTCGTTTTGGAGCGCCTGCCTGAAAAAACTAAGCCACCGCAAATGTATCAAGTGGCGCTGATGAACGACGACTACACGCCTATGGAGTTTGTGGTGTTTGTCATCATGGAGTTCTTTGGTAAAGACCGAGATACAGCGATTGCGATCATGCTCAAAATCCATGTGGAAGGTAAGGGCATTTGCGGTGTATTCTCCAAGGATGTCGCTGCAACCAAGGTCAATACGGTGATGGAGGCCGCGCAAAATGCAGGTCACCCCTTGCAAGCTGTCTCTGAGCCCATAGATTAAAGCAGTTAGATTAATGTTTTTAGGAAGCCAATCATGATTTCACAAGAATTAGAAGCAAGCATTCAGATGGCTTTTGCTGAAGCGCGCAAAGCGCGTCACGAGTTCATTACTGTTGAGCATTTGCTGCTCGCCATGCTGGATAACCCTAGCGGCAAAGAGGTGCTTGAGGCCTGCTCGGCTAAGAGCGATGAGCTACGCAAATCGCTCACCGATTTCATTGCTGAGAACACACCTGTTGTGGCGGGTTCGGATGATGTCGATACGCAGCCGACGCTTGGCTTTCAACGTGTGATTCAGCGCGCCATCATGCACGTGCAATCCACAGGTACGGGCAAAAAAGAAGTGCAAGGTGCCAATATCTTGGTGGCTATTTACGGTGAAAAGGATTCGCATGCTGTGTTCTATTTGCACCAGCAGAGCATTACGCGTCTAGACGTCGTCAACTTTATTGCACACGGCATCAAAAAAACCGATAAACCTGAGGCTCAGTCTGCAGGTCCTGAAGGTGAAGAGGAAGCAGGCAAGTCAGGAGAAAAGAGCGATAAATCATCACCACTAGATACTTATTGCCAAAATCTAAATCAAATGGCTAAGGATGGCAAGATTGACCCCTTGATTGGCCGCGAACATGAAGTCGAGCGAGCAATTCAAATTATTTGTCGCCGCCGTAAAAACAATCCGCTGTTGGTGGGTGAGGCGGGCGTCGGTAAAACTGCGATTGCAGAAGGCCTAGCTTGGCGGATCACACAAAATGAAGTTCCTGACGTACTGGCCGATGCCGTCGTCTATTCCTTAGACACTGGGACGTTGCTTGCGGGAACTAAATATCGCGGTGATTTTGAAGCACGGCTAAAAGGCGTTTTGAAACAGCTAAAAGAAAAACCAAATGCAGTTTTGTTCATTGATGAAATCCACACCATCATTGGCGCAGGTTCGGCTTCTGGCGGCACGCTAGATGCATCAAACTTACTCAAGCCTGCGCTGGCTAATGGCCAACTCAAATGCATTGGTGCGACAACGTTTACTGAGTACCGTGGCATTTTTGAAAAAGATGCCGCGCTCTCGCGTCGCTTTCAAAAAATTGATGTGAACGAGCCAACGGTGGAGCAAACCACAGAAATTTTGAAAGGGCTCAAATCTCGTTTCGAAGAGCACCATAGCGTGACCTACACGAATGAAGCGCTTCAAGCTGCAGCAGAGCTGTCAGCTAAGTACATCAACGATCGTCACTTACCTGACAAAGCGATTGACGTTATTGATGAGGCGGGCGCAGCGCAGCGTATCGCCAAGCCAGAAAATCGCAAAGAGATCATTGATAAAGCAGAAGTTGAGGCCATCGTTGCCAAGATTGCACGCATCCCGCCTGCGAATGTGTCCAACGATGACCGTAGCAAGCTGCAAACGCTAGAGCGTGATTTGAAAAACGTGGTGTTTGGTCAAGACAAAGCGGTGGATGCGCTTGCGTCTGCCGTGAAGATGGCGCGCTCAGGCATTGGTAAAACCGACAAACCCATTGGCTCGTTCCTGTTCTCAGGCCCAACAGGTGTGGGTAAGACGGAAGCTGCCAAGCAACTTGCCTACATCATGGGCATTGATCTGATTCGCTTTGACATGTCTGAGTACATGGAGCGCCACGCCGTGAGCCGTTTGATTGGTGCACCTCCAGGCTACGTGGGCTTCGACCAAGGCGGTTTGTTGACGGAAGCCATCACTAAGAAGCCCCATTGCGTGCTCTTGCTCGACGAGATTGAAAAAGCGCACCCTGATGTATTCAATGTGCTCTTGCAAGTGATGGATCACGGAACGCTGACCGATAACAACGGACGCAAAGCGGACTTTAGAAACGTCATCATCGTTATGACGACCAACGCTGGCGCTGAGACCATGAACAAGGCCACGATTGGCTTTACCAATTCGCGTCAAGCAGGCGATGAGATGGCTGATATTAAGCGCCTGTTTACGCCTGAGTTTAGAAATCGTTTAGACGCCATTGTCAGCTTTAAAGCGCTCGATGAAAACGTAATTCTTCGCGTGGTCGATAAATTCTTATTGCAGTTGGAAAATCAATTACAAGAGAAAAAAGTGGAAGTCTCGTTTAGCGACAAGCTGCGTGCGCATTTGGCGAAAAAAGGTTTTGATCCGCTCATGGGTGCAAGGCCTATGCAGCGTTTGATTCAAGACACGATTCGTAAAGCATTGGCTGACGAGCTCTTGTTTGGTCGCCTGACGAAGGGCGGTAGCTTGGATGTGGATATCGACGATAAAGGCGAAGTGCTTTTAAACATTGCTTCTGCGGATGAGCCACCAGCCGGTAAGCCGAAAAAGAAATCGTCACAGACTGTGTGATAAAAAAGCGACTCAATAGAGTCGCTTTTTTATGATCCTTCGAAGCGCTGTTTAGATAGGCGCCGCTACCAAATCATGCCCATCCACGCCCAGGATGCGAGCGCGTGTGAATTCACCAACTTTGAGTTGCTTACTGATCTTTTCTGGTGGCAACAATTTCACCACGCCATCAATCTCAGGTGCATCCGCATAGCTGCGCCCCACGCCACCTTTACGCCCTAGCGCAGGGGCGCTATCCACCAGCACTTGCATGGTCGCGCCAATGCGAGATTGGAGTTTTTGATTGGACACTTCTTCTGCTACCGCCATAAAATGAGCACGGCGCTCTTCACGCAAAGCCATAGGCAGCATACCTTCCAGCTTATTGGCTTCTGCGCCTGTGACGTCGGAGTAGGCAAAGCAGCCTGCACGGTCAATTTTTGCTTCACGCATGAAATCCAGCAAATGCTCAAACTCTTCCTCGGTCTCGCCAGGAAAGCCCGCAATGAAAGTGGAGCGAATAACGATTTCAGGACAAACCTCGCGCCATGCCGCAATGCGCTCCAAGTTGCGCTCGCCGCTAGCTGGGCGTTTCATGCGTTTCAAAACATCAGGGTGGCTGTGCTGCAAAGGCACATCTAAGTACGGCAGGACGAGGCCTTCAGCCATTAACGGGATGATCGCATCTACACTTGGATACGGGTACACATAATGCAAGCGAACCCATGCACCGTATGGCTTGGCGATACTCCCTAGCTCGGCAACCAAATCTAGCATACGCGTTTTAACGGGGCGACCTTCGAAAAATCCCGTGCGATATTTCACGTCCACGCCATAAGCCGACGTATCTTGACTAATGACGAGTAATTCTTTTACGCCACCAGCAAACAGCGCTTCGGCTTCCTTCAGCACATCCCCAATGGGGCGGCTTACCAAATCGCCGCGCATCGACGGGATGATGCAAAACGTGCAGCGATGATTGCAGCCTTCACTGATTTTGAGATAGGCGTAATGCTTAGGCGTTAGCTTGATGCCAAAAGACGGTGTGAGATCAATAAACGGATCATGGCGCTTGGGCAAGTGCAAATGCACGGCATCCATGACCTCTTGTGTCGCGTGTGGACCTGTGACGGCCAGCACGCTTGGATGCATTTTGCGTACTAAATTTTGATCAGTCCTGCCGCCGCTGGTGTCGGTTGAGCCATCGATTGCTTTTGAGCCAAGGCAGCCCGTCACAATAACTTTGCCGTTCGCTGCTAGAGCTTCGCCAATGGTATCTAAGCTTTCCTTCACCGCATCGTCAATAAATCCGCAAGTGTTGACGATGACTAAGTCCGCGCCTTCAAAGGTTTTGCTGGTTTCATAACCCTCGGCTGACAGCTGCGTGAGGATGAGCTCGGAATCTGTCAAAGCTTTAGGACAGCCCAAACTCACAAATCCGACTTTAGGGGGGGATTGAGTAGAGGTGACGCTCATGGTTTTTTAATGCCAAACACGGACATCATCTGATCTTGCAAAGCAGTAATTTGGCCTGTCCAAACCTCGGGCTTAAAGACTTGCGGTGCAGTGCTAGTGGGTAGAGCTTGCGTGGTGATTTGCTTTTGCATATCAGCGAAGACTTGCAAATTCTTCTCGAGGTAGCTGCCCATAAAGCCTTGCATCGCGTGGCCATAGGTACGGATGATGTTGGAGAGTACCGCTTCGCTAAAGAGGGGTGCGCCACCCGCTTCCTCTTCTAAAATAATTTGCAACAGCAAGCTAC
Organism: Comamonadaceae bacterium; assembly: GCA_947450645.1. Classification (GTDB taxonomy): domain Bacteria; phylum Pseudomonadota; class Gammaproteobacteria; order Burkholderiales; family Burkholderiaceae_C; genus JASGCK01. The sequence continues at coordinate 7,438 of CANFWH010000018.1, read as the reverse complement.
GCGTGAGATCTTCTTCAGACTTGGCATCAATGACTTTGAACGCGGCGCCAGACATAACCAATTGTTTAATGTCTGATAAAGCAATGTAGTTCGAAGTCAGCGTGTCATAGAGACGGCGATTGGGATATTTTTTAATCACACGACCATCCACCGCAGATGGCGAGGTTACTGAGTGAATTATTTTTTTATTTTTAGTGGCCACGGTGTTTGAGGGTATGTGCCATAAAGAGTTTGTACTACCAAGCTATAAGTGCTTGGTAGGCGCGATTGGATTCGAACCAACGACCCCCACCATGTCAAGGTGATGCTCTAACCAACTGAGCTACGCGCCTGTGAAGGCTCTTACCCCAACTAATTGGGGCAAGCGTGCGATTGTAGCAGAGACTAAAACGACCTCGGCAAGCCAAGCACATGCTCGGCCACATAAGAGAAGATCAAATTCGTAGAGATCGGCGCGACTTGATATAGTCGCGTTTCACGAAACTTTCGTTCAATATCGTATTCGGCTGCAAAACCAAAACCGCCGTGGGTTTGCAGCGCCGCTTCTGCTGCTTCCCACGATGCTTTGGCACATAGATATTTCGCCATGTTGGCCTCTTTGCCGCAAGGCTGATTCGCATCAAATAATTCTGCTGCACGGTAGCGCATCAGATTCGCGGCTTCGGTTTCAATAAGAGCGCTGGCAAGTGGAAATTGCACGCCTTGATTTTGCCCAATGGGTCGGTTAAATACGATGCGTTCATTGGCGTACTTTGTGGCCTTTTCAAGCAGCCAATATGCATCGCCAATGCATTCGGCCGCAATTAAGGTGCGTTCAGCATTTAAGCCATCCAAAATGTAGCGAAAGCCTTTGCCTTCCTCACCAATGAGATTTTCAACAGGGATTTCTAAGTTGTCAAAAAATACCTCATTGGTTTCGTGATTGACCATATTGCGTATGGGGTTGACGGTCATTCCGTTTTGCATTGCCTTGGCAATATCAACCATAAAAATCGAAAGTCCCTCCGTCTTGCGCTGGACGTTTGGAAGCGGTGTGGTGCGTGCTAGCAAAATCATCCAGTCGGAATGCTGCAAACGGGAAATCCACACCTTTTGCCCATTCACGACATAGCGATCACCATTCACGGATCTAACCGCTGTAGTCTTTAGCTGCGTGGTGTCGGTACCCGTCGTCGGCTCGGTGACCGCCATCGTTTGCAAGCGAAGTTTGCCAGCTGCAATATCGGGCAACCATCGTTTTTTTTGCATATCCGATCCGTGACGCAAAAGTGTCCCCATGTTATACATCTGACCGTGACAAGCGCCTGCATTACCGCCGCTTCGGTTGATCTCTTCCATGATGACGCTGGCCTCAACGAGGCCAAGGCCGCTGCCGCCAAAGCCTTGTGGAATAAGGGCTGCAAGCCATCCTGCCTCGGTAAGCGCATTCACAAAAGCTTCTGGGTATGCGCGGGCTTCGTCTACGCCTTGCCAGTAAGCGTTATTAAAAGGTTTACAAACAGCGCGGACACCATCACGGATATCCGCGTGGTGTTCGTCAAACGAGGAAATGCTCAATCAGGCATACCATTAGTCAGCGTATTGACCTGCTGCACGAATCATCGGCACGTATCGGTCGATTTCGCTCGATAACCAAGTCTGCAAACCAGCTGGGGTGAGTTTGCTATCGGGCACAGAAATAGCCCCTAATTTAGTCAAGCTTTTAATAACTTCAGGGTCTTTGAGTGCATTACGCAGCATAAGGTTGAATTTATTAACGATCTCTTTCGGTGTCCCTTTAGGCGCGTACACGCCGTGCCACACCACAACTTCAAAATTGGGTAAGCCACTTTCGGCTAGCGTAGGGGTATTAGGTAGTGACTTGATACGTTTGGATGTAGTCACCGCATAGAGCTTGACAGTGCCAGCCTCAGCTTGTCCCAGCGTATTGGTGGTTTGATCGCACATCACGTCAATTTGACCGCCGACTAAGGCATTCATAGCAGGCCCCGTGCCACCAAACGGAACGGTGGTGAGGTTAACGCCCAGCGCTTTTTGAAACATCATGCCACAAAGCTGCGACACAGCACCAAGTCCCGCATTGCCCAGATTGATCTTAGTGCTGTTGGCTTTGAGGTAAGCGATGAGTTCTTTGATATCTCCTGCTGGAAAATCCTTACGCGCCACAATGGTCATGGGGACATCGACCACTTGGCTGACATATTCAAAATCGGTGAGTGGATTGAAGCTTAGTTTTCGGTACAGCGCAGGCGCCGTCGCCATGCCGTTGTGCTGCAAGAAGAAAGTATAGCCATCAGGCTTGGCATTTTTCACGTAAGCCGCCGCCACTGTACCGCCTGCGCCGACTTTATTTTCTACAATGACGGGATAGCCTGTAGCCTTGGTCATACTGGCCGTAATCACACGCCCCAGCACATCGGTTGGACCACCTGCTGCAAACGGAATCACCAGCGTGATGGGCTTGGTAGGCCAAGCTTGCGCAAAGGAACTAATACTGCCAAAGCTAGCAAGCGCAATAGTGAGAGTAGTAATCAGCGTACGGCGAAAAAGCATAGGTAACTCCAAAGCAAGGAAAAGCGTAAATTTTAGTAAAGTTTACATAAGCCGAGCTTACTCATAAACCCTTATGCAATGCTTTTTTCATTCTTTCTGCGTCGAGTTCTTTTTCCCATTTGGAGACAACAACTGTAGCGACACCATTGCCAATAAAGTTGGTAATAGCTCTGGCTTCGGACATAAATCGATCAATGCCCAGAATCAATGCCAAGCCCGCAACGGGAATCGTTGGAATCACTGCCAGCGTTGCGGCTAGGGTAATAAAGCCTGCGCCTGTGACGCCTGATGCGCCTTTGGATGTCAGCATGGCAACGCCCAAGATGGTGAGCTCTTGCGTCAGTGTGAGGTCAATGTTGAGCGCTTGCGCCACAAACAAAGCCGCCATCGTCATGTAGATATTTGTTCCATCCAAGTTGAATGAATAGCCTGAAGGAACAACCAAGCCGACAACTGATTTTGAGCAGCCCATGCCTTCCAATTTTTGCATCAAAGGAACCAAGGCTGCTTCCGATGAGGATGTGCCAAGCACCGTGAGTAACTCGCCTTTGATATAGGCAATGAAACGAAAAATGTTAAAGCCAGCTAATGCTGCAACCGTTCCGAGTACAAACACAATAAAGAAAGCGCAAGTGAGATAAAAACTGCCCATTAAAGCCGCCAGCGGTATCAAAGAAGCGATGCCATATTTACCAATCGTGAACGCCATGGCACCACCAGCGCCAATCGGAGCCAACTTCATGATGGTTCCCATCATGGCAAAGAAAATATGCGAAGCCTCTTCTATAAAGCTATGGACAGCTTTTCCAACTTTCCCCAATCGCAGCATGCCATAGCCAAACAAAATAGCCAGCAGCAAGACCTGCAATAAATCGCCCGAGCCAGTAAATGCATCGGTAAACGTTTTAGGAATAATGTGTAGCACAAAGTCAATTGTGCTTTGCTCAGAAGCTGCTTTGGCATAGCCTGCGACAGCTTTAGGGTCAAGCGTTGCAGGGTCAATATTAAAGCCGCTGCCAGGCTTGACGACATGCATCACGACCAAGCCGACAATGAGTGCAAGGGTGGACATGACTTCGAAATAAAGTAACGCTTTACCGCCTACGCGCCCCACTTTTTTCATATCGCCCGCGCCTGCAATGCCTAGGACTACAGTACAAAAGATGACGGGGCTAATCAGCATTTTGACCAGAGCAATGAACCCGTCGCCCAATGGCTTTAAGCTGGCGCCTGTTTTCGGGTCAAAGTAGCCGATCAAACCACCCGTGATGATGCCAACCAGCACCCAAAAATATAAATGTTTAGTGAGGCGTTTCATGCTGAGTCTCCGTTTAGTTGTGGAATAAATAAAGACTAGAAGCGTACCCCAAGTTCCGTCAAGATTTTGTAAGTATGTTCCCCAATAGCAGGAACCGCATCCATACGTGAGTCTGCTGCATTTCTGCGCCCGACTGGCCACAGCGCAGGTAAATCGCCCGCACTCGAACCCACCGTCGTCCACGCCTCGCGCGCTGCCAATTGCGGATGCGCCCACAGCGCGGCCATGTCACGCACCTGCGCATTCGCGATGCCCGCGGCTTCTAACCGCGCCACCACTTGATCGGCGGTGAGATGTGCAAACACCGCATCAATCTCGCTGCGTAAAGCTGCCCGAGCTGCGCTACGCTTCGGATTCGTGTCAAAGCGCGAGTCCACGGCCAGCAATGGCTGCAAAAGCACTTGTTCGCAAAAGATTTGCCATTCACGCTCGTTTTGCAGTCCCAGCATGAGGGTGGCTGGCGCGTCCACCGCGTGCCCCACATCAAATGAGCCATACGGAAAAATCGTTGCATGACTCGCGCCTGCACGCGGCGGCGGCGACTGTCCATCCAGCGCGTAATAAAGCGGAAAGCCCATCCACTCGGTCATGGCCTCCAGCATTGACAAATCAATGTGACGCCCCATGCCTAGAGACGCTGCATCCGACTTCGTTTTATCCCTCTCAATCAGCGCCGCCAAAATATTGGTGTAGGCATACATACCCGCTGCAATGTCGGCAATCGAGATGCCCGCTTTCGCCATATCGTTGGGCGATCCTGTGGTCGAGACGAATCCCGCTTCGCTTTGGATGAGGAGGTCATACGCCTTTTTTTGCTCGTATGTTCCGCCCACGCCATAGCCAGAAATATCGCAAACAATGAGTGATGGCTTGATCACGTGCAGTGCTGGAAACCCAAGCCCCATGCGGCTTGCAGCCCCAGGTGCTAGGTTTTGCACGACGACATCGGCTTTCTCTAGGATGAGCTTTTTAAGAATCGCTAGTTGCTCGGGGTCTTTCAAATCAAGGCACAAACTCTCCTTGCTTCGGTTAGTCCATACAAAGTGCGAGGACAGCCCACGAGCCCGCGTGTCGTAATTGCGGGCGAAATCGCCAACCACAGGACGCTCAACCTTGATGACGCGAGCACCCAAATCCGCTAACTGCCGAGTCGCAAACGGCGCTGCAATCGCGTGCTCTAACGATACAACCGTGATGCCTTCTAGCGGCCTCATGTTGTAAATCTCATGGTTGCCTTCATCGTCACATGCCCCTCAAAATCTTTCACCCATAGTCTCATCGAATCGCCCGCGCGTTCACCCGCACAAATCTCAAACGGATGCAAATCAAACACGGGTTTCAGTGCTCTAAATTCAAATGAAGCAATTCGTGCATCGGGATTCAGCTTCTTGCCAAGCCCCGCCAGCAGCGTCGCCGTCAGCGGGCCATGCACGATGAGGCCTGGGTAGCCTTCCACCTCAGTCACGTACTTGCGGTCGTAGTGAATGCGGTGACCATTGAAGGTGAGGGCGGAATAGCGAAACAGCAGTGGATCAGTCGGCACAATGGTTTCGCTGTAATTTGAAATGGGCGCTTGCTCATAGACCACATTGGCTGTGGCTTGTGAGCCACTTGCTTCTGCAAGGTCTATTCCACTTGGCTTAGCGGGCATGTCCCTGTAAACAATGTCGTGGAACTCGCGCAACGCAAGCCCTTTTGAATTGCTGACCTCGTGCCGAACGCGCACAAAACATAGCGAGCCCGTTCGCCCAGATTTCACCGTCACGTCATCAATCGTCGAAGTGCGTGTGATGGCATCGCCAAGCTGCAAATCATGAAAAAACTCTAGCTGTCCCGCCGCCCACATGCGGCGCGGTAGCGGCACAGGCGGTAAGAACCCACCGCGCTTGGCGTGGCCATCTTCACCTAATTCTGATTGCTGAGGTGAGGGCAGGAAGTACAGCCAGTGCCACAGTGGTGGAAGCGAGTCAGATGTTTGGGAAGGCGTATCCAGCTTGGCCTGCGGTAAGTCCAAAGTGGCACGCATCATGCGCAGTGGCGCGGCAGTGATGATGTCTTGTTCTGTTTGAGACTTGCCTATCCACGTGCGCAGAAAATCAGTGTCTAAGTTTGTATCCATAGACCTGATTTTATGAATTACTCTGCCCGATAGTTCGGTGCTTCCTTGGTAATTTGCACGTCGTGCACGTGGCTTTCGCGCATACCTGCCGAGGTAATCTGCACAAACTCTGCCTTGGTTTGCATGTCTTTAATCGTTGGCGTGCCGCAGTAACCCATGCTGGCTTTCAAGCCACCTGCCATTTGGAACAAGATGCTCACAACCGAGCCTTTGTACGGCACACGTCCCTCAATGCCCTCTGGCACCAGCTTGTCGGCATTGGTGTTGCCCGCGGTGCTTTCTTGGAAGTACCTATCCGCACTGCCTTGCTGCATCGCGCCAATCGAACCCATGCCTCGGTAGCTCTTGTAGCTACGGCCTTGGAACAGGACGACTTCGCCAGGCGCTTCTTCTGTGCCAGCCAAGAGTCCGCCCATCATCACCGTCGAAGCCCCAGCCGATATGGCTTTGGCGATGTCGCCGCTAAAACGAATGCCACCGTCAGCGATGAGTGGAACGCCAGTTCCTAAAAGCGCTGTGGCGACGTTATCAATCGCCGTAATCTGCGGAACGCCCACGCCCGCCACAATGCGTGTCGTGCAAATTGAGCCCGGGCCAATGCCAACCTTGACCGCATCCGCGCCCACGTCTGCCAGCGCCCGCGCTGCTGCGCCTGTGGCGATGTTGCCGCCAATGACTTCAATGTGCGGGAAGTTTTGCTTGACCCAGCGCACGCGCTCAATCACGCCCGCGCTGTGACCATGCGCAGTGTCAACGACGATAGCGTCGCAACCCGCACGGGATAAGGCTTCCACGCGTTCTTCGGTATCCGCGCCCACACCCACAGCCGCGCCCACGCGCAGGTGCCCCGCCGCATCACGAGCCGCATTCGGGAAGTTGGTTTGCTTGGTAATGTCTTTCACGGTGATCAGTCCGCGCAGTTCAAACGCATCGTTCACCACCAAGAGGCGCTCTAGTTTGTGCTTGTTGAGCAAGGCTTTGGCGCTCTCGTGGCTTGCGCCTTCTGGCATCGTCACCAAGCGCTCACGCGGTGTCATCACATTGGCAATGATTTCGTCCATACGCGTTTCAAAGCGCAAATCGCGGCTGGTCACAATGCCGACCACTTTGCCGCCATCACATACTGGAAAGCCCGATATGCCCATGGATTCGCTCATGGCAAGCACTTGGCGCACAGTGTGGCTAGGCGTAATGACGACAGGATCGCGCAGCACGCCTGACTCGAAACGCTTCACCTTAGCCACTTGCGCGGCTTGCTGTGCAGGCGTGAGGTTTTTGTGAATGATGCCGATGCCGCCTTCTTGCGCCATCGCAATCGCAAGGCGAGCCTCGGTCACGGTGTCCATCGCCGCAGAGACGAGAGGAAGATTGAGGCGAATGCCGCGGGTAAATTGAGTGGATAACTGAGTGTCTTTGGGCAGTACGTTTGAGTACGCTGGGATCAAGAG
>CANFWH010000017.1 GCA_947450645.1 Comamonadaceae bacterium | reverse complement strand
GTGTTGACTTGCGTGCTGGTGCCGCCCACGATGGTGTAGTTGGCCGTGTCTTGCAGCACCGCCGTCAGGTTGACGGTTTGCGTACCCGCGCTGGCGTTGGTAAAGCTGCTCGTGGTGTTAACCGAGGTGAAGCTGCTGTTGGCGTTGAGCGCACCGTTGGCTGCTGTGCTATTACCCAAGGCCACGGTGCCCGAGGCATTGGTGGTGATGGCGCTGCTGGTGGTGGTATCAAACACTTTATTAGCCACCGAGCCATTGGTGGTAATGGTCACATTGGCTTTGCTGATCACCGAAGCCGTCGCATTGACAGTTGTAATTCCGTACCCCGTTGTGGTTCCATTATTAATGGACAAACTAGTATTTGTAAAAAGAACTGTCAATCCAGTACCGGCAGAGGAGGTGTTGTAAGCCGTCTTCGCTCCACTTAATGTCGAGTTAAAGGTGTCGCCATCTATTAATCCAGTGACCGTATAGTTGTTTACCGTATTGTTTGTTGTGTCGTAAACTTTTGAGTTGTTACTCGCGGTCAAGGTTATCGTTGGAGCAATACGATAGAAGACATTTAAGGCTTGACTGATATTGACAGCGCCGCCACCAACGGCCGTGTTATATGCTTTAGTTGTGTTAGCCGTATTCGCGCCAGAAATCAAACTTTGAAAGGTCGTTGTATTAGCATTGGTCGTATTAGGCGTTCCAGAATAAATCGTAGTCGTGCCCCCTGCACCACCAGTATTGTCTGAGATGTTTAATGCTGTCCCAACAATTACGTCCCCACCTGTCGATACCCCAGCCGCAAACCGACTACCTGCGGCTAAAGTGATATTTGTTCCTGATGAAAGATTGCCATTTAGCGTCAAGTTACCATTGGTCACATTTACCGACAAGCTACTGCTATTCGTCGTCAAATTAACTGCGCCAAGTATAGATGCCTGATTCGCTGTAATAGTTAACGCCGCATTACCCGCGATGTTACTGGCCGATTGCACAAAACCACTTGGCGTCGTGGTGTTGCTTGAATTTGCTTGAACAGAGACAACACCAACAAATGTAATTTGTGAGTTACCAGAAAAATTAACACCCACGCCTGCATTAGATGCTCCCGTTATGGCGCCTCCAAACGTTTGATTACCGCCTGAAATTAAAACACCCGTGCCACCATTGCTAATTCCAGTGATGTTGTTGTTTGCATTAGTCGCCGTAGTTGTGCTGCTAATGTTGACAGCCGTAATGCCGAGAGCCTGAGCCAAATTAGATGTGTTTCCACTGATATACAACGCACCAGTCGTATTAATGGTCAAGTTGTTGGCCATGCTGACCGCGCCTACGCCTGTACCCACACCGGCACTAATATTAATCGCCTGACTATTCGCCGAAGCGCCAATCAGTGTCATTCCCGCCAAGCTGACATTTGCAGTTGTGCAAACTAAAATACCCCAGCTGCTATTAGAGCTTCCGCTTATGGTCGTATTGGGAAGTGTCAGAGAAACATTGCCCGCAGCATTACCAATAAATACGCCCGCGCCCGCATTACCCGTACCACTTAAAATAACCGTGCCGCCATTCTGAGTAATATTAAAGGGTACGCCACTCAAATTTAAACCGTAAACTGTGTTGTTGGTGCTGTTGCCCGTAATACCCGTAATTTGCGATATATTGTTTGCTGTCGCATTAATGGTGACATTGCCACCCGCGAAGACTAAACCAGCACCTTGAGCAGAGCTACCAATAATGGATGTATTTCCACTTAAAGATTGATTTCCGCTAGTAAGGCGAACGCCCGCGCCCGTTGAGTTGGAATAACCCGTAATATTAAGATTACTTGCCGTCACATTAACAGCAAGCAACACGCCGCTTCCAGAGTTCGACGTACCAAACACACCCACGCTACCATTCACGCTTGTTGCCGACAAGCTGCCCACGGATATATTGACACCCGTACCTGCGCCAGAGCTTCCAACTAAGGTAATTGTTCCATTCGCGCTATTGTTCAGCGTCGTGGCTGCCCCAATAGCCAAACCATCTGCCGTGTTAGATGTGCCCGAAAAGCTAAGCGTTCCGTTACCAGTATTATTAATACTGCCCGAGATGTTGGCGAGTCCCGTATTACTATTAGAGCGTCCAGTAATATAAATACTGCCATTGCTGCTTGCTGTTATGTTGCTTGCCCCAGCAAATGATACGCCCACAGCGCTAGACGAGTTGGCATAGCCTGTCACCGTCAGATTACCTGAACCATTACTGGTGATATTTATCGCCGTATTAAATCTAAACCCTGAACTGGCCGCCGAGTTCGTGATGCCGATCACGCTTAAGCTGCCATTGCCGCTATTGGTTAAATTCAAACCATTGGTAATATTGACACCAACAGCCCCATTAGAGGAACCAAACACAATCAAACCACCACTACCGTTGTTACTAAAAGAGGTTGTGGCACTTGTATTCACAAATACGCCCGTCCCCAAATTAGATACGCCCGTGATATTAATGCTTGAGCCTGCCAAGGTATTAAATAATTGCACGCCACCCGTAAAGTTGACACCAAACGAACCGTTTGATGTGCCGGCGATTGAGCTATTACCCGTCAGTGTCGTATTCCCCGTAAAGAAATAGACACCACTTGCATCATTTGATTTTCCAGCAAGCACGGCATTGGTCACATTGATGTTAGGCACAGTACCTGTAATCCCAACCTGCAAACCAATGGTGGTGTTTGATGTTCCGCCAATCGAGAGATTGCCAGCACCCGCTGTTTGCGTGATATTGGCATTAGTTATCAAAATACCTCCAAAGGTGCTCGTATTGGTCACACCGCTGATGTTGACTGTGCCTGTGCTATTTTGGAATAAGTTGCCGCTGCCTGAAGCATAACCAAACTGTATACCGCTGCCACTGCCGCTGCTGTTAGACGTGCCCGTAATCGTGAGATTGGCAGACCCCTTCACAGTAATGTTGCTCGTTGCATTTGTACCCAGCGCAACGCCCACCGCAGGGGTCGTGCCGCCGTAGGTAATACCCGTGATATTTGTGGTGCCATTCAGCACGGCTGTTGTCCCGCCTAGTGCCACCCCAATTAGACTGTTAGATGTACCGCGAATGTCAGCAAAACCAACAAAGGTTTGATTGCCGCCCGTTAAATTAACACCCGTACCCGTATTGGACGAGCCCGTGATATTGCCGCTTAGCGTTTGATTGCCAGATACCACTCGTACACCGCTTGCGCCGTTCGAATAACCCGTGATATTGCTACTGCTATTGGTTGCAGTGATATTGCCAAAGAGCACAACGCCATCAACGGCTGAAGCTGCCGTCAAATTGGTCGTATTTCCATTAATTTGCAAAATGCCCGTGGTGTTAATGGTTGAGTTGGCGGCTAAGTTAACAACGCCTACGCCAGTCCCAACTCCCGCGCTGATGTTAATGGACGCATTTGAAACGGACGTACCCGTAATCGTCATGCCTGCCAAAGCCACATTGGCGGTTGTACAAACTAGCACGCCCGTGCCAGTAAATGAACTGCCGCCGATCGTAGTATTGGCTAATGTCAGCGAGATATTTGCCGCGCTAATAATTGAAACGCCGGAACCTGCATTGGCGGTGCCATTTAAATTCAAATTGCCGCCAATTTGCAAAATAGTTGGCAACGCGGACAGGTTTAAACCAGCAACCGTAGCATCGGTGCTATTACCCGTAATGCCCGTAAGGCTTGTGGTATTGCCAGCCGTTACATTAAAAACTTGTGCGCCCGCGTTAGGAAATGCAAGGCCTGTTGCCTGCGCAGAGCTTCCTGTGATGGAGACATTGCCAACGAAGGTTTGGTTACCCGCAAAAAATTGAACACCAAGCCCTGTGTTGGAAGTCCCCGATACATTCCCACTTAGCGTTTGATTACCGCTGCTAAAATTCACGCCCACACCCGATGCAGAATAACCCGTAATACTACTACTGGCGTTAGTCGCTGTTATATTGCCTAAAATCTTAACAGCATCAGTTGCAATCAAGTTAGTTGTATTACCGATAATATACAAAATGCCAGAGGCGTTTAAACTGGCATTGCTGGCCAAGCTTACCTGGCCAGCACCAGAGCCAGCCGATGAGGCTGTTAAATTAATTGCTTGCCCCGTATTGGATTTGCCAGATATTGCAACGCCAGACAAGCTGACATTGCCCGTACTGCAAACCAAGACGCCTGCGCCAGTTGATGAACTACCCGAGATCGTGCTATTTGAAATTGAATAGGAAATATTGTTGGTGGACATAAAAACGCCTGTCCCAACGTTGGCCGTGCCGCTAAAGATAATCTTGCCGCCATTTTGTATAAGTGACACGGGTATCACTGACAAATTCAAACCAACAGAGGATGTGTTCGTGGAGTTGCCTGTGATGCCCGTTAGGCTAGTCGTATTTCCCGCAGTCGCATTCAATGTTTGTGTACCACCAGCAAACACCACTCCATTACCTTCAACCGAGCTGCCCAATATGGAGCTGTTCCCGCCCAGTGTCAGGTTGCCGCTAACAAAGTTAACGCCTATACCATTCACCGAATAACCAGTAATATTTGTAGCATTTGCTGTAATATTATTGGCAACATAAACACCTGAATTGTTATATGAACTGCCGCTAATTGATGTATTGGCAAATGTTAAAGAGGATGTGCCCGCACCGATATAAACGCCAGAGCCAGCATTACCCGTCCCGCTGATGTTGATGCTGCCGCCATTTTGTAAAACTGTAAAAGGCATTGGGGTCGTTATATTAATACCAACAACCGATGCATTTGTTGCATTGCCCGTAATACCGATGATGGTTGATCTGTTGCCCAATGATGCATTTAACGTTAAGTTTCCACCTGTAAAGACTAAGCCCGATCCTTGAACCGAACTACCCAAAACAGTCGTATTGCCGCCAATCGTTTGTGAGCCATTGGCGAAATTAATGCCCGTCCCGTTGGTTGAATAACCCGTGATATTAAGGTTTGTACCGCTTAAGTTATTAAGAACTTGTACCCCCGTATTATTATAGGAGCTACCGCTAATAATTGTATTGTTCAGCGTTAGATTGGCATTTCCAGCGCCAATATAAACGCCAGCACCCGCATTTGCTGTGCCGCTCAAAATCAATTGGCCACCTGATTGCGTAATTATAAATGGCAGCGGTGTGGTTATATTTAAACCAACTGCGGAGGTATTGGTAGTATTCCCCGTAATGCCCGTAATCGTGGACGTATTCCCTGTTGTGACATTCACTCGGGTAGAGCCTCCTGCAAAAACAACCCCCGTGTTTAGAGTGGAGCTGCCATAGATGGTACTATTTCCACTCAAGTTTTGATTGCCTGCAGCAAAACTAACGCCCGCCCCTAAAACAGAGTAACCCGTAATATTACCATTAACATTGGTTATATTATTGAAGGCAATAACCCCCGTTGCACTGTACGAGCTACCCACAATTGTTGTATTGGTTAATGAAAAACTACCGCTCCCTGAGCCTCCAATAAACACCCCATAACCAGCATTTCCCGTGCCCTGATAAATCACATTGCCACCATTTTGAATCACAATCACACTAGCAGATGAAAGATTTAAACCATACTGCGAGCTATTGGTGCTATTACCTGATATGCCAATAATGCTAGTCGTATTGCCAGCCGTTGAATTAATGGTTTGATTACCGCCAGCAAAAACAAGCCCAGCGCCCTGGGCTGAGCTGCCTAATAATGAGACATTGCCTTTCATGGACTGATTACCATTAATAAAACTAAGTCCAATATTATTAACCGAATAACCAGATATATTAATATTAATTGCAGTGATATTATTGGATATCAATATGCCTGCTTTTTGTGTAGACGAACCCACCAAATTAATGCTTCCACTCAAGCGTGTAGCATTGATCGTACCTGTTGATATATTTAAACCAACACCCGAATAAGAAATACCAGTAAGATTAATTGAACCACTCGCCGTGTTGTTCATATTCGTGCTATTGGCAAGCTGTATTCCATCTGCCAAATTAGAAATGCCCAAATAACTCAGCGCTCCATTTCCCGAGTTTGTAATTGCAAGCGGTATGCCCGACAAGCCACTGCCCGTATTGGATTGCCCAATAATGAACATATTACCGCCACCACTAGCATTCAAATTCACCGTGGCGTTGGTTGGCATATTCAACCCCGACGCATTTGATGTGTTTGCATATCCAGCAATAGTCAGTGAGCCAGAACCGTTGCTTGTTATATTAACGCTCAGCGCACTAAGAAAATTTATCCCCGAGTTATTAATTGAGGCTGTGTAGCCATTTACCGTCAAATTGCCTGTACCGCCATCAATAAACGTTGTGTAATTGCTTGTAATTGAAATTCCCGAAGTATTTGCCCCCAACGAATTGTTTGAATACCCAAAAATATTTAGTGCGCCATTGCCAGTGCTAATATACTGACTATTTCCCGTTCCATTAATTAGGATTGCAGAAGTGTTAGTGGAATTTGTATAACCAACAATTGTTAAATTTCCCGCCCCTGAGTTGGTAAAGTTGGCGGCGGCGCTTGCTATGACAATTCCTTGTTGAGTATTTGAATACCCTTGGAAGAACAATGTTCCATTATTGACATTTGAGAATTGAACACTCGCATTGGCATCCATCAATATACCAATGCTATTATTTGAAGTCCCCGAAATGGTTGTTATCCGCCCGTTTGTTGTGTTAAAAGTCACATTACTATTGCCGGCATATGGCACGAAGCGTACGCCCATCATTGCGTTTGAACTACCCCACACATTGCCGCCGAGAGTTTGATTGCCCCCGCCAAAGAATACCCCCTCCGCGCCGCTACCAGTTCCATTAAGATTCCCAGTAATTGTCTGATTACCCCCAACAAAATAAATGCCTTGACTATTCAGGTTAGGGCTATTACTAATACCTGTTACCTGTCCATTTATAATCTGCGCACCCGATCCAAAACCAACCCCACCACCAAATAGTCCAACCGTTGCACTTCCAAAAATATTACCTGTTATCGTTGTATTTCCACTTGTAAATTGTACGCCTTGGTAGTTACCGATGCCCGTAAGCGCCGCCGTTATGTTTTGTGTTCCACCCGTAAAATCAAGGCCTGCATAGCCATTTGCTTGGTTTGAGCTACCCGTTATATTTGCCGTCAATACTTGTGCCCCACCTTGGAAGGTTACTCCGTACCCATTATTGGAGCTCCCCAAAATACTCCCCGCTATCGTTTGGCTTCCTGCAGAAAAATTCACGCCCGCATTACCAAGGGCATTGTCTGCCGTACCCACAATGGTGGATGCGGAATTAGTGGCATTAATAGCTCCACTAATTTTTATGGCATCCCTAAACGCGCCCGTCGTATTGACAGACGTATTTGCCTTTAATGTTAAAACCCCGCCATTGGTATTAATGACTGACGTGCTCGTCAAATTAATGCTGCCATTGCCAACATTGCCACTATCCGCCGTCAAATTAACACCCAACTGGGAGCCATTAGTCGCCGAAATATTATTATTGACCGTTATTGAACCATTAGCCAATAACGTCAGGTTTGTTAGCAGCACTGTTGCATTATTCTTAATAATGTCACCACTCACCGTGATGTTGCCTTGAACGCCCGTACTGTTACTAGTCGTTGTAATAAGCACATTGGTTGAATTGAGCGCATTCACAATTGAGGCATTATTGATCGTCGATGCCGTCGCCGTACCGCTCCAAGTGGTGCCACTCACATTAAGTGCAACGTTTGCGCCAGAGCTAATGGTCACATCTGTTGGATCGATCAGCCATTGCCCCGCTCCTGTCTTGCCCGCACCATTGATGTTGCCGTTAATGCTAACCACATGACCCGAGGTCTCTACAAAGCCGCCACTCCCGTTGCTACTGGAGATGTCGATGTTCGCGCCCTCTTGCACCACAGTCTGCGCCGCCATCGAGAAGTTCAAGAGCGAGGTCACTTTGTTCAGGTTGTCTCCGCCAATAACGACCGTGCCGCCCCCCGCATCGCCCGAGGCATTGACGGTACTATTGGTGAGGAGCGCCACGTACTGACCCGCCATAATGGCCGTGCCGCCTTTGTTGTTGCCCTTACCAGAGACGTCTAGCGTACCGCTATTGATCACCGCACCTTCAGCACCACCATCCAAAATGATGACGCCGTTTTTGCTGCTCATGGATCTAGCTTGGATGATGCCTTCGTTGTTGACGACGCTGTCTAACAAGGTGTCTTTACCCCTTGCCGTGAGGAAGACTTGGCCACCATCCGCCACGATAAGGCCTTTATTTTGTACTAAGGCGTTGGCTACGGCGCCTGTGACTTGGACACTCACCAGCTGCCCATTGTCTAGCGTGAGGCCGAGCGTCTGTCCTGCCGCCAAGGTGATTGTGCCGCCATTGGCGATGAGAGTGCCGTTATTGGTGACTTGGTCGGCATGTAGCACGATGTAGCCGCCGCCTGACCCATTACCTGTCGCGGTGATCATGCCTTGGTTGATGATGCCAGCCGTACTTGAGCCCGAGAAGCTGTAGTTGCCCGCGTCCATTTGTGGGTTTGTGATGTCTTTGGTAGTGGCGACCAAGGCTCCTACTTGCACCTGAGCTCCTTGGCCGAACATGACGCCATTGGGGTTGATGAGGAAGACCTGGCCGTTGGATTGCAAGCTCCCATAAATTTGGGATTGGCTGTTGCCAATTACTCGGTTAATCGCAACAGAAGAGCTGCCGGGCTGATTGAAAATAACGGTATTGGATGCGCCAATGGAGAAGGAGTTCCAGTTGGCACCAAGGACATTAGTGCCTTGGTTAATGGTCATGGTGTTGCCAACTGTCGTGATTGTGCCCGTGCCTTTGGTGATCGTCCCACCCGTAGGGAGTACTGATTGGGCGAAGCTTTTGATGGTGAATGTCGCCGTGCTTGCAAAGGCCAGTGCAACCGCAAATGAAATGGTCGCTAAACTTGCTCCGCCAGCCCCAGCGTTGCCCGCCAAGCCATATGCAGCCTGGCCTGCGGATGATTCAAACACCCCGCCCCCCGCCGTCTCGCCAGCACTCTTGCCTTGCGATACGGTTGTTTCAGCTACGGCGACTAGGGCGCCGAATTTCTTGCTGAAAACCAAACGGTAGAGGTTCTTGTTCACGTTAAACTGTTTAAAAATTTATTGTTTGTTAACTTAAATTTTTTGAGGCCCAGATAAAAGTTGTAGATAAATGAAATAAGAGAATTAAAGTTCACTTTTTTTGATTGTACACAAAATTTTCTTTTTTGGCCGATTGTTACTTAATGCCAACAACTTTATTTTCCACGTAAAATCATACCGCTTACTCAAATAACATGAACTCATTTACTACTCCTCTTATGGCTTACGGCAAGCAAGCCGACCAAGACTCAAGTAAGGCTGCCATTCGCGCCCTCAGTGATAATTTTGGAGAAAAATGTAGTACTACATTAGTAATGCGCGAACAACACGGGCGGGACGAATCTTCGTTTACCGTTCCGCCGCCTGATGCCGTGGTTTTTGCAGAGTCGACGCAAGATGTAGTAGATGTGCTTAAAGTTTGCGCCACGTACAGCGTCCCCGTGATTCCATTTGGCGTAGGCTCCTCTTTAGAAGGTCATCTTTTAGCGGTACATGGTGGCATTAGCTTGGACGTATCCCGCATGAACAAGATTTTAGCGATCCACGCTGAAGATCTGACAGTCACCGTCCAGCCAGGCGTGACCCGAAAAGCGCTCAACGAGGCCATCAAACACACAGGGCTTTTCTTCCCCATTGACCCAGGCGCGGACGCCTCGCTGGGCGGCATGACGGCCACTCGAGCCAGTGGCACGAACGCCGTGCGCTACGGCACAATGCGCGAAAACGTGCTCGCGCTCGAAGTCGTTACTGCCAACGGTGAAATCATCCGCACGGGAACTCGTGCCAAGAAAAGCAGCGCGGGCTACGACCTCACGCGCCTCATGGTTGGCAGCGAAGGTACTTTGGGAGTCATAACCGAAATCACGCTTAAAATTTATCCGCTCCCCGAAGCCATTAGTGCAGCAGTCTGCAGCTTCCCCAATATCGAAGCCGCCGTTCGCACGACGATTCAGATCATCCAAATGGGTATCCCAATTGCACGAGTTGAGCTAATTGATGTCAATACCGTTCGGATGCTCAACAAGTACGCCAAACTTAATTTGCACGAAGGTGCCATGCTTTTAATGGAGTTTCACGGCTCGCCTACTGCCGTTAAGGAGCAGGCTGAGTCAGTTCAGGGTATTTCAGCCGAGCACCAAGGTCAAGCCTTTGAGTGGGCGACCACTCCTGAGGAGCGCACGCGTTTATGGACTGCACGGCATAACGCTTATTTTGCAGGCGTGCAAAGCCGCCCAGGCTGCAAAGTGATTTCAACCGACACCTGTGTGCCCATTTCCCGCTTAGCCGACTGCCTTTTAGAGTCCGTCGCTGAAGTTGATGCCTCGGGTATCCCGTACTTTTTGGTCGGTCACGTAGGGGATGGCAACTTCCATTTTGGCTACTTGCTAGACCCCAATGTTCCTGCTGAGCGGGACACCGCTGAGGGCTTAAATCACAAGTTAGTAAGGCGCGCACTTTCCATGCAGGGCACGTGTACAGGCGAGCATGGCGTGGGGCTTCATAAAATGTCGTTTTTAATTGAAGAGACTGGCGCCGGTGCAGTAAACATCATGCGCATCATCAAAAAAGCCCTTGATCCGCAGGGCATCATGAACCCCGGGAAGATTTTTGCCGCCTAGTTTTTTGCTCTCAGCTTATCAATGAGAGCATTGAGCTCTTCTAACGAGCCAAAGCCAATCGTCAATTCCCCCTGTTCATAGGCGCGCCCATTACGTTTAACTCGTTTTTTAATTTTGATTTCAACTGACGCGGTCAGCAAATCTGCCAACTCGTCTTCTATTCGCTTAATATCGCGCGATTTATCAGCTTTAGGACGCCCGGGGGTCAGCGTAAACTCAGCGCTAATTTTTTTAACCAAACTCTCCGCCTCACGCACAGACATTTTTTTGCCGGTGATTTGATTCGCGGCTGTAATTTGTGTGGCCTTATCGAGCGACAGCAACGCACGAGCATGCCCCATATCAAGATCCCCAGCGACCAGCATGCTTTGCACAGGCTCGGCTAAATTGAGCAATCTGAGCAGGTTAGAGGCGGCGCTACGAGAGCGCCCGACAGCGATCGCAGCCGCCTCGTGAGTAAGTCCAAACTCTTTAATTAAACGCTGTAGTCCTTGAGCCTCTTCGAGAGGATTCAAATCTTCGCGCTGCATGTTTTCAATAAGCGCCATGGCGGCGGCGGCCTCGTCCGTCACATCCCTCACTAAAACAGGCACGACACTAAGACCCGCTAATTTGGCGGCGCGGAACCGCCGCTCGCCCGCAATAATTTCATACTCGACTGGTGCTCCCGCTGGCAAGCGGCGAACCAAGATCGGCTGCATAACTCCTTGCGCCTTAATGCTCTCGGCAAGCTCATAGAGCGCCCCCTCGTCCATGTGCATGCGTGGCTGATACTTGCCAGCCACCATTTGATCGAGGTTAAGAACACCGGTACCGTCCTCGCCGCCCACTAACGCAACAGGCGCATCCACCGCGGTGGGCCCAAGCAAAGCCTCTAAGCCACGACCCAAGCCTTTTTGTTTTTTAACTGTCATTTCACTCTTTCGAATTACATTTTTTTAATGCGCTCAACCATCTCAGCCGCGAAGGTCACATAAGCTTGTGCGCCTTTAGATAAAGGGTCAAATATGACACCAGGCAAGCCATAACTAGGCGCCTCCGCCAAACGGACGTTACGTGGAATCACGGTATTAAAAACTTTGTCTGAAAAGTGCGCCTTGAGCTGATCGCTCACCTGCACTTGCAGCGTAATACGCGGATCAAACATAACCCGAAGCAACCCAATAATCTGCAAATCCTTATTCAAATTAGCATGTACTTGCTTAATCGTATTGACCAAGTCAGTCAGCCCTTCCAGCGCAAAATACTCGCATTGCATGGGAACAATCACCCCATTGGCGCAGCACAAACCGTTTAAAGTCAACATAGAAAGCGATGGTGGGCAATCAATCAAAATAAAATCATACTCAGCGCCCGTCACTGCCAGCGCAGCCTTTAAACGCGCCTCCCGGCGCTCTACCGCAACCAACTCAACCTCGGCCCCAGCCAACTCCCGGTTGGCGCCCAAAACATCGTAACCACATTTTTCACTATGCATCCTAGCTTCTGCGACCGTGGCTTCTTCCAGTAGCACGTCGTAAATCGTATGCTTGAGTTCTCGCTTATCAACCCCCGAGCCCATGGTTGCATTGCCTTGAGGATCCAGGTCAACCATCAAAACACGCTGCCCAATCTTGGCCAAACCCGCAGCCAAGTTGACTGTCGTAGTCGTTTTACCAACCCCGCCCTTTTGATTTGCGACACAAAAAATTTTTGCCATTGCCTACCTTTTAACTATTTACCAAACACTAGCCTAACACCACAGCCAATCAAAAAAACACCCGCAAACTTTTACACCGCCGCACCACGCGAAGAGTTTCGCCTGAATTTTCAGCCGCATAGTGAGTAATAAGCACCACACCAATCAGCCTGCCTCGTCCCGTTGATGCAATTAAAGCTAAGTTTCCAGAACCTGGAATAAAAAGCAACAGCACAAAAGCGGCGACAAGCGCACTGTAATCAAGAATGCCAAACATTCGACTAGTGTAGCCGTGAAATCCAAACCAAATTTCGCTCCTCGTCCAAAAACGGAACCCTCAAGGGTTCCACGTGAAACACCTTAACATCATCTGGTAAATTCACAGCCTCCTCCCCCACGCCCCTTGCCTTCATTGCCATCCACACGCCGCTAGGCAACTTAAGGCATGTCTTCGTTAAGGCGACAAAATCCCCTAGCGCCGCAAATGCGCGGCTAGTAATGACGTCAAAACCCTCTGAAACTATGATGCGAGTTAAGGCTTCAACGCGCGAATGCAGTCCTTGCAGATTTTTGAGGCCAAGCTCTGCCGCCACCTGCTTAACAAAGCTCGCTTTTTTGCCAACGGCATCCACACACACAACCACCACATCTGGAAGGCATATCGCAATGACGACACCAGGAAGTCCAGCGCCCGCGCCAACATCCAACACCCTTGCCGCTATGGGCTGCGCAGCGAATAAATGTTTTTGTAGTGGCGCAATTACCGCCAGAGAATCTAACAAATGATGCGTCAGCATCTCATCTTCATTACAAATAGCGGTTAAGTTGTACACCTTATTCCACTTCGAAAGCAGCGCCAAATAATCTAGCAACTGCTTTTGCTGAAGCACCGAAAAGTCAAGCCCCAAGGACAAAAGCCCCTCTTTAAGGCGCGTTTGTAAGCGCGCCCTCATTGAACAATCGCTCGTGATTGCTCAAAACCCTCTTTTTTAAAGCGTCGCCTTTTAAGGTGGATTTGCAAAAGCGAAATAGCCGCAGGGGTCACGCCCGAAATTCGCCCCGCCAAACCAAGGGTTTCGGGGCGGAGCTTTGCAAGCTTCTGCCGAACCTCAATACTCAACGCTACCACCTCGGAATAGTCAAAATCGGGGGGCAGTTGAACGCCCTCGTGCGCTGCAGCCCGCCCCACTTCGTCCTGCTGCCGCTCGATATAGCCAGCGTATTTTGCGGCAATTTCAACCTGCTCAACGATCGACTTATCAAAGTCAGAAGCCCTTACCGTTGAGTCAACGTCTGACGAGTGATGCTGAACGCCATCAAGCCTGGCCATGCTCATCAAAGCCGCATAGCTAACCCCAGGTCGGCGCAATAAATCAGCCAAACAATACTCATGCCCCATGGCTTTGCCAAGCACCCGCGCCGACTCCTCTTGCGCGATGTTTTTAGGGCTTACCCAAAGCCCTCGCAGACGCTCTGTTTCACGTGAAACAGCGTCCCGTTTGCGGCAATAAGCCGCCCATTGCTCCTCTCCAATCAAGCCAAGTTCGCGCCCTTTTTCGGTCAGCCTTGCATCTGCATTGTCTTCGCGAAGCTGTAGGCGATACTCGGCACGACTTGTAAACATGCGATAGGGCTCGGTAACGCCTTTGGTAATAAGGTCGTCCACGAGCACGCCCAAATAAGCCTCGTTGCGGCGCGGCAACCATCCGTCTTTGCCCTGCACTTGTAACGCCGCATTCACACCAGCAAACAGGCCTTGCGCAGCAGCCTCTTCGTAGCCCGTCGTTCCGTTAATTTGCCCAGCAAAAAACAATCCTCCAATCTGCTTAGTCTCAAAACTGGTTTTAAGCGCGCGAGGATCAAAATAGTCGTACTCAATAGCGTAACCAGGACGCAAAATGTGTGCGTTTTCTAGTCCTTGCATAGAACGCACCAAGTCATACTGAATATCAAATGGCAGGCTAGTTGATATGCCGTTTGGGTAGTACTCATGCGTTGTTAGGCCTTCTGGCTCTAAAAAAACCTGGTGGCTTTCTTTGTCCGCAAAACGGCCAATTTTGTCCTCGACGCTTGGGCAGTAGCGCGGACCCACGCCTTCGATCTTGCCTGTAAACATTGGGCTGCGGTCAAAGCCAGAACGAATAATCTCATGCGTGCGCTCATTGGTATGCGTGATGTAACAAGGCATTTGCTCGGGATGCATCGCACGATTTCCCATAAAGCTAAACACAGGCATGGGGGAGTCAATTACGCCCTCATTGTTCACCATGCCATCTCCTGGCTGACGCAGGCACTTGCTGAAATCAATGCTACGGCCATCAATGCGTGGAGGGGTTCCCGTCTTGAGTCTTCCCTGCGGCAGCTTCAACTCTTTAAGCCGAGCCGACAAGCTAATGGCCGGGGGATCGCCTGCCCTGCCCGCTTGAAAATTTTGCAATCCAATATGAATGCGGCCATCTAGAAATGTGCCCGCCGTCAGCACCACCGTTTTAGCCAGGAATCGAATGCCGCTTTGTGTGACCGCGCCTGTAACACGCTCCTCACCATCCGCGGACTCAACGACGAGGTCGTCACACGCCTGCTGAAACAACCACAAATTGGGCTGGTTTTCCAGCCGACGACGAATCGCTGCTTTATACAAAATGCGGTCAGCCTGAGCCCTTGTCGCCCGGACGGCAGGGCCTTTACTCAAATTCAAAATCCGAAACTGAATACCCGCTTCATCTGTGGCAATCGCCATTGCACCGCCCAGCGCATCAATCTCTTTGACGAGATGGCCTTTGCCAATACCACCAATGCTGGGGTTGCAGCTCATTTGACCAAGCGTCTCAATATTGTGCGATAGAAGTAGCGTCTTCGCACCCATACGGCTACTCGCCAACGCGGCTTCTGTGCCTGCATGGCCGCCGCCGACGACGATCACATCAAATTGTTTGGGGTATTGCATCCTCTGATTTTAACTTTTTACCGCAAACACCAAGCTGGCACACAGTCCATGATGTTGAACATCCGCCTCACTCGCAGCTTGAAGAATAAATTTAGCGCCCAACAACTCCGCGTAGCGCGACACAATTGCAAGCCCAAGACCAACACCTTGGCCAATACTGGCGATACTACGCACATCACTCGCTTGTGCCCAACGACCCCTGTAGTGACTGGCCTCTTGCTGCGTTAAGCCACGCCCGTTATCCATCACAGCCAATTGAATCTCGGCCCCCAACCGTACCACCGAAACCGTAATTTTAGGATTTGCATCCGCTAGACCATACCGAAAAGCGTTATCAATTAAGTTATCAAGAACGGCATCGACCAATACGCGATGAGCCAATACCAGCATAGGCTGCGAGCCATCCACGCCCTCTGCACCTAAGTCCACACGCAATCCATCAGCGCGCGCCAAATGGCGCAAGGCTGCTGCACGCGCTACCTCTACCAAATCAAGCTGTGCCAGTGGCACGCTGTGTCGCGCCTCATCAGCAAAAGCCAAGGCCAACAGCTGATCAATTAAATGGCCAGCATGGTCAGCACCCGTCAATAACTTTGTCATGCGCTCTTGTATTGCGGCATCTGCACTTAATGTGCGTGCGTGCTCTGCTTGCAAACGAATAGCAGATAGTGGCGTGCGAAGCTCGTGCGCCACGTTGCCCGAAAATTCCCGCTGCGCAGCAATGCCCAGCTGCAGCCGATCAAACAAAGCATTAATTGCTGACCCAAAATGTTCAATATCAACCGTCTTCGCTTCATCCGTCAAAGCAACTGGAACGTGACGCAAATCCCCCACGTCACGCTGCTCGAGCGCACGTCGCAACTGCGATAGAGGCTCTAAGTCTTGCCCGACTTGGCGACGCAGCCATAGTGCCAAGAACACAAGCAAAATCACCTGTGGAATCAGGCCCGCCACCAATAATCGGCTAAGCAGTCGATTACGGCTATCCGTTGTTTGTGCCACCACCACGACAAAGGGCTCTGGTTGAGACCGCCCCAAGGAAACAATACGAACCGAACGACCCAAATACGTGCCATCTATCCAGCGGGGAGGTCCCGTTGCATCGATGATATAGTCATCGATGGTGATGGACGATAAGCTTGGCGGCCTTAGCGCTACATGGCCAGCGAGCAGGCGGCCATCTGCGCGCCACAGCGCAAAGTAATTAGACTCAGACTGGTCAAAGAGAACAGCTCGCATTTCCGCGTCTGTCAAGTTCAAACTTAGTTCAGACTTGGCATCCATGCGCACTTGCGCAGAGAGCGCATACGCATCATCAAGTAACGAGCGATCGTATGCTTGAGTGGTGAAATAATAAGCAAAGCCAATCACTAGGGCTGAACCCAGCGCCCATGTCAGCACCAATGGCCATAGCACGTGGCGCAAGAGTTTGAAGCGCAGCGAAGGCTTTCGCTTACGTGTCGGTTTCAACATTGAACAACACCTCCTGTTGAACCCGGTAACCAAGGCCGCGAACTGTCACAATCGCGGCGCCCGTGCCCACCATGCGTTTGCGCAGCCTAGAAATAAAGGACTCCAGCGCATTGTCACCAAGCGCGTCATCCATATCCGAGAGTTTATCGGACAGCATTTTCTTACTCACTACACGCCCTAGCGGAGAAAGCAACTCAACGAACACTTCATACTCTCTTGCGGGCAACGTCCAATCCACATCCTCACAAAAAATACGCCGCGCCTTTCGATCCAACTTCAATCGGCCGATGATGACCACGTCGTCAGCACCCACAGAGCGCCGCACCAAAGCTCGTAGTCTTGCCTCCACCTCCGCCATTTCAAATGGCTTGCCTACGTAATCGTCGGCACCCGCATCCAATCCCGCTATGCGCTCGTCCGTTCGGTTGCGCGCCGTAAGCACAATGACAGGCGTTTTATCGCCACGCTGACGCGCCTCTCGTAGGGCTGTAAGACCAGACCCATCGGGCAAATTGAGATCCAAGAGCACCGCATCAAAGGCCTGTACGCGCCACCAATGTTTTGCCTGAGCCACAGTAAACGCCCCCTCTACTCGATGCCCCAACGAAAACAGGTTTTGAGACATAACCTCGTGCAGCGTGGGGTCATCTTCAACCAAAAGAATGCGCATAATTTACAACAATATTCACAAATATTTACAAAAGTCAGGTCTTGGTCAGGGATCAAGTCATACAAACATGTTCTATGAGGATACTCCACAAACATCACAACTTGCGTCGAGCCTGTACTTTGCTGTGTGCCATCAGCTTTAGCGGTGTCTTTGCGCAAACAGCCAAACAAATTACGCTACCCGAAGCACTGGCCGCAGCCACGCAAAACATTGATGCACAAATCTCCACGCAATTACTCGGCGCCGCACGCGCAGACGTAACCGCAGCCAACCGTGCGCCGCTACCCATATTCTCCACAGGGATGTCACAAATCGATTTGCAAAATGGCGTGGGCGCAGGATCCTTACTCACGCAAAAACGCATCGACAAAAACATTGGTCTCGATTGGACATGGGAGCGCGGTAACAAACGCGCGCTACGTACCGAGGCTGCCGCGCAAGCGGCTAATGCGTCAGCGCAAGATTTGAGCGAGCTCCTCACGCAGCAAAAGCTACTCGCCAGCAGCGCATTCTTTGATTTACTGGCAGCGCAGCAGCGCATCAGCCAAATCAGCAGCATTGCTGTCAGCGCCCAACAATTGGCCGACACGGCGGCCAAACGACTCGCAGCAGGCGACCTCTCAGCGCAGGATGCGGCACGCAGTAGCATCGAGGCGCAACGCGCCAAAAACGAAGTCACGCTCGCTGAACAAAATCGTGCACAAGCCGAACTCACACTCAATCTTATTTTAGATCTAGGCCCACAAAAATTAATTGCCAATGTTCCGCAAAGCATAACCAGCAAGACTTACAGCAACACCGCGCCCAGCATACCACCTATTGAAGCACGAGCCGATGTACAAGCCGCCATGGCACGAGTAGAGGCCAGCCGCGCTGCGCTCAGCAATGCGTTGGCACTCAAACATAACGATGTCACGCTGGGCACGGCATTCGATCACTTTCCTGGCACATCAACACGCCTACTCACCTTTCGCATGTCAGTTCCACTTCAACTAGGCACACTGGGTGGCTATAGCTTTGGCGGCGAAATTGCCAAGGCAGAAGCCCAACTCGCCATCGCAGAGGCGGCACTAGAACGCATACGCCATGCGGCTTCCAACGATGGCCAGCGCCTTGCTCAAGAACTACAAAGCAGTCAAGCCCGAGCCGCCAGCTATAGCGAAGGCATTGCACCGCAAGCGCAACGCGTTGCCGAACAAGCTGAGTTGGCCTACAACAAGGGGGCGCTGTCACTCACCGATTTGTTGGAGGCGCGCCGCACTTGGCGTGCTACCACGCTTGAAGCCATTGCCGCTCAAACCGATTTTGAAAAAGCACAAACCGCTTGGAACATTCGTCTGGAATCTTTGAAATGAACAACCTAAAAAAAATAACGCACAGGTTCTCGCTAAACCATATCCGCCATGGCCTTGGAGGCCTAGTCGTCCTGTGCGCCATACTGCTTACAGCCTGCCATGAAGCCCCCGCGCCAAAACAAGATGCGCCAGCACCCATCGTGCAAGGCCAGCAAATTCGCTTTCCACCAAATCACCCTCAACTAGCGCTACTGGGTATTAGCGCCGCCGCCGCCACCAAATCCATTACGGTTGAGCTACCGGCTAAATTGGTATGGAACGAAGACCATACACAACGCATTTATGCCAGCTTTGCAGGCCGTGTAGCCATTATTCGCGCCGACATTGGACAAAGTGTCGCCGTCGGTCAAGCCTTAGCCAACTTGGCTTCACCTGAGTTTGGTGTGGCACAAGCCGATACCGCCAAAGCACAGGCGGATCTACGCATGACGCAGAAAGCACTGGCTCGACAAAAAGAATTATTTGATGCTGGCATCATTGCTCGTAAAGAACTCGATGGTGCCGAGGCTGATGCAGCAAGGGCTGGCGCCGAGGCGGCGCGCGCCGAAGCCCGTACACGACTTTACGGCGGCGTGAGCAATCTGAGTGTCAATCAACAGCTCACCCTTGCCAGCACCATTAATGGCGTCGTCGTTGAGCGTAATTTAAATCCTGGGCAGGAACTGCGCCCCGATCAATCGGGTGTGGGTGTGCCTCCGCTATTTACCATCTCCGACCCCAGTAGTTTGTGGGTGCAAATTGATGCGCGCGAATCTGACATTGGCAGCCTCAAGCCTGGCAGCACATTTGAGATCGTCGTGCCAAGCCTTGGTGGGCAAGCCTTCCAAGCCGTTGTTAAAGCCGCTGGCGATTTTATCGACCCCGCCACACGCACCATCAAAGTTCGCGGTTTAATTGCGAACCCGCAGCGCCTGCTGAAAGCAGAAATGTTGGTCACAGCCCGAATCACGCGACAAATGCCCTCAGATAGCGTCATCGTGCCCGCAAGTGCGGCGTTACTGTATGGCGCCAAACACCAAGTATTTGTACAAAGCGCAGCCAGCGCCTTTGAGCCGCGTGAAGTGGAGCTTGCCTACGAAGGACCCAATGATGTCGTGATCTCCAAAGGACTCAAAGCTGGCGAAACGGTGGTCAGCGATAACACGCTACTGCTTGCGCGACTATGGCGGCTCTCTCAAGACAACGCATCACTTGGCACAATGAGCATGACAACGAGCCCGCAGGCCATGCCCAATAAGGCTGCCACGAGTGCCGCCTCAGCAGACAACAAACAGAGCAACAAAAAATGAGGCGCCTCATCTCCTTCGCGCTACACCAGCCGCTATTTATCGTGCTGGGCATTTTGGTATTTGTGATGGCGGGTTTGTTTGCATTTAAAAACCTCTCCGTTGAGGCCTTTCCAGACGTTACCGACACACAAGTCACCGTCATTGCGCTCTATCCTGGTCGTGCCGCCGAAGAGGTTGAAAAACAAATCACGCTACCACTAGAGGTAGCACTTTCAGGTCTGCCCAACTCTATCCGCGTGTTTTCGCACACGCAATTTGGCTTATCGTTTACCGTCATCACCTATAACGATAACGTCAACGTCAATGTCGCAAGGCAAGAAGTGAACGAACGCTTGCGTGGCGTAGATTTGCCACCAGGCGCGGACGTCAACGTCGCGCCCAACGCTACGCCAGTGGGTGAAATCATTCGCTACCGCGTCAAGGGGGATGGGCTATCAAGCACGGATCTGCGTACCTTAGAGGATTGGGTGATTGAACGCGGCATCCGTCAAGTGCCAGGCGTCGCGGACGTAGTGGCGATGGGCGGCTTCATCAAACAATACGAAGTGCAACCAGACTTAGACAAGCTCCGCGCCTACAAACTGACCTTCCAAAACTTACTCGACGCCCTTGGGCGTGGCAACTCGAATGTGGGCGGAAGCTATGTTGCACAAGGTGCGCAGCAGTACGCGATCCGCGGCATTGGTCTTTTGCAATCACAAGACGACATTGGTCGGATCGTGGTGGCCGCGCGCGGCGGCACGCCCATTTTAATTCGTGACTTGGCACAAGTAAAAATCGGCGCCGTACCGCGCCTGGGCGTGGTTGGTCAAGATGCTGATGATGACATCGTACAAGGTATTGTCATCATGCGCAAAGGCGAAAATGCAAGCGTGGTTCTCAAAGCCGTTAAAGAAAAGATTGCCTACATCAACGAAAAATCACTACCCAGTGGCGTAAGTATTGAGCCGTTTTATGACCGGACATGGCTGATGTCTAAAACACTTGGCACAGTCTTTAAAAATTTGATTGAAGGCGCTTTGCTTGTCTCGCTCATCCTCTATGTTTTCTTATCAAATCTTCGCGCTTCACTGGCCGTTGTTGTCGTCATTCCATTGTCACTACTGGCCACTTTTTTGGGTTTAAAAGTCATGGGGGTACCCGCCAATTTATTGAGCCTTGGCGCAATGGACTTTGGCATCATTGTTGATGGGGCGGTGATTGTGGTGGAAAACATCATGCATCGCCTCGCCGAACGGCGTGATGGCCTTGATGACGCGACGCGGCGCAACGAAGTAATTAATGCAACGGTAGAGGTGGGCAGACCAACGCTATTTTCTATGCTCATCATCATTGCCGCGCATGTGCCCATTTTTGCACTACAACGGCACGAGGGTCGCATCTTCCAACCCATGGCGCTGTCGGTAGTGGCCGCACTCATTGGCTCACTTATCTTTTCGCTCACACTGGTTCCGCTGCTGGCCTATTGGATGCTTAAAAAAAATCTGCCGCATGGCGACAACAGGCTTGTGGCTTGGTGTAAGCGCGCCTACACGCCAGCACTCGATTGGGCGCTTGCCAACACTCGCAAGATTGTTTTGATTTGCGTTGTTGGCTTTTTGGGTGCCCTTGGTTTGGCTTCGCAACTAGGCTCTGAGTTTTTACCCGAACTCGATGAGGGCACAACATGGGTCAACCTTCGCATACCTACCAGCATGTCCAACGAAGAGGCCACCAAGACGCTACACGCGGTGCGCAAAGCTTTATTAACCGTACCTGAAGTCAATACCGCCGTCTCTAAGGCGGGACAACCAGAGGATGGAACAGACCCCAAAACCATCAGCATGGTTGAGGTATTTGTCGACATTAAACAGCCCGAATATTGGCGCAAAGACATGACCAAGGCCAAGATCATCGATGAAATGGATCGCGCTGTATCCGCCATTCCCAGCATGGAGCCCACTTTCTCGCAACCCATACGGGATAACGTTTTGGAATCGATTTCACAAATCAAAGGGCAGATAGTGATTAAGGTGGTGGGCGATGATTTGGTACAGATGCGCGCCATTTCTGAAGCCATTTCCCGTCAGGTACAGCAAGTTAAAGGCGTGGAACAAGCCGAAATTGATCGCGAAGGACAGGTGCCACAAATTTTGATTGACATCGACCGCGACCGTGCTGCACGCTTAGGCTTAAATGTGCAAGATGTGCAAGATGTAATTGAGGCAGCATTAGCGGGCAAGGCAGCCACGCAACTGTGGGAGGGTGAGCGCAAGTTTGCGGTGTCGGTTCGCTTGCCTGCGGACAAACGCGAAATTGGTCGCTTAGCGAGCATTCCCATTCCCACACCCGATGGCGGGTATGCAGCGCTGGGTAGCGTTACCAACATCCGCGAAACCAGTGGCGCAATGAACATCTCACGCGAAGCGGGCAGGCGTACCATGGCAATTGGCATTTTCATCAAAGGGCGCGACATGGGCTCCGTGGTGGCAGACATGCAAGAACGCGTCGAGAAGAACGTCAAGATTCCAAACGGATTTTCACTTAGCTGGTCGGGTGAATTTGAAAATCAAGAGCGCGCCATGCAACGCCTGACGATGGTCGTGCCCATTTCGCTCTTGCTAATTTTTGTATTGCTCTTCGATGCATTTAGCTCACTCAAAATGGCGGCGCTCATTTTGGTGAATGTGCCACTTGCTTTAATTGGGGGCTTCATCGCGCTCTTTGCTTTCTCCATCCCGCTCTCCGTTTCGGCAGCAATTGGCTTTATTGCGCTATCTGGACAAGCGGTACTCAACGGCGTAGTGATGCTGACAGTATTTCAACAACTGCGAGAAAAGGGTTTAAGCGTCGTAGAGGCGGTTAAAGAGGGTTCGATGCAACGTCTACGCACCGTGCTGATGACGGCGCTTCTAGCCGCCCTAGGCTTGCTTCCTATGGCCATTTCTACCGACATTGGCGCAGAGACGCAACGACCATTAGCTATTGTGGTAATTGGCGGCCTGTTTACAGCCACACTGCTAACACTATTGGTGTTGCCTGTTCTTTATGTCGCTTGGTTTGGGAAAGAAGAGCGGCAAATGGCCGCCGCTTAAAGTCAGCAATTAAGTATCAATATTCGCCGCACGTAGAGCATTGGTTTCAATGAATTCTCGGCGCGGCTCGACTTCGTCGCCCATAAGCATGGTGAATACGCGGTCAGCTTCGATGCCATCTTCGATCTTGACTTGCAGTAAACGACGCACCTGCGGATCCATCGTGGTTTCCCAAAGCTGCTCTGGGTTCATCTCACCAAGACCTTTGTAGCGCTGCCGGCCTACGGCGGTATCGGCTTGCTGTAATAGCCAAACCATCGCATCACGAAAGTCGGTAACTTTTTGTTCTTTTTGACGCTCCCCCTCACCGCGATAAATCACACCACCCTCACCAATAAGACCGTTAAAGGTCTCAGCCGCTCGGCGCAGTGCGGCATAGTCGTTGCCACGCACAAAGTCGCTATGAATGATGCTAGGCTTGGCGTTGCCGTGGATATAACGCGTAATCACTAGCTGTAGCTTATCGGTGCGCATATCCACTTCTGCACGGACAACCGCCCGCGTACCCGTAGTGCTCTCGCCGGCCTCTAGCGCGGCCTGCATTGCCGATGCAGAAGCAACGGCCACACCCATATCCTCAAGATGCACCGCAACACCATTGGCAATAGCACGCAGCGCATCAATATCCATCCAATTGGAGAGGCGATCAATGACCGTTTGTGCCGCTTGGTATTGCCGCGCCACCTCTGCCAATGCGTCACCAGTTACCATGGCCGCGCCACTGCTAGGCATTAGGCGCGCACCCTCTAGCGCCACTTTCAACATAAAGGCATCCAACTCATGCGCATCTTTTAGATATTGCTCATGCTTACCAACTTTGACTTTATAAAGCGGCGGTTGAGCAATATAAATATGACCCCGCTCAACAAGCTCTAACATTTGACGATAAAAGAACGTCAGCAACAAGGTACGAATGTGTGCCCCATCCACGTCCGCATCGGTCATGATGATGATGCGGTGATAGCGTAGCTTATCGATTTTGAAATCGTCTTTACCAATCCCTGTGCCAAGCGCCGTAATGAGCGTCACAATTTCGTTACTTGCAATAAGCTTTTCGTAACGCGCTTTTTCTACGTTCAAAATTTTTCCGCGCAACGGAAGAATGGCTTGAAATTTACGATCACGTCCTTGCTTAGCCGAGCCTCCCGCAGAGTCACCCTCCACCAAATACACCTCGCAAAGCGCGGGATCTTTTTCTTGGCAATCGGCTAGTTTTCCGGGCAAGCCCATGCCGCCCATTACCGTCTTGCGTGTGGCCTCACGTGCTTTGCGCGCCGCCTCACGCGCACGCGCTGAATCCATGATCTTGCCACAAATAATTTTTGCGTCTACTGGTCGCTCCTCCAAAAATTCCGTCAACGTCTTCGCAACAATTTCTTCAACAGGTGCGCGCACCTCGCTTGAGACTAATTTATCTTTTGTTTGACTCGAAAACTTTGGCTCGGGTACTTTGACAGACAGCACGCAAGCTAAACCTTCGCGCATATCCTCACCACTGACCTCCACTTTTGTTTTTTTCGCTAATTCGTTATCCGTGATGTATTTGTTAATCACGCGCGTCATTGCCGCACGAACGCCCGTCAAATGCGTACCGCCATCGCGTTGCGGAATATTATTGGTAAAACACAGCAAACTCTCGTTGTAACCATCATTCCACTGCATAGAAACCTCAACACCAATATTGGTGCCGGATATCCCACCATACGTCTCCGATGAACGCTCACCCGCCGCGTAAAAAATATTTGGATGCAAAATATTTTTACCTTTGTTGATAAACTCAACAAAACCCCGCACCCCCCCCGCAAAGGCGAAGTTATCTTCGCGCTGGTTGCGCTCATCAATCAATCGAATCTTGACGCCGTTATTCAAAAACGAGAGTTCACGCAAACGCTTGGCAAGAATATCGTAATGAAAGTCAATATTGTTAAAAATTTCTGGATCAGCCAAGAAGTGAACTTCGGTTCCACGCTTATCCGTTGTACCCGTCACGCGCATGGGCGATACTTCAACGCCGTCCACTTTTTCAACCAACCGATTTTGTACAAAGCCTTTAGCAAACTCAATCTCGTGGACCTTGCCATCACGGCGCACAATAAGGCGCAACCACTGTGATAGCGCGTTCACACAACTCACGCCGACGCCGTGCAAGCCGCCCGAAACTTTATAGCTGTTTTGGTTGAACTTACCGCCCGCATGCAATTCAGTCAACGCAATTTCGGATGCCGAGCGCTTTGGCTCGTGCTTATCATCCATCTTGACGCCAGTTGGAATGCCACGTCCGTTATCGGTCACGCTTATCGAGTTGTCACTATGAATGGTCACCACAATATCATCGCAGTGCCCAGCCAGCGCTTCATCAATTGAGTTATCCACAACCTCAAAAACCAAATGATGCAGGCCCGTACCATCACTGGTGTCTCCAATGTACATGCCCGGACGCTTACGAACCGCCTCAAGGCCCTCCAAAATTTGAATAGCTCCCTCGCCATATTGAGCAGAGTCAGCTGCCGCCTGCGCCGCTGTCACAACCATAGGAATGTGCGTATCTGCACCAGCGTTTGTATAGTCTTCGGACATGGGTAACCTAGATTAGAGAGCTCAAAAAAATAACCAGTGAGTGAGATTTCGCTTAGATGCGCATTGGCATCACAACATAGCGATAACTTGCATTTTCTGGCACAGTAAAGAGCGCCGAGCTATTGCCATCGGCAAGCTCAATGCCCACCATTTCTTGAGACATATTTGCTAAAGCGTCGATCAAGTAAGTTACATTAAAACCAACTTCAATCACATCACCACTGTAGTCAATATCAAGCTCTTCAATGGCTTCTTCTTGCTCCGCGTTATTAGCAGAAATACGAAGTAGATTCTCTTCAAAATTAAGACGTACGCCCTTAAATTTATCGCTTGTCAAAATAGCCGTACGCTGTAAAGAAGTCAAGAGTGTTTGGCGACCAACCGTTACGTGATTTTTATGCCCCTTTGGAATCACGCGGTTGTAATCGGGGAATTTTCCCTCAACCAATTTACTCACAAACTCCATCGACCCAAAATTAAATTTTGCTTGATTATTAGCAAATTGGATATCAATTTTTTCATCACTATCGGCTAATAAACGCTGTAATTCCAATACTGTTTTTCTAGGCAAAATTACCTCTTGTTTAGGTACATCCGTGTCTAAATCTGCGTTTGAATACACCAAGCGGTGCCCATCGGTTGCAATCAAACTTAGTTTTTTGCCGTCCACAACAAACAAAATGCCATTCAAGTAATACCGAATGTCTTGTACTGCCATAGCAAATGATACCTGCTCAAGTAAATCCTTTAGCACTTTTTGTGGTACTGAAAAAAGCGCTCCAAACTTAGCGGACTCCTGCACCAAAGGGAAATCCTCCGCTGGCAGAGTTTGCAATGTAAAACGACTTTTGCCAGCCTGCAAAACCAGTTTATTGTTCTGTGATGTTAAAGATACGATTTGATCACTGGGAAGCGAGCGAAGAATGTCGATCAATTTACGTGCGCCAACAGTCGTAGTAAAACTCCCTGAATCCCCCCCCATTAACCCCGCCGCTTTAATTTGAATTTCTAAATCACTAGAGATCACTTGAAGCTGATCATCCTTTTTTCTAAAAAGGACATTTGCCAAAATAGGCAAGGTATGACGTCTTTCGACAATGCCAGAAACAGATTGAAGCAAACTTAAAAATTCATGTTGCGGGGCTTTAACGATGTTCATGTCTTCCTTAATTAAGTTAATTTTTAAATTAGTAGTAATAGATAAGCAAGCTTAATTTTGTGAGTAACTTTAATTTTACTTTTAAATCAACAACTTAAAAGTAAAATTCCTTGTGAGAAAAAACTAAAATTCAATCTTGTCATTGTAATAACTTTCCGTGTTTTTATTGTCTTTGGGGATAACGCATAGTTATCATTTTTTTATCCACAAACTTAATTTTTAAGCGTTTGCTCCAAGATATGTAGTTGTTGATTGAGCTCAAGATCTTGTAGGCGTTCTTTAGTAATTTTTCTAACAGCATGCAATACGGTTGTGTGATCACGACCGCCAAATAAATCTCCAATTTCTGGTAAGCTGCGCTTGGTTAATTCTTTTGCAAGGTACATCGCAATTTGTCGGGGGCCGGCGATGCTAGCTGGGCGTCGCTTAGAGTACATATCTGCAACTTTTATTTTGTAATAATCTGCTACCGTTTTTTGAATGTTTTCAATTGAAATTTGTTGATTTTGAATGGATAGCAAGTCTTTAAGAGATTCACGCGCCAAGGTTATTGATATTTCTTTTTGGTTGAATTTTGAAAACGCTAGAATTTTTCTAAGTGCGCCCTCTAATTCACGCACGTTTGAGCGAACATTTTTTGCAATAAAAAATGCGACCTCTTCGGGCATAACCAAGCCTTCTGCTTGCGTTTTATTTATTAAAATAGCGACACGCAACTCAAGCTCTGGCGGTTCTAAAGCAACGGTGAGCCCAGCATCAAATCGAGAAACCAAACGCTCATGGATATTGGTTAGTCCTTTTGGGTAGGTATCACTGGTCATCACAATATGTGATTTTTTTGTGAGCAATGCCTCGAAGGCGTTAAAAAACTCCTCTTGCGTGCGTTCTTTATTGGCAAAGAATTGAACATCATCAATGAGTAGCAAGTCTAGACTATGATATTTGTTTTTGAACTCATCAAATGTTTTTCTTTGATAGGCCTTTACAACATCAGAAACAAATTGTTCGGCGTGGATATAAAGTACTTTAGCTAGCGGCCTTTCGCTTAGCAGTTGATTGCCAATGGCGTGCATGAGGTGCGTCTTGCCTAGGCCTACGCCACCATAGATAAACAAAGGGTTGTAGAGGTCACCAGGCATGTTTGCTACATGAAGACTTGCTGCTCTTGCCATGCGATTGGCCGAGCCTTCGATTAAATTATCAAATCGAAGCCCTGTATTGAGCCTTGTGATATTGATGCTTACTCCTTGAGCCACTTCCGCCCCACCCATTGGCGCGTACAGTTGATGGTTGTATGTGGCCGAATTGGATGTTTCGTGTATGAATGCGGCGGGAGCCTTTGGTGTCGTGTTTTGTGATCGTAAAGCGAGCACAATTTCAACCGAAAAGCCAACTAATGGTTGTAGGGTGTGCACAATTGTTTTAAAGTACTGGTTGCGAATCCAGTCTAGCTTAAAGCGATTGGCAATCCAAAGGGTGGCGACTTGCTTGCTTTCGTCAAATTCTATTTGAACTGGTTTTAGCCAAGTAAAAACCTGTCCATCGGGGATGGTTTTTGTTAATTGGACTAGGCAAACTTCCCAGACGCGCTGGGCGTCGGTTGTGTTTTTGATGATCGGGTGGGGGGCAGATTCTGGAGTCATAACAGCTGTGGATAGCTGTAGTCTACCAGACTAAAAAAGATAAAAAAAAGAATCTTATTCACAGTCTATTTAAGCGCACCAAACACCTTAGATAAAATTGCGCTACCTGTTCCAATGGGGTCTTGCCTAATTTTCTTTTCTTCTTCACCCATCATGATGTAGAGACCATCCAAGGACTTGGTGGTTACGTATTTTTGGATATTGGCATCGTCGGGCTTTACGAGGCCAAACTGTTGAAGTTTTCCAGCGAGGCCATTGTATTTATCGATAAGCCCAACCTTTTCGGTCGCTTTCGTTACTATGGGTAAAAATTGCGCACCCAGTGGTGCGCGCGTTTTGTCGGCAAAAAACTTGGTTGCCGCACCTTCGCCGCCTGAAAGAATGTTTTTTGCGTCGGAAACACTAATGGCTTGTACGGTTTGAACGAATAGATTTTTTGCCTGTGGGACGGCTTGCTCGGCTGCTCGGTTCATGCTGGTGACGACCTCATCAATACGAGCACCCTGTCCAAAGTTGCGCAGCAATTTAGCGGCGCTATCAAGGTAGCTTGGTAGTGGGATTTTGACGAGCGCATTACCTAAAAAACCATCAGTTTTACCTAGAGAGTCGATCGCTGCAGCCGTCCCGCGCGCTAGCGCGGCTTTAAGGCCGCTGGCGGCGTCTGTATTGGTGAGGTCACTAAGGCTCAGCGCTAGGGCTTCAGCTGAATAACCCGTGGCATGAAGCGAGAGGAGCGCAACAAATAGCGCCCCGCCGTTTTGGTTAAAATATCTACGATTAATGGTGGTATTTTGCATGGGGGCTATGTGAAAAAAATAATGTGGTTTGTTCCAGCTACTTTGCTTTTACTTGGGATTGCGTCGTTCATGACGCAAAACAGAGCTACTAGTCTAGCGCCGAACTCTGACTTTGTGTTGCTTAATGCGAGCCGCACAACAACGCAAGACTTCAAAGGTAAGGTAACTCTCGTTAATTTTTGGGCAACCAGCTGTATAACGTGCGTGGGTGAAATGCCCAAGATGATTGAGACGTACAACAAGTACCACGGCAAGGGCTATGAAATGATGGCTGTTGCTATGTCGTATGACCCACCCAGCTATGTCGTTAATTATGCACAGACACGAAAACTCCCCTTTAATATTGCCATTGATAACACGGGCACCATTGCAAAAGCCTGGGGTGATGTGCAGCTAACACCAACAACATTTCTATTGAATAAGCGCGGAGAAATTGTCAAGCGCTACGTTGGTGAGCCAGATTTTGCGGAGCTACACACCCTCATTGAAAAACTACTGGCCGCTTAACTGGCGTGCTCATAGGTGGGAACGTTAAGTCAACGGCCGATCAAATAAACCAATCACAAGGTTGATGGCGACACCCGTTAGTGCAACCACAATCGAACAGGTTAGCATTACACGCAAACTCAGTCGATGGTTGTGAGAAGAGCTCTCGCCTTTGCTGTTTGAAAAATCCGTGCCGGGCCAAGCATGAAGCACCACCGATAACCCACAAACCACGCCCAGTATGGCCGCAGAGCAACCAGAGCGCAGCCATTTAATAGGCGGGGCGGCCAATAAAACCGAATCAAATGTGGCCCGAACATCACCAATGGATAGCATGAGTGCAACGCCTAGGCCAATAGCAATGGAGAACAAAATCATCACGTAACTGGCGACCACGCAGACCGCTGATAGTGCAACAATCCAAGAAATGCAGGGGTAACCAGCGGGCGCACCATAAGCGGTGTTGATGGTTTGAAAGTAACCTGATTGGTGTTTTTCAATAAGTTCTAGTGCCATTGCGGGCGCAACCAAAAGCGCCATGGTTTGCGCACAAATCATGGGCGCAGCAGTGGCGACCCAAGAGGGCCAGATCACCCCCGTAAACTCAGCCGCTTGTTCGGGTAAGAGGGTGGGAATGAGCACAAACATTAAGCTGCCCGTTAGTGCCGCAACGACGATAAAAAACGGCATCATTTCTACTAATTGCTCGTTGCGAAAATTGCGCAAAATTTGTCGTGGCTCGGCCAGGCGCCAATAACTACGGTGCATCCAAAGTTGTTTGAATGCCTGCCATCGAGTGAC
This sequence comes from Comamonadaceae bacterium, assembly GCA_947450645.1. GTDB lineage: Bacteria > Pseudomonadota > Gammaproteobacteria > Burkholderiales > Burkholderiaceae_C > JASGCK01. The sequence continues at coordinate 13,653 of CANFWH010000017.1, read as the reverse complement.
AAACGCAGCAGTCATTTACCCCCCAACTGCTGGTGGGCGGAGCTAGCCAGCTGCGCTTGCGCGGCGTATGTGGCGGCTTTATCGGCCGCACCTACTTTGCCGTGAATGCGCGCCAGCAAATCAAGGTCGGCAATTACGCGCAGCGATGCGCCAAGTTGTTGATCGAGCTGTAGCGCTTGCTCTGCATAGGCGATAGCTTGTGTCGTTTGTTTCAGCGCTAAGCCAGACTCAGCAAGGCTTCGCAGTGCATTAGCTTTATCCGCTGGCGATGTGGCCGCAGCCAGTGCTGCGCCCGCTTTGGTTTGTCCGCTGCTTGCGTCATTAGACGCCAACAACCAATTGGAGCGCAGGCTTTGCAAAGCGGATAGCGAATCGCAACTGTTTCCGCACAAACGCTCGGCAGCGGTGAGGCGTATGTCTGCTGCGGGTATATTTTTTTGTTGTAGATAGAGCGCTGCTGCACGGCCATTGGCAAGTAATAAGGTTGCTGGCAATATTGCTTCAGAGCCTTGTGTTGCTTGGCCTAGCACTTGGTCGATGCGCGCTTGTGCTTCTTTTGCTCGGCCCTCATCCAAATCAATTCGTGCTAGGCTGAGCTGCACGCTGGCAGCTGCGTCGACCAGCGCTAGCGAGGAATAGACCTGCCCAGCCGTCAAAAAATCTTTGCGCGCACCCGCTAAATCGCCCTTGATATATGCGCTGCTGGCGCGGTGTTCAAGACGCTCCGCACCCGTGAGCGCCGCGCTTTTTTCAACACTTGGTTTCTTAGAGCTGCAGCCCACAACCAGTAAGGCGCTCACAAGAGCCAATACCCCAACAAGTCTGATGGATCGTGGCTGGTGAGCCAATGCTTGTTTGGAAGACACTATCATTTTTGAGCCTCAAACGCGTCTAGTGGCAGAGGCCTACCAGGTGCTTCGTCCTTAACAAAAGTCGAAATCGGCCATGTTTTTTTGGCGCCCGCTGTAATGTCGGCCACATCTTCAGTGGCAATGCGCGTAGAGCGCAGCGTGGGCGGAATATCGGTGGCGGCGTCGCCAGTTATTTTTTTGACATCATCTAATACTTTATTTACTTTACCAGTCATCTCGGGCACATCTTTGGCTATGGTGGTGTCCAAAGTTTTAACCATGTCTTTAATTTGACCCATGATGACAGCGCGATCCGCGTCCACGCTAGTGGCCATACCTTGCGCTGTTTGACCGATTTGCTTAACTTGCCCAGAGACTGTTCGCAAGTTATTGAGCACAACATTAACTGAGCTGTGCACGGTTTCGCGCATATCAGCAGCCTCTGCGGTCAGCTTTTTAACGTCGTCTAATATGGGTTCAATCTTACTCAAGGCGGAGCTTAACTTTTCTACGCCACTCTTGACAATGAGCATGATGTCCTCGACATCGCCACTTGTGTGTAATGGGACGGTGGCATCGGCGGCGAGCGTGCCTTTAGGTTTTTCGCCAGGCACAAACTCAATGTACTTCGCACCAATGGGCGTGTCGCGAGCGAGCTTAACTTGCGCGTCTGAGCCAAGCAGGGCCAGCTTGGCGGCGGTGACACGCATACTGACATTGACATTTAGATTGGGCTCTAGTGTCATGCCATCCACTTCACCAATTTTGAAACCTTTTAGCTTGACCAGCGTGCCAACCTGCACACCCTGTGTGCCGTTATCCAGCACTAAAAAGAGGTGTTCTGTGGGCGTAAACCAGCCTTGCCGCCATGCAGATAGCCCCATTAAGCCAATGGCTGAGATGAAGGCGAGAGCGATCCAAAAACGCCCCAAGCTTTTATGCGCGGGAGCGAGTCTGGGCGCGCTGTTGTGGTTATCCAACACGAATTTGACTAAATATTTCTAAATGCGTCGTGGCAGGCTTTGCAGCTAGCGCCAGCTGCGCCAAAGGCGGCCTTGATTGTGTCTAGGTTGCCCGTTTTTGCGGCCGTTTGAACTTTGATTAATTCGGCTTGCATCTTCTCGCTCAAGTCTTTGAACTTAGCTTGTTCTTTCCAGATCTCTGGTTTTGAACCGTTTTTAATGGTTGCGCCCTCGCCGCTTGGACCAAAGCCAGCCCATGGCAGTTTGGACACAAAGACAGCAATGTCAATGTTTTCTTGCGCGGCTTTTGCATCAAATGGAATGCGACCAGCGGCCATGGCACCCACAGCGCCAAAATGCCGCGCCATGACAGTCATAGCGCTTTGGCGGTATTTAGCTGCATCATCTGGCTTTGCAAATTGTGCATAAGACGCAGCGGAGAATGTGGTGACAACTAAGGTTGCCGCAATTAGCAAAAACTTTTTCATGACGATGCTCCCATAGAGAAATTAAGAAAGATGCAAGCCCCGAATCATAACGACATACGCAGTGGATTTGCATCATGGTTTACCTGAGTAACATTTGCAAATCGGACATGCCCATAGCCTTTGATTTTTTCTGGCAGGTTGAGTAGTTTGATGGCCGTATCTAAATTGTTCGCCCAAGTCTTTGAAAGCACTAGCGCCATATCCGCCTCGTATTGCGTGAGCAGTTGATCTGCCAGCACGCGCTCCGCGCTCCGCTTAAACGGATCAAGCACCGAGCCACGTAATCCGCGTAGCCGCGCCATCATCTTAAATACCGGCATCACCCATGAGCCAAGCTCCGCTTTAATGGGGTTGCCAGAGACCTTATCCTTTTTTGCAAATGGCCAAGCACCAAAATGAAAGTGCAATTTGAACTCACCCTCAAACGCTTCTTTCAACTGCGCCGCAAACTCAGGGGCAGCGTAGAGACGCGCGACCTCCCATTCGTCTTTAACGGCAAGCAGGCGGAAATACTGAATCGCCACGGCGCGAGTTAATTTTTCACCAATGGTATGCCCAGAAGCCTCATGGATACTGATCTCCAGAGCACGAGCCTTCGCAACCCAATTTCCATAACGCTTCGCGAGCAGCGCCCCATTTTGCTTGCCGCCATACGCCAAAAGTAGCGCCGTGCGATGCGCGATGAGCTCGTCTAGTGTTTGCGTTTGACGCGGCACCCATTGCACAATCGTCTCAGAGGCGGCACTCGTAGAGGCTTTGCTGGCTGTGGCTTGCAAGGCAACGCGAGCGCCGTCATGCGCGGCTCTACGCCCCCACTCAAACGCTTGCTTGCTTTGCGTCACTTGCACGCCATTGAGCTCAATCGCTGCGTGCAAACTAGCCAGCGATACAGGAACCCAGCCCTTCTGCCAAGCCGCGCCCAGCATCATCATGTTGGCAGCAATCGAGTCGCCCATCAGCGTCGTTGCCCACGCCAGTGCAGGCGCAGAAAAGAAATTCGCCGCGTCAATTTGCAAGTCATCGGACGCGCTTATTTGAGCGCGGATCTTTGCCAGCAAACCGACTTCATCTGCATCCCATTCAGGGTTCTTAGCGAACTCCGCTGTGGGCACAAGATCGGTACAAATCGCAGCGCGGGTTTTGCCCGTACGCAGTGTGTTCATGCATTCTGCGCCCGCGCTCACAATCAAATCGCAGCCAATTAACGTGTCTGCTTCGCTTGTTGAAATGCGGTTTGCGCCAAGCAGCGTATCGTCTGCGGCGATGCGCACATGTGACATCACCGCGCCGTATTTTTGCGCTAAACCCGTGACATCCAAAATCGTACAACGCAGCCCGTCCAAATGCGCCGCCATGCCTAGCGTTTGACCAATCGTGACAACGCCTGTGCCGCCAATACCTGTAATGAGGATGCTGATGGCCTTATCAATAGGTCGAATGATTTGCGGAGCAGGAAGTGCCCATGAAGCTTCTGTGTCGGGCAAGGCGGGCACCGATTTCGAGGTGCGAAGCAGATCGTATGAGGGGCTTGACTTGCCCGACGCAGAAGCTGGAGCCCCCAGTTTGCGAAGCGTCCCTCCATGTACCGTCACAAAACTAGGACAAAACCCCTCCACGCACGTGTAATCCTTATTGCACGAGCCTTGGTTGATGCGCCGTTTGCGCCCAAGAGCCGTTTCTACGGGCTCAATCGACATGCAGTTAGACACTTTGCCGCAGTCACCGCAACCTTCGCATACTGCCGTATTAATAAAGCTGCGCTTTTGCGGATCGACCCATTTGCCGCGCTTGCGCAAACGGCGTCGTTCGGTCGCGCAAGCTTGGTCATAAATCAAAATCGTGAGGTCAGAAATCTCGCGCAAGCGTCGCTGCACAAGCTCTAGCTCGCTACGGTGATAAACAGTCACAGACGGCGGTAATTGCAACTCGGGTGTGTCGGAGTATTTGTCGGGGTCATCGCTCACCACAACGACTTCTCGCGCTCCCTCGGCCACCAGTTCCGCCGCCATGCGCGGAATGGTGAGTTCGCCGTCCACGGGCTGCCCACCCGTCATCGACACAAAGCCGTTGACCAAAATTTTGTAGGTCATGGGCGCATGCGCTGCAATCGCTTGCCGAATCGCCAGAAAGCCCGAATGGAAATACGTGCCGTCGCCCATGTTGGCGAAGACATGTTTCTCGGTGGTAAATGGCTGCTGCCCGAGCCACATCGCACCCTCGCCACCCATGTGTGAGACCGTCGTGGTTTTGAGTGGGTTTTGCAACATCGCAATCGTGTGACAGCCGATGCCAGCCAATGCACGCGAGCCTTCTGGCAACTTGGTCGAGCGGTTGTGCGGACAGCCCGAGCAAAAGCTGGGGGCGCGAATAACGGCACTCGCGGAAGCCATACTGGCTGTGGCTTGCGGAGCATTTTCGCAATGCCCGCCTTGGAGTCCGAGCAATTCAATTAGCGACTTCGTAATCAGCGTTGGATTGGTTTCACCCGTCGAGGGCATGACGCCCGCGCCACGGTCTGTGGCATACGCATGATTACCCATGTACTTGCCAATGATGTGCGGACGTAGCGAGGTATCAAAGAGCGACGCTTTAATTTGGTCTTCCAACAGTGGCCGCTTTTCTTCAATAACAAAAAGCGTCTCTAACCCAGTTGCAAACTCGCGTACAAAGTCGGGGTCTAGCGGCCATGTGCAACCAATCTTTGCAATCGACACGCCAAGCGTTGTGAGTGCCGATTCATCTAAACCCAAGTCCGACAAGGCTTGCAGCAGATCTTGATACGCCTTGCCCGACGACACAATGCCGATCTTTTTGCCTTGGCCATGCGTCACAAGGTTTAATCCATTCGCCCGTACATAAGCCAACACCGCATGATGTTTGTGGTTGTAGAGCCTATCCTCTTGCGGCAGCATGGTGTCAACGGCGCGGATGCTGCGCCCTTCCAAGCCCAATGCTGGCGAGGCCTCCAGCTCGGGTAGCACAATCTTTGGCGAATCAAGCCCTACATAAATCGTGCCGCCGCCCTCCACCACATCGGTCACTACTTTCATGCCCACCCAACAGCCACTAAAGCGCGACATCGCAATGGCGTGGAGGCCAAAATCAAGCAACTCCTGCGTATTCGACGGAAACAAAACTGGCATGCCCGTGGCCTGAAAAATCTGATCTGAAAAGTTAACGATGGTCGAACTTTTTGCGCCGTGGTCATCGCCCGCCAGCGCGACTACGCCGCCTAGTGGCGACGTCCCCGCGCTATTGGCGTGGCGGAACACATCGCCCGAGCGATCCACGCCAGGCCCCTTGCCATACCAAATGCCAAACACGCCGTCCACCTTGTTACCCGGGAAGCTGCCGATGTACTGCGAACCCCACAGCGCCGTGGCAGCGAGGTCTTCGTTCACTGCCGCGCGGAAGTGAATGTTGTGACCAGCAAGAATGCTTTTCGCTCGCCACATTTCCATATCAAAACGACCCAGCGGCGAGCCACGGTAACCCGACACATAAGCGCCCGTGTTGTGACCAGCCGCCGCGTCGCGCAGGCGCTGTTGAATCGGAAGTCGCACAAGCGCTTGATTGCCGCTGAGGTAAATCCAGCCAGAGTCCTGCGTGTATTTGTCGTCAAGTGTTGCTGTTGTCGAGGTGCTCATGCCCAAATACTAACGCAAGAGATATCCGTAAAATCACGCTTTATGACGGATTCGACACAACAGGCGCAAAGCCAATACCAGCAAGGCGTAGCGCTCTATGAGTCGCGGCGATACGCCGAGGCGCTGGCGTGCTTTATAGCCGCACGTGACCTAGCGCCCGACTATTTGGATGCGCATTGGAACGAGTGCCTAACGCGCCTCATCTTGGGTGATTTCAAAGAGGGCTGGCCGCTGCACGAAGCGCGTTGGCAAAAAAACGAAGGCCGCTGGGAGCCTGATCCTGCCAAGCGTGGCTGGCGACACATACCCCAGCCGCTGTGGGTGGGCGAGCATTCCGTGGGCGACGCGTCGATTGCAGGAAAAACCATCTGCCTGTGGGCCGAGCAAGGTTTTGGCGACACGCTGCAATTCTGTCGCTATGCGCCACTGGTTCAGGCCATGGGGGCTAAGGTGTTTCTCTATGTGCGCGAGCCCATTGCCAAGCTGCTGCGTCAGTCTTACGAGGGCACAGGCATTAGCGTGGTGGCCGATACCGAGCCACTGCCGCCCTTTGATGTTCATTGCCCCATGATGAGTTTGCCGCTGGCTTGCGGTACTGATTCGGTGACAAAAATCCCTGCACCTATTCCGTATATTTTTGCTAAAAATGAAGACGCAATGCACTGGAAAAATCGGCTTACAAGCCATATCCAGCAAGGCTTTCAGGGTAGCGAAACCTCAAAACGAGTCGGCCTAGTCTGGTCAGGTCTCATGCGCTCCACCAATCCGCTGGCAGCAAAAATGGATGCCGAGCGCTCGATTGATTTTGAGTATCTCACCCCTCTGCTAAGCCACAGCCAGCAAGGCTTGCAGGGCATCCAGTGGGTCAGTTTACAAAAGGGAGGAGATCTGCCAGAAGGCGCAGGCGTGCTCGACTTAACACCCGAGCTAAACGACTGGGCAGACACCGCCGCGTTGATCGCCAATTTAGATTTAGTGATTTCCTGCGACACCGCAGTTGCACATTTGGCGGCCAGCATGGGCAAGCCCACATGGATCTTGTCGCGCTACAACGGCTGCTGGCGCTGGTTAGACCACCGAACCGATAGCCCGTGGTATCCAAGCGCGAGGCTGTTTCATCAAAGCACGCCGGGTGATTGGGCGGGCGTGGTGGAAGAAGTGATAGGGGCGTTAGAAATGCACAACCTATAGGTATCATTTAATTCAAATAAAGATACCCATAGGTTTATTAAAGCAACCGACTCTGCTCCGATTGCACCAATTGCGGCCTTATCCGCGCATAGTCCAGCAACTCAACAAGGGTGGCGTTCTTATCTCGCCACTCGTAAAAAGCTGCTTCGCCGAGCAGCACGTAATGCCACGTTTTTCCGTCGCGCAAATTGGGTTCTAGTGCGTTAATCCGCTCGCACCAAGCCGCAGCAGCTTTGAGCTTTCGCTGCACGTTAGGGTGCGCGGTTTGCGCCTGCGCTTTGGTTTCAACCAAATAAATAGAAGAGTCGCTACGCAACAAAAAGTCGGGCGAATAAAACGCGGGCAGGCCGTCTTCTTTCACGTAGCGCAGCCGTGCAAAGTCATGGCGTTGCTCATGGATTTTGCAAAATGCTTGTACGCGACTATCAGCCTGCGCCCAGTGAATAAATGCCTTTTCTAAGCCGCCACTTTGTGCGGGATAGCTTTGGTGCGTGTAGATGGATTTGCCCACCTCAATCGCCAAGCTCTCACGCATTTGCAGCTTTGGCACTTCCGATAACTTGCGGTAGCGCACATCGGTTTGTCCTGTTTGATGTTGTTCCTCGTTCTCCAAGAGTGCAACCGAAAACACGCGCACGATGTGCTCCAGCACAGGCTGCAACAGCAAGACGCGCCAGTTGTCGCCTCTCTCCGTGCTACCCGTTGGGTTGAACTCTTGGTTAAACAAATACAGCCAGATGTAATCATCTAACCAGCCCGTCAAAGCGGCGGTGTGGACTTGTAGATAAGGTGTGGCGTGGTGGGTCGATATTTTTGTGTTTGAGGCATTTTTTGGCAACGGGGTGTTGAGCGCTTGGCTAATGCGTTTCGTCAGGCGCGATAGATATTCGTTGTAGCCGCTCACCTGCATCACCGCGCCGTCCACGCGGTAACCACCAAACAAGGTGTTACTTTGCAAGTCTTGCGAAATGAACTGATCGCCCTTACCCAGCATCTCACGCAACTGGTCTAACGACAGCCCCGTAAAGCTTGGCAGGCTGGCTAAATCAATGTCGCGGTGATCGCGCTCTTCCTCTGCCTCACGCACAATGAATGGCAGCGCAAAGTCATACTGGGCATGGTCTGGCTGCAAATCAACGGTCATCAGATCGCCAGCGCCGCTGATGTTGTCGCTGTCGTCCGTGCTGGTTCCAACCAAGCCCTCAAGCATCAGTTCGTCATAAAAAGATTGAAACGCAGGATGTTCCACAATGGATAAAACATCTAACAAACTGCTGGGCTCTTGCCCCTTGTTGATCCGTTCGCGGTTTTCGCGTTTTAAGTCCGTGTAATCGGTGCCGCGCCACATCAAACGCAGGCCGCGTCCAATGGTTTGCTCTAGCAAAATTTGTGCTTGAGACGAGCGCAGCGGCACGATGACGCAAATATTGTTGACGTCAAAACCTTCGCGCAGCATGAGTACGCTCACAATCACACGCGGCGCAGCATGGTTGTCTACGTTGAACAAATGTTCGCGCACCTTTTGCCACTCGGTAGACGATAGCTCGGCTTTTTTACCCGAGTCAATCGTCATCATTTCGTCCTCGCGCAATCCTTTTTGCTCGCGAAAAAACTTAGCCACTTCGGGCGACACCGTGGTGTCTTCGCAAACCACCAGCATCTTGGGGTGGCGCGTGGGATCGATGCTTGCAAAGTCTCGCTCCAACTTTTTTAGTTTTTCAAATCCCGCGCTCAGCATCACGCGCTGACCTTCGCTAAGCGTCACGTTGCCTTGCTCGTCGCGCTCGGCTTTAAATTCCAAAGGCAAAGCCCCAAGCTCTTTGCGCTTGTCCAAAACTAAAGACTTCACCAATCCTGCACGCATGGCGGCTTTCAGGTCAAAGTCCGTGATGATGTGTGGGAAATAAACTTTGCGTTTGTTTTTGCCAGAGCCCACATCGTTGTAGGGCGTCGCAGAAAAATCGACTTGCACAAAACGCTTGCCCTTTGTCTCAGCAATGCGGTTCAAACTCTTTTGCCACTCCACCTCCGTCACTTCGCCTTCGCGCTTGAACTCGTGGATGTGATGCGCCTCGTCGTTCAGCACCATCAAGTCAGGCAGCTTGGCTAAATACTCCAACACATTGCCTCGCGCATAGCGCCTGTCCAGTACGTCAAGGCTATTGCCTGTGGCGCGTCCTGGCATCAAAGGCAACACTGCGCTCACAATCTGCGGCGCGTCCAGTGGCGCGCCAAGCGTGGCAATCTCTGCTGCGAGTTCTTCATCGGTTGGCTCGATCTCGCCTTCAATCAGCAAATGCCAATTGGTAATGCCAATCATGCCGTTACCTGTCGCCTTGAGGCCCAGCTCTTCTTTTTTGCAAACGTTGCCGCGCACAAAAGAAAACACTTGCTCGCGGTAGCTATCGGGCACAAACAAATCGGCATACCGCGCCAAGTCCGAAGTGCCAAAGTCACGTGAATCGTTAGCAATGGACTTGCCGCAAAACGCATCCAGCAAACGCTCGTACACAATCAGCCCGGGCGCAACCACTAAGAATTGACGCGTAAATCTTGCGTCGTCAATATCCACCGTAAGCGCCGCCGTTTTGTTGAGCAACTGCCAAATCATGAGCGCTTGCAGCACCCATGTTTTGCCCGTGCCTGTTGCCATTTTGAGGCAATATTTCGCGTGTTGGTGCTTGTCACTTTGCAGTTCATTCAAACGGTTGCCAACTAGCAAAGCATCAGGTGCCACTTCGCGGTAGAGATTCAATAAACCATGCGCTTGCTGCCCCAAAACCTCATGCGCCACGATAGTGTTCAAAATCGCTTGGCGTTGCCCTTGGTGAAAGTTAAGCCCTCCCATTGCACCACCACGCGCGTCCACCATATCGTCGCCAAACCACCACTTTAAAAGCTCGGCGGTGGTGGGGGTGACTAGCTCAAAGATCGGGGCTTTGCCGTTGGCTAAGCCATTGCGCTCATTCGAAATGTCACATAAGTCGTTCGTCTTTTGCGTGAGGGCGATGGATAGCGCGAGCTGATTGGGCTCGCCACCTTGCGCCGCCAGTGCAAAGTTCTTACTCATCGTGCGGTTCCTGCGGGTACGGTCGTCACAACTTCGGCTTCAAAGCCGAACACATCCACAACTCGCACACACACGCGGCGCGAGCCATCTTTTTTAGGGGTGATGACAACGGCCTGCGTCGCCACGCGCAGCTCGTCTCCGTCGTTCGCGGTATTGCCGCGATAGTCTTGCCACACTGAACGGAACACCTTGCCGTCATAGTCAGGGTCAACCGCCCAATACTCAATCAAGGCCAGCGGTTCTTTGTTAATGACGGCTTGCAGCTTTTCGCGGTTGGCTTCGTCCAAGTTAATCGCTTCGGGTGAGAGCAACACGTAGTTTTTAAGTTTGACCGTCAGCGTTTCTTCATTCGCCGAGGTCTTGCGTTCAATCGGGTGAATCGTCAAATATTGAAGCGACGAAAAGCGCACTTGTCCTCGTAGCTTGTCGAGCCCGCCTTTTTTCTTGAGCCTATCCATCAAGTCAGGAGGAATCACCAGCACCTCAAGGCGCGAGTCATTCAGCGCAGAAATCGTCTCGCCAATGGAAGGCTCAAAGTTCCAACCCAGCACCACAACCCTGTCCCAGCCGCCCAGCAAGTTGTCGCGTAACGCCTGCGCTTTCTTTAGCGTGGTTGCGCCTGTGAGCTTGTTAGGCGAATCAGCCAGCACCAGCGTTTTGCTGCCCCGCATCGCGCCGCTGCCCATGCCCGCAATCTGCCCTAAATTGCGCTGCGGATTGTCATCAGGATTGAGCGGCAACGCGCCATACAGCGAGAGCACAATTTGCGCGAGATCACCAATTTTGAAATCGCGTCCCAGCGTTGCTTTGGCAGTTTCTACTTGGTAGTCGCCAATCGCTTGATACAAAAAAGGCTTTGCATCTTGGTCAATCAATCGCTTGCGCATGATCATGCAGGCGGGCTTGCCAAGGTCAGACGTAATCCAACGACGACCTAGTTTTTCTGCGACGGCTGCGGTTGTGCCTGAGCCGCCGTTGATATCAAGAATCAAGCCGTTCTCCGGACAAGAGGCGTTGATGATTCGCTCTAACAATCTAGTTGGTTTTTGGGTGTCATAACCTGTATTTGCGTCAGAGTTGTTACCCATGCCAGCAACATCAATCCACACGTTATCGGGTGTCTTAACCTCAACAATTGAATTGCCGCGCGTTTCTCGATAAGCCTTAATGCGTATGCTTCCTTTAGTTGCCTTGACTGTTCGATTTGTGAAATCAATTTCTAATTTCCCGCCACTCGTAACTAAGACCCTGTTTTGCGAAGCCAGCTCAATAACGCTCTCGTCTGTGTAATCGTTTCTAGCGCTAGACACGTAATAACCAAACTCATCTTTTTGGTAACCTAGCTCGCGAAATCGCTCTTCAGGATGCAACTCTTCATACTTCACTTTTGCACCAAACCATGGAGCTAATTTTGATTTGGTGTATATAAAGATTTTGTCTGCGTTGTTTGGAAAAAACTCTGCGTGCACCTTCATTCCTCGAACAACACCCTTTCGCCAAGTGATTTCGTTTCTGAACATATCTTTTCCAAAGACTTCATCCATCACCAGCTTCACGTAATGCCCCACGTGCCAATCAAGATGCACATAGATGGAGCCCGTATTTGCCAATAGCTCGCGCATCAAAATCAAGCGTGGCGTAATCATGGCGAGATAGGACGCCGTGCCATCGCTCCACGTATCAGAGTAGGCGAATTGCTCGATGACGGTGGGCTTTTGCTCTAGCTCTACGCCAGGCAGGTTGACCTTGGTGCGGTAATCAGCTTTGCTATCAAACGGCGGGTCGATGTAAATGAGATCAACTTTGCCGCGTAGGCTTGGCGTGTTTTCGTCGCCTGCCAGCAGCGCTGCCATTGCCAGCAAGTTGTCGCCGTAGATGAGGCGATTTGTCCATGTAGATGCTTGGGAAGCCCCGTCCAGCGTGGCCTGCACGGGTGCTATTAAGTTACCTTGGCTTGGGTGGAACACCGCTTCACGCTGCGTCTCTCGGTTTTGTGTTGTCACCCAGTCTTGCACATTGCTGTCTTTAGCGGGTAGCACCACCTCGCGGGTTTGTAGCGTCACGCGATGGCGGCTCTCTAGGTTCTCTAAGATTTTTTCAGCTTCTTTGCGCCCATTGGCGACGATCTCGGGGAGTTGTTCGAGCAGGGATTTGGGCATGAGCTTTGAGGTTTGCCAAAGAATGCAAACTTAATTGATAGTTACGTAAAAAACGTGATTATCAAGCAAAGTTATTTTTGGATAGTTGTTTGTGTCTAACGTAACCAGATGTCAAACGCAAAACAACAATTTGCTAATCGTCTGCGCGATGCAATGGTCGCCTCTGGTCACGAACCCAAGCCTGCCGTGCTAGAGCGCGAATTCAACACGCGCCATTGGGGAAAGCCGATGACGTTGCATGGTGTGCGTCGTTGGTTATTGGGCGAAACAATGCCATCTCACGCCAAAATTTTGGTTTTGGCAAAGTGGCTTTCTATCTCGCCAGAGCAACTTAACTTTGGCGATGAAGTTACGAACAGCATCAAAGAGCGTAAAGCCCGCTGGGACTCGGGCATTGGCTATGACGAGCGGGAGATTTTTGACGCGTTTTTGAAATTACCCCTGCCGCAGCGCAAAGTGGTGCGCGAGGTGATTTTGACTTTTGCTAAGGCGTATGGGGGTTAATTTGCAAATTAACCTTGCAAAAATAGCATTGTGGTTCCATAATTGCAAGGATGTACCCAAGATTTCAAACTCAATCGTTTAACGAAGCGCTGAAGCAGTCCTCGGCCGTTTTGCTTTTGGGGCCGCGTCAGATTGGCAAAACGACGTTAGCGCATGGCTTGCTTGAAAGTCATGACGCTATCTATTTGGACTTGGAGTCGCCCGAAGATTTAGCAAGACTGGCTAATCCAGTTGCTTATTTGCGTGCGCAGCAAGATCGGCTGGTGATATTGGACGAGGTTCAAAGAATGCCAGCTTTGTTTGAGTCTTTGCGAGGCTTGATTGATGCTGCAAGGCGCGCTGGCAAGCGCTCGGCTTCTTATGTTTTGCTGGGCTCCGCATCACTGGATTTACTGCGGCAAAGTTCGGAGAGCTTGGCGGGGCGTTTGCGTTTATTGGAGCTGCATCCGCTGCATCGCTTAGAGGTGCCTGCTGCACAGTGGAGTGATTTGTGGCTACGTGGCGGGTTTCCTGAGAGCTTGATTGCAAGTGATTTGCAGGCCAGTATTCAATGGCGGCGGGACTTTATTCGCACTTACCTAGAGCGCGATATCCCGCAGTTTGCGCCGCGTGTGGCGGCTGAGGCGTTGCGGCGCTTTTGGGTCATGCTTGCGCATTTGCAAGGCACAACCGTGAACCTCGCGCAGCTAGCTAGAAATTTGCTGATTGATACACGCACGGCTAACAATTACCTTGATTTGTTGGTTGATTTGATGCTGGTTCGCCGCTTGCAGCCGTGGAG
>CANFWH010000016.1 GCA_947450645.1 Comamonadaceae bacterium | reverse complement strand
GCTTCGCAAATGCCTGAGCCGCCAGCCCTTGAGTGGTGTACCTTGCCAGCCAGTCATGTGTTTGTGAGTCGCCGTTTGCAGCAAAGCAATTATTTGCAAGCCATTGAAGGCGGCATCGACACGGCGCACGTCTCATACGTTCACAAATACGAAGTGGATATTGATCCGATGCACAAAGGCGTGAAGGCACTGGACTACATCAAAGCCGATGGCAATGTGGTGTTTGAAATTGAAAAAAGCGCACACGGCCTCACCATGTACGGACGCAGAAATGGTGACCTCAATAGCGAAGGCATTGCCGACTCTTACTACTGGCGCATCACGCAGTTCATCTTCCCGTGGTTTACGCTGATTCCACCGTTTGGCGATCACTCGCTCGGCGGCCACGTGTGGGTGCCTGCGGACGACGAGAACTGCTGGGCGTGGAGCATCAACTATCGCCCTGATAAGCCACTCTCCGAGCACGAAGTAGGCGAGATGAAGGCGGGCTATGGCATTCACGTGAAGTACGAAGCGCCGCCTGAGGGGCAACCCATGACGTGGCGGCCGATGAAGAACAAAGACAACGACTATTTGATTGACCGCGCCGCACAAAAAGACAAGCGCTCGTACAGTGGCATTTTCGGTTTTTCGGAGCAAGATGCGTCCTTGCAAGAAAGCATGGGCGCGATTCAAGATCGCACAGCAGAGCGACTGCTCTCCACCGACAAAGGCATCGTGATGGCGCGGCGCATGTTGCAGGAAGCGGCTGAGAATTTGGCTAAGGGCATTGAGCCGCCAGCTCTGGCTGCCAAGTCTCATTCTGTCAGGGCTGCGGGCGTGATGCTGCCTAAAGAGCTTGATCCCAAACCGTGGGCGCGCGACAAAATTGAAAACGTGGCAGGCAAGCCGATTTACTCTATTTAATATGAAAACTCAACACACCACTCGTCTGCAAGCCATATCTAGTTTGGCTTGCAGCATCATTGCTTCTACAAGCCTTGCTGCACTTGGCCTAGCTGGCAATGTGCTTGCGCAGGAATGGTCTCCCACCAAACCTGTGCGCATCATCGTGCCCATCATCGGTAGCACCAACGATGTGGTGGCACGCATGATTGCGCCGCGCTTGCAAGAGGCGCTGGGTCAACCCGTGGTGGTAGAAAACAAAGCGGGCGCGGGCGGCAATATCGGTGCTGATTTTGTGGCGAAATCTGCGCCCGATGGTCACACGCTTTTAGTGGGTTACAACGCGCCGATTGCCGTCAACATTTCGCTGTTCGACAAGATGCCTTTCGACCCTGTGAAAGACCTCACGCCCATCACGCTAGCGGTCACGGCATCGCAATACTTAGCCGTCAATCCCAAACTGCCCGTGAACACGGTCGCCGAGCTGGTGGCGCTTGCCAAAGCGCAACCTGGAAAAATTTCTTACGCTTCTATCTCGGTTGGCAGTGCGTCGCACCTGACGATGGAAATGTTGAAACTGGCCGCGCATGTGGACATCACGCACATCCCGTACAAGGGCACTGCGCCTGCGCTGACTGACCTGATTGGCGGCAGCGTGCAAACAGGCTTTTTTGTACCGGGTAACGTGATGCAATTTGCCAAAGAAGGCCGCTTGCGTTTGATTGCTTCGTCTGGTGCCAAGCGCATGGCGAGCACACCGAACATCCCCACCATGATTGAGTCGGGCTATCCCGATTTGATTGGCACGGCGTGGATTGGATTTTTGGCGGCAGGCGGCACGCCGCGCCCCATCATTGATCGCTACAACAAAGAGATTGTCAAAATATTGAACTCGCCTGACATCAAAAAACAGCTGCTCGATATGCAGTTTGATTTTGTAGCCAGCACGCCCGAATATTTTGAGGCGTGGATCAAAACAGAAATTGTGCGCTGGGGCAAAGTGATTAAAGCCACAGGCGCAAAAGCGGATTAATCATTTTTAAAACGAGGATTTATTTATGCGTACTACTCTGCAAGCCTTATCCATTCTGGCCTGTGGGCTGCTTGCCTCTGCAAGCCTCACTACGCTTGGCCTAGCGCAAAGTGCCTCGGCGAACTATCCTACCAAGCCCATCACGCTGGTGGTGCCCAATCCACCAGGTGGATTTGTCGATACTTCGGCACGGATTTTGTCGGACTCGCTTGCCAAAGTCACCAAGCAATCGGTGGTAGTGGACAACCGTGGCGGCGGCAGTGGCAATGTGGCTTACAGCTATGTGGCACGTGCGTCGGCGGATGGCTACACGCTACTCAACTCCTACTCCGCGTATCACACAGGCAACCCGAGCCTCATGGCAAATTTGCCGTGGTCACAAAAAGATTTTGCGCCCGTCGCACTCATCACCATCGCAACCAATGTGATCGCGGTGCATCCATCCGTGCCTGCTAATAATTTGATGGACTTCATCAAATACCTCAAAGCCAATCCTGGCAAGCTGAGTTACGCCAGCCAAGGCAGTGGCTCGCTCTCGCACCTCGGCACAGAGCAATTTAAGCAGCTCACTGGCACGAGCATGGTGCATATTCCGTACCGTGGATCGGGCCCCGCCTTGCAGGACGTGCTCTCGGGGCAAGTGCAGGTGTTTATTACCACGCCGCCATCAGTGATGGGACAGATTCAACTAGGCAAGTTGAAGGCGCTTGCAGTCGCTGGCAAATCGCGTCATCCCAGTATGCCCAATGTGCCAACGACAGCGGAGGCGGGCCTGAAAGGTTTTGAGCTAGAGGCATGGATTGGCATCTTCGCACCCGCCGCCACGCCGCCTGATGTGGTCGCAAAGTTGTCTAGCGAAATCAAAGCCGCGCTGGAGTTGCCCGAGACCAAAACGCGTGCCGATGCAGCGGGCATCGAACTGCGTTATGGCAACCCTGAAACCTTGGCGGCGCTCGTCAAAAGCGAAACCGTGCTGTGGGCCAAGACTATTAAAGCCGCTGGCATTACGGCTGAATAACGCCCCCTTAATTGAAGGAGTTTCACATGAACCGTCGCCACGCTGCACTACTCTCTGCTTTCGCACCTGCCCTCTTGCAAGCCACGTTGCATAAGGCTTACGCCCAGACCGCCAGCAACAATTTTCCAAACAAACCGATTCGTTTGATAGTTCCCAATCCTGCGGGCGGCTTGCCCGATACGGTGGGACGCATCTTTGCGCAAAAGCTGTCTGAACGACTCGGTCAGCCTGTGGTGATTGATAACAAGCCTGGAGCCAATGGCGTCGTCGCGGCGCAAGCGATTGCGACTGCACCCAAAGATGGCAGCACCTTGTTGCTAACTGACGCAACCATGTTTTCGATCAATCCGTGGCTTTATAAAAATTTGAATTACGACTACAAACGCGACTTTGTTCCCGTCGCTTTTGCCGTGCGTGCGCCGCTGTATTTGGCGCTACATCCCAAAATGGGCGTCAGCAATTTTGCCGATTGGGTGGCTCTTGTCAAATCCAAGCCCAATACGTTTAGCTATGGCTCATCAGGCGTGGGCAGCATCCATCACTTGACGATGGAGTCGCTCAAAGCTGCGCTTGGTTTGGACATCCAGCACGTGCCCTTCAAAGGTACGGGGCAATCCGTTCCCGCGCTCATTGGCGGTCAAGTCGATATGTTGTTTTCGGCCTTGCCCTCGCTGGCAGGGTTTGTCAAAACAGGGCAGGTGCGTTTGGTTGCCAACAGCGCGATCAAGCGCTCGACGCAAGAGCCACAAATACCCACCATCGCTGAAACCCTTGCTGGCTTTGACTCTGCGCCCATCATTGGACTGTTTGCAGCCAGCGGAACACCAGCAGCAGCGGTTGAACGCATGAGCGCCGAGATGGCCGCAGTGGCGCAAATGCCTGATGTACTGCAACAGTTAAACAACAATGGCATTGAAGCAGTGGGCGGCAACAGCCTTGCCTTTGGTCGTGCCGTGATGGATGAAATCACTCGCAACGGCAAAGCGGTTAACGTTGCTGGCCTCAAGCCTGAATAACTCAAGCCAAAGTAAACACCATGTCCAAACTCAATATAAGCTTTGCCTGCTGGAACTACGATCGCACCCGCGCTTTGATGGACGGCACGGTCAGCGTGGATGGCATCAACCTCAACTACCTCAATTTGCCTGTGGAAGAAACCTTCTTTCGCATGGCGCGGTTTCAAGAGTTTGATGTGTGCGAAATGTCGCTCTCGTCGTACTGCGTGTCGCTCAATAAGCCCGAGCGTCCGTTTGTGGCGTTGCCGATTTTTCCGTCGCGATTTTTTCGCCATTCGTGCATTTACGTCAATGCCAATAGTGGCATTAAAGAACCAAAAGAATTAATTGGCAAACGCATCGCCAGTCCCGAATACCAAATGACCGCGCCCGTGTGGATACGTGGCATTTTGCAAGACCACTACGGCGTGCCTGTGGATGCGCAGCCTTATCTTTTTGGCGGCGAGGAAGAAACGGGGCGCATCGAAAAAATGAAGCTAGAGCTGCCGCCCAACATCAAAGTCAGCCCGATTGGCGAGCATCAAACGTTGTCGCAAATGTTGGCGGACGGCGAGCTTGATGCCCTTTACACCGCACGTGCGCCATCAAGCTTTTTAAAGGGCGATGGCAAAGTCAAACGACTGTTTGAAAACTATCCCGAGGTCGAGCGAAATTACTTTCGTGAAACGGGCATTTTCCCTATCATGCACGTTGTTGTGATGCGGCGCGAAGTGTACGAGGCCAATCGCTGGATTGCGCAATCGCTCACCAAAGCCTTTATCGAAGCACAACGTTTGACGTATCAAGATTTGCGCGAAACGGCAGCACTTAAAGCCATGCTGCCATGGCTCAATGCCCACGTGGAGGAGACCGAGCGCGAGTTTGGCAGTGACTGGTGGCCCTTTGGACTAGACAAAAACGTGAAGGTTCTGGAGACCTTTACGCGCTATCACTTCGAGCAAGGTTTATCTAAGCAAAAAAGAAAGCCCCAAGAGCTATTCGCTCCTGAGGCTTTGGAAGCATTCAAAATTTAATTTGTTCAGCTTAGCGCCAGCCACGTGCCCAGCCGTGATGTGGGTGGTAATAACCATATCCAAACTGCGGATGAAATGCCCAGACAAAACCAATAGCAGGGGCGGCGTAAGTTGGCTGCACGTAAACAGTATTAGGTGGCGGCGCAATCGGCTGGGTATAAACATAGCCAGCAGGTGCAGGTGCATACACGGGCTGCGGCTGAGGGTTATAGACGGGTTGCGGCGGCGCAACGACACAACCCGCTAGCGCAATCGATGCAACAAGACCTGACATCACAATTTTGGTGGTTGTGCGCATGATGGTTTCCTTAATAGTTGAGATGACTATACAACGATGCGTGCCGTGCGATCGTTGACCACTTTACAAGGCTTTGCAAATGTCGTCTAGAAACGCCAGCCCAAAGAAAACCCATAAGAATTAATCCAAACTTTATCTTTAGAGCCATCACTCCAGTAAATACTTTTGTAGTTTTGTTGAGAGAACTCAACCCGTGTAAACATGCGCTTGGTTAGCAAATACTCTAGCCCCATTCCATAACTGGGTCCATGAAGCCATTGATAGTAGCCAGGAGATGAGTATTTGGATCCCGAGTACCCAAGCTTGGCATAAGCCATTAACTTGTCATTCAAGGCATAGCCTAATTTCCCGCCAGCCTCAATCGGATGTTGCGCATCAGGATCTGCGCCTGAAGTATCCGTGGTCACTAGGTCGTACGTTCCATAAACACCGATAAGCCAATGAGCATTGATCGCCTTCAAATAGTCGGCCGTAATGCTAGGAATACCGCTATTACTGGTGTCCGTTCCGCCTGGTGTTGACTTATCTGTAATCGCATTGAGTGAGTAGTCAATAGCCAAACTAAAACCTTCAAAGTTTTTTGATTGGGCGAAGGCTACCGAGCTTAATAAAATCCATAAAAGAACCACTATCTTTTTCATAGACCAGCCTTCCTTTTATATTTCACACACTTGATTATCCGCAAATGAAAAAACCACTCGAAAGTGGTTTTTAAGTTTTTTTGGTGGCCTGGGGCGGAATCGAACCACCGACACAAGGATTTTCAATCCTCTGCTCTACCGACTGAGCTACCGGGCCAAGACTTGGAATTATAACAAGAGTGTCACTGCGCTGGCAACACCCTTGGTTTGCCATCGTCATCAATCGCTACATAGGTGAGCTGTGCCTCGGTGACTTTGATGTATGAGCCTTGCGAACGGATGCGTTCGGCATACACCTCCACACGCACCGTAATGGATGTGCGCCCCACGCGTGTGATTTCCGAGTAAAACGAGAGCAAATCCCCAATACGCACGGGTTGCTTAAAAATAAACTCATTCACCGCCACCGTCGCCATGCGCCCTTGCGCGCGCCGCGCTGGCAAAACAGAGCCCGCCAAGTCAACCTGTGCCATCACCCAACCACCAAAGATGTCACCATTGGCGTTGCAATCCGCTGGCATGGGAATAACTTTAAGCACCAACTCTTTGTCATGCGGAAGAGTAGCTACGGGAGGTGTTGCGTTGGACATAGTGACAATCAGTTAACTAAAACATTGAATAAGCGAATAACGCCATCATATTTCACGGGCACCGTTCACACAAAACTCTCATGCGCCATCACACTTCCGACTCTCCGCCTATCCCAACAAACAATACACCGCGCTCCGACTGGGCAACGCTCCAGCGGCTCTTTCCGTATTTGTGGCGCTACAAATGGCGCGTAGGATTTGCGCTGGCTTTTATGGTTGCGGCAAAAATGGCCAACGTGGGCGTGCCTATTTTGCTCAAAACTTTAGTAGATGACATGACCATCACGCCTGCGCGTGCCCTGCTGGTTGTGCCCGTGGCGCTGCTCTTGGCCTATGGCGCACTTCGACTCTGCACGTCGCTGTTTACCGAGCTGCGCGAACTCATCTTCTCCAAAGCCACGGAGGGCACGGCTCGCAGCATTTCGCTTGAAGTGTTTCGGCACTTACACAACCTCAGCTTGCGCTTTCACCTAGAGCGGCAAACGGGCGGCATGACACGGGACATCGAGCGCGGCACACGCGGCGTGCATTCGCTGATTTCGTTTTCGCTCTACAGCATCGTCCCGACCTTGATTGAAATGGCAATGGTCTTGACCTTGCTTGCCGTCAAGTTTGATGTGTGGTTCGCCATCATCACAGGCATTGCACTCGTGTTCTACATCACCTACACCATCACTGTGACGGAGTGGCGCACACAGTTTCGCAAGAAGATGAATGAGCTGGACTCGACGGCGCATAGCAAGGCGATTGACTCGTTGCTCAATTACGAGACCGTTAAGTATTTCAATAACGAGGAATACGAAGCCCAGCGCTACGACAAGAGCTTGGTCAGCTATCGGCAAGCGGCGATTAAGAGCCAAACGACGCTCTCGTTGCTCAATATCGGGCAGCAAGTCATCATTGCCGTGGCACTCATTGCCATGCTGTGGCGAGCGACCGAGGGCGTGGTTGCGGGGCGCATGACGCTGGGTGATTTGGTGATGGTGAACGCCTTCATGATTCAACTGTATTTGCCGCTCAATTTTTTGGGCGTGATGTACCGCGAAATCAAACAAAGCTTGACCGACCTCGACAAAATGTTTGTGCTTTTAGAGCGCGAGCGTGAGATTGCCGACAAGCCGTCCGCCACCCCCATCGAGCTGCAAGGCACGCCCAGCGTGGCTTTCACGAGTGTCAATTTTGCATATGAAGCCGCCAGACCCATTTTGCACAACGTGAGTTTTGAAATTCCTGCTGGTAAAACCGTTGCCGTGGTGGGCGCATCGGGTTCAGGCAAATCCACGCTCGCAAGGCTACTCTATCGCTTCTACGATATTCAATCAGGCACGATCACCATCAATGGGCAAAATATCCAAGACGTGACGCAAGCCAGCTTACGCAAATCCATTGGCATCGTGCCACAAGACACTGTCCTGTTTAATGACACGGTAGCGTACAACATCGGCTATGGTGATACCTCGGCAAGCCAAGCGCAGATTGAGTCGGCGGCCAAAGCTGCGCACATCCACAACTTCATCGCCAGCACGCCCAAAGGCTATGACACGATGGTGGGCGAGCGCGGACTCAAGCTGTCGGGTGGCGAAAAACAGCGCGTGGCAATTGCCAGAACACTGCTCAAAAATCCGAGTATTTTGATTTTTGACGAGGCGACATCGGCACTGGATACGACCAATGAACGTGCGATTCAAGCCGAGATCAAAAACCTCACGCAAAACAAAACCACACTCGTGATTGCGCACAGGCTCTCCACCGTGATTGATGCGCATGAAATTTTGGTGATGGACAAAGGCCGCATCATTGAGCGTGGAAGCCACGCGGTGCTGTTAGCCCATCAAGCGCGCTATGCTGAGATGTGGCGGATGCAGCAAGAACAAAACGCCGACCCCACTAAAATCGAGGTATGACCTCCCAAACTGCCCCTTCGCCTCTCACTTTTATTCGCTCCGACGTGCAAGGCATGCACGCGTATGCGGTACAAGATTCGCGCGGCATGGTCAAACTGGATGCGATGGAAAATCCGTACACGCTATCGCCCCTGCTACAAGCCAAGCTGGGCGTGGCTTTGGGAGCCGTTTCCATCAATCGCTATCCTGCCCTGCGCGTCGATGATCTGAAGCAAGCGCTTAAAAGTTATGTGGCTATGCCTGCTGGCTGCGAGCTCATGCTGGGTAACGGCTCAGACGAATTAATTTCGCTTTTGGCGATGGCGTGTTTAACGGCTAAAGATAAACCCAAGAACACCATTCTCGCGCCATTGCCAGGTTTTGTGATGTATGAAATGAGTGCGCAATTGCAAGGACTAGACTTTGTGGGAGTTCCACTCACAGCAGATTTTGAGCTTGACGAAGCAGCTATGCTGGCGGCCGTTGCGGCCCACAAACCTGCAATTACCTACATTGCGTACCCAAACAATCCAACAGCCAATTTATGGGATGCTGGTGCAATCAAAAAAATCATTACGAGATGTAACGCTTATGGTGGCTTAGTCGTAATTGACGAAGCGTACCAGCCGTTCTCAAGCAGCACATGGCTGGATGAAATTCGCGCCAATCCAAGCGCCAATGAAAACGTTCTGTTGATGCGCACGCTCTCTAAGTTTGGACTGGCTGGCGTGCGGCTTGGCTACATGATGGGCAGCAAAGTGCTGATTGACCAAATCGACAAACTGCGCCCACCCTATAACGTGAGCAGCTTAAACGCCGAATGTGCGCTCTTTGCCTTGCAACACAAAGACGTATTTGCAGACCAAGCAGTGCAGATATGCTCTGAGCGCGAGCGCCTATTGGCGGGGCTTGCAGTGCTATCTGGGGTCACGCCATTCAAAAGCGATGCGAATATGATTTTGGTTCGATTTACAGATGCCGACGCGACTTTTTCCAAGCTCAAAGCGGCAGGCATTTTGGTTAAGAACGTCTCTAAAATGCATCCATTGCTTGCCAATTGTTTGCGCATCACGGTTGGCACTCCTGACGAAAACACTTTGCTACTGAAAGAATTAGGGTCTTTCCCCAATTAAATTTATGACCACACCACGCACCGCCTCCGTCGCCCGCAACACTGCGGAAACCCAAATCACCGTGAGCGTTAACTTAGACGGCACGGGCAAAGCCAACTTCAATACAGGCATTGGATTTTTTGACCACATGCTGGATCAAATCGCGCGTCATGGCTTGATTGACCTCGACATCGTTGCTAAGGGTGACTTGCATATTGACGGCCATCACACCGTGGAAGACGTGGGTATTACGCTGGGGCAAGCCGTAGCAAAAGCCGTGGGCGATAAAAAAGGCATTCGCCGTTATGGTCATGCTTATGTGCCGCTCGACGAGGCTCTATCGCGAGTCGTTATCGACTTCTCGGGGCGTCCAGGTCTTGTGATGAATGTGTCGTTTAAATCCAGTCAAATTGGTGCGTTTGATGTGCAGCTCGCGCACGAATTCTTCCAAGGCTTTTGTAATCATGCCTTTGTCACGCTACACATCGACAACCTCAAAGGTGAAAACGCGCATCACCAGTGCGAAACCGTGTTCAAGGCTTTTGCCCGCGCGCTGCGCATGGCGCTAGAGTTTGACGCGCGCTCGGCTGGCGTGATTCCTTCAACGAAGGGCTCGCTGTAATCAGCGCGGGACGCCTATGAGTAAAACAGTCGCCGTGGTGGATTACGGCATGGGCAATTTGCGCTCGGTGTCGCAGGCGGTCAAGGCTGCTGCCGAAGGTTCAGGTTACGAAGTTGTCATCACGCAAAGCCCAGAGCTGGTAAGGGCTGCCGAGCGTATCGTGCTCCCAGGTCAAGGCGCCATGCCAGACTGCATGGGCGAGCTGAAAGCGTCTGGACTCATGGAGTCCTTGCTGGAAGCCGCAAAAAGCAAACCGCTCTTTGGCGTGTGTGTAGGTATGCAAATGTTGTTAGATCACAGCGCTGAAGGTGACTCTCAAGATTCTGAAAATAGAGGCACGGCATCACTTGGTTTGATTGCAGGCGAAGTGCTGAAGTTTGACCTGGCGAATCAAATGCAAGCCGACGGTTCACGTTTTAAAGTGCCGCAAATGGGTTGGAATCGCGTGATGCAAACTCAACATGGCGGGGCTGTACATCCTGTGTGGGCGGGCGTCCCCGACGACAGTTACTTTTATTTTGTGCATAGTTTTTATGCCAAGCCCAAAGACCATCGGCACATTGCAGGCAAGACGCAATATGGCGCGATGTTTGCTTCTGCTATTGCCAAAGACAACCTATTTGCGACACAATTTCACCCAGAGAAAAGCGCAGAACAAGGCCTTGCGCTTTACCGTAATTTTTTAAACTGGAAACCTTAGATCATGATTTTGATCCCTGCCATCGACCTCAAAGACGGTCACTGCGTTCGCCTCAAACAAGGCGACATGAACCAATCCACCACCTTCGGCGAAGATCCCGCCGTTATGGCCCAAAGCTGGCTGGATAAGGGCGCGCGACGTTTGCACTTGGTCGATTTAAATGGCGCGTTTGCAGGTAAGCCACAAAATTTCACGGCGATCAAATCCATACTTAAAGTTGTCGGCGAAGACATTCCTGTGCAACTCGGGGGTGGTATTCGTGACATGGATACCATTGAAAAATACATTGACGCAGGTATGCGCTACGTCATCATTGGTACGGCGGCGGTTAAAAATCCAGGCTTCCTCAAAGAAGCTTGTATCGCGTTTGGCGGCCACATCATTGTGGGACTTGATGCAAAAGACGGCAAGGTCGCCACCGATGGCTGGAGCAAGCTCTCGGGGCACGAGGTCATTGACCTTGGCAAGAAATTTGAAGATTACGGCGTCGAGTCCATCATCTACACCGACATTGGACGCGACGGGATGCTAAGCGGTATCAACATTGAAGCAACGGTGAAATTGGCGCAGGCGCTCACCATTCCTGTGATTGCGTCGGGAGGCCTAGCTGGCATGAAAGACATTGATGCACTTTGCGCTGCGCATAACGACGACAACGACGCCGCCATTCAAGGCGTGATTTGCGGTCGCGCGATTTACTCGGGTGATCTCGATTTTTCAAAGGCGCAGGCGCGGGCGGATAAGCTGACGACTACGACGTAATCGGCCTGCAAGCCAAGCAGAATAAGGCTTGCATGAGTCCCGTTTTAATTAATTTGGCAATAAATACCGCTTGCCAATCGGCTTTAAATCTTTATCCAACTCATAGACCAATGGATTGCCATTCGGAATATTCACACCCACGATGTCGTTATCGGACACGTTATCCAGATATTTGACGAGCGCTCGGATGCTGTTGCCATGCGCTGCAATCACCACGCGCTTGCCTGCTTTGATGGCGGGAGCGATGGACTCTTCCCACAGTGGCATCACACGTGCCACTGTGTCTTTTAGGCATTCGGTCAGTGGAATTTGTTCGGGCTTTAGTTTGGCGTAACGCACATCACTGCGCTCGCTGCGTGGGTCGTTGGCGTCGAGCACGGGCGGCGGCGTGTTGTAACTTCTGCGCCAAATCAGCACTTGCTCGTCGCCGTATTTTTTAGCTGTCTCAGCTTTGTTGAGACCTTGCAAACCACCGTAATGGCGTTCATTGAGCCTCCAGCTATGCACCACGGGTAGCCACGTCCTGTCCATTTCATCCATGCAGTGCCACAAGGTACGCGTTGCGCGTTTTAAGACGCTGGTGTAGGTCACGTCAAAGTCAAAACCCTCGGCTTTGAGGACGCGGCCAGCCGCTTTGGCTTGCTCTAAGCCCAGTGGCGTCAAGTCAACATCGGTCCAGCCTGTGAAGCGGTTCTCTAAATTCCAAGTGGATTCGCCGTGACGAATTAAAACGAGTTTGTACATAATCGAGATTCAAAATAAAGACGCTAATTTTAGATGCTCACAAAAACCAACTCGCCAAACGTGACCCGCCAAGCGCCCGCAAAACTCAATTTGTTTTTGCACATTAATGGCAGACGCGCGGACGGTTATCACTTGCTGCAATCGGTGTTTGTGCGCATCGACTGGTGCGATACGTTGCACTTTGAACGCACCACGGATGGATGCATTACACGCGCCGATCTCAGCAACGAAACAGGTAAGCCTTTACCAAAAGTCGACCTCTCTGTGCGGGCTGCGATTGCGCTGCAAGCCAAGACAGGTGTGACCGATGGGGCTCATATTAAGCTAGAAAAACGCATTCCATCGGAAGCTGGCATGGGCGGCGGCTCGTCGGACGCCGCAACCACGCTACTAGCCTTAAACGAGCTTTGGCAAACGGGTCTTTCGCTGGATCAACTGGTCGCCATTGGTATGACCTTGGGTGCCGATGTACCCTTCTTTTTGTACCAAGTTGACGCTTGGGTTGAGGGTATTGGTGAAAAAATTTCGCCAATCGACCTCTCAAAACTGCCCATAGCCTCTCGATTTGTGGTCGTCAAGCCACCTAGCGGCGTCTCCACGCCCAGCGTTTTTGCCTCCCCCGTCTTGGCGCGAAATACAAAAACTGCTACAATCGAAGGCTTTGCTGCATGGACTGAATCAAACGCCTCGCAGCAGTATTTAGAGCCATTTGGTTGTAATGATTTGCAGCCAGTTGCCCTCTCAATATGTCCTGATATACAGACCGCGCTAGAGTGGTTTGAAGCCCAAGGACTCATTGGCAGGATGACGGGGTCAGGAAGTGCAGTTTTTGCACCGATTCCAGATACCTATGCTCTAACGACTGCGCCCAGCTTACCCGCTGGCTGGTTTTGCAGGATTTGCAGCAGAATTACACCGTAGGGGTGTCGCCAAGTTGGTTAAGGCACTGGATTTTGATTCCAGCACTCGAAGGTTCGAATCCTTCCACCCCTGCCACGTTTTAGTCGTCTCCCTCGCTGTCGATTTCGCCAACTACTTACCCGATCTGCTATGTCAAGCCACCATCCAGATTTTTTGGTTTTTACGGGTAACGCCAACCCCGAACTCGCTGCTGAAGTCGCCAAGTGCCTTGGCACCAAGCTAGGCGCCGCCGATGTGGGCCGCTTCTCTGACGGCGAAGTCACGGTTGAAATCAAACAAAACGTTCGTGCACGCGATGTCTTCGTCGTGCAATCGACCTGCGCCCCGACTAACGAAAACGTGATGGAATTACTCATCATGGTGGACGCGCTCAAGCGCTCTTCCGCAGAGCGCATCACCGCCATCATTCCTTACTTTGGGTACGCACGCCAAGATCGCCGCCCACGCTCAAGCCGTGTACCGATTTCAGCCAAAGTGATTGCCAATTTGCTAGAGACCGTCGGCGTTGATCACGTACTCACGATGGACTTGCACGCTGACCAAATCCAAGGCTTTTTTGATATTTCGGTTGACAACATTTACGCATCGCCTGTGCTGCTGGCTGACCTCCGCGCCAAAAATTATCAAGACTTGATCGTGGTGTCTCCCGATGTGGGCGGCGTGGTTCGCGCCCGCGCACTCGCCAAACAACTCAATTGCGATTTAGCCATCATCGACAAGCGCCGTCCTAAAGCCAATGTATCTGAAGTCATGCACGTGATTGGCGAAATTGAAGGCCGCAATTGCGTCATCATGGACGACATGATTGACACTGCCGGTACGCTAGTTAAAGCGGCTGAAGTGCTGAAAGAGCGTGGTGCAAAGCAGGTCTATGCCTATTGCACACACCCGATTTTTTCTGGCCCTGCCATTGAACGCATACAAGGTTCGGCGCTCGACGAAGTGGTCGTAACGAACACGATTCCGCTTAGCGATGCTGCTAAAGCCTGCAAAAAAATCCGACAAGTCTCTGTCGCCCCGCTGATGGCTGAAACCATCCAGCGCATGGCCAAAGGCGAATCGGTCATGAGTTTGTTCTCGGAGCAAGACGCGCCAACGCTTTTTTAAGTGTAGGCAATTTTTTGAACCTGGAACTAGACAAGCAGAATCACACTGGTCGCGGTGGATTCTGAATTTTTAACCTTAACTTTTAAAGAAGAATATTATGAAATTTACCGCTTTTGAGCGTGCATTGCAGGGTACGGGTGCGAGCCGCCGTCTCCGCATTACGGGTCGCACACCCGCTGTCGTGTACGGAGGCGAAGCCGCTCCCGTGCAAATCGAGCTGGATCACAATGATTTGTGGCACGCCTTGAAAAAAGAAGCCTTCCATGCGTCGATTCTCGACATGGAACTGAACGGTAAAACCAGCAAAGTGCTGCTGCGCAACGTTCAAATGCACCCATTCCGCCAATTGGTTTTGCACCTTGACTTCCAGCGCGTCGAAGCAGGAACGAAGCTCAAAATGAAAGTGCCATTGCACTTCTCGGGCCAAGAGACATCGCCTGCATTCAAGACTGACAATTGCTTAATCACGCACGTAATTAACGAGCTGCAAATCACTTGCTCACCAGCCGATTTGCCAGAGTTCATTGCTGTTGACCTCAGCAAATTGACCAAAGGCGTCTCCCTCCACGCATCCGACCTCACCATGCCAAAAGGCGTGAAAGTGGTCAAGCGCGGAACCAACGACCCTGTGATCGTGTCTGTGGTGGCTCAAGCTGCTGAAGAAGCGCCTGCAGCTGACGCTGCTGCGGTACCTGCTGCGGCTGATGCGAAAGCCGTTGCCGCGAAGAAAGCGCCTGCTGCTAAAAAATAATCACTCCCCGTGATTAAGTTATTTGTTGGCCTTGGTAACCCAGGCTTTGAGTACGAAGCAACCCGTCACAACGCGGGTTTCTGGTGGCTTGAAGCCTTGGCTACCAAACTAAAGCTAACACTTAACTCGGACAGAGCTTACAAAGGCTTGGTCGCCCGAGGCAACTCGAGTGGTCAAGCCTTTTGGCTTTTGGAGCCGCAAACCTTTATGAACCTTTCAGGTCAATCGGTGGGCGCTTTGGCTAATTTTTACAAAATCAAACCCGAGGAGATTTTGGTCGTTCACGACGAACTCGACATTCCACCAGGTCTTGCCAAAATCAAGTTTGGCGGCGGGCATGCAGGACACAATGGTCTGCGCGACATTCACGCCAAACTGGGCTCTAGCGACTATTGGCGGCTACGCATCGGCATCGGGCACCCAGGCGTGCGCGATGAAGTCATCAACTGGGTGCTGCAAAAACCGATGACTGAGCACCGAGAGGCGATTCACGCATCTATCGCGCGTAGCTTAGAGGCGGTACCGTTTTTGCTATCGGGTGATATGGAAGCCGCCACCAAACTCATTCATACGAAACCCAAGCCTGTTGTTTTGAAAGCTTAAACACATGGCCACATTCTTTTCCAAGCTAAAAAGCGGTCTGCAAAAAACTAACCGCGCCATTGCCGAAGTGTTTACGGGTAAGCAAATTGACGACGCTCTCTTTGAGGAACTAGAAGCCGCTCTCTTGATGAGTGATGCGGGTGTAGCCGCGACCCAGCATCTATTAAATGACCTCAAAGCGAGAGTCAAAGCGAGTAAAGCAAGTAACTCGTTACAAGTTAAAGCGCTACTGATAGATGCCATGACAGATCTATTGGCACCGCTGCAAACCAAGCTGGTATTGGCCTCGCAGCCTACCGTGATGATGGTGGCAGGCGTGAATGGTGCTGGCAAAACCACGAGTATCGGCAAACTCACTTGGCATTTTGCAAACCAAGGCGCATCGGTTTTATTGGCTGCCGCTGACACTTTTCGTGCCGCCGCGCGCGAGCAGCTGGCTGTGTGGGCTGATCGAAACAAACTGGGAAGCAATAAAGTCGAAATCATTAGTCAAGAGAATGCCGACCCGTCCAGCGTGTGTTTTGATGCGGTGATGGCTGGCAAGGCACGTGGGACAAGCCTTGTCATTGCCGACACCGCAGGTCGCTTGCCCACGCAGGCGCACTTGATGGCGGAGCTCACCAAAATCAAACGCGTGATTCAAAAAGCGGATAGCGCCGCGCCGCACGAAGTGCTCCTCGTATTAGATGGAAACACAGGACAAAACGCCCTTGCGCAGCTCAAAGCATTTGATGCCGCCATTGGCGTCACGGGACTCATCATTACCAAGTTAGATGGCACAGCCAAAGGCGGCGTACTAGCGGCGATTGCGCTATTGCCCCATGCACCGCGTGTTTACTTCATTGGCGTGGGCGAGGCATTGGAAGATTTGCAGCCGTTCGATGCAAGAGAGTTCTCTACCGCGTTATTGAGTTAACGCAGACCACACCGCATAAGGCTTCGCATGATAGACCGCCCGCTAGCCATACTCATCAAGCCTTGCGTCGATAGTGCCGCGCGGAGCCTCACTCAGCTTGGCCTACAGGCCGATACCCTTACCGTGATTGGATTTGCGTTAGGACTGGGTAGTGCTGGCCTCATTGCAAATGGCTATTTTTTAAGTGGCTTAGCACTGCTGCTGATTTCACGTGCGTTCGATGCGCTAGATGGCGCCGTTGCACGGCTCACAAAACCGACTGACCGAGGCGGCTTTTTAGACATCACACTCGATATCATCTTCTACGCCAGCATCCCGCTTGCGTTTGCCATTGCCAATCCTGCTGCCAACGCGCTCGCCGCTGCAACGCTGCTGTTTGCCTTTATGGGCACGGCCTCCAGCTTTTTGGCCTACGCCAGCATCGCAGCAAAGCGCGGGAATGTGCCATCGCCCAGCAAAGCAATCACTTACCTTGGTGGACTCACCGAGGCGTTTGAGACCTTGCTTTCTTTTGCGCTGATGTGCCTGCTGCCAGAGCACTTCGCGGTGCTTGCCTATGGGTTTGCTGTGCTTTGCGGCATCACAACCCTCACGCGACTGTATGCGGGTTGGCGCGACTTCTAAGATTTATAAATTTATTTTGCATCTGCTGCATCTAAATCACAAGTGACCTCGTTCTATAGGCGGGACGTCATTTTGACGCCCTCTTAGTTTTTTAACTTTTAAGGAAATGCATCATGAAGACAAAAACACTTTTAGCCACTGCCGCCTTTTCATTGCTTGCCTTGCTTGCCGCTAGCGTGCAAGCCCAGCCCGTCATGAAAGACGGCGCATTAGCCGATGCCGCTGGCCGCACGGTCTACACTTTTGATAAAGACGAAATGGGCAAGAGCAATTGCGCTGGACCTTGCCTCGCAAACTGGCCCGTCTACGTTGCCCCAGCTGGTGCGACCGCAAAAGGCGACTACGGCGTGATCGACTCTGCTGGCACACGTCAGTGGACAGTCAAAGGCAAGCCTCTGTATTACTTTGCGGGCGATGCCAAAGCTGGCGACCGCAACGGCGACGGAAAAGCAGGTGTTTGGCATCTCGTCAAATAATTTGATGGGGTAGTATTGGTTGCATGGATGAACGCCTAGAGATAGAACGACTGCTATCACGCATTAGCTTGCGTGATGCAGTGGCGTTCAAAGCGCTCTATGCCATAGCGGCCAAACGCTTGCTGGCTGTGGCTTACCGTGTTTTACAAGACCGAGCGATGGCTGAAGATGTGGCGCAAGAAGTCTTCATCAAAATTTGGAATCAGTCCGTACCAAGGCTGATTGGTCAAAACTTGAGTTTGGCGTGGTTGTGTGTGGTGACACGTAACCGAGCCATTGATGCGCTACGAAAAAAGAAACCCGAGACACCGCTATTCTGGGTAGATGACAAAGGCACCGAGCACTCGCACGACGCGGAGGATGAATCCGCATCGCCGCTACCGCAGCTCATCGCGAATCAAGAAGGCGCAAGGCTTGGTGGTTGTATGAGTCAGTTAGAGGCCGGGCCAAGGCAAGCGATGCTTTTGGCTTTTTACGATGGACTGACGCACATCCAAATTGCAGCGCGTATGCATCGCCCGCTGGGAACGGTTAAAGCCTGGACGCGCCGCAGTTTAGCAAGGCTTAAAGGCTGCATGGAGAACCACATATGAAATGGCATGAGCATCCATCTTTAGTTGATAAATTAGCGTCCAGCTATGTGCTAGGCACACTGCAAGGCCATGCCCGCAACCGCTTTGAAGCCGTGATGCAAACACGCGCCAACGTGGCTGCAGCGGTATCGGATTGGTCTGAGCGCTTAGGTCCACTGCATATGGCTTTGCCAAGCTTAGAGCCAAAGGCGTCGCTGTGGCAGTCCATTGCTAAGCAAACCCAACTCGCCCCTCCAGCTACCGCGCCCGCGCGCACTTGGTGGCAGAACCTTCTGATGCCGCTGCCCATAGGCGCGATGGTGATTGGTCTTGGCGTGGGCGGTTTAGTTCCTGTGCTGTGGCAAATGCAGTCACTCAGCAAGCAGCAAGCCGTGCTGCCCGAAAGCTATGTGGGCGTTTTGGCAACGCCAGAAGGCAAAACTGGCCTCACTGTCTCTAGCCTGCGCCAAGGCACAGTGGTCGAGCTCCAGCAAGCTCAATTGCCCACGCTAGCAACTGAGCAAACGCTTTATTTATGGCGTATCAGTAAGGAGGGGCAAGTCGCTCCAGTAGCTGCCATTCCCAATGAAAAATGGAGCAAAATAACGCTGGCTGAGCCTTCTGAGTCGGTGTTCTTTTCAGCGGCGGAGTTAGCGGTTTCAATTGAGCCCACAGGCAGCGCGCCCAGCAAGCCCAGCCAAGCATTTATCTACCGAGGCCTATGCGGCAAATTTTGGAAATGGAAGTAACGACATGACTGATATTCGCAAAGTTGATACCCTCATCAACCACTACGGCGAGAGCCACCAAAACAGCACGAACGAGCTGATTCACTTCATCGCCATACCGCTCATCACGCTCAGCCTGTCGGGCTTGCTCTATGCCATCCATCCATTTGTGCTGTACGCATTTTTAGCTGGCAGCTTCATTTACTACGCAAGGCTGTCTGCCGTATTTTTAATCACCATGCTCGTGTGGTCGGCGGTGATGCTGTGGGTCATCCAAGCGCTGGGCGCGCAGTTAGTCACGGTCTCGGTCGCCGTGTTTGTTGGCGCATGGATTTTGCAATTCATTGGTCACAAGTTAGAGGGTAAAAAGCCCTCATTCTTTGAAGACATTCAATACCTGTGGGTCGGGCCGCTGTTTGTGCTGTCCAAGCTGTTTATCAAACTTGGCGTTAAGTGGTAGCCGCCATTCATTCAGGAACCCTCATGTCCAGCACATCTCAGCCAGTCACCGTCTCCGAGGGCAACCCCTGCCCGTTCTTACGCGCTTTAGTTGCGCAAGGGAAAGTACCCGACGACAAAGTCCCCTTGGGCGAAATCGCTCGCGTCATTGTGGATGTGGCCTCCAAAGGCGATGGCCATCCAAAAGTGCCAGGCGTTGCTATTCAAGGCGTCGCTTTGATTGCCAACGGTCTCAGTCCTCGGCAAGTGTGGCGCAACGCTATGGGCGGCGTGCGTTTGAACGAACTGCGCAGCGGGCCTTTAAACAAGCATGGATCGGGTTCGGGTATCTTGGATGAAAACGCCAATATCGACGCCGCCCAATTGGCGCGACTAGATGAATTTGCCAGCGACAAATTAGACACGGATGGCAACGCCGAGCGTGGCCTCAACCTTGCTGAAATCACCCGCATGATGGATGCAAATTTTGAGCGTGCCGCTGGCCATCGCCGCGCAATCGACCGTAAGCTGATGGATCAGGAATGGCCTGTTTTGCTAAAGATAATTGGCAAGCAAGGCAAAGCGGAGCACTACCTCAGCTTGAAGGATGTTGCCCATTTGTTTGTGGAGAGACGGTTTCCTGCACGGATGATGGAGCCCTGACACTTCACACTCATTTTTCGCCTATTCATCGCAAAATTAGCACTCTCACTTGTAGAGTGCTAATTTTTGGTATATGCTCGGGTTTTCCCTTGCATTTCATGTTTTAGGAGAATTTATGACATCACAAGCACTCGCCCTCACAGCCCCTGTTAAATCGTGGGGTTTGATTCCGCCCTTGGGCAATTTGGAAGCCTATATCTCGGCTATCCACAACTTGCCCCTGCTAACTCTGGAGGAGGAGCAGCAGTTCGCGACTTCACTCAAAGCATCAGGCGACCTAGAGGCTGCTCGCAAACTCGTGCTGTCGCACTTGCGTGTGGTGGTGTCGGTGTCGCGGCAATACCTCGGGTATGGCTTGCCGCACGCTGACTTAATTCAAGAAGGCAATGTCGGCCTCATGAAGGCGGTGAAACGCTTCGACCCCACGATGGGCGTGCGTTTGGTGAGCTACGCCATGCATTGGATTAAGGCCGAAATTCACGAGTACATCATCAAAAATTGGCGCATGGTCAAGGTGGCAACCACCAAAGGACAGCGCAAACTGTTCTTTAATCTGCGCTCCATGAAGCAAGCGCTGATTGCGGATGCGCGCGACGAAATGTATGAATTGAACGCCGAAGGCACTGAGACTGCAGGTATTGCCGAGCGCACAACGCTGAGCAACAAAGACGTGGCGGCAATGGCTAAGAAGCTCAACGTCAAACAAGACGAAGTGCGCGAGATGGAGCGCCGCATGTCGGGTGGTGATGTGGTGATTGACCCCACCAGCGATAGCGATGACGAAGCTTATGGACCGATCCACTACCTCAGCGACGAGCGTTTTGACCCTGTACAAACGCTTGAGAACAACGAGCGCGACACGATGGCAACCGACGGCGTAGCAAGTGCTCTGGCCGCGCTGGATGAGCGTAGTCGCCGCATCGTGACTGAGCGCTGGCTCAAGGTTAACGACAACGGCACGGGCGGCATGACCTTGCACGATCTGGCGGCAGAGTACGGCGTGAGCGCCGAGCGTATTCGGCAGATTGAAGTGGCGGCGATGAAGAAAATGAAGACCGCGCTGACTGCATAATTAGCGGCATGACTTTACCTGCCACCACAACTGCGAATAACGCTGCCGACATTGGCACGCCTGTCTCCACCAAAATCCGCGAACGCATCGCCGCTGCTAAGAAGCGTGCCTTTGCCAACGACAACATTGCCGAGTTCATCAAGGATGGTGAGCTTGACGCACTGCTAGACGAAGTCACTGAAAAAATGCAAGGCGTTTTGTCCAGCCTCATCATCGACACCGAGCACGATCACAACACCAAGAACACCGCAAGGCGCGTCGCCAAAATGTACGTGAACGAAGTGTTCAAAGGGCGCTATATTGCTCCGCCGATCATTACCGAGTTTCCAAACGCCTCGCACCTAAACGAGCTGATGATTGTGGGCCCGATCACCGTGCGCAGTGCTTGCAGCCATCATTTCTGTCCTGTCATTGGCAAAATTTGGATTGGCGTGATGCCGAATCAAGACACGAATGTGATTGGCCTCTCCAAGTACGCACGGCTTGCAGAGTGGGTGCTCGGGCGGCCGCAAATTCAAGAAGAAGCGGTTGTACAACTGGCAGATTTGATTGAAGAAAAAACGCGCCCCGATGGACTCGCTCTTGTCATGGAAGCCAGCCACTTTTGCATGAACTGGCGCGGCGTCAAAGACATGGACAGCAAAATGATTAATTCGGTCATGCGTGGCAGCTTCTTAAATAACGCCACACTGCGTCACGAGTTTTTATCCTTAATGGGCCGCTAGGCCATATCCAGCAAGGCTTCCACTAGTGCCGCTTTCAGCACTCGCGCTTGTCGTCCTTGCGGCAATCATCCACGCCACTTGGAATTTTTATGCCAAACGCGCAGGCGGCGATGCCAGATTTGGGCTACTCTCGTGCATTTTCCTTATGCTGTTTTGGGCACCACTCGGTCTCTATCTTGGCTGGGACCTTGTACCCACGTGGGGGCAGCGCGAGTGGTGGTTTATGTTTTGGAGCGCGGTCGCGCACGTCGGCTATTACGTGTTCCTGCTCAAAGGCTACCGCGTCGCTGATCTGACCGTGGTGTATCCCGTGGCGCGTGGCTCGGGCCCTGTTTTATCTGCCAGCGCCGCTATTTTGTGGATGGGCGAAAGCCTTACCCCACTTGGGCTGGCAGGCTTGCTAGGCGTAGTCTCGGGCGTGTTTTTGATTGCTGGTGGCGCAAAGATTTGGCAACGAGCCACACATGCACATAATCCAGCCGAATCGCAAAAACTAAAATTGGGTTTGATTTACGGCTTGGTCACAGGTCTGTGGATTGCTAGCTACACGGCAATTGACGGCTATGCGGTCAAGTTCTTGCTCATCAGCCCTATCTTGTTGGATTACATGAGTAATTTCATTCGCATTCCGCTCTACCTACCGCTGGTTTGGAAGGACAGGCATACGCTGCTCCCCGTTTGGAAGACCTACTGGAAGCCATGTCTCTTTGTCGCCGTGGCTGGCTCAATAGGCTACACGCTCGTGCTCTATGCCGTACAGATTGCACCGCTCTCGCACGTGGCACCGGCGCGTGAAGTCTCTATGCTCTTTGCGGCCTTGATTGGCGGACATTTGCTGGGCGAGGGTGACCGAAAAGCACGCATCGCAGGTGCTTGCCTGATTGCGCTAGGTGTCGCTGCGTTGGCTTTATAAAATTTAAACATGACTCCACTTTTTCAAGCTCAGCATCTCGTTAAGCACTACGGTGCTAACCGCGTGGTCGATGACCTCTCCTTTCACATCGCGAAGGGCGAATGCTTCGGCATCATCGGTCCCAACGGCGCAGGCAAAACCACCACGCTCAAAATCTGCCTAGGTCAAACCCACGCTGATAGCGGCTCTGTCACCGCATTCGGATTGGACGTTCCCAGCAATCTACTCGCCATCAAAGCACGCATGGGCGTGGTCAGCCAATTTGACACCTTAGATCCTGATTTTTCCTGCGAAGAAAACATCCTCGCCTATGGTCGCTACTACGGCATGGCGGATGGCTTGATTCGCGAACGCATCCCCAAGTTACTTGACTTCGCCGCCCTCACGCACAAAGCCAAAGCACGGCCTGGCGAGCTCTCTGGCGGCATGAAGCGGCGCTTGTCGCTGGCACGCGCCCTCGTCAACGAGCCACAGCTCCTAGTGCTGGACGAGCCCACCACAGGGCTCGATCCGCAAGCGCGGCATCTGATGTGGGAACGATTGCGCGAGTTGCTAGCAACGGGCATGTCGATTCTCTTGACCACACACTTTATGGACGAGGCCGAACGACTCTGCTCACGACTGTGCATGATTGACCACGGCAAAAAACTCATTGAAGGCACACCGCGCAGCTTAATTGCCGAGCACCTGCCGCCCGAGATTACCGAGGACATCGAAGGTGTTGGCGTGCTGAAGCGCCGCAGCAATTTGGAAGACTTGTTCTTCAAATACACAGGTCGTCAAATCAGGATGGATTCATGAAAAATGTTCTCCTCTCCACTCGTTGGATTTCTGTCTGGCGGCGCAATTTTTTAGTCTGGCGCAAGCAAATGTGGGGCAGTCTCGTCTCGCACATTGCCGAGCCACTCATTGCCCTGCTCGCCTTTGGCTACGGACTCGGTGCGTTGGTGGGCAACGTGCAAACGCCCTTTGGCACGGTGCCGTATTTCGTATTTATCGCCAGTGGATTAATCTGCATGAGCACCATGAACTCGGCAAGTTTCGAGGCGCTCTACTCAGCGTATTCGCGCTTAGACCATCAAAAAACATGGCATGGCATTTTGAACGCCGCCGTCATCATCGACGACATCGTGCTGGGCGAAATCGTCTGGGCGGCATTTAAAGGCCTTTTTGCTGCCGCGATTATTTTGCTGGTGATGATGGCGCTATTGCTCATGGGTGGGCACACGCTCACGTGGCACATGGTGTTTGTCTTGCCCGTGCTGGCGTTAGTGGCGCTCACCTTCTCCAGCATGGGAATGATCTTTACGGCACTCGCCAAAGGCTACGACTTTTTTGCGTTTTATATGACGCTGTTTTTAACGCCCATGATGTTTATGGCAGGTGGATTCTTTCCGCGCGAGCAACTCCCCAAAGCCGCGCAAATCATCACCGAATACATGCCGCTGACGGCAGCCGTCAACCTCGTGCGCCCCTTATTTCTAGGGGCTTGGCCAGAACATGTGCTACTCAACCTCAGTGTACTGATTGCAGTGGCTGCAATTGCTTTTGTGATTGCGCTGCGTTTGCTACGTAAACGATTCGAGCAATGACAAGAACGGTCCTCATCACCACTGCGACGGCACCCCCAAAAGATGTGCCATTTATGCAAATGACAAATATTGCTGCACGCTACGTCACAGCAAAGGCCGCTGTATATTTTTGGGCTGCACAAGGCATAGAAAAAATAGTGCTTGCTGACGCGACCAGTCATCGCCTACTCAATGATGAAGAGCTTATTCTTCTACAGCAAATGAATGTCGCCGTAGAGCAGATCCACTATCAACAAAATGATGAACAAATCAAACTAAGAGGTAAAGGGTTTGGCGAGGGTCTGCTGATTAAATTTGCTTTAGATCATTCTGAATTTTTAAAAGAGGAAACTCAATTTTTTAAATGCACAGGGAAAATCTACTGCCGAAATTTCGAGGCCATCTGGCAAATGATCAAACAAAATAATGTGACTGATATGTTTTGGCAATACCACTGGGAGGGCGATGCATTAAGACCTTGGGTGGATTTGCGATTTTTCTACACTACAAAAGAATTCTGTAGCCAATATTTAATCCCCGCCTATTTCAAGTCGAATGACAGAACAATGGAAATCGCCGAGCATTTTTGTTTTGAGCTATTAAATGAAAAATTATCGAATGCAAAGGCATTGCGGCCATTGCTCTCTGGGTTTGCGGGCTACACAGGTAAGCAATATTTTGATTTAAGCCTAGGTGAGTTAGACACTTGCTACCCTTGCTGGGTGAATCAGTAATTTAATCCCAAGCACTCACGCGCACTTACTCCGCTGACCGCAAACTCTGCATCACGGGTTGATTCAAAATCCCGCGCAATGCCCACCAACCAATAGCGAGCGTAAGTACCGCGCCCACCAGCAAACCCACGACTGGCAAGACTGGCGAGAGTGTCCACTCGAAATTAAAAACCCATTTAGCCAGCGCCCACGCCAACGCCAACGCAACGCTTGCAGCTAAAAATCCAGATAACGCGCCTATACCCGCAAGCTGAAAAGCTTGCACGCGGCGTAGTTGCTTGCGCGATGCGCCCAGCGCCCGCATCAGCGCAAAGTCACGCTGGGTATGGCTTCCCGTGGAATAAAGCGTGGCAAGCAACACCAGCACGCCTGCAGCCAGCGTGAAGGCAAAGAGGCTTTCCACTGCTCGCGTCACTTTACCAATCACGTTGCCCAGCTCGTTAATGCTTTGCGTGAGGTCAATCAAGGTGATGTTCGGGAAGGCTTGTACCAATTGATTGTCGAAGACGTAGCTCTCGGAAGCCTTATCTGTCGTGGCCTGCAAAGCAGAGGCTGTTTTAAATGCAGCGAGATAAGTCACAGGAAAATCAGGCATGGCCGATTTGGGATAGAGCACAAAAAAGTTAGCGCGCATGGATTGCCAATCGACTTTGCGCAAGGACGTGATTTTTGACTCGACTTGCACGCCTGCCACATCAAAACGCAAACGGTCGCCCAGCTTAAGTCTGAGTGTTTTTGCCAAGCCTTCCTCTACGCTAATGGCGCCGTCCTCGTTGTTCGTCCACTGCCCGCCTGCCAACTGGTTGTGCGCAGGTAGAGTTGCTGTATTGGACAAATTGAACTCGCGCTCGACTAAGCGCTTGGCGCGGTCGTCATCAAACTGTGCACTGCTCACGGGTGCGTCGTTCACTGCGATCAAACGTCCACGAATCATGGGAAACCAGTCATAGTTTTTAGCGATCGTGGCACTCGTGGAAGCCTTATCCAGCGTGGCTTTAAAGGCATCTGCTTGTTCTGGCAAGACGTTTATCACCATACGATTGGGCGCATCCATGGGTTTGGCTTTTTGCCAATTGGCCAGCAAATCACTACGGAGCAAAATGAGCAGGAACAGCGCTAAGAGACCAATCGACAAGCTAGCTACTTGCACCGTAGTTTGAACGCGGTGCGCGAGCACTTGGCGAGTGGCAAGCCTGAGCGTTTGAGACCTCATCACGCCGCGTGCTTGCAAACGACCAAGCAGCAATAAAAGCGCGTATGCAAGCCCAGCAAAGAGTATGAGTGCTACCGCAAAGCCGCCCGTGGTCATGAGTCCGAGCATCACATCTTTGCTAGCAACTAAGAGCAGAGCCACAAAGCCTGCCACTCCAATTAAGAGCGTGAAGAGCGACGCGGCTTTAATCTCGCCCACGTCACGGCGCAGCACGCGCAGGGGCGGCGTACCCGCCAATTGCAGCACGGGCGGCAATCCAAATCCAAGCAAGAGCGTCACGCCCACGCCCACGCCAAACACCAGCGGCCACAAACTCGCAGCAGGTAAATCAGTCTCCATCACTTGCGCGAGTACTGACACAAACACTTGATGCAGCCCAAGCCCTAGGCCACAGCCAATAAGGCTTGCAACAAGACCGACCATTAAAAACTCTAGCGCAAAACCTGTGGCAATGTGTGCTTGAGATTGCCCGAGCACGCGCCTAAGCGCACAGTCGTCAATGCGCTTGGCTGCAAAGGCGCGTGCCGCAATCGCCACCGCTGCCGCGCACACCAAGGCACACAAGAGCGCGACTAAGTTCAAAAACTTTTCGGTGTTGTC
Organism: Comamonadaceae bacterium; assembly: GCA_947450645.1. Taxonomy (GTDB): domain Bacteria; phylum Pseudomonadota; class Gammaproteobacteria; order Burkholderiales; family Burkholderiaceae_C; genus JASGCK01. The sequence continues at coordinate 19,675 of CANFWH010000016.1, read as the reverse complement.
CAAAATTTGTCGCGTCTCGGGGCGACCCGATTCCAGCGAATCCAGCCGCACGCCTTTGATCGTTGGCAAAAGCGTCAGCACGTCTTTGTTAAAGCTTGCTGTTTTATCGCCCGTCACGGAAAACCTATACGTGACGCGGCTTGCAGGCTGAATGAGCTGCGTGGCAGCAAGGTCTGCTGCATTCAGCATCACACGCGGTGCAAAGTTTAAAAAGCCCATGCCACGATCGGGTTCTGACACCACGATGTGCGTGATTTTGAAATGTGATTCGCCAAGTATCAGCTCGCTACCCATCTGCACATGGAGAGCCGCAAGCAACGAGTTTTCCACCCACACCTCGCCCGCATTTGGAATGGCTTTTGTCACCGCTCCATCGTCAATTTTGAGATTACCGCGCAATGGATAGCCGCTTTGCACAGATTTGAGCCCGACCAGTTTGGCACCATCGCTCGTGGATGCCATCGTGGCGAAAGTCAATGTGGACGTGGTCTGCAGGCCATACTGCTTTGCCAAAGCAATAATCAATGGCGGCGTTGGTTGGTCACTGACCACCACCGCATCACCGCCGAGTAACTGCTTGGCATCGCGGGCAAATGCCCCTGCAAGTCTGTCTGCAAAAAGACTCACCGAGCTAAGTGCGCCGACTGCTAACGCCACAGCGGCAATCAGCATGGTGAGATCGCCCGAGCGCAGATCGCGTAGCGTGTTTTTAAAAACCGATTGCCAAATATTTTTGAGCTTCATCGCTCGATTTTGCCAGCACCCGTGTAGCAAAGGTAGCGCGTATTCAGCGCTCGTCCAATCGTGCCAAGGCCAAGGCGCGTGGCCACATCAAAACCCATCTGCGTAATGCCGCTGCGTGAGACCACAAACGGCACGCCCATTTGCGCGGATTTGATGACCATTTCACTCGTCAATCTGCCTGTGGTGTAGAGCACTAAATCGGCGCTTGCATCATGCGGATCGGCCAAATCGGCACTCGTAGAAGCCTTATTGGATGTGGCTTGCAGGCTCATCCACCCCGCTAACGTGTCCAGCGCATTGTGCCTCCCCACGTCTTCGACGTGATGCAAAAGCGCCGCTGCTTTGGTTTGCGAATCTACACGAAACAGCGCACAACCATGCACCGAGCCTGATGATTTGTAGGTCGTGTCCTGCTGGCGGATCAAACTCAAAATCTCAAACAATGCAGCTTGCGGCAAGCGTGCATCTGGTAACTTGATCGCATCGATGTCGTCCAAGAGTCCGCCAAAGATACTGCCTTGTCCGCAGCCCGTGGTGACTACGCGGCGCGATGTTCGTTCTTCAATTGCGGCAATGCCCGCGTGGGTTTTAACGGCAGCAACGCCGCCTTCCTCTGCGCCCTCCCAGTCCACTGTGATGGAGTCCACATCAGATGCGGCAACAATCAGCTTTTGATTGAGCAAGTAGCCCAGCACCAAGAGCTCTGGGTTCACGCCCAGCGTCATCAAGGTCACGATTTCGCGCTTGTCCACGTACATCGTGAGTGAGCGCTCAGCAGGGATAGAGACAGCCTCTTGTTCGCCTGCTTCGTTAGTCGCGACGATGCTTTGCGTGAGCGGGGCGCGAGCCTCGGTGAGGAATGGCGCCGTCATACAGGAGCGACTTAAGCGACCGCTTCCATAAACCCAAACTCAGTCGCCATATCGCCGCCCTTGGCCACGCGAACGGCGCAGTATTTGAACTCGGGGATTTTTGCCACGGGGTCGTAGGCTGCATTGGTGAGCTTGTTCGCTGCCGCTTCGTAGTACGCAAACGGAATGAACACCACGCCCGTTGGCGTGCCGTCGTCTTGGCGCACATGAATCGCGATCTCGCCTCGGCGCGATTCGATCGTCACCACGTCGCCTGCTTTGAGTCCATGCTTTGCCATCTCTGCGCCGTTCATCGATACGGTTGCCATTGGCTCAATCGCGTCCAGCACCGTTGCGCGGCGCGTCATCGATCCTGTATGCCAGTGCTCGAGTTGACGACCCGTAATCAACACCATCGGGTACTCGGCATCTGGCCTCTCATTCGCAGGAATGATGTCCGCTGGCACGAGTTTGACGCGGCCGTCAGCCGTTGGAAAATCTTTGATAAAGATCGTCGGGCTGCCAGGGTCTTCTGCCGTGAGACATGGATAGGTCACGCTAGAGTCACGCTGCAAACGCTCCCACGTGATGCCCGATAGCGCGGCGTGCATGGCTTGGCGCATTTCCTCGTACACATTGGCCGCACCCGATTGATCGGCGTGTCCATCACCTGCAAAAGAGGCTTCGCTCATGTACGTCCAACCCAGTCCCATGCGGCGTGCGATCTGCTGCAAGATCCACAAGTCTTGCCGCGCATCGCCTGGCGGTTTGATCGCTTGCTTGCCCAGTTGCACCATGCGGTCGGTGTTGGACGCTGTGCCTGTTTTTTCTGGCCAAGCAGAGGCGGGAAGAATCACGTCCGCCAGCCACGCGGTCTCAGTCATAAAAATATCTTGCACGACGAAATGCTTGAGCTCGGCCATGGCGTGACGTGCGTGATTCAAATCGGGATCGCTCATCGCGGGGTTTTCACCCTCGACAAACATGCCGTGAATCTTGGCAGGGTTGCTGTCTTCAAAGAGCGCAGCAGCCATCGTTTCAACGACCGTGAGGCCAGGCTTGCTGTCTAATTTTGTACCCCAAAAATCTTCAAACCAAGCGTGCGCAGCAGCGTTGTCCACGCGTTGGTAGTTCGGGAACATCATCGGGATCAAGCCCGCATCGGACGCTCCCTGCACATTGTTTTGACCGCGCAGTGGATGCAGTCCAGAACCTGGCTTACCAATTTGACCTGTCACTGTGACGAGCGCAATCAAGCAGCGCGCATTATCCGTACCGTGAACGTGCTGGCTAACACCCATGCCCCACAAAATCATAGCTGATTTGGCGGTCGCAAAAGCGCGCGCCACTTCGCGTAGCGTCTCGGCTGGAATGCCGCAAATCGGCGCCATCAGTTCGGGGCTGTAGCCCTTTACGTTTTCCTTGAGTGCTTCAAAATTGTTCGCACGGTCACGAATGAAAGCCTCGTTGACCAAGCCTTCTTCAATCACAACATGGATCATGGCGTTCAGCATCGCCACATCGCTATCAGCCTTAAACTGCATGGTGCGCCAAGCGTGCTTACCAATGTCGGTAATGCGTGGATCGGCGAGAACAATTTTTGTTCCCTTCTTCGCTGCGTTCTTCATCCACGTTGCCGCGACGGGGTGATTGGCGGTGGGGTTCGAGCCAATCACCATCACAAGCTCGGAGTGCTCCACGTCATTGACTTGATTCGATACCGCGCCGGAGCCTACGCCCTCAAGCAGCGCCGCTACGCTAGACGCATGACACAAACGCGTGCAATGGTCCACATTATTGGAACCAAAACCCGTACGCACGAGCTTTTGGAACAGGTACGCTTCTTCGTTGCTACCCTTGGCGGAACCAAAGCCAGACAAGGCTTTGAGGCCATATTGTTGCTTGAGTTTGAGCAGTCCACCTGCTGCAAAGTCGAGTGCCTCTTCCCACGTTGCTTCGCGGAAGATATCCGATATTTCCTTTTCCTGTTTATCCAAGATAGACGGATCTTTGGCCACGCCCGCTTTGCGAATCAGCGGCTTGGTGAGCCGTCCTGCATGGTGCGCGTAATCAAAACCGAAGCGCCCTTTGACACACAACCTATCATGGTTAGCAGGGCCATCGCGACCATCGACGGCGACAATTTTTTCGTCTTTCACTTTGTAGGTAATCTGGCAACCCACACCGCAGAACGGGCACACGGAATCAACTTCGCGATCGACTTTTTGTGAGCCCACCAAGGTCTTAGGCATGAGCGCACCCGTGGGGCAAGCTTGCACGCATTCGCCGCAAGCCACGCAGGTGGACTCTTGCATTGGGTCGTCAAGGTCGAACACGATCTTGCTATGCGAGCCGCGCATGGCGTAGCCAATCACGTCGTTGACCTGCTCTTCGCGGCAAGCGCGAACGCAGCGTGTGCACTGAATGCACGCATCCAAATTGACCAGCATCGCGGGGTGGCTGGCGTCGCTCCACGTACTCGTGTGTGAGGCTGCATCTTTGCCCGTCATGCGTCCAATAGCACGCAGCTCAGGGCGTACCACCACGTCCATCTCGTCAGCCCAAGCGGAGAGCTCGCCGTGTTGGCCGATGGCTTTAATGTCTTTTGGAATTTCATCTTGCGCAGAATCATTCCACTTGTAGCCTTGATCTGGCATATCGGATAAAAGCATCTCCAGCACCATCTTTTGACTCTTCACAGCTCGCGGTGATTCAGCTTGTACTTCCATACCCGCCGTGGCATTGCGGCAGCAGCTTGGTGCGAGCACGCGTTCGCCTTTAATCTCAACGACGCAAGCACGGCAATTGCCATCCGCGCGGTAGCCGTCTTTGTAGCAAAGATGCGGAATATCAACACCGTGTCGCTTAGCGGCGTTCAGGATGGATTCGCCGTTGAGTGCTTCAATGGCCTTGCCGTCTAGCGTGAAGTGAATCGTTTGTTCTGTCATGATGGTTCTCCAAATTAATTAGGGTCTGTCCCCAATTAATTGATCTCGTGAGCGAAGTGTTTTTGAATCGAGCGAATCGGGTTCGGCGCTGCTTGCCCGAGTCCGCAAATCGACGCGTCGCCCATGACGACCGCCAAATCTTCTAATGTTTCGCTATCCCATGTTTTGGCTTCCATCAGCTTGGCCGCTTTGCTTGTTCCCACGCGGCATGGCGTGCATTGACCGCAGCTCTCGTGCTCGAAGAATTTCATGATGTTGAGCGCTGCGTCGCGAGCTTTGTCATGTTGGCTCATCACCATCACCGCGGCAGAACCAATAAAGCAGCCATAAGGTTGCAGCGTGTCGAAATCGAGTGGGATATTGGCAAGCGAAGCGGGCAAGATGCCGCCCGATGCGCCGCCCGGCAGGTAGGCGTAGAGCTCATGTCCGTCCATCATGCCGCCGCAATATTGATCAACCAACTCCGTCAAAGTGATACCCGCTGGCGCGAGTTTGACACCAGGTTTTTTAACGCGGCCAGACACGCTAAATGAGCGCAGCCCCTTACGTCCGTTGGCTCCGTGACTGGTGAACCAACTCGCGCCTTTTTCTAAAATCTCGCGCACCCAATAGAGCGTCTCGAAGTTGTGCTCTAGGGTCGGCTTGCCAAACAGTCCCACCTCGGCAATAAACGGTGGACGCATACGTGGCTCGCCGCGCTTACCCTCGATGCTTTCAATCATGGCGGACTCTTCGCCGCAGATGTAGGCTCCCGCGCCGCGCCGGATATGGATCGTGGGCAGGGCACCCTGCAAAGCCTTTGGTGGCATGGCCTGCAGGCTTACTACTTCGCGCTCTAAGATTTCACGGCAGCCGTGGTATTCGTCACGCAAATAGATATAGCAAGTTTGAATGCCCACGACCTGTGCCGCAATCAACATGCCTTCTAAAAAACGATGCGGATCGCGCTCTAGGTACGTGCGGTCTTTAAATGTGCCTGGCTCGCCTTCGTCGATGTTGATCGCCATCAGCTTCTCGCCCATTTGGCCCTTCACGATGCGCCATTTGCGACCAGAAGGAAAGCCCGCGCCGCCAAGGCCACGCAGACCAGAATCTTCCATGATTTTGATCGTGGCTTCGATATCTAAGCCAGCCAAGAGTTTGTAGCCACCTGCCGCGTTATAGGCAGCGTAGTCGATGTATTCCAAATCTTGATCGGACTGCGCGTGCGTGGTCTTACCCGCTTTGACAGCGGCAACGACCGCATCAACCGTCGCGTTTGCAATCGGGTTTTGATGCACAGCCACCACAGGCGCTTGCTCGCAACGACCAAGGCAAGGTGCTGCAATTACTTTGACATCCGCACTCCCCAAAATAGCAGGCAAACGTGCCATCAAATCTTTAGCGCCTGCCATTTCGCAAGACAAGCTATCGCACACACGAACGGTGATGCCAGCGGCGGCATCGCCTTCGCGCAAAACTTCGAAGTGGTGATAGAAAGTCGCAACCTCATACACCTCAGCCATGGGGATATTCATCTCTTTGGCGAGTGCGACCAAATGCCCTTCCTGCAAACCGCGGTGAGCATCTTGCAACTTGTGCAAGTACTCAATCAACATATCTCGCGGATAGCCCGTGCTAGGACGCTCACCTATCAAGGCGCGAACGGCAACGAGCGAATCCGTGTCGGTTTGGCGGCCTTTGAGCTTGGCCAAACGCTTCATCTTGGCGCGCATGGCGTCAGGAGTGGCTAGAACAGTGCTGGACGTGGAGGAGGGCATACGTTTCCTAGAGATTCAAAGTCTGAAAGCAAAAAGCCAAAAAAATCGGGGCAACGCTCATTGTGCACAAGCGCTGCCCCTCTATGGTTGACCTAAATCAATTTGGCCAAATTAGGCGAAAAATTTAGCCACGCTTTGCATCGTACGGTACACACCCCAAGCCAATGGAATGCCAACTGCCAACCAAGCAAACACCACGACAGCAGGGTTCACGACATCAGCGCCACCCGTCGAAACGCCCACTTCAGATGCCGCCATCTTTTCGTGGGCAAGACGTTTTTCTTCAGCTAACTCAGCGTCGGTCATAAACCACTTGTTATCGAGGGGTTTAACAAGCAAATTACAAATCAATCCGATGACAAGCATACCGACCAAGATGTACATGGTTTGGTTGTAGACCTGTTCGCGTGGGATGCCAAGCCCTAATTGGTACTCGCGCATGTAGTTCACCACCACAGGGCCTATGATGCCTGCGGTTGCCCAAGCCGTCAATAAACGGCCATGAATCGCACCCACCATTTGCGTACCAAAGATGTCCGCAAGGTAAGCGGGCACAGTTGCAAAACCGCCGCCATACATAGACAAAATCACGCAAACCGCGCCCACAAAAAGTGCGATATTGCCTGCTGCTGCGCTACTAGGAATACTAAAGTACATCAAACCGCCGAGCACAAAAAACACCACGTACGTCAATTTGCGACCCAACTTGTCCGATAGCGTCGCCCAAAAGAAACGCCCTGCAATATTGAACAAGCTAATCAACGCTGCAAAGCCAGCAGCCACGCCAGCAATAGCTGTAAGTTGTGCTTTATCTAGCTCACCAAATTTTTTAGCTACACCAATCAGTGAGCCACCAAACATTTCTTGCAGCATGGGCGAAGCCATGCCAATCACGCCAATACCCGCACTCACGTTCATAGTCAACACCATCCAAATCAACCAAAACTGGGGAATGCCCCAGACCTTGCTTACGTGTACGTGTTTTTGAGTAATCATGGCGTTGTTTACTTGCGCAGGTGGCGGTGTCCAACCCTCTGGCTTCCAGCCCGTCTCAGGGACACGGTAACCAAACGCACCTGCCATCATGAAGACGAAGTACACAAGCGCCATCACGATAAATGTTTGCATCACGCCTACATCGGTCGGTGTGGCAAAGTATTTCATGAGGTCAGCAGCAAGCGGCGACCCAATCATTGCGCCACCACCAAAGCCCATGATCGCCATACCTGTTGCCATGCCGCGACGGTCGGGAAACCATTTGATCAAGGTTGACACGGGTGAGATATATCCTAAACCTAGGCCAATGCCGCCAATAATGCCTGAGCCGACAATCATCATCCAGAATTGATGCATATAGACGCCTAGCGCCGAGAACAGCATACCACCGCACCAGCACAGCGCGGACACTACGCCCGCTTTGCGAGGACCCACTCGCTCTAGCCAACCGCCCCAGATGGCAGCCGAAGAGCCGAGGAGCACAAAGAACAAGGTGTACATCCAACCGAGCGTAGAGATTTGCCAGTCACAGCTCGTGGTAAATAATTGTCCGAAAAAACCAACATCAGGGCCGCATTTGATTGCGTCTTTGATGCCTAGTGCTTTAGACAGCGGTAACCAAAATACCGAAAAGCCGTAAGCCATACCGATACATAAATGAATTGCAAGCGCTGCAGGCGGAACGATCCAGCGGTTAAAACCAGGCCCCGCAATGGTTTGCTCTTTGTCCAGAATTCCACTCATAAGCTTCCCCTAATAATATTGTGTTGAGAAGCCGCTAATATAGTTCTAGACGTACCAAAATGGAGCAAATTTGACGCATCCGTTACAGGGGATTACCCTAGAGCGCTGGGTCTCGCTCTTCCCAACGAATTTGGTCAATCGCTTTGAGTAGGTCTTTAGATAGTGGTGGTGTTTCCCAAGCCTTTAAACACTCATCGAATTGCGCCACCGAAGTCACGCCAATGATGGTGCTGGCCACCTGCCATTTTTGATAACAAAACGCCAGCGCTAGTTGTACAGGCGTCATGCCGTTATCACGCGCCAATTGGTTGTAGCGCTTAGCGGCCTTCAAAGCTTCTGGGCGACCCCAGCGCTGCGCCCGCATCGAGGCAAATAAGCTGAGTCGCCCCGTGGCTTCAATCGCGCCAGCAGCAGGATCAACCCCCATCGAGTCGTACTTACCTGTGAGCAAACCAAACGCCAACGGCGAGTAAGCCAGCAAGCCCACGTTCAAGCGGTGCATGGTTTCGTCCAGTGCGTTTTCAACCGTGCGGTTCACCAAGCAATAGGCGTTTTGCACGGTGGCAATACGCGGCAAACCGTGCTGCTCCGCAAGCCGCACAAACTCATGCACACCGTAAGGCGTTTCGTTAGAGAGGCCAATCGCGCGGATCTTGCCAGCCTTCACTAATTTGCCAAAAGCTTCTAACTGCTCATGGATGCCCGACGATTCGTGGTTCTCCATCTTGGGGTTGTAGTACGCCATACCAAACTGCGGCACATGGCGATTGGGCCAGTGCAATTGGTACAGGTCGATCACATCCACATTCAAACGCTTGAGCGAAGCCTCGCAAGCATCAATGATGGTCTGACCATTATTGTTGACCGCGCCGCCCCTAATCCAGTCCATCCCGCGCGAAGGCCCAGCCACTTTGGTCGCCACAGTCCATTTATCGCGAGCACCTTTGTTTTTGGCAAAGTAGTTACCGATAAAAGTTTCTGTTTTGTTGTAGGTGGCGGCCGTCGGCGGCACGGCGTACATTTCTGCCGTGTCCATAAAGTCAATGCCTGCGTCTAACGAGCGGGCCAAGATGTTGTGCGAAGTCGCTTCATCCACCTGCGCACCAAAAGTCATGGTGCCAAGGCAAATGGGTTTAACGTGGAGATCAGATTGACCGAGTTGTATATTTTTCATGGTTTTATTGTCTCCAATTTTTTGCGGCTCTCGCCTCTTCTTGTAACCTAAGCACGCGCCGCTGCACCTTGCCTGTCGTGGTCATGGGCAGCGCCTCAATAAATTCAATTTCTTTCGGATATTCGTAGGGTGCCAGCTTACCGCGCACGTGCAGTTGCAACTCGGCAACGAGCGTCTCACTTGGCTGGAATCCTGCCGCCAGCACCACATAGGCCTTAACCAACGCGCCGCGCTCGGCATCGGGCTTAGGCACCACAGCGGCGTTGACAACAGCTGGGTGCTTGACCAAACAGTTCTCGACTTCGGAGGGGCCAATGCGGTAGCCCGCCGCCTTAAACATATCGTCGCTGCGGCCTTGGTACCAAAGATAGCCGTCGGCATCCATGCTCGCCATATCGCCCGTGCGGCACCAGCCCGTGCTGCCTTTGCCTGTGTATTTTTTGGCAGTTGCCAAAGGATTGTTCCAATATCCGAGAAAGAAAATCGGATCCAACTTGCCGTGAACGTCCTTTTGATGCACGGCCACATCGCCTGCAACGCCCACAGGACACAACTTGCCAGCATCATCAATCACCGCGACACGGTGCCCAGGATAGGCACGTCCCATGCTGCCCGCCCGCGCAGGCCAACCGATGTTGGATGACTTGCCCTGTATCGCGTGATTCATGGCGCAATTGCCGACCACGTAATTGATTTCAGTTTGACCAAACATCTCGTTCACCGTCACGCCCAGCTCGCTTTCGCAATACGTAAACACAGCGTCGCCAACCGCTTCACCAGCACTCATAATGGCCTGCAGGCCAAGCTGGTATTGACTTCTAGGCCGAGGAACTGCCTTCATCATGGCTTTGAGTGCGGTAGGAAAAAGGAAGGTGTGCGTGACCTTGTGCTGCTCCAAAATCTCAAACGCAGTCTCGGGACTAAAGCGTCCTGCATAGGCAATGATAGGACGACCAAAATAAAGCGAAGGCAAGAGGGCATCCATCAAGCCACCCGTCCAAGCCCAATCGGCGGGTGACCAAAAAATAGCTTCTGATTCTTTGGTCGCGTCCGTTGGATCAAACCCAAACCAATTCTGGCTACACACAAACCCCGTCAAGTTACCAATCATGGCACGGTGCGGAATCAGTGCGCCCTTGGGATCGCCCGTGGTGCCGCTGGTGTAAATCAAAATGGCTGCGTCGTCGGCAAGAGTTTTGATGCAAGCGAACTCTGAGGAAAAAGTCGCTATCTGGTCAAAGTCAACGTGATCAATCACGGCCGTCGCGCCGCTGTCTTTCATACGAAAGCTCACCGCATCTTCGCCAAACAGTTTGGATAGCGGCATCGCCACCGCGCCCATTTGAAAGCACGCCATGTACGCCACGGCACAAGCAAAACCTTGCGACAGCACAATCGCCACGCGGTCACCGCGCTGCACACCTTTGGCAACCAGCGCATTCGACAATTGATTAGCCGTGCGCTGCAAGGCCGCATAGCTAAAGGCTTTGCCCTCGTGCTCAATGACTGCCGTGCGACTATTCGAGTCAGACTCAGCCGCCCAGCGCCGCGAGCAAACGTCGGCGATATTGAAATGCTTGAGTACCTGCCAGCGAAAGCCTCTGTGCAAGGCCGCGTAGTTGTCAATTTGTGGACTAGGTTTCATTATGATGAGCGGTATGTATCAAGTTCTTAAAAATTCTACAAGTCAATTCGCTCCCATTCGCAATTTGCAATACCACGTGCGCACATGGGGGACTCGCAAAGCAGGGCAACGCCCGCTCGTCATGGTACACGGCTGGATGGACGTGTCCGCGTCGTTTCAGTTTGTAGTGGACGCACTCAAAGAGGATCGCTACATCGTCGCCCCCGATTGGCGTGGCTATGGCAAAACCGTTGTGCCATCCACCGACAACTATTGGATTCCCGACTACTTGGCTGATCTCGATTTTTTACTCGATTGGATTGAGCTTGAAAATAATCCAGATGGAGGCAAACAAGTCGATTTACTCGGTCACAGCTTAGGTGGCAACGTCGTCATGCTGTATTCAGGCATCAAACCAGAACGCATCCATAGACTGATCAATCTAGAAGGTTTTGGCATGCCCAGAACCAAGCCAGAGAACGCGAGTAAGCGCTACGTGCAGTGGATAAACGAGCTCAAAAAAATGAATAAAGGCGAGCTCAATCTCACGGCCTACGAGAGCGCCGATGGCGTAGCAAGACGCTTAATGAAAACCAATAAACGACTGCCAGAGGACAAAGCGCAGTGGCTGGCGCGGCACTGGGCAAAAGAGAACCAAAGCGGCAAATGGGACATCTTGGGCGACGCAGCGCACAAAGTCGTCAATGCCAATTTGTACCAAGTCGATGAAGCGCTCTCGCTGTACAAGCAAATCACCGCGCCGACATTGGCAGTGGAAGCAGAGAACAACGAAATGGAAAAATGGTGGGCAGGCAAATTTACGCTAGCCGAGTACCATGAACGTCTAAAGAGCGTACCCAATTGCAGAATTGAAGCCGTGGCAAATGCAGGGCACATGATGCATCATGATCAACCTGAAATTTTGGCACAGATGATTGAGGAATTTTTAAAGAATTGAGTGACTTGCATGAATACCGATAATATTACCAGTATTCATGCAAGTCACTCACCATATCCCCATTCAAGCTATTAAAGGCCGTGGCTCGGCAAGCCTTATCCAGCATCGGTTCTCGCTGGATCAACGCGCACCATTTGATGATGGCTGGGAAGGTGACGATTCGCTGGTTGCTAGTCACAAACTACCGCCAAAAACTGAAATTAGGTTTGAGAATGCTAAGTCCGCGCTGACTAAAAATGACTCGCCAGACCTGCCGTTTCGCCTCACACTCAATCCCTACCGAGGCTGCGAACATGGTTGCATTTATTGCTTTGCACGGCCCACGCATAGCTACCTTGGGTTGTCGCCTGGACTCGATTTTGAAACTAAAATCATCGCCAAGCCCAATATTCATGAGGTTCTTGCCAAGGAGCTACAAAGCAAAAGCTATCAGCCGCAAGTCATTAACGTGGGCGGCGCGACGGATTGCTACCAACCTTGCGAGCGCGAACTCAAACTCACCCGCGCTTGCATCGAGGTGTTTGCCAAAACGAATCATCCGTTCACGCTGGTCACCAAGTCGTCGCTCGTAGAACGTGATTTAGATTTGCTTATGCCTATGGCGCAAAAAAACCTCGTCGCTATTTACGTGACCATCACTACGCTAGACGCTCAACTTGCCCGCATCTTGGAACCACGCGCAGCCGCGCCGCACAGACGGCTGCGCGTCATTGAAACGCTGGCAAAGGCTGGTGTACCCGTGGGTGTGAGCGTCTCGCCGCAAATTCCGTTTATTAACGACGACATGGAACATGTGCTAGAGGCTGCAAAAAACGCAGGCGCGCGCAGCGCCTTCTACACCGTGCTACGCCTACCTTGGGAGGTCGCACCGTTGTTCAAAGAATGGCTTGCGCTGCACTACCCTGATCGTGCCGAGCGTGTGATGGCTCGCATTGCCGACATGCGCGGTGGACGCGAATACGACGCAAACTTTGCGACGCGAATGATTGGCTTTGGGTTGTGGGCAGATTTGATTGCGCAGAGGTTTAAAAAAGCCGTGCAGCGCTACGGCCTTATCCCGCCTGTTCGTGCATCACTCAGCTTCGATTGCTCGCGCTTTGATGCGAGCATTTTGGGCGATCAGGCGAGGTTGTTTTAAGCCTTCATTCGTCCGCTACTTCGGATTATTCACTTCATCGCGCGGCGCGCTAGTCAAATGCGCGGTATCCGACCAACCCACGAGCGAGAAGCCTTGCGGCGTCCACAAGAGGCGGTTAATTTCGGCGTTGCCAAGGCTCCATGTGCGCGGGGCATCCAGCGCCAAGCCTGTGGCGGCGCGGTACAAGATGTCGTTGTCGCCGCCGTGCGAGACAACCACGATTTGATGGCCTGCATGGCGCGCGGCTAGATTGCTCACGCACTTCAAAATCCGCGCACGAAAGGTGATGAGCGACTCGCCGCCTTCAGGGCAAAAATCAGGATCACGCCTGCGCCAGCGTTCGGCCTCGTCGGGCCACAGTTCGCCAATCTCGGCAAAGGTTTTGCCTTCAAATTTACCAAAGAGTCGCTCGCGCAAACCCTCGGTGGGAATAGTGCTCATGCCAACGGCTTCGCCAATGGCCATCGCCGTGTCATGCGCGCGCCACAAGTCGCTGGAATAGATCGCGGCAATGGATTCGTGCTGCAAGGCCTGTGCGACGGCTTTGGCTTGTTCGTGCCCACGTTTGTTCAGTTTGATATCCAATGAGCCTTGAATGCGTGTATCGACGTTCCATGCGGTTTCACCATGACGAATTGCGATGATGCGGGTGGGTTCTTGGATAGCTGATGCTTGGGTCATGAGCACGCTCCAACAGACGATTCGGTCGCAATAGAAATCATGGCTTTACCTAAAGCAGTTGTCGGCAGCGCCTCTTTAAACACTTCGGGGTCAAAAGCTTTATCGCCATCGGGATTTTCAACGCCCGTGGTCTTGAGCCCTACAAAATCGTAGAGTTTTTTGTCCAGCATGTGCGAGGGACGAATGTCCTGCATCGCACTAAACATGTTCTCCACACGGCCAGGATATTTCTTTTGCCACTCGCGCAGCAAGTTGCCCACCTGCACGCGCTGGAGGCCATCTTGGCTACCGCACAGCGTGCACGGAATGATGGGGAACTGCTTGTGCTCTGCCCACGCAATCAGATCAGTTTCTGGCACATAAGCCATCGGTCGAATTAAGATGTGGTTCCCGTTATCGGACACTAATTTTGGGGGCATGGCCTTCATCTTGGCGGCAAAGAACATGTTCAAAAAGAAGGTCTGCAAGATGTCGTCGCGGTGGTGCCCCAGCGCCACTTTGGTCGCGCCCAGCTTGTCTGCGACCTTGTACAAAATGCCACGGCGCAGACGGGAGCACAGCGAACACATCGTTTTGCCTTCAGGAATCAAACGCTTGACGATGGAATACGTGTCTTGATTTTCGATGTGGTACTCCACGCCAATGGATTCAAGGTACGCCGGCAAGATGTGATCAGGAAAGCCCGGCTGCTTTTGATCGAGATTGACCGCGACAAGCGTAAATTTAACGGGCGCGCGCTGCTGCAATTTGATCAAGATATCCAGCATGCCGTAGCTGTCTTTGCCGCCCGACACGCAGACCATGACGCGGTCGCCCTCTTCGATCATGTTGTAGTCGATGATGGCGCGTCCTACCTCGCGGCACAAGCGTTTTTCTAATTTTTGAATCTCTAGCGGCTGCTGCGCTTTGCGCTCACGCGCAGTGAGTTTTGCTGGCACGTCATCAATTGTTTCTTCACTCATTTTTTGGCTCCAAATACTTCAACACCAACCGACTCGCAGTCGGGATACACATCAGGCTTTTGCGTAGAGACGCGTGCTGCCATCACCTTGGGATGCGCCAGCATCACCGCCAGCACATCGTCGCACAGCGTTTCTTGCAGATGAATGTGGCCTTGAGCCACACGGTTCGCAATCGTCTGACGCATAAAGTCATAGTCCACCACTTCTTCTAACTCGTCGCGCACAGGCGTGGTGAGCGCCAACGGCACGTACAACTCAACGTTAAACAGCACGCGCTGCTCGCCCCGCTTTTCAAAGTCGTGCACGCCGATGTTGAGATTGACTTCGTAGTTTTTTAAAAATAAACGACGGCACTGCGTCAGATCAAGCGTCATTTCATTTTTCTTTCTTTTAATTGCTCTTCGGCGACAAACATCACATCACGATTGCTGGCAACCAGATGCTGGCCGTTGTCCACTGCCAACGTCACACCTGTCATCGCTTGGTTCTGCGCCAGAAACAAACAGGTGCTTGCCACGTCCGCAGGGTCAATCGCTTTTTGCATCAAGTTCATGGACGATGCCAGCTCGAAATTTTCCTGCGATTGCGGCCCGCTTACGTACATCAATCCAGGTGCAACGCCACACACACGCACACGCGGCGCCAATGCTTGCGCTTGTAATGCGACGGTGCGCTCAAGCGCCAGTTTGCCCACGGTATAGCTAAAGTAGTCTGGGTTCAAGTTAAAAACTTTTTGGTCTAACACATGGATCACGCAGCTTGTCGCATGACCCGTTTGAGTATTTCTTCTTGCCAAAATTTGCGTCAAATCCAGCGGCGCCATCAAGTTCACCGACCACTGGTTTGCAGCATCCTTCACATCAAATGCTTTGGCACTATCAGCCTCAAATTGTGAGGCGTTATTAATTAAGCAATCTAGCTGGTCAACTTGACTGTAGGCCACATCCATCATGGCTTTGCGCTGGGTCTCTGATGCCAAATCCGCTTGAATGCATGTGACAGTGTGTCCCGCTAGGTTCAAACTATTCGCCAATTGCTCTGCCGCCGCCTTCGATGCGCCGTAGTGCAAAAATACGCGCCAACCATTGCCGGCAAACGCGCGCACCAAAGCAGCGCCCAATCGGTGCGCGCCGCCAGTGATGAGTACCGCTCGTTGTACGTTCGTTTGAGCCATAAAATTGATTTCTAATTTATGTCTATTTTCTCACCCTTATCTGCGTCCTCGCCCTCCGCCGCGAATTGGCAATCTTTCGACGCCTTCATGTCTGATGCGCTCTACCACCCCGAGCACGGCTACTACACGCGCTCGCAAAGCCAAATCGGCAAGGATGCTGCCACGTCCGACTTCGCGACTAGCCCCGTGATATCGCCCTTTTTTGGTCAAACGCTCGCCAAGCAAGTCGCCGAATGCTTAGAGGCGACGGGCACATCCGAAGTTTGGGAATTCGGCGCGGGCACGGGCGCACTTGCATTGCAGCTTTTGGCGGCGCTGGGCGACAAAATCACGCGCTACAACATCGTTGATCTATCGGGCAGCTTGCAAGCGCAGCAAAAAACGACATTAGAAACAGGGCTGCAAGCCACGCCAGATATGGCTTCCAGAGTGCACTGGCTGCAAGCCTTGCCAGACGTGCTCTCTGGCGTGATTGTGGGCAATGAAGTGCTGGATGCCATGCCCGTGAAGCTCTTGGCACGAACTAACCATATGTGGCACGAACGCGGCGTGGTCAACCTCAATGACGCCCTCACCTTTGCTGATGTGCCGACTAGCCTGCGTCCGCCATTCGATATCGTTGGCACACATGACTACCTCACCGAAATTCATCCGCAAGGCGAGGCGTTCATCCAAACGCTGGCGGATAAGTTGCAAAAATCATCGCGGGGCGGCGCCATCCTCATGATTGACTATGGCTTCGGCGAGAGCGAGTACTACCAACCCGAGCGCAGCATGGGCACTCTGATGTGCCACCAAGCGCATCAATCGAGCACGAACCCGCTAGAGCATGTGGGTGAAAAAGACATCACCGCACACGTCAATTTCACGGGCATTGCACTGGCGGCGCAGGATGCTGGCCTCACGGTGAACGGCTACACCTCACAAGGACGGTTTTTGCTGAACTGCGGGCTGCTCGATCACCTCACCAATGGCTCGCTGGCCGAAAAAGCCATGGCACAAAAGCTGATCACCGAACACGAAATGGGTGAGCTGTTTAAGGTGATTTGCCTCTCAACGCTAGAGGATTTTGAGCCGCTTGGATTCGCTGTCGGCGATCGTTCGCACACTTTATAAATAATCAATTAAATTGACTAATTAAATATAAATTTCATTTTTACTTCTGTTACATTACTGTCATCCCATACAGTTTTTTGATAGTTTTTTAACAGGAGTACACCATGAGTTTTGAAGAAATCAGCAATCCAACAGCCCCCGTCGCCGAAGCCAAGGCTCCTAAAGCCGCAGCCAAAGCCCCCACAAAGGCCGACCAAGCCGTGAGCGCAAAGCAGGACGCGGAGCGCGCCGAGAAGCAAAAAGCGCTTCAAGCGGCGCTGTCACAAATCGAAAAGCAATTCGGCAAGGGTACGATCATGCGCCTAGGCGAAGGCGAAGTGATTGAGGACATCCAGGTCGTCTCCACAGGCTCGCTGGGCTTAGATGTGGCGCTGGGCGTTGGTGGTTTGCCACGCGGCCGCGTCGTCGAAATTTATGGTCCTGAGTCTTCTGGCAAAACGACGCTCACCCTGCAAGTGATTGCGGAAATGCAAAAAATTGGCGGTCAATGCGCTTTTGTCGATGCCGAACACGCGCTCGATATCCAATACGCGCAAAAGCTAGGCGTCAACCTGCAAGATCTGCTGATTAGCCAACCCGACACAGGCGAACAAGCACTAGAAATCGTCGATTCCCTCGTTCGCTCGGGCGGCGTGGATCTGATCGTGGTGGACTCGGTCGCTGCGCTCACTCCCAAGGCAGAGATTGAAGGCGAAATGGGTGACTCGCTACCTGGCTTGCAAGCACGGCTCATGAGCCAAGCGCTGCGCAAGCTGACAGGCTCGATCAAGCGCACCAATTGCATGGTCATCTTCATTAACCAAATCCGCATGAAGATTGGCGTGATGTTTGGTTCGCCCGAGACGACCACAGGCGGTAACGCGCTCAAGTTCTACGCATCGGTTCGCTTAGACATTCGCCGTATCGGCACGATCAAAAAAGGCGAAGAAGCCATTGGTAACGAGACCCGTGTGAAGGTGGTTAAAAATAAAGTCGCCTCGCCGTTCAAAATGGCCGAGTTCGATATTTTGTTTGGCGAAGGCATCAGCCGTTTGGGCGAAGTGATCGACATGGGCGTAGAAGCAAAAGTGATCGAAAAATCGGGCGCTTGGTACGCCTACAAAGGCGAAAAAATTGGGCAAGGCCGCGACAACTCGCGCGAATTCTTGCGCGAAAACCCAGACCTCGCCATCGAGATTGAAAACAAAGTGCGCGAGTCGCTGGGCATTGCCCCGATTCAAGATGCTGTGCCACGCCAAGCTGCATAAGGCTTTGCAGCTATGTCCTTCGACAAACCCTCACTGAAGGGCCGCGCGCTGCGTTACCTCGCGGCGCGCGAGTACTCCCGCTTTGAGCTGGAACAAAAGCTCAAAGAGTTTGAGGAAGCCGAGGGCGAGCTCAAAGCCGCGCTTGACGACTTGGAGGCGAAAGGATTTATCTCGGAAGCCCGCGTCGTCGAGTCCACACTCAATCAAAAAGCCAGTCGCTTTGGTGCAGCGCGGTTGCTGAACACGCTGAAGGCCAAAGGCATTGATGCGGGAATGATTGCAGAGGCAGCCGATCAGCTCAAAGAAACCGAGCTTAGTCGTGCTATGGACGTATGGACGCGCAAATTTGGTGAGCCCTACAAAAGCCCAAGCGAGTACGCCAAACAAGCCAGATTTTTAGCGTCGCGTGGGTTTAGTGGTGAGGTGGTTGGACGGGTAATTCGCGCATCCAAGCAAGCAGGCCTAGAGTCGTAACGGTAGGATAAATATGAAGTTAAACGATAAACAAGTGGATGATTTGGCCAAGTTATTGGGTGGCGTAGCGCTCGCATCCGTGATCGGCTTGGCTATAGCCATATCAGGTCATGGAGAAGATATCTCACGAAGCGACAAGCTAGGACTGGCTATTGGATTTAGCTTTTGTACAATGGCAATGCTAATTCTCAGGAAAGGACGCTAATCATGGACATCACACTCGGCACATTCGCGATTGCGTTTGGTGTGCTCGCGTTACTGCTGGCTTGGTATGTGCAGGGACACCGCGCTTAAGCAGGCTTTAACTCAGCGCATCATTTGCGCAGAAACAGGATAATGTCTGACGCGTTCTGGCTTGATGCGTAAGGGGTGCCAACTAGTTCAAAGCCAAATCGCCTCAAGGATGCATGCATCTTATAGTTGACTACGCTAGAAGTTGCGTAAGCATTAGCGCCATCTAAAGCCAGCACAAGTTTTTCAACTATCAAGCTAGCAATTTTTTTATCGCGTCCTGCTTCTTCAATATAAATCCAACCCAGTTCAAATTCAAATTGTGAAGGATCAAATGCAACTTTTGCCTTTAAAAAAACGTCCGCCCGATAAGAATTGCTGGGACGTTTTACTCCCCCCACGCCAATAAGCGCACCATCCATCCAAATAAACGCAAGTGCATATGCATTTTGAATAAGGTCCGGCAATGTCTGAGGATTGACTTCTCCGCTTTTCAAAACCATCTCTTCAAAAACTAACAAATCTTTTTCTGAAATGTCTAGTGGCGAAAGGACTTTAACTATTGGTAGGCACATCGTTGGTAAAAACCGTATTTATTAAATCCAAACTGAGGAGGATTTTGCAGAAATCAACTCAAGAATTCTCGTCACTTATTAAAAAGAGGCTGAATTTCCCTGGAAAGTACAACATTAAATCCCTTCTTCGGTAATCCCCCCTTTGTTAACGACACGTCAAAGTAGAGGGTTGATGATTGTGACCCTCCCCCAATATTAAGAGCGACCTAAAGTAGAGTTTTCTGGCTCTAGTGTGCTGCAAAGGCGGGGCTTAAGCCCCGCCTTTGCAGCGAATTCTG
>CANFWH010000015.1 GCA_947450645.1 Comamonadaceae bacterium | reverse complement strand
TTCAAACCTTTGGCGGTACGAGGCGGGAAGCCCTTCCATGCGGCTGGATCAAAGTACGCGTCCATGCCAGCGTCGCCCTTTAGGTATTTGCCAAGCCAAGCGGTGATGTAGTGCTCGGCAATATTGTTCATACGCACGTTATCCCACACGGCATCGATGTAGTGGTTCGCCATCGTTGCGCCTGTCTTGGGGTCAACCGCTTGCGCCTCTAGCGGCGCGGGCATAGGCGCAGCCGCGTTGTGATTGGCATTTTCAAACGTGAGCAGAGTGCGGTCAACGCCCGTTGCGCCTTGCCAAGTGGCGCGAATGTTGTCGTAACCCGAGACATCATCGACTGATCCCGCTAGCCATAGCGCAGGGACTTTGATGCTGGACACTGTTTGCGCATCAAACATACCACGGATATGCCCCCAAGGCGCAATAGCCACAATCGTTTTGATGCGCTTATCGAATAAGGCCTGCTGCGTTGCGCTACCCGCCACATGCACGCCCAAAAGACCGTGCGGGACGATCACAGGAGCGACATCGGAATCCACCGCTTTTTGCGTCACGCCAGCGCCAGCCGTAATGAGCGCGCCATAGCCACCCATCGAGTAACCAACGACCGCGCTGCGTTCAGCGTCCACAAGACCGTTTAAGAACGACGCTGAATCCTTTGATTGACGCGCCATTGCGTTCAAAACAAAAACTTGATCGAGCGGTCTGTTAACGAGTGTGGAAGCAAAGCTAAGAGGATTTTTAGTAAAGACATCGTAGGTCGAATCCGTATGGTCAATCGACGCGACTACGTAGCCCTTAGACGCAATGTTTTCGGCAATAGGCGAAAGCAAAAAGCGGTTGCCTGGGAAGCCATGCGAAATGATCACCAGTGGGAATGCCGTGCCCGACGCTGGTGCAGCATCCCGTACCGCGCGTCCTTGCAGGCCAACTTCGGTTTTGCCATCGCGTACCAAGGCGCGCAAAGTCGTATTCCCCGTTGCGCCTGCTTGCGCGGGATACCAAACTTCTAGCGTAATCGGGCGGTTGTAGCGCGGCAGCACTACTGGTTTGGGAGCTTTCGGGTCAATTTGCAGTACGTCAATCTGATTGGGATTGACAACTTGCAAAGTGCGCACACCAATGCTGTGAGTGCCGTAAGCGGCTAGGGCAGGCGCATCTGCTCTGATGGTGTCAATTCGATTTTGTGCCAACGGTGTGGACATGGGTAGTAGTCCTTAAGTCAAAACGGCTAGGCCTGTTAAAAGCGATTTCATCACGTCTCCTTAGTTATTTGTCAGCATGATAGTGGTTGACGCAAACCATCCCCGTATTCGCGAAGCCTTGCTAACACTGCCTTGCCAGCCATATTTGGCTCGGAAGCCTCATCCAATGTGGCTTGCAGCTTATCAATCTCTTCAAAATAGCTGCTTAGAGTTCGAGCATTTCCCGCGCCATCCACCAGCCGCGCACGGCAGTGTTCATGCCACGCGGCTTGCTCTTCGGTATCCAAACTTTGCGGGAAGTTACGTGCGCGAAAGCGCCAAAACACTTCATCTAAACGCGGGTCATCAAATGCGGGTAGCTTGTTGCCCAGCTTCTCGGGCGCCGTGGCGGCTTGCTTTTGCAATTGCGCCAGCGTGCGTCTATCGGCATCGTTGATAAATCCATCGTAGAGCGCCTCATCCACATCTAGCGGTGCGTCGTAGTTGTTAGTTGGCCGTTTAAAAACTTCGCTCCACACGGCACTCATATCAGGTAGAGCCCTTGCTAGCTGTGCCTTCCCGAGGCATTGCTCTAAATCAATACCCCATTTTTCTTGTAGCGCTGGCGTCAGTATTTTTAGATTGCCCAGCACAAACGGCGACTTGTTCAGATGCACGGTTTTGATAGGTAAGCGCATCACGCCTTCAGGCAAATCGTCTTGTTTGGTAAACATGCGCTCGCGGATTTGCTCGGCCTTTAAGTCCATCAGAATATTGGGTGCGTCGGCATCCGAGCATAAATCCCACGCAATGATTTCGTTCTTGTTGGTTGGGTGCGTAGCGAGTGGCCACATCACCGCCATGCAGCCGCGCTCGGCGGGGAACATACCGCTCACGTGGATAAAGGGCTTGGCAAACATTTGCGTGGCGGGCAGATTCATCTCTTGCATCACGCGATCTTTTTTGTGTAGCGCCAAATAAAAATCGAACAGCTTGGGCTGAAGCGTTTTGATGAGCCGTGCCAGCGCAATGGTGGCACGCACGTCGCTCACCGCATCATGTGCAGCTTCGTGCGCGATGCCGTTGGCTTTTGTGAGCATTTCTAGTTTGAAGCGCGGTTTGCCATCCGCGTCAAGAGGCCAGTTGATGCCATCAGGCCGTAGCGCATACGTTGCCCGCACCAAATCTTGAATATCCCAACGCCCGCACTGGTTACGCCACTCGCGTGAATACGGGTCGATCAAATTGCGCCAAAACAAATTGCGCGTCACTTCGTCGTCAAAGCGAATCGTGTTGTAGCCCACGCCAATCGTGCCCTCGGCGCCAAGTGCTTCTTCAATCTGCCGCGCAAACTCAGGCTCAGGAATGCCACGCTCAAGGCAGCGCTGCGGCGTAATACCAGTTAGCAAACACGACTCGGGGTTGGGTAGGTAGTCAGCATGCGGCTGGCAATACAGCTCAATCGGCTCGCCAATTTCATTCAAATCCGCGTCCGTGCGAATCCCCGCAAACTGCGCAGGGCGGTCGCGGCGTGTGTTCAACCCGAACGTTTCGTAGTCGTGCCAGAGAAAAGTGTGGGTCATGCTTCTTTTTTAAGCTCTTCGATAAGCCCATCCACATGTTCTTGAGCTGTCTCAATCACATATCGACCTGCTGCGATGTCTTGGCGGCTTTGCTCAATTGCCTCATCAAGCTCTGCGAGCTTCTCAGGGCTAAATTTGTATTCGTCAAAATGGCACATACTTTTTTAATTCATCAACCTAAACCAGTCACGAACGCTGATCGTGAGACGCATCACCTCGTCTTCGGCAAGCACACTGCAATGAGCAATTGGACCGCGAAGCGTATTGAGGTTGGCTAGTACCCGCTCAACACCTTTGGGGCTGTTGAAAATAGATCCAAAGGCATCGTAGTTTTTTTTGATGATTTCGCCAAGCTCCCCGAAATTTGTGTAATCAATTCTTTCGTATGAGCGCCGTGATATCCCTGAATCCAACTCTTTTTGAACCCGTCCTGCCACACCATCTTGGACAACCTTAGGTACGATTTGCTCGTTACTCCACCATTCAACTCCAGCCTTCTCTAAAAGTATCTCCGTAATCAATGTTCGTATTGAAACCTCAAGGCAATAAAAGGTTTCGTAGTGCTTAGCCATTTCTTTGGCTTTTGCACGGACTTGGTGATCGAATTGTTGATAGTAGGTTTCGTCGCTTGCGCTAGAAGACTCAATTTTGTGCCCAAGATTTAGGTCGTACTTTTGCTGAACTTTATCGAGATCGTGCAAGATCAATTGGTTAGACATGCCAAAAAGCTTAAGGATGTTGGATGGCATGAAACTTAATCCCTAAGCAAATGTTCTTTGAGACTTTTGAATATGGCGTCAAACACTGCAATATCTGAAGTTGCAGGTAGATTTAAATTGATGTTGTAGCCAATATTTAAACCAACTTGACTCGTTTGTGTTTGGGCGGGCAACATGTCGTTCGGATTCCTCATATCCGCAATCATCTTCTCAGGCGCATCCGTGTTAGAGACCTCAGGACTATCAAAAGATGAAACACTTTTTAAAGTTTTGAATGTTGCAACTATGTAGGCGCTTACAGGGTTGTCATGGTCGAGCCCCGTAACTTGGGCAACTATTCCTTTTAGCTCCGCATCATTTCTTTTATGTGCTAATTCATTGATTTCAAAAATTTCTTTATAGGCATATTTCAAGGCTTTAAAAGCTGCTGCGCCAGAGAACATCGGATTGCGAAACTCTCGATACCATTCGGTTGGCGTTCCATCGGAGGCAGTAAACCCAATGCGTTTAAGGAAGGGGGGTAACGCATTTGCAGTACCGCCTTTCATTCCTAGTTTTTCATTAAGATATTTTTGATTGAATTTATCTGGCGTACTGGCTTCTTTAATTTTATTTAGCAGCTTAATTAGACTGGGTTGGGATGTTAAATACGGAGGGTTCGTCGCCATGATTTTCCTTTACATAAATTAAATTGAAATCTCACTCGATGAGTGTTCCATTTGGAATCAATACTACCCCAACCCCCTTACCAAATTAATAGCCTCTTCCACCCGTTCCACGCCGTGAATGGTGAGTCCTTCAAAATCCTTCTTCGCTGCACCTTTGGGCATATTCGCCTTGGGCACCACCGCCACCGAGAATCCCAGCTTCGCGGCTTCTTTTAGGCGTTCTTGTCCGCGCGGGGCGGGGCGTACTTCGCCTGCTAGGCCGACTTCGCCAAACGCGATAAAGCCCTTGGGTAGGGGCTTGCCGCGTAGGCTGGACGTGATGGCTAGCAGCACCGCCAAGTCAGCCGCTGGCTCGGAGATGCGCACGCCGCCTACCGCATTGACGAACACGTCTTGGTCTGCGCACGCCACGCCTGCATGGCGATGCAGTACGGCTAGTAGCATCGCTAGGCGGTCGCGGTCTAGTCCTACGGATAGGCGCCGTGGGCTGTTGCCGCCACCATCTACCAGCGCTTGAATTTCGACGAGGAGCGGGCGCGTCCCCTCTAGCGTGACCATGACGCATGAGCCTGGGACTGGCTCGGGATGTGTGCTTAAGAAGATGGCGCTGGGGTTGCTCACGCCTTTGAGTCCCTTTTCCGTCATGGCGAAGACGCCGATTTCGTTGACGGCACCGAAGCGGTTTTTGATGGCGCGAATTAACCTGAAATTGGAATGCGTGTCGCCTTCAAAGTACAGCACGGTGTCCACCATGTGTTCCAGCACACGCGGGCCTGCCAGTGCGCCTTCTTTGGTGACGTGCCCGACCAGCACCACGCCAATGCCCGTGGCCTTTGCCATGCGCGTCAGGTGCGCGGCGCATTCGCGCACTTGCGCCACCGAGCCTGGGGCGCTGGTGAGCTGATCGGAGTACATCGTTTGGATGGAGTCGATGACCGCGATATTGGGCTGCTCGTGGTTCAGCGTGCTGAGGATTTTTTCTAAGCCAATTTCTGCCATCACCTGCACGCGCGAGTTGTGGATACCCAGCCGCTTGGCACGCAGCGCGACTTGTGCGCCGCTCTCTTCGCCTGTGACGTACAGCGTCTTCAATCCCGCGCGTTGCAGGCTGTCTAAGGCTTGCAGCAGGAGCGTCGATTTGCCGATGCCAGGGTCGCCGCCAATCAGCACCACGCCACCTTCGACCATGCCGCCGCCCAGTACGCGGTCTAGCTCCTCTAGCCCCGTGGGGGTGCGGTCAAAGTCTGCGGCTTCAATGTCGGAGAGCGCGACCAGCGCCGCGCTGGGGGCAAGTCCTGTGCGGCCTGCCGCGCCATAGGTGGTTTGGCTCAAGCGGTTTTTAGATTCGCTGGCGGCAGACGGCGCGACGCTCTCCACCATGCTGTTCCAAGCGCCGCAGTGAGGACATTTGCCCGCCCATTTGCTAGACGTGCCGCCGCAGTCGTTGCAGGTGAAGATGGTTTTGTCTTTAGCCATCGTGGCTACCCAAACTGAGCGCCAAGCTCTTTGGCGCGTGCCGCAGCGGCTTGCATCGCGGCAACAAACTCGGCTTTGATATTCGCGCCTTCCATATGCGTGAGTGCCGCATAGGTCGTGCCGCCTTTGCTGGTGACACGTTCGCGTAGCACACTGAGTGACTCGCTAGACGCGGCTGCCAAAGCCGTGCTGCCCGCAAAGGTAGCGGTGGCAAGGCTTCTGGCCTGTGCCTCTGTCAAGCCCATACCTAGCGCGGCTTCCACCATGGCCTCTAAAAAATAAAACACATACGCAGGGCCTGAGCCTGAAATGGCGGTGACGGCATCCAACTTTGATTCCTCATCAAGCCAGAGATGTTGACCCGTGACGCCAATCACTGCATCCACCAAAGCGCGATCCTTATCAGATGAGCCTTCCCGAGCAAAAAGCCCTGTAATGCCTTGCCCGATAAGGGCTGGCGTGTTGGGCATGGCGCGCACGATGCGCTCTGTACCTAGCCATGCGGCAATCGAGTCGCTCGTCACGCCAGCAGCGACGCTGAGATGCAGGGCTTCTTTGGTATACGACGCAACAGGCGCAGCCGCTTCTTTAAAAGACTGAGGCTTGACCGCCCACACTACCAAATCGCACCTCGTCAACGCCTTATCGGGCGTGGCTTGCGAGGCGATATTGAAGTCGGCTTGCAGCTTGGCGCGGGTGACATCAAACGGCTCAACAATGGTGAATTGCTCGGGCTTCATGCCCGCTTTGAGTAGGCCGCCAATGATGGCGCTGGCCATATTGCCGCCGCCGATGAAGCCGATGTGCGTATCCGCAAGGTGTAAACTGCTCATAGGTTCAATACTCATTATTTTTATCACGGAGAAACGTTTTGAAGCAACTCATTATCTTGCTAACTACAGCGCTATGTTTGACAAGCGCCAATATCCAAGCACAAGACATTGTGCTGGGTCAATCCGTTCCATTGTCTGGTAGTAATGCCGATATTGGTCGCGATATGCGCGATGGCGCACTGGCCGTGTTTGCCAAGGTGAACGCCAGCAATTTGCTGGGCGGGCACAAGATCCAGCTCATCACACTTGATAACGCCAATACGCGCGCACGGGCGCTCGAAAACACGAAAGAGTTGGTTGAAGGTAAAAAAGTAGCCGCACTGTTTGGCTATAACTCGGCGACCACCAGCTTAGATACTTTGCCGCTGCTCAAGCAAAACGACATGGCGCTTTTTGCGCCGTTTACAGGCTCGGCTGGTTTACGTAGCGATCCGCATGTGTTCACCATTCGTGCATCGTATGCCGAGGAAGCGGCAAAAATTGTCGATCATCAAAAAAGCTTTGGCGCAACCAAGGCCGTTATTTTGTACTACGACGACGAAGCTGGCAAGTCGAACTTAGAAGCGGTCTCTGGCGTGTTTGAACTCGCGAATAAGCCGCGTGCCTTGGCTGTGAAGCGCAACACCAAACTTGATGCAGCAGCGTTTGCCACTATTTTGAATGATCCCCCGCACTTTGTGTTAGCCACGACTCAGTACACCGTCGTGGGTGATTTGCTGCAAGCGGCAGTGGCTAAGGGGATTAACTTACCTGTGGCTGCGGTGTCGTTTGTTAACCCAGATGAGCTGGCGGAGAGCTTTGGGGCGGTAGCGCGAGGCACTATTGTTTCGCAAGTCATGCCAGCACCCAAAGGCGCGAACTTAATTAAAAATATAGCGATCAAAGATTGCGCCGCGCTCTTGCAAGACTTCAATAATGCCAAGCTGAACTACACCTCGCTCGAGTCCTGCCTAGCTGCCAAGACAATTGTGCGCGTGATTCAAAAAGTAGGCGCAAATAAAGTAACCCGTAGCACGCTAATGCATGGATTTGAAAAAACGGGACGCATCGATCTGGATGGCTTTGTCGTTAATTACAGCAAGGGCAATAGTGGGAGCAGTTTCGTGGACTTAACAATTTTGTCCAGAGGTAATCAATTCTCGCGTTGATATGAAATACATCCTTGCATTTGATCAGGGCACGACCAGCTCGCGTGCGATCGTGTTTGATGATGTAGGCAAGCCTGTAGTCAGCCACGCTTTAGAGTTTCGCCAAATTTTTCCAACGGCGGGCTGGGTGGAGCACGATGCGGGCCAGATTTGGACTAGCCAACTGGCTGCAGCCCGCATGGCGCTTGGCCTGCTGGCAAGGGGGCACGGCCAAGCCGCGCTGGATAAGGTTTGCGCCGTAGGCATTACGAACCAGCGCGAAACTACGGTGCTGTGGGATCGCGTAACGGGCGAGCCAATTGCCAACGCCATCGTGTGGCAAGACAGACGAACGGCGACGCGGTGTGAGGAGCTGGCCCGTGCAGGCAAAGCAAAGCTGATTCAACAAAAAACGGGCCTCGTGTTAGATGCGTATTTTTCCGCGACCAAGCTGGCGTGGCTGCTGGATAACGTGCCGACAGCAAGGGCTCGTGCGGAGCGCGGCGAGCTGTGCTTTGGTACGGTTGATAGCTGGTTGATCTACAAGCTCACGGCGGGTAAGGTCCATGCGACGGACGTGAGCAATGCCTCACGTACCATGCTGTTCAACATTCATACGCTGGCGTGGGATAAAGATCTGCTCGCGCTCTTCAATATTCCCGCATCGGTGCTGCCAACAGTCGTGCCAAGCTCTGGCGTGATGGGTGAAGTGGATGGTCAGTTGTTTGCGGATGTCGGTTTGAAGCACGTGCTCCCGATTGCAGGCGTGGCGGGCGATCAGCAGGCCGCCACGTTTGGACAAAATTGTTTTGCACCTGGTACAGCGAAAAATACCTATGGCACGGGCTGCTTTATGCTGATGAATACGGGCACGACGGCTGTGGCATCAAAAAATAAATTGCTCACCACCATTGGCTGGCAGGCCAAGCTGGATAAGGCCTCTAGGCCCGCCTATTGCTTAGAGGGCTCGGTATTTATGGGCGGCGCAACGGTGCAGTGGCTGCGTGATGGACTGCAAATTATTGCTAAAGCATCCGATGTGGAGGCGCTGGCGGCTAGTGTGCCTGATACGGGCGACTGTTATCTTGTGCCCGCCTTTACGGGTTTGGGAGCGCCGCACTGGGATGGCTTTGCACGCGGTACGTTAGTTGGCATGACGCGCGGCACGACGAAGGCTCATATCGCACGAGCTGCGCTGGAGGCGATTTGTTTGCAAAGTGCGGATGTGTTTGTCGCTATGCAGGCGGACTCGGGTATTGCATTGACAGAGCTGCGCGTGGACGGCGGCGCAACTGCCAATAATTTACTCATGCAATTGCAGGCCGACGTGCTGGGCGTACCCGTGATTCGGCCTGTGGTGACGGAGACCACGGCACTGGGCGCGGCTTATCTGGCAGGGCTTGCCGTGGGGCTGTGGGCCAACAGCGAAGAGCTATCCGCGCAGTGGGCGGTGGACAAACGTTTTGAGCCGCAGTGGCCAGAGGTAGAGCGTAAACGCAAATGGGAGCGATGGGCCGAAGCCGTCGAGCACAGCCGCGCTTGGGCGACCCAATAAAAGAATTGAAATGGCTGCATCACTCGCGCGCGAACAATCTTTTGCCAAGCTAAGCGCCAAACCACGCTTCGACATGATCGTGGTGGGCGGCGGCGCAAGTGGCTTGGGCACAGCGCTAGATGCCGCCAGTCGTGGCCTCTCAGTGGCTGTGTTTGAGTCGCAGGATTTTGCATCGGGCACATCATCGCGCTCTACAAAATTGGTACACGGCGGCGTGCGCTATTTGGCGCAAGGGCACATTCCATTGGTGCGCGAAGCGCTGCGCGAGCGCAGTCGGCTGCTTCATAACGCGCCGCACAACGCCCACCCACTGCAGTTTGTGATGCCCAGTTTTGCGTGGTGGGAGCGTCCGTTTTATGGCGCGGGACTCAAGGTCTACGATGCATTGTCGGGCACGCATGGCCTTGGCGACACGGAGTTTTTATCGACCAGCGAAACGCTAGAAGCCTTGCCTGGCGTTCGTTCGCAGGGGTTGTCTGGCGGGGTTCGTTATTGGGATGGGCAGTTCAATGATGCCCGACTTGCGATTGATTTGGCGCGAACCACTGCGAGTTTTGGCGCACTCGTCCTTAACTATTGCAAAGTCGAGACCTTGCTTGAGGACGCTGGCAAAGTGGCTGGCGTGCGGGTGGTCGACCAAGAGACGCAGCAAGCCATTGACGTACAAAGCAACTGCGTGATCAATGCCACGGGCGTGTGGGTGGATGCACTGCGATCAGCGTCTAAGCCACATCTGGTAAGGCCTAGCCGAGGGGTGCATTTGGTCGTGAGCCGTGACTTTATGCCAACCGACTCGGCCATGTTGATTCCAAAAACGCGCGATGGACGCGTGCTCTTTATCGTGCCGTGGCTCGGGCATCTCATTCTTGGCACGACCGATACGCCTGTGGATGCGGCGCTACGCGAGCCGTACGCCGATAAAGCCGATGTGGACTTCATTTTGGGAGAAGCCGCGCATTATTTAAAACGCGCACCGACTCGGGCTGATGTGCTGAGCATCTGGTCGGGGCTGCGTCCACTGGTGCAGGATGTGAGCGCTGGCAGTACAAAGTCGATTAGCCGCGAGCACACGATAGAAATCGCTACGAATGGACTGCTGACCGTGACAGGAGGCAAGTGGACGACGTATCGTGCCATGTCGGAAGACGTGATGACGCACGCACTCGCCCACCAGCTATTGCCTGCGGGCACATCGGCTCAATGTGTGACCTATGACTTGCCGATTCTTGGCTCGGATAGTCCTTGTAATATGCCCGATATTGCATTGGCTGGCGAGCCAGCGTTTGTGCGATTTGCGGTGGAGCATGAATTTGCTCGCACGACATCTGACGTACTGGCGCGGCGCTCAAGAGCCTTATTTTTAGATGCTAAAGCTGCTGAAAAGTTAGCGCCAGCTGTGGCGCAGACCATGATTCAGCTTGGAATTCGTGATCCCGATGCGGCATCGCTTGTGCAGCTAGCCCAGCAATACCAAAGCTGCCCCTAAATAGCACTGACAAACAGGCTACAATCGCGCGCCCATTGGCTTTATTCGCCCTTTTGATCTACCCGTTCCAAATATGAAAACTCCAGCTAAAGCAGCTAAAAAAGTCGCTCCGATTAAGAAGCCCGTTTCCGCTAAAAAATCTGCGCCCGCAAAAAAAGTGACGCCAATAAAAAAAATAGCGCCAGCAAAAAAAATACCGGCAGTCAAAAAAGCTGTACCAGCAAAAAAAACGGCGCCTGTAAAAGCGCCGATAAAAAAGGTGGTCGCAAAGCCTGTGGCTAAAGCCGTTGCGCCCATCGCTGTACCTGTGCTTGCACCTGTAGCACCAGTCAAGCCTCCTAAAGCTCGTAAGGGCGCGGATAAAAATTATGTGGCACCGCCTACGGTGGTCTTAGTGCAAACATCGGCCAAGTTGGTGCACACGCCGACAGGTCTTGGTCAAGTGCTTAATCCAGCGGTGATTCCTGCGCCGATTAAAAAGAATAACAAGCTCTCGGCTAACTGGAAGACCAAAAAACCTCATGAGCTAACCGATGCCGAAGTGATTGCCATGCCCGACGAGGAGTACATGAACAAAACGCAGCTCACGTTTTTTAAGTTCAAACTCAGCGAGCTACGCGACAGTATCTTGAAGAGCGCATCCGAGACCACTGAACATATGCGTGACGACAGCGCGGTTGTCCCTGATCCGACAGACCGCGCCACGATTGAAGAAGAACATGCGCTGGAGCTGCGCACGCGCGACCGCGAACGCAAGCTGCTTAAAAAAATCCAACAATCCATTACCCGTATTGAGCAAGACGACTATGGTTATTGCGATGAAACAGGCGAGCCCATTGGCGTGAGTCGTTTAATTGCGCGGCCTACCGCGTCACTCTCGCTGGAGGCTCAGCAGCGGCGCGAGCTGAAACAAAAAATGTTTGGAGACTGATGTCGCTGGAGCGCAAACAGCACGCCGACCTCGTTCGGCACCGCGAGCTCAACGCCTTGCGTCGACTTATGATTCAGCGTGGCAAAACCGAAGCGCTACCGAATGATGAGGCGGCCTCGCAGCAAACCAGTGCTTTTGTTTCCTCCAAAGCCATAGGCAAAATTGATGCGCTAGAAGCGCAAATGAACCAGCAACTCTTTGCGCATGGGGCAGACAAAAATGCCGATACAGGCGGCTTTCAACTGACGCAAATTCAGGGTTTTGATAGCGCGGCTCAAACCACGCAAAGCATGACGACGCAGGCGTCAGAGCCTAGCATCGTGCAGCAAGCGGGTGAGCATTTTGCCAATGGCAAAACACAACTTGCACAAACGCTTTTAGAGCACGCGATTGGCGAGCGTGGCCAGCAATACGACCGCGTACCGACTTGGCTAGCGCTGTTTGATTTGTACAGAGCTAGCGATCAAATGGATCACTTTGAAGCGCTGGCGCTAGATTTTGCGATTCGCTTTGGCCGCTCACCTCCTTCATGGGTCTCTTTGCCGCAGCAAGCAGCACAAGCCGAGCGCGAGCATGACGGCGCAGCGACTGATGACACTACTAGCATGGGCTGGATAGCACCCGCTCAGCTTGCGCAAAGCGATTTATTTGCACTCGAGGCAGCTGTGCAAGCGGCCATGAAAGCGCCGCGTCAACTGGCGGTAGATTGGCAAGCCTTTGCTGGTGCTGGTGCTGATGCGGGGCAGTGGCGTTTGCTCAAGATGGCTTTGCAGTATGTGGCCTCGCAACCCGTGCACTGTAGCGTGCAAGGCATGGCTGAGCTAGAGCAGCTGTTTGATCCAGAGTCAGCCGAATCTTCGCTGGCGCGGCTGGCGCTCTTGCGCTGTCAAAATCGCGCGCAAATTTTTGAAGATGCTGCGATTGACTACAGCGTGCAATTTGAAATTTCTCCGCCTGACTGGATCCGTCCTGAATGCCGTTTTGAAGTCGTCAGCACCGCAGGCCTTCCCGTGGTGCTAGCGACTAAGCTGAGCGTCTTACCGCCTGAGCTATATGGCACACTGGATGCTGCTCATGCGGTTAAATTGTTGGCAGCGTTCGTGCCAACGAATGGCATGGTAATCCGCTGTGACAGGCTCGTGCGCTGCGACCCTGTGGCCACGATGGCGATTGCTCGTTTTGCGCAGGCGGCTAAAGCGCAAGATATACAAATTGAGTTGCAAGGTGTACACCGCGTACTGGCCGCCTATTTCGCCTTGCAAAATCTTTATGACAATGCAAAAGTCACTATTCGCCGCGATTAATTGAGAAAGAAAACAGTATGTCCTTAGACCCGCAAGTTCACCGTGCCGATAGCATGTACGGCACCACTATCCTTTCGGTGCGCCGTGAGATCACGAGCGCTGACGGCACCAAGCATTGGAGCGTTGCGCTGGGCGGCGACGGCCAAGTCACACTGGGCTCTATCGTCATCAAATCGACGGCACGCAAAATCCGTCGCCTGCATCACGATAAAGTGCTGGCAGGTTTTGCAGGTGCAACCGCCGACGCATTCACTCTGTTCGAGCGCTTTGAAGCCAAGCTAGAAAAGCATCAAGGTCACTTGGTTCGCGCCGCGATTGAACTCACCAAAGACTGGCGTACCGACCGCGTGCTGCGCCGCTTAGAAGCCATGCTGGCGGTGGCGGATGCAAGCGCGTCGCTCATCATCACAGGCAATGGTGATGTGCTCGAGCCCGAGCACGGGATTGTGGCGATTGGCTCTGGCGGCGCGTATGCGCAGGCCGCAGCCAAGGGCATGTTAGACAACACCGAGTTATCGGCAGCCGAGATTGTTAAAAAATCCCTCACTATTGCCGCTGATTTGTGTATTTACACCAATCACAATCACATCATCGAAACACTGTAAATGTCAGCCTTAACCCCACAACAAATTGTTTCCGAGTTAGATCAAAACATCGTCGGTCAAAATGCCGCCAAACGTGCGGTAGCGATTGCGCTTAGAAACCGCTGGCGCAGAAGCCAAGTCGAAGGCGAGATGCGGCAAGAGATTACGCCTAAAAACATCCTCATGATTGGCCCCACAGGCGTGGGGAAAACAGAGATCGCACGCCGCTTGGCAAAGCTCGCAGATGCGCCTTTTATCAAAGTGGAAGCGACTAAATTTACCGAGGTGGGTTACGTCGGCAAAGATGTGGACAGCATCATCCGCGACCTAGCAGACATCGCGATTAAGCAAGAGCGCCAATCGGCCACGGTGAGAGTGCAGGTACGCGCGGCAGAGCTTGCTGAGGAGCGCGTGCTCGACATTCTCGTGCCGCCTGCGCGCAGTGACAACAAAGGCGATTTTGGTTTGGGATCTAGTCAAGTAGTGCCGCCACAAAGCGACAACGTGGCACGCCAAACCTTCCGTAAAAAATTGCAAGCAGGCGAGCTCGCCGACAAAGAAATTGAAGTCGAAGTGCAAGTGCCAAATCATCACACCATTGAGGTGATGAGTCCAGCGGGCATGGAAGATATGGCCGAACAAATTAAAGGCATGTTTGGCCAAATGCAAGAGTCTAAAAAACAAACACGCAAATTAAAAATTGCCGATGCACTCAAAGTGCTGACCGACGAAGAGGCCGATAAGTTGGTGAGTGACGAAGACATCAAGATGCAGGCGCTCACCAACTTAGAGCAAAACGGCATTGTGTTCATCGACGAAATCGACAAGGTTGCTACGCGCGGCGAGTCGGGCGGCGCAGAAGTATCGCGCCAAGGCGTGCAGCGCGATTTGTTGCCGCTAGTCGAAGGCACGAGCGTTTCGACCAAGCACGGCATCGTTAAAACCGATCACATTTTGTTTATTGCCAGCGGGGCGTTTCACTTTAGCAAACCTAGCGATTTGATCCCCGAATTGCAAGGACGTTTCCCGATTCGCGTCGAGCTGCAATCCTTATCCATCAAGGATTTCGAGGCGATTCTCACCAGCACGCATGCGTCGCTCACTAAGCAATATCAAGCGCTACTGGGAACAGAAAATGTCAAGCTAGAGTTCACATCCGACGGCATCACACGCCTTGCCAATACCGCGTTCGAGGTCAACGAACGCACAGAAAATATTGGCGCACGCAGACTCTCCACGGTGATGGAGCGCTTGCTAGATGAAGTCAGTTTTGATGCCGCCAACCTAGGCGGTCAAACCATTACGATTGACGCTGCGTATGTGGATGGCAAGCTGAAAGAGTTAAGCAAGAATGAAGATTTGTCTCGGTATATTCTTTAAGTTTTTAGCTTAAACCAACACCCGCTCAATCCCGCCCGAGTTAGCCGCCGCCACATACTCTGGCATCCAATCTTTGCCCAAAATTTGATTCGCCATTTCGACCACGATGTAGTCGGCTTCTAAGAGGCCGTTATTCAAATCATTGCCATACCGCGAGAGTCCTTGCAAGCAGCTGGGGCAACTCGTCAAAATTTTGACGTTTTTATTCTCACTTCCCGAGGCACTCATCGCACGGAGCTCAGCCACATTGGCCTGCAGCTCTTCCTCTTTTCTAAATCTGATTTGCGTCGAAATATCGGGCCGCGTCACGCCCAGCGTGCCGCTCTCGCCGCAGCAGCGTTCGCTCTCTAGCACTGTGTCGCCGACCAAGGCCTTTACCGTTTTCATCGGCGCTTGCAGTTTCATGGGGCTGTGGCACGGGTCGTGATAGAGGTATGCGCCTTGGCTCGCGGGCGGTAGCGTAATCGCCTTCTCCAGCAAGTACTCATGGATGTCGATGATGCGCGAGCCTGGGAAAATTTTGTCGAATTCGTAACCTTGCAATTGGTCGTAGCACGTACCGCAACTCACTACCACGGTCTTAATATCTAAGTAGTTCAGCGTATTGG
The DNA here is from genome assembly GCA_947450645.1 of Comamonadaceae bacterium. GTDB lineage: Bacteria > Pseudomonadota > Gammaproteobacteria > Burkholderiales > Burkholderiaceae_C > JASGCK01. Next base: position 31,716 of record CANFWH010000015.1, on the reverse strand, counting down.
CGACGCGGTGAAACAGCACGCGGTTGTCGGTGATGATCTTCTCGGCTTTGTCATATTGACCGCTGCCCCTTTGCGGATAACCGCAGCACAAATAGCCAGGAGGTAACACGGTTTGCACACCCGCGTGCCACAGCATCGCTTGCGTGGCAAGTCCGACTTGGCTAAACAAACGCTCCGAGCCACAACCTGGAAAGTAAAACACCGCTTCCGATTCTGTTGTCGTGGCTTTGGCGTTGCGAATGATTGGCACGTAGTTAGAGTCTTCAATATCCAGCAGCGCGCGCACGGTTTTTTTAGGCAAGTTGCCGGGCATTTTTTTGTTGATGAAGTGAATCACCTGCTCTTTAATCGGCGCTCGTCCCACAGTCGATGGTGGCTTGGCAGTTTGTTTTTTTGCTGCCAAACGGAACACTTGATTCGCGAAGCGCTGCAGCTTGAAACCCACGCCCACCATGGCTCCGCGCACTAATTTAATCGTCTCCGGGTTGGTTGCATTCAAAAAGAACATGGCCAGCGCATTGCCGGGGCGGAATGATTTTTGCCCCATCTTGCGCAAGAGGTTTCGCATGTTCATGGAGACATCGCCAAAGTCAATGTTCACGGGGCAGGGCGAGAGGCACTTGTGGCACACCGTGCAGTGATCGGCCACATCTTCAAATTCTTCCCAGTGCTTGAGCGATACGCCGCGCCGCGTTTGTTCTTCGTACAAAAACGCTTCGGTCAGTAGCGATGTTGCGAGTATTTTGTTACGCGGGCTATAGAGCAAATTAGCACGCGGCACATGAGTTGCGCACACGGGTTTGCATTTACCGCAGCGCAGACAATCCTTCACGCTGTCGGCAATCGCACCAATGTCGGATTGCTGCATGATGATGGACTCGTGCCCCATCAAGCCAAACGATGGCGTATAGGCGTTGGTTAAATCTGCGACGTATTCGGTACGTAAAAGCTTGCCCTTATTGAAGTGCCCTTCGGGGTCAATCTTCGCTTTGTAATCCGCAAACGGCTTGAGTTCTGCATCGCTTAAAAACTCTAGCTTGGTAATGCCGATGCCGTGCTCGCCCGAGATCACGCCGTTCAAACTACGAGCCAGCACCATGATGCGTGCAACGGCTTGATGCGCCGTTTGCAGCATGGCGTAGTCGTCGGAATTAACGGGCAGATTGGTATGAACATTGCCGTCGCCCGCGTGCATGTGCAGCGCCGCCCAGACCTTGCCCTTGAGCACGCGTTGATGGATGGCGTTGCAATCCTTCATGATGTTGGCATACGCATCACCAGAAAAAATAGTCGCCAACGGCGCTTGGATTTGTGTTTTCCAGCTTGCGCGAAGTTTGTGTTCTTGCAGCTCGGTAAACAAAGTTTCAATGTTGTTTAACCATGACTGCCATTCGTTGCGCACAGAACGTACCAGCGCCAAGCCTTGTTCCATACGGCTTGCCAGCAATTCTTGATTCAAATCATTTGCGCCTTGCGGTGCTTCAAAATGGGCAATCAGCTCATCACACAATTTAATTTTGTTGGCAAGAGACAGTTCGATATTGATGCGCTCAATGCCTTCGGTGTACTCACCCATGCGTTCGAGCGGAATCACCACGTCTTCGTTAATTTTGAAGGCGTTAGTGTGCTTGCTAATCGCCGCCGTCTTTTTGCGATCAAGCCAAAACTTTTTACGCGCTTCAGGCGAAATCGCCACAAAGCCTTCACCCGCGCGGCTTCCCGCAATACGCACCACTTCGGATGTGGCGCGTGCCACGGCATCCGCATCATCACCCGCAATATCACCAAACAGCACCATCTTAGGCAAGCCAGAGGCGCTCATTGCAGCGCCTTTTTTGCTCTTGGTCGCGTAGCCTACCGCCTTCAAATAGCGGTCGTCCAAATGCTCAAGTCCTGCTAGCACCACGCCAGTGCGCTTGGCTTCTTCAAACATGAAGTCTTTGATTTCCACAATGCTAGGCACAGCGTCTTTGGGATTGCCAAAAAACTCTAGGCACACCGTGCGCGTGTGCGCTGGCATTTTGTGAACAATCCAGCGGGCCGAGGTAATGAGGCCATCGCAGCCTTCTTTTTGAATGCCAGGTAGACCTGCCAAAAACTTGTCGGTCACGTCTTTGCCAAGACCTTCTTTGCGGAAGGTGCGTCCCGGAATATCGAGTCGCTCGGTGCGGATAGGTGTTTTGCCATCGGCTTTGAAATACGCCAGTTCAAAGCTCGCGATAGGTGCGTCGTGAATCTTGCCAAGGTTGTGGTTGAGGCGTGTGACCTCCAACCATTCCGCTTGCGGTGTCACCATGCGCCAGCTGGCAAGGTTATCCAGTGCCGTACCCCATAGCACCGCTTTTTTGCCGCCCGCATTCATGGCGATATTGCCGCCAATGCAAGAGGCTTCGGCGGATGTGGGATCGACCGCAAACACATAGCCAGCAAGCTCTGCGGCATCCGCTACGCGCTGGGTGACCACGCCAGCTTCGCTCCATACCGTCGCTACGTCTTTATCAACACCTGGCAGACGGCGCATTTCCACTGCGCTCATGGCTTCTAATTTTTCGGTGTTGATAACCACCGACTTCCACGTGAGTGGAATCGCGCCGCCCGTATAGCCTGTGCCACCGCCACGTGGCACGATAGTGAGTCCTAGCTCAATACACCCTTTGACGAGCGCTGCCATCTCCGCTTCGGAGTCAGGGCAGAGCACGAGCAGTGGGTATTCGACGCGCCAATCGGTCGCATCCGTTACGTGACTGACACGCGAGAGCGGATCGAATTTGAGGTTGTCTTTTGCCGTCAATTTACCAAGCGTTTTGGCGGTTTGTTTACGCAGTTTTGCGACGTTATCAAATGCTTCATCAAACGCCTCGACTAAGCGCTTGGCGGCTGCAAGCAAGGTACCAACTTCTGCGTCGCGCTGCTTAGCCTGTGCATCCGCAGCGTTGGGCGTGCGGCGCTTTTCAATTTCACCCAGCCGGTGCTTGATGGCATCGACCAAGAGCTTGCGGCGCTTGGGGTTGTCCAGTAAGTCGTCTTGCAGGTAGGGATTGCGCTGCACCACCCAGACATCGCCCAGCACCTCGTACAGCATCCGAGCCGAGCGGCCTGTGCGGCGCTCAGAGCGAAGCTCGTTCAGGATGTCCCACGCAGGACGACCAAGTAATCGAATCACGATTTCGCGATCAGAAAAGCTGGTGTAGTTGTAGGGAATTTCGCGCAGACGCTGGGTTGTGTCTGCTGTAGTGCCAGTTGGCAAATCTTGTAGAGCGCTCATTCCCCAGATTATCGCAGTGCCGCCTCGGCTAATGCCCCTGTAACCTCTCTGGGTGTAATGGCATTTAAGCACCGCATATTTGCAGCGCCCTCAAGCGGGCATTCGCGCTTAAAACAAGGCGAGCAATCCAAGCCCTGCATCTCTTTAAGCCACAGCACTTTTGCCCTGTCGTTTAAGGGTGGCGTGTGGCGCGGATCGCTTGAGCCAAAGATAGCGACTTGCGGGATGCCAAACGCGGCGGCAACGTGCATGAGCCCTGAGTCGTTGCTGACCATACTCCTTGTGTTGGCGATGATGTGGATGGCTTCCGCAAGCGATGTTTTGCCAGCTAAGTTATGAATAGTCTGCGTAGGCGATGCCCGCAAAGCTATATCCCGTATGGTTTCGCAAAGGGCGGATTCTTTGGCTGAGCCTAAGAGAACAACGGAGTGGTCGAGTTTGGCGATGAGTTCGGCGAAGTGCGCTTCAGGCCAGCGCTTGGCGGGACCGAACTCTGCACCTGGCGCGATGACAGTGTAGGTTTGTGCAGCGAGATCTTGCGGAAGCTGTGCACCCGAAGACGCAGCAAACAATTGGGGTCGGGTGCAGGTAGCCGCTTGCGGCGATTCGTCACCTGTCCCCAATTGGCTTGCGGACCGAAGCGTCACATCCGCCAGCGCCAAATAATGCGCCACCATCGATCCACGCGCATGACGCGGCGGATTGGGTAATCGTCTGTTTAGCAAGCCATAGCGCATTTCGCCAAGGTAACCCATGCGTTCAGGGATATTGGCCAGCCACGGCAGCAGCGCACTCTTCAAAGAATTGGGCAGCACATAGGCGCGATCGAACTTCCCCCATTCGCCAGACTGGATGCGTGCCGCCAAGCCACGCCTGACTTGCCATTGCAGGCCACCATGCTGGAAAGGCACATCCACCGTGGCCTCTAGGCTAGTGATGTGATTCATCGCGCGATAAATGGAAGCGACCCACGGGACGGCGAAGACCGTGATCTGCTCGCCGCGTTCGCTCAAAGCACGCAAGAGCGGCTCGGTCATCACCGCGTCGCCAATCCACTGCGGGGCGATGATGAGTGAGCGAGTCATAAAACGGCTCTGCGCCAAGCCTTAATGGGCGTGGCTTACAGGACCATGCACCACGTAGACCGTGCTGCAATACGGGCACTTAGACGCGCCGTCCTTGGCGACATCAAGATAGACCTTAGGGTGCGTGTCCCACTGCTTCATGCCAGCCAAGGGCGACGGGCAATAGATGCCGCCTTGAGCATTGAGATCAGAGGGTTTGAGTTCGATGGTGCGTGGAGTGTTCATGGATTCATTTTACAAAACCACTTTCACCATTGGATGCGTGGACAGCGTGCGGTATAGCTCATCTAACTGCGCTTGGTCGGTTGCCCATACATGTAGCGTCACGCCCAAGTATTTGCCTGTGCTGGAGTCGCGCAGTTCGACAGTGGCAGCATCAAATTTTGGATCGAAATTTTTAGCAATGACGGTGAGCGCATGAACAAAGCCATCGACTCTCTCTCCCATCACTTTGATAGGGAACAGCAGCGGAAACTCAATCAGGGATTTTTTGTCGTTAGTCATCTCGAATCAATCAAAACTAAACATCACTTTCATCGCCTGTGCGCGGTCAGCCGCAAGCGCAAATGCTTTATCGGCATCGCGGTAGCTGATGGTTGCGGTGATGAGTGGCTTCACATCGACCATGCGCTTGTTCAGCATCTCGACGGCTTGTGCGTACTCTTCGTGGAAGCGGAACGCGCCGCGCATTTCAAACTCTTTGGCAACGATCATGTTCATCGGCAATTGCATATCGCCGCCCATGCCCACTTGCACCAAGATGCCGCGCGGTTTGACCACATCCATCGCACCCGCGAGGGCTCTAGCATTGCCGCTGGCTTCAAAGAGTACATCGAAGTAGCCCTTGCTGGCGTTGAAAGAGGTGGTGTTGTATGCGGCGAGTGCGTCGGGTTCTGTACCTATATTGATGGCACGATCTGCACCCATCAGTAACGCTGATTTCAACGGCATCACCGCCATATCGGTAGCCACCACTTCAATCGCTCCCGCTTGCTTAGCGGCGAGCACGATGAGCGCACCAATCGGTCCGCAGCCCGTGACCAGTACGCGCTTGCCAAAGAGCGGTCCCGCACGGCGCACGGCGTGCAACGCCACCGATAGCGGCTCGGCCATCACGCCTTCGGCGTCAGACACGTGGTCTTCAATCTTGTGCGCTTGTGATGCGTCCACCACCAGTGATTGACGGAACGCGCCTTGCACATGCGGCGTGCGCATGGCGCTGCCGTAGTAACGCATATCCAAGCAGTGCATTTGTAATCCCGCTTGGCAATAGTGACACATCATGCAGGGGCGGCTGGGGCTAATTGCCACGCGGTCGCCCTTGGCGAAGCCAATAACGGCGTGGCCTACAGCCGATATTTGTCCTGAGACTTCGTGCCCCAGCACCATCGGTTCTTTGATGCGAATCGCACCAAAGCCACCGTTTTGGTAATAGTGCAAATCTGAGCCGCAAATGCCGCCCGCTTTGACGCGCAGTAGCAATTGATTCGCGCCGATTTCGGGCACATCCACGGTTTCGATACGTAGATCACGAGGGGCGTGGATCACGAGGGCTTGGTTGTGGGTTGCAGTTGTCATGAGGATGCTCTTTATTGAATGTTGAGTTGCTGTTTGTCCCAGCGAGCCAAAGGCGCACAGATTAAGTTGAGGGAGTCGATTTGAAAAAACTCGTAATCGAGGCCTGCAAATTCAGCCTGAATGGCTTCTGCTCCGACCTTCCAATACTCAATCCAGCACCAAGGAAGATGTTGCTGAATCAGTTTTTTTGCGCCTTTTAGTGCAGGAATTTCCATGCCTTCGATATCGAGTTTGAGAAGATCTAAGCGCGCCAGTCCAAAATCATCTAGCGCGATCACTGATACCGATTCGCCTTGGACTAATGCGTTGCTGGACGCTAGTTCCACCGTGCCGTAGTCTTGCGCTACGCCATAGTCCACGGCGGGTACGGTCATGATGTTTGCTTTATCGGATAAGCCTTTGTTGTACGCATAGACATGCGCCAAATCATTTAGCGCAAGTGTTCCGCACAGTGCGTTGTAAATCATACGCTGCGGCTCAAAAGCGTGAATCGTCCATTTGCGCGAGCGCCCCATTTGCGCCAGTGGTACTGTGACGAGTCCGATGTTCGCGCCGCCATCAACAATAACGGCATCATCAGGCAACGTATCCGCAACGGTTAGCAGATTTTTTAGCTCGCTCTCGATGTGTGTCGCGCCCGTTTTCGCTAAAGCTTCAGCTTGGAATGTGCAATGACGGTTGACGATGATGCGCCCATGGATCGACTCCAAAACGGTGAAGTTGTGAATGGGGTAGTTCATCACTACAACGAAGAGGTCACGCCACCATCAACGTAGATGACCGCGCCATTGACAAAGCGCGACGCATCGCTGGCAAGGTACACCGCCGTGCCAACCAAATCTTCCACATTGCCCCAGCGCTTGGCGGGCGTACGATTGAGTAACCACGCGCTAAAGGTTTCGTCCTTTACTAGGGCTTCAGTTAGCTCGGTTTTAAAGTAGCCAGGACCAATGGCATTGACGTTGAGGCCCAGCGGTGCCCAGTCAATTGCCATGCCCTTAGTCAGCATCTTGACGGCGCCTTTGCTAGCAGAGTAAGGCGCAACGCCAGGGCGTCCTAGTTCACTTTGCACGGATGCGATATTGATGATCTTGCCGCTCTTCCTCGTAATCATGCGCTTGGCGACGCTACGGCCCACCATGAATACGCTGTCGATATTGGTACGCATGATGTTGTGCCAGTCTTCGTCTTTGAACTCGTCTAAGCGTGCGCGGCGCGTCATGCCTGCGTTGTTGACAAGGATGTCAATCGCGCCAATGTCCGCTTCAATTTTGGCAATGCCCGCCTCCACGGCGGCAGCGTCCGTCACATCAAACGCGACTGCGTGCGCATGAATGCCTTCGCTCTCCAGCAAGTTGGCTGCGTGGCTCAGCTTGTCGGTATCGCGGCCATTGAGCACGACGACTGCGCCCGCCTGCGCCAAGCCGCGTGCAAGCGCAAAGCCAATGCCTCCGCTTGAGCCTGTGATGAGCGCGATGCGCCCTGTGATGTCGAACTGTTGGAGGATGGGGTTCATAAGCGTCTCTCGTTTAAGTATTGAATTTTAGGCGGGCACAAAAATATGATCTGGTGCTAGTCCTTGCCAGTAGCGCTCAAGCGCCATCAGGTAGCCACGCTCGATGGCGCGTGTGGTTTGCGCTGTGTCAAACAGCGGGCTTGATTCGCGAGCCTCAGTTAGTTGTATCTTGATGGCTGCGTAGCGTTCGGGCTGCGTTGCGAGTGCAATTGCAAGGGCTTCGTATTCTGACCAGCTATGTGCGACAAGTTCATCTAAGCCCAGCGTGTGCAAGAGGCTCGCCGCCATGCGGCTGGTCATGATCTCGCCTGCCATCGTGAGAAGCGGCACGCCCATCCACAGTGCATCGTTGGCCGTGGTGCCGCCGTTGTAGGGAAGGGTGTCTAAAAATAAATCGCAGGCTGCGAGCCGCGCCAAATAGTCGGGCACGCCGACACGCGCACCAAAAATAAGGCGATTCGCATCCACGCCACGTGCTTCGGCCTCGCGCCGCAAATTGCTTTGCGCGATCTCGCTATCGGCATAGAGCATGAGCACGCTGTGAGGTACAGCTTGCAAAATGCGCATCCAGCTATCAAATACTTTTGGTGTGATTTTGTAGCTATTACAAAAGCTGCAAAACACAAAACCGCTCTCGGGCAGGCCAAGCGCCATAAGGCTTGCAGGCTGATTTTGTGTTGGCGTTGCTGCTGGACGCTTGCTGTCGCTGACTTGAAAGCAATGCGGCAAATACATTATTTTTTCGCTGTAATGCCGCTGCATGTCTTTAGAAATCAGCACTTCGTCGGCAATTAAATAATCAAGATTTGGTGCAGATGAGGTAGCGGGATAACCCAAGTAATGCATTTGCACGGGCGCGGCGCGAGCCATCAAAACGCTCATCCGTCCGCCCTGCGTGAGACCTGTGAGCTCGACCGCCACGTCAATCTCCATCTGCCTTGCAAGCGCAACGACCGCGTCGTCACTCATCATTCTGATGTCGATAAATGAATTGACTGCAGATGCGATGCGCTCGCGATACGGGTCGCCTGCCTGTTCGTGCCCGTTTGAAAACGCATGAACTTCAAACTGCGATTTGTCGTGCAATTCAAACATCTCGGCGGTGAGATACGACACGGGATGGTTATGAAAATCGGCTGAGAAATACGCGATACGGATCTTCTCGCCCGCTTTCTTTTTATGCGGGGCGAATGGCTGAAAAGCCGATGCTGGCATGGCTTCCACCCAGAGCGCTGCGGCTTTGCGCTGCACTTCTGGCGAGCCTGAAAACGAAATAATTTGAAACGGCGGGCAGGTTTTTTGTCCTGCCAAAACGCGTGATTCAATCTGCGCCATTAGCGCATCCAAGCCACTCCAATCGCAAATACGCATCTTGGTGTTGAGTACATTGCCAAGGTAGATGCTAGGGTCGGCCATGAGCGCCACACCGCGCTCGTAATGCGGTAGCGCCAAGTGGTGAAGGCCATGCGCTTGGTACGTCGCACCTAGATTGAAGTGCGCATCGCCATGGTTGGGGTCAAGCACAATCGCGCGTTCGTAGCAGGCGCGAGCCAGCAAAATATCGCCTGCGTGAAAGGCAGTATTGCCCTTTGCAAACAGCGATTGAGCCTCTGGCTCAGAAAGTGCCTGGGAAGCTGCCGCCATCAATCAAGATATTTTGGCCATTGATGTAGCTGGCGTGCTGGCTGCACAAAAACGCGCAAGTCGCGCCAAACTCGGCAGGTGTGCCTAGGCGTTTGGCGGGATGTCCATTGACGCGAGCAGCTCGAACTTCTTCCAAGCTTTGACCTGACTTTTTAGCTTGCGCCGCAAAGTTACTCACGATGCGGTCGGTATCAAAAATGCCGGGCAGTAGATTGTTAATCGTCACGTTCTTAGCTACTGCGCCGCTACGTGCCACGCCTGCCACAAAGCCTGTGAGGCCACTGCGTGCGCCATTCGATAAGCCCAAAATATCAATCGGCGCTTTTACGGCACTCGACGTGATGTTGATGATGCGACCAAAGCCGCGTGCCATCATGCCGTCAATGACCGCTTTGATCAGCTCAATTGGCGTGAGCATGTTCGCGTCCAGCGCCGCCACCCACATATCGCGATTCCAATCGCGGAAATCACCCGTTGGCGGACCGCCTGCGTTGGTCACCACGATGTCATAGTCTTTGTGCGCTGCAAACGCGGCTTCGCGGCCAAGAGCTGTTGTGATGTCGGTCGCGACGGCCTTGACCGTGACGGCAGGATTGATGGCGCGAAGCTTGGTTGCCGCCGCTTCTAACGTCTCAGCGGTGCGAGCCACGATGACCACATTCACGCCTTCCTTAACTAGCGCCTCCGCGCAGCCGTAACCCAGCCCCTTGCTTGCACCGCAAACCAAGGCGGTGCGACCTTTGATACCTAAATCCATATTGCTGCTCCTAAATGATTTTAAAAATTATGCAGAGAGATTTTCCCACCGCTCAAGCGCCACAAGCAGGGCAGATTCAATCTCGGCGTCACGTTTGAGTAACGATGTTGCGCGGTCTGGATCCTTGGCAAAAACGGAGCCTTCTGCCAATTCAGCTCGAAGCGTGGTTTGTTCATTTTCTAGCGATTCAATCTTGCCGGGCAAGCTGTCTAGCTCCCGCTGATCTTTGAAACTGAGCTTTTTCTTGGGCGCATCGGCTTGTAGGCTAGGTGTAGATTGGCTTGCAGAAGCATTGCTCTTGGAAGGCTTATTGAGTGTGGCTTGAGGGGCGGGCGCCTTTGAATTTCCCGCCAATTTCTTAGCCCGCTCACTTTGAATCAACCAGTCAGACACGCCACCTTCGTATTCGCGCCACATCCCCGCCTGCGTTTGCCCTTCATAGACGATGGTGCTGGTGACAACGTTATCCAAAAACGTACGGTCGTGACTTACCAAAAATACTGTGCCGTCAAATTGCTGGAGTAAATCCTCTAACAGTTCCAGCGTATCAATATCCAAATCGTTAGTCGGCTCGTCCAGCACCAAAACGTTGGCAGGCCTTGCAAACAGGCGTGCCAAGAGCAGCCGATTGCGTTCGCCACCGCTCAAACTACGAACGGGCGACAGTGCCCGCGCAGGTTCAAACAAGAAGTCGGCAAGGTAGCTCTTCACGTGTTTTTTGTTGCCGCCAATTTCTACCCACTCAGAGCCAGGGCTAATAAAGTCTTCCAGCGTTGCATCCAAATCCAGCGCATCGCGCATTTGGTCGAAGTACGCCACCGACAGGTTCGCGCCTTGGCGCACCTTGCCCGAGTCCTGTGCGAGTTCGCCCAAAATAATTTTGAGCAGCGTCGTTTTGCCCGCGCCGTTCGGGGCAATCAAACCCACTTTGTCACCGCGCATGATGGTCGAGGTGAAGTCTTTGACAATGACCTTGTTGAAGCTTTTGCACACGTCCACCAGCTCCGCCACAATTTTTCCGCTTCGCTCGCCTGATGAAACATCTAAATTGACGCGCCCAAGCTGATCGCGCCTTGCGGCTCGGCTAGCGCGCATATCTTGCAGTCGGGTGATTCGCCCTTGAGCCCTTGTGCGTCGGGCTTCCACGCCTTTTCTGATCCAAATTTCTTCTTGCGCCAAGAGCTTGTCGGCTTTGGCGTTCACGGTCGCTTCAATCTCTAACTGCTCGGCTTTTTGCGTCACGTAAGCCGAGAAGTTGCCCGGATAGTCGCGCAGCTTGCCACGGTCTAGCTCGACAATGCGCGTTGCCACGGCATCCAAAAATGAGCGGTCATGCGTGATGGCAATCAGGCTACCTTTGAAGGCGATGAGCAAACCTTCCAGCCATGTAATCGCGTTCAAATCCAAATGATTGGTGGGCTCGTCTAACAACAGCACATCGGGCTCGGTGACAAGTGCTTGCGCCAAAGCCACGCGTTTTTTCATACCGCCAGATAACGTGCCAATCAAGGCATCGCGAGGCAAGCCAAGGCGCTCAATCGCTTCGTCTACACGTTGCTCCCAGTTCCAGCCGCCAAGGCGTTCGATTTGCGTTTGCAGTTCGTCCAAGTTGTCGGCCTCGCCCGCGCAATACAAATCAATCGCGGCGATGAGTGGCGTGAGCCCCACGCTCACCGCTTCAAACACGCTGGAGGTCGCATCCAGTATGGGCTCCTGAGCCACATAGGCAATGCGAATGCCGTTTTGAATGTGCAGTGCGCCGTCGTCAAATGCGTGCATGCCTGCAAAAATTTTGAGGAGTGAGGATTTGCCAGCGCCGTTGCGGCCAATGAGGCCTACGCGCTCGTTAGCCTCTAAAGAAAAATCGGTGTGATCTAAAAGTGCGAAATGCCCAAAAGCGAGTTGAGCGTCAAGGAGAGAGAGTAATGCCATACCTTGATTATCGGTTGCACGGCCTATTTAGACGAATGACTTTATGAAATTGACGGCAAAGTCAGCAATAGGTGAGAAAGTACGCCCTTTTAAGTAAGTTAAGGCCATGTCCGAATAGGGGTTGACAAACTCCTCGATGGGCAACTTCACAAGATGTCCAGACGCGACTTCTTGCGCGGCTTGAATTTCTGGATAAGCAATGACAGTATCTGTTTGAAGACCGATCTGTCTGATAAGACCCAGATCATCGCATTGCACGCTCAATTGCAAAGGTGTATCTGGTGGGAGTCCCATTGCCACGCTTACGGATAGAAGGATATGAGCGTGTGCTCTCACACTTGCTAGTCCAAACGGGATCATCATGGCGGGCGTGATCTTGTCATTTTTTAATAAAGGATGGCCGGCACGCACATAGAAACCTGCTGCTAACTTTCGAACCCGCTGGACAATTAAGTCCGTATCGACAATCACATTGCTCATGTCTGCAAGGTAAAAATCCAATTCCTCATTGCGCACCTTCTGCGTGAGTTGCTCAGAGTTATTAACTTCAACATTGACTTGAATGTTTGGAAAGCGATTGCGTAGCTCGATCACTAAACGAGGCGCTATCACAGCCGCAGGATATGGCCCAACGCCGAAACTCAAAGTTCCAATGAGCTTGTCTTTGTACAGCTTTAAATCGCGCGCGAGGCTACGGTTTTCGAACAGCACTTTGCGGGCACGTTCGATGGCGATAGCACCTGCTGCGGTGCAGGTCACGCCATTTGAGTTTCTATCGAAAAGTTGGAGCTCATACTCTTCTTCAGCCGCTTGAATGCTTCGCGTGAAGGCGGGTTGAGTGATGTGACAAAGCTCTGCCGCCTTATGAAAGTTACCTGACTCGGCAAGGGTGACCAGATGTTGCAAGCGTTGAATTTTCATGGTAATGCCTTTTAAGCATCAATTTTGCATTAAAAATGCATTGGACGTTATGAATTTGGCTTTTTATCATTCGGCAAAACAAAAAGGAGAGTATTTAATGACTGCCGTTCAAGTTCAAAATATATTGATTGTCACCATGATATTGGGCTTTGCGATGATGGAATTCATCAGCCGCCGCTACAAAGCGACCGTTCACGCCAACAGCAATGACACCAAGCTTGAGATATTGATGTTTATTAGTTTGTTGGCTATCTCGCAACCGATAGCGTTTTTTGTGACGGCCAAGATCGGGGTAACTTTCTTCCCAAATCTGAAGGATAGTCTTGCTGGTCTACCTTGGTGGGCAATGGTGGGAATTCTCTTAGTGGGGGATGACATGACTCAGTACTGGTGGCACCGCGCTTCGCACTCGCCACTTTTATGGCCGCTACACCGTGCGCACCACTCAGCCAAATACATGAGTATTCGCATCACTTATCGTAATAACTTTTTCTATTATTTGATGATGCCAGGTTTGTGGGTAGCTGGCGCACTCCTCTACCTTGGGTTTGGTGGCATGCTCTATACCGCGTACTTAGTCACCAAAATAACGGTCATTTTGGGTGCGCACTGTGCGTGGCGTTGGGATGAGCCCCTGTATCGCATCCGTGTCCTACGCCCACTCGTTTGGGTGCTTGAACGCACGATATCGACGCCAGCTACGCACTGGGCGCACCATGCTATTACCAACGACGATGGAGTTGGTCACTACAAGGGTAATTTTGGTAATCTTTTATTCTTTTGGGATGTGCTTTTTGGCACCGCTCACATCACCCGCAAATACCCAGCGCAAGTTGGATTAACCGATGACCATCGGTTCGGGGAGGAACGCTGGTATCACCAAATGTTTTATCCATTACTGCAATCAAAAAGAGAGCATACTGCGCTAAAGTTTGGTGGTAGCGTCTACGAAGAGCCATCAAAGTAACAGGAGAGACTCTCTATGACCGCCCAAGATACCAGTCAGATACAAACCGTCTTTGAACGACAAGCCGCCACCGCCCTGCGTTTGCGCAGTTCTACCGCGCCTGAGCGAATTGCCAAAATTCGCGCGCTACGCGATGCCGTTATTGCCCATACGGACGACTGGTACAAGGCGGCCTATGCAGACTTTCGCAAACCCGCGGGTGAGGTCGACTTAGCGGAAATTCTGCCCGTGTGCGTCGAAGCCAATGATGCGATTCGGAACTTAAAAAAGTGGATGAAACCCACGCATGTCTGGCCAACGATGTTGACCTTAGGTATGCGTAGCCACGTGCAATACATGCCAAAGGGACGCTGTCTCATCATTGGCCCTTTCAACTATCCTGTCAATCTAACGCTTGGACCGCTTGTTTCTGCAATTGCCGCTGGCAATACCGCCATCCTCAAACCGTCGGAACTCACGCCGCATTTGTCGGCGGTGATTTGCAAAGTCGTGCGCGAAGTGTTTACCGAAGACGAAGTCGCCATTTTTGAAGGCGAAGCCGATGTGTCGCAAGCGCTATTAGAGCTGCCCTTTGACCACATCTTCTTTACGGGAAGCCCCATGATTGGCAAGCTCGTGATGGGCGCTGCCGCCAAGCATCTCGCTAGCGTCACGTTGGAGCTGGGCGGGAAAAGCCCCACCATTATTGATGCCAGCGCTAATCTCAAACTCGCCGCTAGCAACATTATGTGGGCCAAGTTTGCCAACTCTGGCCAGACCTGCATTGCGCCCGATTATGTGTTCGTGCACGAAAGCGTGAAAGAGGCTTGGGTGGTGCGTTGCCAAGAGCAATTAAAGAAGGCTTACGGCGAAGGTTTGGCGGCGCAGCAAAGCAGTCCGCATCTGGCGCACATGGTCAGCAGTCGACATACAGCACGCGTCAAAGGCTTGCTGGACGATGCCCTTGCCAAAGGTGCCAAAGCCTTGACGGGCGGGGGTGTCAGCGAGAACGACTGCTTTATCCAACCCACGTTATTGGATCAAGTCTCTAGCAATGCCCGCATCATGGATGAAGAAATTTTTGGCCCCTTGTTGCCCATCATGACCTACCGCGACATCAACGAGGTGATTGCCCACGTTAACGCAGGCCCTAAGCCACTGGCGCTGTACATCTACAGCCAAGACTCTGCCAGCATCGACAAAGTGCTCACCCAGACAACATCAGGCGGAGCTTGTGTCAATCATGCGCTGATGCAGTTTCTACATGGCAACTTACCGTTTGGCGGGGTCAACAACTCTGGCATTGGCAATGCCCACGGTCATTACGGCTTCAAAGCCTTCAGCCACGAGCGTGGCGTCGTGCGCACGCAATTCTCTTTTGCAGCGACTTTGTTTTCGGCAGGTGAAGTGCCTAAGCTTGTTCGCAAAGCCATGAGGGCGGCGTTCAAGATTCTTTAAGTGAATCACAGAGACATGGCTTGCAGGGCTTGATTAGCTTGGCTTGCCGCGCGTGATGGAGACGGCTTCTTCGGTCCACATATCTGCGCCTCCACCACGCACGTTGCGGCCCTCAAATATGGTTTTGAGTGAAAGGCCAAAATCTGGGCTGATCCACGAGATAGCTCTCTCACGGTAGCCCCAAGCGTTGATGCGTACGTTTTCAATTCTGTAGGCTTTGAATGTGCCAGCGGGAACGGTAATAGTTTCGAACGCTAGTACACGTCCTTCCGATTCTGTCCATCGTTTTTCTCCTGGAGAATAACGATCGTAAGGTCCCAAAGTCATTGCTGATCGAGCTGTCCATTTGTTGCCGACACGTAATCCATCTACAGGCAAATTGGCTCGTGGTGGGTCGTAAGAGTGCAAGCTGCCACCATCAACAATACTCTCACCACTCGTGGTGATGATCCCCCCACCTCTCAAATAAACTCGCCCATCTTGTATGCGAATGACCTGTGGATTGCGCCGCATGAGCTCTACTTTGGTGCGGCTATCAATACGCACATATTCAGCGCTATCCCCCACGTTAAATCTACCTATTGATGAAGCCTCAATTATTTGCCCCGTTTTGTCAGTAAATGCTTTAGTCTTGGCCGCATTGAGTCTTTCAATCACATTTTGTGCTGAACCCGTGAGCATTCCAGTAGGATACTTTTGCACAAACGCATAAAACGGATCAGCGCTGGTGCTGTCTTTGATCTTGTCCCACTCAGCCTTTTCAATCTCGAATTCTTTATCTTTTTGATCATCAGTCAGTTTCACTACTTTTTTGATGCCACTGTTAAAGACGAAGTCATCCTCTAAGCTCGTGGTCTCCCACGGAATTTGCGCGCCATCACTGGCTCTACGCACGTTAAAGCGCACGCGTTTAAACACGTTTTCAATACTTGCATTTGGCTTTTGCAACTCTTGCAGCAAAAAGCCCGTATAGAGGCCATTCTTGCCCGTGCCGTCCTGTGCCACATTGCCTGGTGCGGTGGCATAGGCGAGGAACGTCCCTGTAGGTGCGTCCAGCGGCGCAAGCCCTTTGCCCGAAGCGGTCTTGCCGTCAGCAAACGGGTTGTCACGGCAAGCATCCAGCACAACAATGTTCATGCGGTTGCCTGCGGATTTAAAGGTGTTCATCACCGCTTCGATGTCAACCGTTTGCTTTGCCACATCCCCTGCTGATGCGAGCCTTGCATCCACAGGAACCATGAAGTTATGCCAATCGAGCTGTAGACCATGTCCTGCATAAAACAGCATCCCCACGCCTTGCTTACTGGAGAGCGCTTTGCCCGCGCGGTCAACCGCATCCAGCATTTGCGCACGATTGCCATCAATGACTTCAACTACGCCAAAGCCCATACTGCGCAGCGTCTCTGCCATGTCTTTGGCATCGTTGGATGGATTGGCAAGAGCAAGATTTCCTGCATACGCTGAATTGCCAATGACCAGCGCAATGCGCACATCACCAGGTGCTTGAGCGCTGCTGTGAAACGCAAGCATAGCCAGCAAAGCCATGCTGGATAAGGCTTTGGCAAGAGCGGTAAAGTGCTTCATGGCTCAAGCGAGGTGGTAATCAAGGTAGGACGTTGATTGCTGCCAAACTGGGTGTATTTGCTAGCAACAGGCGTCATTTGATTGCTGTCATATGAGCCCGTCCAAACGCCGTAACGCCCACTGCCGCTCATACTAAGCAGGATGAATCGAAATTCAGCTTGCACAATAAAACTGCCACTGGCTGAGTCTGGTTTGATTTGCCATTCCACATCGCCATCAGAGTTTCCTATTTTGATGCTGGCTTTTCCTTTATCGCCCGCTTTCAAAGGGAAATGCCAAAGCTCGCCTTGTTTGAGGGTCACTAGGTTTTCGCCAAATCGAGCTTGTATGACTTTCCCATCAGCATTCACTTTGTCACCCGAGCTAAACAATGTGTGCGC
The DNA here is from genome assembly GCA_947450645.1 of Comamonadaceae bacterium. GTDB lineage: Bacteria > Pseudomonadota > Gammaproteobacteria > Burkholderiales > Burkholderiaceae_C > JASGCK01. The sequence continues at coordinate 14,650 of CANFWH010000015.1, read as the reverse complement.
TTTTGTTTTTTCAAGTACAGCGACTTTGATTTCGAAGCTGGTGTTAAACACGCGGTCAACAATTTTGAGTGTCCCTAGCTGTTGCCCCTGCACTAAATCGATGAGTCCACTGGTGTTAGCACTTGTGATGGTCGGGGTTGTGGTTATAGCTTTGACGGAATTCGGGGATGGTGATGTGGGTGCGGCCAATGCGAGCGTGGTCGTTTGTGCAGCACGTGTTTTTGCCAATTCGTCGGCAACCGAGCGCAGCCGCGCTTTGGCTAATCCAACAAAAGAACCATTTGGAAATTGTTCGATATAGGCTTCTAACTCGAATGGACGATTGCTGGTTTTGATGCTATCCCAGTACGCTAACTCCACAGCCATCATATTGGGAGCTGGCTGTGAGGCCACAGACGGCGTGGCTTGCGCGGGAGCGGGCATCGGCACAGCAAGGGCAGCGACAGGTGTAGGGGTTGATTTTTTGAAATAAAAATTGCCTTCCAGCGCTGTGTTTTCCCAAGGCGTTTGTTGGTTGGCGCTGTCTTTGCGAACGCCTGCTCGCACGCGTTTAAAAACATCTTCAATGGGCAAGTCTGGCATACGCATGACAGCCGCCAAATGCTGTGTGTAGAGGCCATTTTTGCCAGAGCCATCCGATGCGACCGAGCCTGGGGCCGTGGAGTACGCAACCAGCGAGCCGCTAGGTGCGCTCATGGTCGCAAGTCCCGCGCTGGCGGAGCGTGAGCCTTTGGCAAAAGGGTTATCGCGGCAGGCGTCTAGGATGATGAGGTTGATGCGGTTCTTGGCCGTCTCCATTTTTTCTAAGACAGACTGCGCATCAATAGAGTCAAACGCGACTTCATCTTCGGCGCGAATATCGGCATCAATAGGCACGAGATAATTTGCGCCTTTGACTTGCACCCCGTGCCCCGCAAAATAGAACAAACCCACGCCGCCTGATTGCTTGAGCTTCTCGCCAAAATCGCGGATCAATCGCTGCATATCGCGACGGGAGGCGTTCTCGGCTTTGATGACGGTGAAGCCTGCCTCAGACAAGGTTCGCTCCATCAATCGCACATCATTGACAGGATTGGTCAGCGGTGAATTTTTATACGTTGCATTACCAATCACGAGTGCAAGCCGACTTTCGCCCTCGACTTGCGCGTGCGCAACCAATAACCATCCAAAAATAATGGCAGTTAAAAGGAGCGGGCGAAGGACTCTCATGGCGTGATTATTTCAGCTTTAACGAACCTCGTCCACACCGAGCATCGCCGCACCAAAGGCATCCGAGCATTGCGGATTTGCTTTTCGTGCAGCAGCGCTGCTGCATGCGGTGGTTGCACCTGCTTGGGAGTTCGTCATCAATGCCCCCAGTTCGGCGCGTCCGTCTGCGTTATTGAGTGAAACAATAAATGGCCCTGCTTTGCTCTTGGACAGACTAGACAAATCACGCGGGCCATCGCTCACAAATACCAATAGCTGATTGGTGCCTTCTGGACCTTGTGACCTAATCTTCCAACTGGGGCGTGGCAAGGTCACTGTTTGACCTGCTTCGATGCGATTGTTTTTATCCAAATCGTTGGGGAATAAAACGTAAAGCGATTTGTTGTCTGACCCTGCAAGTGCCACATACACATAACCCGCTTTGCTAGAGGTCACGCTAAAGTCCATCGTGTCTTGGCCAATTTTGAGTTGCGATTTTGCTGTGGACACTTGTACTTTGCGTTTGCCATCTCGCTGGTCAAACAAACGTTTGAGTGCTTGCTCGCCCGTGAGCGGTAGAGCCAAAATGGTTGGTACTGGCGTATTGGCACTCGTGGAAGCCACAGCTGCTGTGGCCTGCGGGGCCGATTGACTAAACCATGCGGGCACAAAATTGGCATTGCCCGTAAGGGAAATGTTGGGCGCTTTATAAAGCGGATCACCCTTCATGCGGTCGTTCATTTTGGTTTGTGCGCATTGACGCATTTCATCGATGCTGATCGAGCCCGAGTTATCCAAATCTTTTGCATCGCGCAGCATACAGTCGCGCATGAATTCGGTTGCCAATCCGCCTTTTTGCTCATCGTCAAAACTCACTTCGTCGTTGCGCGAGCTTGCAATGTGCACGATGTCCTGCGGCAGTGCTTTTTGTGCCACAACCTCCACCATCAAGTTGCGCGTTTTCATATTGACGGGTTTGCTGCACTCTTCGCTGATGCCTGCAAATTTAGGGCGCAGCGCACCTTCGTCGTTGCTGTTAAAGAGCCCACGCGTGCGCACAGTCGAGGCGTCGCTAATGATGCCGCCCGAGTGGCACGCGTCGTACATCACAAATAGCTTGTCGGTCTTGTTGGTAATAGGCGCAAGCAGCGTCGCCATCTCTTTGTTCGGAATCACAGCATCGGTCGTGCCCTCGTAGGCTAAGAGCGCTTCTACGCAGCCGCCTATCTCTTTATCCATATAGCGCGTGCCATGCCCCGAGTAATGGATGAACACACGGTCGCCCTCCGCCACGCGTGCATTCAGTGCCGCAATCGCGCTGCGGATGCCATCTGCCGTGGCTTGTTCATCTTGTAGGTAGGTGATATTGGATGTTGGCACTTGCATGGCGCGCGCCATTTGTGTAGCCGATTCTCGGTCGACGTGTGCGCCTGGTAGTTCGGGGATGCTGGCAGGCTCGTATTTGCCAATGTCGATGATGAGCGCGTGACGATTGCTGCGCTCCTCCAAAGGTTTGCCACCAATGCTGCGCACGCCAAGCGTTAAAGCCACATTGCCTTTGGCATCACGACCTGCGGCCACAGTGGAGGCATTAGACGCACCGCTGCTGAGCGCCAAACTACTGGCACGCACCCAGCCCGTTTTGCCGCCTGCTTGAACTTGCGCCCAACCGCCCTCAAGACTGACGACTTGCACGGCAGAGCCAACGACCAACTGTGAGACCACGCTGCTGCTGGCGAGCTTGTCAGAACGCAACTCAGCAGCTCTAGTCAAGGATGAGCTCTGCGCTAGGGCATAACCAGCAAGGCTTGCGAGGCAAATCGCAGTGAGCGTTTGGCGTAGTTTTGTTTTCATGTGGGACTCCTAAAAATAGTTTTGGCAATGCTCACCTTGGTGATCGGCGAGGCGAGCCTTGTAATGTGATCCGCCGATAAATGGCTGGGCAAGGTTTTGGAAAGCCCGGTGAGTTGATCTAAGGGGCCCATGAGTGTGGTGTGACAAGCCAGCTCAGACCAGCGCAGTTTGGCAGGCCAAGCGGCGGTGGCATCGCCGCCGACCACGCGGCAGTTGGGGGCGTGCGCTTCTAACAAGTCCATGAGGTGGTCAAGCCCTGTATCGGCAAACGGCGAATGGTTGTTGCTTTGCAAGGCCATCAAGTGCAAAGTCTGATCCGTCGTGACCTGCGCGTCTGCTAGCCAATGTTCTGGCAGGTTGCACCAATAGTTGCGCCTGAAATTATTCCAAGCTCGCAGCGCCGCTAAAAACAAAAGTACCGCGCTGGCGGCTAATTGCAAATCTAAAAACACGGGCAAAAAATTCAACGATAGATAGCTGATGCCAAGTAACGCACCAGGCAAAATTACCAACGCACCGTCGAGCGATGAAATGCCAAAACGGCGCACCCAAAACGCCAGCGCAGCGCAAAGACCAATAGCAATCAAGGCTTGAATCCAACGCGGCACCTCTAGTACAAATCGCGCATTGATGGCGTTGTCGGTTACGTTGGCAAGGCTTTCCACGCCCGCTTGAAATGCTACCAGTGGCGTGGGGTGTTGATCGTGCAAGCTAGGGGCGGTAGAACCAACGATGACCACCTTGCCTTTAAACGAAGCCACGTCCACCTTGGGCTTGCCGCCTTCGGCTTTGATAAATACATCGGCAAAACTGATTTTGGGGTAAGCATCTGCACGCTTGCGCCAAGCAATTAAGGTGCCGCCATCGATGCCTTGCTTGTTTAAATTTTTAGGGATGCTGATGAGTTGCTGGGTCAAAGATGGATTGATATCACCCGCCACACTCATGGGCGTGGATTGAATCACTGAGCCATCGGCTAACTCTTCCGAATAACGATAGCGGCGTAACACGCCATCGCTATCAGGATAGCCATTGTTAAAACCTAGCTTGCCAGCCGCGATGTTAGGTAGCACGGGCACGATAGCGGCAAGTTTGCTGAGGCTTGCGCTGTGAGCTGCATCAGCGGGGCGCACCCAAAGCGTGGGCAAATTTTCACGGCCAAGGCGACTCTGGTTGTCGTTGGCGGGAGGGAGGCGAATCACCGAGTAGTGGCTATGCGGGCTACGCGCAGCCGAGGCGTTAAACGCAGCATCGCCGCCAGGGCTTAAACGGTCGGCATCAGCAAAAGCGATGTCCCACACAATCGCCAATGGCTCTTGATGCTCGATGAAGTCTTGCACACTGGCCAGCGTATCGCGCGGCCAAGGCCAGCGGCCAAACTCACCCGCCATGTACGCAAGCGTTGCTTCGTCAATATCCACAATCACCAGCCGAGGGTCAGGCGGTGAAGCATAGAGCCGATGCTTCACCATGGCGTCATACGTCGTTTGAGACAAGCCGCTGGAGAGCTTTAAATACGTGAGGTCTAGCACAATCCAGCCCGAAAAAACAATGACCAAGCCCCACGTCACCGTGTGAATGGGTAGGGCAGCCAAGCCTTTCAGAGCTTTGAGGCGGTCAATGAGGTTTTTCATGGCGAATCATTTTTAAAAGATGCCGCCATTATTTCCTAGAAGCTAGGATTTGGACATCCTATGTTTATAGGAGGCGGCTTAAATTATTAACAAATATGTTATTATTTGGCGCATGCCATACACAATTAGCTTTTACGACGAGCAATGCCAAATGGATTTATTTTCCCTACCCAAAACATTGCTGGCACGGTTTGTGAGCTTGTCAGGACGCATGTTGGAACACGGCCCGAATCTTGGCGAGCCACATACCAAGGCGCTTGGCGATGGTTTGTTTGAAATGCGGCTCAAGGGCATGGAGGGCATTGCCCGCGTGATGTATTGCACTTTGGTGGGGCGGCGTATTGTGGTGCTGCACAGTTTTGTGAAGAAGACGGACAAGATTCCTGCCAATGAAATGGCGATTGCGCAAAAGCGCTTAACGGAAGTGAAAGGGAGAAACTAGCCATGTTGACATATGACCAATTCAAAACAAAAGCCTTGGCTGATGCTGGCGTTCGTGCCGAGTACGAGCGCCTTGAGCGTGATGAAATGCCGATGCTGGATGCCATCTTGCGTGCACGTGCTGATGCAGGTTTGACGCAGTCGCAGGTGGCTGAGCGTATGGGCACCAAGGCGCCAGCTATTGCACGATTAGAAGCTGCGTTGGTTAGCGGCAAACCCTCACCATCAATTGCAACGCTACAGAAGTATGCCGCTGCGCTGGGTAAGCGCCTTCAGTTTGAATTTTTGCCAGCTTCATCTCCTCGCTTGGCTTAAAGATCAGCCTTCTTTGCCTAGTTCATCGCGCCCCATCCCCCACTAGCGCATAAGGCGCCCAGTAAGTCGGATGCGCCGTAGCTGGATTGTTCATCACCGTCAGCATGGCTTGGCGCAGTGATTCGGCTTTAGCCTCTTGTGGCTTGCTCTGGTAATTCTTAAACGTCTCCGTCGTCAGCGTCATTGCGCTTTCACTATCCACCGCCCAGTGTGTCACCAGCAAGCTTCGGCTACCCGCATAAAAGAACCCACGTGCCAAGCCCGATAAGGCTTCCTCTGCTTTACCATCCGCTGCGGCGGTGTTGCAAGCCGACAGCACCACCCAGTCCGCGTTCAGTTTGAGCGTGAGTACATCCTCTAACGTGAGCAGCGGCGCTAGCACATTTGCGGCATCGTCCCTTGTGCCAGCCATAGCCAGTGCGGGCTGCGTGAGGTTGGGCAGGTCGCCAGCCATGAGTCCGTGGGTTGCAAATGCGATCACTCGCTGCTTGGCAAGGTTGCCGTTTTTGTTTTCTTTCAGCACGCTTTCCCGTGTGGCGGCACTGCCTAAAATTAAATCTCGGCGAGCATCTGCGTGTAGTGTTTTAGCAATCGCCAGCAACTCGTCTCGCGTCTCGGGTAGTGCAGGAATATCCGCGTACTTCAAAGCGCTGCGCGGGTCTTCTTTTTCTAAATCGACGGTGGTGCTGGCGCGAGTCAACACTACTTTGCGCACTTCGCCAGTGGACGATTTGGCACTACTCGCCATCGCCAGATTGAATAGCGGGTCACCCCAAGCCAGCATGGGCTGGGCCGCTTCATGATGCGGCAGAGCCCGCATGGACAGCCAAGCAGCAACGCTGGGTACGTGCGTGATAGCAGCTTGTTTGATGAGCCACGAATCTTTGGCGGCAGTCTCCAGCACTCCAAACGGAATCTGCCCCAGCACGCCACCAGCCGCGACGATGAGACTAGTTTTACCTGCCAGCCCTTGCTGGACGGGGGCTAGCAGCTTGCTGTAGATTTCTTGTGCGGCAGCGTGATCGAAGGCAGGACGACGATTCGCGTCTATTCCCGCCACGTCTAGCGTGGTGCGCAGGCGACGGACTAAGCGAACGAGTTGCGCATTGCTCACGTTTGCGCGAAAGAAGTCACCCGTGCCGTCTGTGGAGATCGTCCACACGTACGTTGCGTCGTCGGTGGGTTGGAGGACAACCAGCGCTTCGTTTCTCGAGAGCCGCGCCTGAATCTCGGCAGTGGAGGGCGGCAGCGGGCGCACCAGTTTTTCGTAATCAGGAAACTTGGCTTTGATTTGTGCTTGCAGCTCAGTGCGTGATTTTTCTAGCAAGTTGATTCGCTCGCGCATTTGCGCGGCAACGCTTGGCAGCGGGGAGGCTACGCCGCCCGATTCGCCACCCAAGAAGTTGCGCAGGCCTTTGATTTCGTTACGCGCGTCTTGGTCGCGGCGCACTAAATCTGCTAAGGCTTCGTTAGTCGCTGCAGCGCGAATGGCCGCGTCGCTCAGCGCTTCTTGCACCAAGCCGCCGCGTAGCCAATCGGCAACGCCAAGAGCGGCTACAGCATCGGCGGTATTGACCTGCGAAGCCGCCTCTAGGTAAGTCGAAAAAATGAGTTCACGCACTTCTTTGCGGATGCCGATGTTCTCTAAGTAGTCCATGTTTTCAGGCACCATGTAGTCGCGCACCGAAGCTTGCAAAAGCGGGTAAGCCTGCGCTTTGGATTCGGCCGTGCCAATGCGCCACAGCGCCACGCCTTGCAGCCCCGAGGCTTGTGCGGTGAAGAAATGCTGTGCGCCAGAGGGGTAGAGTCCGTAGCGCTTGGCGCTGCCTTCTGCGTTGGAGGCCAATAGGGGCAAGGCTTGCGCGGGCATATTGTTGAAGAGGTAGGAGCGTCCACGGGCACTGCTAAAACGTACACGTGCCTTCAACTTTGGATCGTCGCCAGCTAGCTGGTCTAAAGAGTCAAATACAGCCACTGATTCTTTGTAGCGTTTTTGGCCAAAGAGTGCGATGGCAACCCATTGTTGACGATTAAGAATCCGAGGATCGGTGTGATCTAGATTGAGTTGTTGGGTCATTGCTAGAGCTTGTCGCTCTAGCTTTTCCTCTTGTAGAAATTCGCGCTGATTAAAGCGCAGACGCGCGGCATTAGCGATAGCGTTTGCGCGTCCAATCGGTGGTAATTCAACCTCTTGAAATAAGCGCAAAAACTCCTGCATAACAGGTTCAGCTTGCGCCAATTTCTTGGCTTCAATAAGAGCGTTGAATTTTCGAAATAATCGACCGCCGAGATCATCATAGGTATAGAACTTGTCAAGCTCGCGCTGAGACTGCGTTAATAACTTCGTCGCATTCCGTGCATGCTGCACAGAGACATCCGCAGCATCAATCGCTTGCACATTTTTACCCTTGCGCTCATACAAATACGACTTGGTGCTGCTTAAGCTCGAGAGTGTTCGCTGCACTTCACGTTGTTGCCATTCTTGTTTCGGGCTTATGTTCTTTAGCAGTTGTTCTGCTTTCTCGATTGTTGCCCGAGCTTCGACATCCTTATTTTGACTGTAAAGGTCATTAGCGAAATTGCCAAGATAAAACGCACGCTGATAATCATTGGCGGCGGCTTTAAGCGCCTCTTCCATCCAGCGATTGCCTTCTTCAATATCGCCTCGGTTGAGTAACTCACGAGCCAGGGTTTGCCGATACTTTGCCCCTGGCAATAGTTCAATGGCCTCGCGCAAAACACTGACCTTGATATTGGGATCGCCTAGTTTTTGTGATGCTCTTAATTTATCTTCGACTTGCATTTCTAGCTTAAGCGTGAGTACGTCTTTGCGCGTCGGTTCCGCAATGATGGCTCGCAGTTTTGATTCTTCGTCAGGCGCTAATTTTTTAAAGCTCTGCTCCATCTGCTCGCCTTCACTTTGGCCCTCTGTTTGCGCCTTTGCTTCGGTAATAGAGACCACCCAAAACGCGAACGCCATCGTGAGGGTGCAGATGAAGATGGGGATGGCTTGAATCAGTTTGTCGGTGATCTGTTTGCGTGTCATGGTGGCTCCGTCTATCAATGAGCCTTGATTGTTTCGCGCCAATGCGTTTTTGGCTATCCTATGTTTATAGGAGGCGAGCAGCACCATTTTTATTGCATGTTGACGATTTTGACGCGGCGGTTTTCTGCTGCCAGTGGGTCGTCTTTGTTGGCAGGATCGGTTGATCCTTTGCCACTGGCTGAGAGACGTATGCCGTCAATGCCTTTGCCTATTAAAAACTCGCGCACGCTACTGGCGCGTTGCTCGGACAGGCGTTGGTTGTAGTCCGCACCACCCTTGGCATCGGTATGGCCTTCGATGGCGAATTTGGAGTCCATGAGCTCTTTGGATTTCAATGCAGTGGCTAGATTGGCAAGCGCTTGTCCACTCTCGGGTTTGATGCGGGCGGAGTTGAAATCGAATTGAATTTGCAGCGAGAGAGACGCTTTCTCGGCTGCTACTTCTTGGACTGTGGCTGCGTCCACGCCCAAGTTGCGCGTGCCCGTGAGGCTGCGCGTCCGCCCCGCCATAGGCGTTGGCGGCTTGGTTTTGAGTTGCTCGATCATGTCTTGGGTGCTGGGCGCTTGAGCGCTGGCGTTACCCGTCAGACAAAGAGCGGCCGCGCTGATAGCAAAAAATGCGAGGAGATGTTTGGCAGTGCTCATGATGGTTTTCTTTCGGTGAAGATGATTTTGTCGATTAAGCGGTCGCCTTGTTCGCTAATCTTGAGCACGATTTCGGCGTTGTAGGTTTGCGCAGGTTTATGCAGCTCGTAAGTTTGCACGGCTTTAGCCGCTTTGATGTTGTTCCAAATGCCACTCACAATGCTAATCAAGATCAGCGGATTTTTTGCCACGACGGTTGATTGGGGTGGGCTGACGGTCACTGTGCCGCCGCCCGCTTCTACGGCGTGTAGCCACGCTTGCATACGCTCAGGTATGTCCGTTGCAGGCGTGCTACCAGCTACTGCGACATTGACGCTGGGCAGCTTGGCAGCCAAGGAGCTGCTGAGCTGACGGTCAAAGCCCGAGAGGTCTACAAATTCGATTTGTGGTTTGGCTGATGCAGTCGAAGTCGGATCGGGGGCACTAGCACACGCGGACAGTAAGGTCGCAACGCAGGCGGCAACGATTGAGAAGAAGCGAGTCAATTTCATAGCATGTTTCCTTTGTGCTGATTTTCACATGTCTCGCAAAAAACCATCCCATGGTTACCTCCTATGTTTATAGGAGGCGCAGCGCTTACGTAAAGGGCAAAATGGCGGCTATGAATATCGCATTGGTTGAAGATGACGGGCTCATGCGCACGCGCATCCAAAATTTGTTGACTCACTGTCTGCCGTATGCACGCCTGACAGCGTTGGTGCGTTTGGGCGAAGCGCTGGCTTTTGCCACGCAGCAGTCGCCAGATTATTGGTTGGTGGATTTGGGCTTGCCAGACGGTAGCGGCGTGGATTTGATTCGTGCTGTGCGAGCAAAAGATAAGGCGGCGCATATCTTGGTGATCTCAGTATTTGGCGATGTGGACAACGTGCTCGCCAGCATTGAGGCAGGGGCAAATGGTTATTTACTCAAAGACGCCGTCGATAAAGATTTGGTGGATGCGCTAGCGGCGATGGAGCAAGGCGGGACACCGCTCTCGCCCATGATTGCCAGTAAACTTTTGGAAACCATGATGCCTGCTAGGCCAGTTGTACAAAGTGTTTTGTCACCCAAAGAATCTGAACTACTCAATTTGCTTTCGCGTGGCTATACCTATGCCGAATCGGCGGAGTTGATGCAAGTCGCACTCTCAACCATTCAAACCCATGTGCGCGGCATTTATGGCAAGCTGGCCGTGGGCTCTAAAGCCGAAGCGGTGTTTGAGGCCAAAGCCTTGGGGTTGATTGCATGATGCTTGCTGAAAACCATTTATCCGCGCTCTTAGTGACGGGCGCATCCATGCTGATGTGCTTGCTGCTGCTGGGTTTATGGCGCGTCAGCCGAGAGCGCTTTTTGCTTTTGGCCGCCGTAGCGCAAGCTTTGTTTACCGCGCATCAACTGCCACTGTTCGCAGACGCCGCAAGCTTTGCCAGCTGGCCTTGGCGTGCGGCATTTGCCAGCTTGTTTGGACTTTATTTGGGATTGACGGCGCTCGTGATTAATTTGTTATTCACGCCGCCATCACGCCTTGCACTGCGCGTCACCAAACTGTATTTGTGGCTGATTGTTCCTACGTGCATCTGTTTGTTTGGCTTTTATGATTCCACTAGTTTTTTAGGTAGAAGTTATGCTCATCATCGCTTGACGGCCAACAATCTGATTGCACTTTTAGTTAATGTGGGTTTGACCTTTGTGGTGGTCAGGCGCTTTTACATCATGCAGCACCAATTGCTGCAAAGCCGCATGGATGCTGACTTTGCGGCCGAGCGTGCCAAACTCACTGAACGTCAACGCATCATGCAAGATATTCACGACACCGTGGGTTCGCAATTGGTAGGTGTTCTCAGCTTGATACGTGCGGGTGCGCCGCACGCGCAGCTAGAGACGCAAACGGAAGATGCACTGCAAGGCTTGCGGATTGCCATTGATGCGATCCAACCCGTTAACGGTAATTTGGCCGCCGTACTCGCCAGTTTGCGTCATCGTTTGCAGCCAAGGCTGGATGCGGCGGGGCTGAAGCTTATTTGGCGTGTGGACGATTTGCCGCGCGTGCAAGATTTATCGCCGCAAAAAATTCAACATATCCAGCGCATCGTGATGGAAGCGTTTAGCAATGTGATTCAGCACGCCAAGGCCACGCAAGTCATCGTGTCTGCGCGTTTTATTGAGCCAGACCTGCCAGCATTGCCCTACATGGAAATCATGCTGGTCGATAACGGCATCGGGTTGTTGGATGCAGAGGTGGGCACTGGTTTGGGTTTAGCGAATATGCGGATGCGAGCCGAAGTCATTGGGGCGCGCATGACCATAAAAAACCACGGCGGACTATGCATTACCCTTGAATTGCCCTACGCTGCCGCGTTGTGACATTGTTGTGAAGGAATAAAGTCCGTCGGGATTCGCAGCCATAAGTCATTGATTTATATGCAATGGAAAAATAATTAAAGTCCGTCGGGCTTTTTCAGTGGATTTTGCTAGATTTGTCTATCGATTAGCGCTGAAAAGGCAATTAGTTATGAGGTGATCTTTAAGGCTGTCGGCGCTCATCTCAAAGTGACCTACCCAAAAGATCAAGCAAGCCAAGGTGGATAAGCAATCTACATGCAGTGGTATGGGATAATTGACGATGCGCAAGTGGATCAGATTAGCGTGAGCGCCAACACTACATGCCGCTCTCAGGAAAACGATGAAAAAACACGCGACATTCAAATGGGACGATAAGGATTTTGTCAATTTTTACACAGACTCGGCAAACTTGATCGTCCTCGAAAGACAAAGGTCGATTCGAATTCTGATTGAAATTGCTGCATTTCATTTTCCGAGTCTGGAGAACCTTCACTTACTCGAACTCGGTTGCTGAGAAGGGTTGATTACAAAGTTAATTCACGACAAAGCGCCCAATAACAATTTCTACCTGGTTGACGCTTCCGAGGAGATGCTGAGCAGAGCAAAAGCAAATTTGAGCGAAAGCAAGAGCAACATCTCTTTCAGCCACCTGACATTTGAGGATTACTCCGAATCACAATCGGAAGACGGAAAATATGACATGGTCTTTTCCGCAAATGCCATTCATAATCTTGACTTTACGCAAAAAACAGCATTGTTCACCAAGATCTATAAGGAATTGAAGCGCGGTGGCCTGTTCCTGAATATCGACGTCGTCCATCCGAGTTCGGCTCATAGCGAGGAAATTCAATTTGAACTGTGGCGGAATTGGATGAATGAAACATTAGAAATAAGTGGCAGGGGAAGCGAGGTCGGGAAATACGACGATATTCCAGACCGATATAAAAATAATCTTGAGGACAGACCAAGCGGTCTTTGGGAGCAGTTACAGACCCTCAGCCAATGTGGGTTCCGTGATGCAGATTGTTTCTACAAGTACGGCATTTTCGCCGTGTATGGCGCTACAAAGTAGCGTTTGTTTTGGGCAATGCCACCCAACGCAAGTTGAGAGGCGGGATCGTCTGGCTGTTTAACTCCTAGCCGCTGATCGGTGTTAAGTTGAACGTCTGCTGTCAGCCCTTTCCTGACATTTCGGAGCCAGACAAGTTGAAGGCCATCCACCGGAAAATCCGGATACCCGATTGATTGAAGTCTTGGTTTTCCCAAAACAACCATTCGTGGTCCATAGTCTTGTGTTGGCGCTCATGCTAATCAGACCCATGGGCTCGCTTTAGAGCGATCCACTCGAAAGATCAAGAACCCCAAAGTTAATAAGCGATCAACGTACATTGCTATGGGACAGTTGAAGATGCGCAAGTGGGTCAGATTAGCATGAGCGCTAACAACTAATTCTCTGTTGCAAACTTGGAAACCTCATTCTTTTAGTCCATTGGTTGATTTATATCAAACGTGTCGGAGATCTATGGGTTTAAAAATGATCTAACTAAAAGCAATAAAAGGGGAAGCGAATGAAATCAGTTTATTTGAGTCTACTGTTTTTGTATTTAGCTCTTACCCAGGTGGCGCATGCCGTTCCTTCTTTTGCTAGGCAAACTGGACAAAGTTGCGTAGCTTGCCATGCGGGTGGCCAATTTCCAGAATTAACACCTTATGGTCGTTTGTTCAAACTCACGGGCTACACAAATGGCGTGCAAGTCGCCAATCCTTTGTCCGTTATGGCGGTAGTTGATAGAACAAAAACTGCAAACAACAACGACGGGCAAGGTGGCGTGTTGTCTACGAAGGACAACAAAATCGTGGCTGATTTCGCAAGCCTATTTGTTGCAGGAAAAATAACTGAAAACATCGGAGGTTTTGCTCAATTTACTGACAAGTTACAAACGGGGCACATGCAATCTGACAATTTTGATATGCGTTATGCTGACCGAGAGGTAGACACCAAGAAAGATTTAATTTGGGGACTAACGCTCAACAATAACCCTTCAGTTCAAGATGTTTGGAATACTACGCCAGCTTGGAATTACCCTTATCTCAGCACCAGCACAGGCTCTTTCCCCGGCACGCCCAACTCCACACTGCTTGAACAGCAACTGCAAGTAGCCGGTACTGGCGCATATGTATATTTAAATCAATCATGGTACGCAGAGCTAACGGCGTATCAAACAGCAAATAATGGTTTTCGCTTCCTAAGCACTGGAAGCAAAACGGGTGACCCAAGTAATCCACTTCAATATTTGTCAGGCTTAAATCCTTACGCCAGATTAGCCTATACCCATGACTGGGGAATGCAAAATATGATGGTTGGCGTTATTGGTATGAATGGCAAACGAGTGAATTTGGACGGAAACAATATGCCATTCTATAGCTCTATCACACAGAGCCGTGATATAGGTGTAGATGCGCAATATCAATACTTGCTGGAGCCACACACCGTTACTGTACAGATGCGGTATATCAAAGAAAATATTAACGATCAACAACAAGCGTCTTACACAGATGGTCCTGCGAGGCTAAATTCTTTTCGTGCGAAAAGCAGCTACGTATACCGATCGAAATATGGTGCAAGCTTGGCCTATGCCAGCATTTCAGGAACACCAGATTCAAACGCCTATTCGAAAAGTGCCAATAACCTACCCAATACAAAAATGTGGACGCCTGAGGTATTTTGGTTACCTATACAAAATATGCGAGTTGGCTTGCAATTTAATCGTTTCACTCAATACAACGGTACTACCAGCAACTACGATGGAGCAGGTCGAAATGCAAGCGATAACAATACAACGTTCGTTTATTTATGGATGGCATTTTGAAAGTTTGTATGAATATTCTTTATAAAAGTTTTTGGATTTTGGCTGTTTTATTGGGATTTTTTTTGGCAGGCTGCACCACCAGTGATGGAGGCAACCCTCCTCTTCCCAATTATCCAAAAATTGATGGCCTTGCTCTCGTTAAGCAGTCATGTTCTTTATGTCATTCGATGACTGGAGAATCAATCTCCGGTAATCCCCCCTTTGTTAACGACACGTCAAAGTAGAGGGTTGATGATTGCTGACTAAATAGGCTTGCAGGCATTGAATGGGCGTACGCCCATTCAATGCCATGCTCGGCCTGTCGTGATTGTAGGCATAAGCCCATTCGGTTGCCGC
>CANFWH010000014.1 GCA_947450645.1 Comamonadaceae bacterium | reverse complement strand
GCCACCAATTTGGTGCTCGGACGGGTTGCCAGCGAAGCTGCCCTCCGTCTACGCGGAAAACACAAAGCCATTTATACGCCTCACGTCGATACAGGCGACTTTATTGTCGTTATCAACGCCGCTCACCTCCGCGTGACGGGCACTAAAGACATCAACAAGATGTACTACCGCCACTCGGGTTTCCCAGGCGGCATCTACGCAACCAATTTCCGCGACATGCAAAACAAGCACCCTGGCCGTGCTTTAGAAAAAGCAGTCAAAGGCATGTTGCCAAAAGGCCCATTGGGCTACGCCATGATTAAAAAGCTAAAGGTCTACGGTGGTGCTGAGCATCCACATAGCGCCCAGCAGCCAAAACCCCTTGATCTTTCAGGAGCACACAAATGATTGGTGATTGGAACAACGGCACTGGCCGTCGCAAGTCCAGCGTTGCACGTGTTTTCCTCAAAAAGGGCACGGGCAAAATTACGGTGAACAACAAAGACGTGCAAGAGTATTTTGGTCGCGAAACATCGATCATGATCGTCAAGCAACCTTTGGTTTTGACTAACCATGTTGAAACTTTCGACATCATGGTCAACGTCCACGGCGGCGGCGAGTCTGGCCAAGCGGGCGCTACGCGTCACGGCGTAACTCGTGCACTCCTCGACTATGACGCAGCCTTGAAGCCTATGCTGTCCGCAGCTGGTTTCGTGACGCGTGATGCTCGCGAAGTTGAACGTAAAAAGGTCGGTCTTCGCGGCGCTCGTCGTCGTAAGCAGTTCTCTAAGCGTTAATTTTTGCTGCACTTTGCGGTGCTTCAAAACCCAAAAAGCCGTCACAGATTTCAAGTTTGTGGCGGTTTTTTGTTTGTATATTGTTTATAGTCACCCACTCTCACATTTAATCTAGACCGAATGCGCTTTCGACTCCTTAGACGCCGCCTCACTATCAGTGCGCCCAGTATGGCGATCAGATCCAGTCTGCCCTGGCCACTCAAGTGGGTGCTGGCTGCACTGGTGCTTGGCTTTTGCGCTGCGATTGCGCTATGGGCGTTTGAATTTGGTAAAGACCTCGCAGGTATTGACCAAGGCGAAAAAGAGCAGCTAGCCGCCGTCAAAATTGAAGCTGCCAAGCTTCGCGAAGAGCGTGATCAAGCGCAGTCAGTGGCCAACGTATCGGGCATTAACATGGCGACGGAGCGAGCGACCCAAGAAAAGTTGATGCAAAAAGTGAAGCAGTTAGAAGCTGAAAATCAGTCCTTAAGTGACGACCTTGGATTTTTTGAGCGCCTTATCCCATCGACCACAACGGAAGCCCTTGCCATACGTGGCTTACAGGCCGAGGTGCAACCCAGTGGACAGCTTAAATGGCAAGTGCTCGTGGTGCAATCCGCAAAAAATCCGAATGAATTTAAAGGTAAGTTAGATGTTACGATTAGTGGCGTTTTAGGCGGCAAGCCTTGGATGACCAGCCTTCCAGGCGGTGCTCAAGCGATTGATGTGAAACAATACCGCAGGCTTGATGGCCTCATTGATTTACCAGCGCAAGTGCAAGTCAAGACGGTCATCGTCAAAGTCATGGACAATAGCGCCAGCAGCGCGGTTCGCGCCACGCAAACACTCAAACTTTAACGATCAACCTATTTCCCACCTAACCTATGTTCGGCCAACAAAAACAACCGCCCATCAAAAGCTTGATTGCCAGTGGTACGGTCATCACGGGCGACATCGCATTTGCCGATGGACTGCGCGTCGATGGTCACATCTTAGGCAATTTAACGGCATCAAAAGATACACCTAGCCTTTTGGTGATTAGCGAAACCGCTGTCATCATGGGTGAGATTCAAGCTGATCACGTCATCATCAATGGCGCAGTACAAGGTCCTATTGAAGCAGCACAGCTCTTGGAGCTACAGCCCAAGGCCAGAATTGAAGGTGATGTGTCATACCGCGCCCTTGAAATGCACCAAGGTGCCGTCATCTCTGGACAGCTAAGACCCCTTGCAACGCAAGGAGATAACAAGCCCATTTTGATATTGCCTACAAGCGGCGCATAATCTAGCTGAGCCAACTATTTGAAAGCCCCATCATGACTGCCACACTCGACAAATCAAAAGAAGTCAGCCTCGTTGAACCCACAGAGTTGATTCCAGAAGCCATGCCAGAAGCAATTGTTTTTACCGACAGCGCTGCCGCCAAAGTGGCCGACCTGATTGCCGAAGAAGGTAATCCTGATCTCAAGCTACGCGTGTTTGTGCAAGGCGGTGGATGCTCGGGTTTTCAATACGGTTTTACGTTTGACGAAGTCACCAACGACGACGACACCACCATGACCAAGAACGGCGTGTCGCTGTTAATTGACGCGATGAGCTATCAGTATTTGGTGGGCGCAGAGATCGACTACAAAGAAGATTTGCAAGGTGCGCAGTTCGTCATTAAAAATCCGAATGCGACCAGCACTTGTGGCTGCGGATCGAGCTTTTCGACCTAAGCTGGGTAGACCGCACCAAGTACACGGGAGCCACGCGCTCCCGTTATTTTTTGCAATTGGAGTGGTACTCGGTTGATACATTGCTTGGCCAGCCAGGCAAACGCGGCTGCTTCCACTTGCATCACAGGAATGCCAAGCGCCTCAGTAGTTTCAACAGGGATATGCGGCATGAGACTTTGCAAACGCTGCATCAAATGATCGTTGAGTGCCCCACCACCGCAAACATAAAGCGACTCAAAGCCCGCGCCATATTCGCGCATGGCAAGCACAATAGACTGCGCCGTGAGCTCGGTGATCGTTGCCTGTACATCGGCAGGATCTGCCGAGGCAAAAGACGCATCTGCCGCCAATCGCTCTTGCAGCCACAGCCAATGAAAGAGATCGCGCCCCGTGCTTTTAGGAATCGGCTTTGCGAAGTAGGCATCCCGCAAAGCCACATCCAATAAGGCTCTCAAAGCATGTCCCGTTGCAGCCCAAGCGCCATGCGCATCGTAGGGCTGGCCTGTGTGTTCCATCGTCCAAGCGTCCAACAACACGTTACCAGGCCCCGTATCAAAACCTTGAACCGAACCATCGGCGTGCAGCAGGCTCACATTGGCAATGCCGCCGATATTGAGCACGGCGATGTTTTGTCCCGCCCACCCAAACACGGCTTTATGAAATGCAGGAACCAGCGGTGCACCCTGTCCCCCAGCCGCTACGTCACGACTTCTGAAATCCGCCACCACGTCAATACCTGTGCGCTCTGCGAGTAAGGCGGGATTGTTGAGTTGAATCGTATAACCGCCACCATCGGCTGCGCTCCCGCTAGGCGCGTGCCGCACCGTTTGCCCATGTGCGCCAATTGCTGTGATGTCGCTGCTCTCAAGTTCTGCCGTGTAAAGCAATCCAGCCACCACTTGTGCATAGATCAGCACCAATTGATTCGCGGCAAGACTGGCGCGGTGCAGCTCGTTGTTGCCAGCGGTGTTAAGCGCCAGCATCTCGGCCTTCAAAGCGGTGGAAAATGGCAAGCTGTGATGTGCAATCACCTTACATCCTCCTCCATTCACGCTAGCCGCCAAATCCACCACTACGCCATCAACGCCGTCCATCGACGTGCCCGACATCAAGCCAATGTAATAGTCATGTTTAGTAGGGTGCGCTGTGCTCATAAAATCAATTGTATGAACTCTTTGAAAACTGAAATTTCCCCTGCCGTAGAGGCTGCTCTGGCTGTGACCTTACGCGGCGTGAACGAACTCCTTCCGCAAAACGAATGGTTCAAAAAACTAGCACGATCTGAAGCCACAGGCATCCCACTCCGCATCAAACTAGGACTCGACCCGACCGCCCCCGACCTGCATTTGGGGCACACCGTGGTGCTCAACAAAATGCGCCAACTGCAAGACCTCGGGCACACCGTGATCTTTTTAATTGGTGACTTCACCAGCACCATTGGCGATCCATCTGGCCGCAACAGCACGCGCCCACCGCTAACCCGCGAGCAGATTGAAGCCAACGCCACCACTTACTTCAACCAAGCCACGCTGGTACTGGACAAAAGCAAAACCGAAGTCCGCTACAACAGCGAGTGGTGCGACCCGCTGGGCGCGCGCGGCATGATCCAACTAGCAGCCAAGTACACCGTGGCACGCATGATGGAGCGCGACGATTTCGATAAACGCTACAAAGCGGGACAGTCCATCAGCGTGCACGAATTCTTGTATCCACTGATGCAGGGCTACGACAGCGTGGCGCTCAAAAGCGATTTAGAACTGGGCGGCACCGATCAAAAATTCAACTTGCTCATGGGACGCCACTTGCAAGTGGAATACGGTCAAGAGCCGCAGTGCATACTCACTATGCCACTGTTGGAGGGCTTAGATGGCGTGGACAAAATGTCCAAAAGTAAAAACAACTACATCGGCATCACCGAAGAGCCCAACACCATGTTCGCCAAAGTCATGTCCATCTCCGACGTGCTGATGTGGAAGTGGTACACCTTGCTGTCATTCAAATCTGAGGCCGATATTGCGGCGCTCAAAGCCGAGGTGGACGCAGGCAGAAATCCACGCGATGCCAAGGTGATGCTGGCTAAAGAAATCACGGCGCGTTTTCACTCTGCCGCAGCAGCAGATGCAGCCGAGCAAGACTTCACCAACCGCGCAAAAGGTGGCATCCCCGATCAAATTGACGAAGTCACTCACACACTCGAGGGAGGCGCACCGATTGGCATAGCCGCCCTCTTGAAAGCCTTGTCCCTAGCGGCCTCCAACGGAGAAGCCAATCGCCTGATCGATGGCGGCGGCGTGCGCGTGGACTCTGAAGTCGTTGCGGATAAAGGCCAGAGGCTAGAAGCGGGTACTTACGTGGTGCAGGTGGGTAAGCGCAAGTTTGTAAGGGTGACGTTGGTATAAGCAGCAGCCTTGCTGTATCCCACAACTTCAAAGAAGCTATGTCTATCAGTGCGTTTACTGAATCAATGCGCTTACTACGGACCCGTAATTTTGGTACCTTTTGGTTTGGCTGCCTGTTATCGAACATTGGCACGTGGGTACAACAAGTTGCACAGCCGTGGCTATTACTAAGCTTGGGAGCATCGCCATTCCTTTTAGGATTAGATGCGTTTGCTTTAGCAGCACCCGTCTTTTTATTAACCCTGATTGGAGGGGCCCTGGCTGACGCAAAAAATCGTCGCAATACCATTTTGCAGTTTCAGTCGCTCCAAATGTTATGCCCCGTGCTCCTCGTAGTTTCTTTGTTAACGCATACGATTGAGCCTTGGATAGTGATTACTTTGTCCTTAGTAGTAGGCATTACAGATGGCTTGTCTATGCCATCGTTCCAATCCATCGTTCCGTCCATAGTGGAGAAAAAGCAAATTGCCGCTGGTCTTGCACTCAATGCAACACAGTTCAATTTATCACGCATTTTGGGACCCGCTATTGCGGGTGTTCTCATTGCGGGCTTTGGAGTCGTAGGAGCATTTGGTATTAGTGCATTATCTTATGTGCCGTTTATATTGGTAGCTCTGTGGATATTGCCCAAGCATTCGCCCACACAGCTAGATGCACCGGAATTGTCATGGCGGACTTTGCGTGCAAACGTAGCGGAGGTGCTGCGCCAACCTATGCTGCGCAGAGCATTAGCAACTGTATTTGTCTCGGGGCTGTGTTGTGCGCCTTTAGTGATGTTTAGTCCCATACTGATCAAAGTCGCTCTGTCTGGTGATGTGAGTCACTTTAGCCTCGTCATGGGCGCGTTTGGCGTGGGTGGATTGCTAGGAGCCATCAACCTATCGAGCCTAAGCGAGCAGCGCGACAGACGTACTATTTGCTCCAGTTTTGCTATCGCATATGGCTTATGTGTGACGCTTGCCTCGCAATGCAACTCGGTGTGGGTACTGTCTCTACTGTTTGTGCTTGCGGGCTATACCATGACGATGAGCAACACTTCGGCCAACACCTTAATACAAACTGCGGCCACATCGAGCATTCGTGGTCAAAGTGTGAGCCTCTTTATGCTTGTCATGCGCGGCGGTATGGCTTTAGGTGGATTGTTGACAGGCTTTTCAATTGGGTTTATCGGTATCCGCTCCGCATTACTAATCAACGGTTTGTTAGCTGTATTGTTACAGATCGCAATCTTCAAATTAATTTTGTTTGAGCCGATCCATCCGAGCATCAAATAAACTTGTTAACATAACGCATGTTGCAGATTAAGGTACTGACCGTCAATATCCATAAAGGATTTACTGCGCTCAATCGTCAGTACATATTGCCTGAGCTACGTGATGCGGTGCGCAGCGTTGGGGCTGACATCGTGTTTTTGCAAGAAGTTACTGGTCGCAATGCCCGTCACTCGGCACGCACCTACAACTTCACCGATAAGCCGCATTACGAATATTTGGCCGACTCCATTTGGTCACAATTCGCCTATGGTCGCAATTCGGTTTATACGCATGGTCACCACGGCAATGCAGTATTGTCAAAATTTCCCATCGTGCGTACGCAAAACTTTGACATTTCACAAGCTGGACCCGAGCGACGTGGTCTCTTGCACTGCGAACTTGCCATTCCGACGTTACCCACGCACTTGCATGTCATTTGCGTTCACTTGAACTTATTGCGTGCGCACCGCACGGAACAGCTAAATCAGCTGAGTACCTTCATTCACCAAGTTGTACCACCAGAGTCGCCACTCATCGTCGCGGGAGACTTTAATGACTGGGGACAACGTGCCCACGCATTGCTCGCTCACAGCGCAAACTTGACTGAAACGTTTGTGCACTGCGAAGGCAATGCTGCTCGAACCTTTCCGGCGCTGTGGCCACTACTTCGATTAGACCGAATTTATGTGCGCGGCGTGTTAAGCCATAACCCACTCCATCTACCATCAAAGCCATGGGTTCATCTCTCCGATCACGCGCCCTTGGCAGCATCCATTCAACTTAGCCATGCGGCCACTTAAGAATTACAGTGACGAGCTGGCTCGGCCAAAAACCGCTTTAAAGTTTGTTGGGGCTCAGGGTGCGCTCTCAGCCGCTCAAAGCGAAGTCATTTTGAATCGTCTCAAAGCAATGAGCACGAACAATCGCATTTTTAATTACCATTTAGCACAAGAAGAAGCCATTGTCGGGACGGCGTTGACTGTTGGCAACCAAGTCCAGCTTTTGCAAAATGGTCCTGCTGCTTATGAGGCCATGCTCACAGCCATTCGGGGCGCCAATGACCATATCAATTTAGAGACGTTCATCCTTGATGACGATGCAATCGGCCAAGCATTTGCGCAGGCACTAATCAACAAGCAGCTGGACGGCGTTCAAGTCAACTTAATCCACGACAGCGTGGGGACGCTCCATACACCACGTGTTTTTTTTGAGCGCTTGAAAGAGGCAGGGGTCAATGTACTGGAGTTCAATCCAATTAATCCATTTAAGGCAAAAAAACGTTGGACGCTAAATCAACGCGATCACAGAAAACTTCTCATTGTGGATGGCCAGATCGCATTTTTAGGTGGCATCAACATTAGCAGTGTTTATTCGGAAGGATCGATTGGAAAAATTTGGCTACCCCGAAAAAAAGGCAGTATCGAATGGCGTGATACCGATCTGCAATTGATGGGGCCTATCGTCGCTGAATTTCAAAAACTTTTTATCGCGACATGGGAACGGCAAAAGGGATACCCCTTGACAAACAAAGCCTACTTTCCGGCGCCAACGGCTCTTGGCGATCAAGTCATCCGCGCTATTGGTAGCTCTCCTGACGCGCCACAAAGTTTTATTTACGCCACACTGCTATCCGTCATCAGCCATGCACAGGAAAGCATTTACATCACCAATGCGTATTTCGCACCGGATCCGCCATTATTGAAAGCACTCGAGACCGCTGCACGGCGCGGAGTTGATGTCACTTTAATTTTGCCCAGTGCCAGTAATCATTCACTCGTGTTTCATACAGGGCGTTCGTACTACACACGATTGCTGCGTAGAGGGGTCAACATTTATCAACGGCAAGGTGTCATCTTGCACTCCAAAACTACGCTCATTGATGGCGTCTGGGCTAGCGTGGGATCGACCAACATGGATTGGCGCAGCTTTGTCCACAATCAAGAATTAAATGCCGTTGTGTTAGGAGCCGAATTTGGCAGTCAAGTTCAGGCCATGTTCAATAAAGACCTCCTCGCATCCGAACGCATCACGCTGGATCGTTGGCAGCGCCGCGGACTTGGCTTACGCTTCAAAGAATGGTTTTCCCGTTTGTGGGAATACTGGCTATAGGATCATCATGCAAGCCATACCTTCATGGATAACCGAGCTATTGTTATGGCTGTCTATCCCAACAAACAGCCTCACAGGCGCTGGACTTGTCGCGTTTTTAAGTGCTACTGCTCTACCTCTGCCCGCAGAGCCTTTTATTCTTGGAGTCCTCAATATTCATCCTGATTTATTTTGGCCACTCATTGGCGTAGCAACACTGGGCAACACTTTGGGTAGCATGGTCACGTGGTGGATGGGTTTTGGATTTAAAAAGGTCACTGCCGCGCTCAAATCTTCACGCACACATCAACACGCATTTACTTGGCTAACAAAACTAGGGCCGAGAGCCTGCCTCTTTTCATGGATACCCTTGCTGGGTGATGCCTTGGTTGCGCTGGCGGGTTGGATGAAACTACCCTTTTGGCCTTGCGTAGGCTATATGGTCATTGGCAAAGGACTGCGCTATCTTATCTATACAGGTGGATTTTTTTTACTCTTTCACTAATCATAAAAAAATCCCCTCGCTTTTGACGAGGGGATTTTTATTTTGGTGAGCTACTTGTTATTTACGCAGCCACCGTATCCGCCGCCGCTTGGAACTCTTCCATCTTGTCAAAGTTCATGTACTTGTACACATTGGCGCTGTCTTTGTTGATAACGCCGACGTCTGCCAAATACTCTTCGCGCGTCGGGATGCGTCCAATCTTGGATGCAATCGCCGATAGCTCGGCGCTCGCCAAATACACAAAGGTGTTTTTACCTAAGCGATTCGGGAAGTTCCGCGTGCTGGTGGACATAACCGTTGCGCCTTCTTTGACTTGCGCTTGGTTGCCCATGCACAGCGAGCAGCCGGGCATTTCCATACGCGCGCCCGCTGCGCCAAACACGCCGTAATGGCCTTCGGCGGTGAGTTGCGCTGCGTCCATCTTGGTGGGTGGTGCCATCCACAGTTTGACGGGAATATCGCGCTTGCCTTCCAGCAGCTTAGAGGCTGCGCGGAAGTGGCCGATGTTGGTCATGCACGAACCAATAAACACTTCGTCAATCTTGTTGCCGGCCACGTCGGATAAGGTCTTCGCGTCATCGGGGTCGTTCGGGCAGCAAACGATAGGCTCCGTGATCTCTTTCAAATCGATCTCAATCACAGCTGTGTACTCTGCGTCTTTATCGGCTTTGAGTAAGCTTGGATTGGCGAGCCATTTTTCCATCTCTTTCACGCGGCGAGCAATGGTGCGTGCATCTGCATAGCCGCCTGCAATCATGGATTTGAGCAGTGTAATGTTGGACTGCAAATACTCTTTGACGGGCGCGTCGTTGAGTGCCACGGTACAACCTGCAGCAGAGCGCTCGGCAGAGGCATCGGCGAGTTCAAACGCTTGTTCGATTTTTAAATCTGGCAAGCCTTCAATCTCTAGGATGCGACCCGAGAAAATGTTTTTCTTGCCCTGCTTAGCAACCGTCAACAAGCCTGCTTTGATAGCGTAGAGCGGAATGGCGTGCACCAAGTCACGCAGCGTCACGCCAGGTTGCATTTGGCCTTTAAAGCGCACCAGCACCGACTCAGGCATATCGAGTGGCATCACGCCAGTGGCTGCACCAAAGGCGACTAAGCCAGAACCTGCTGGGAAGCTGATACCGATAGGGAAACGCGTGTGGCTGTCGCCACCCGTGCCTACGGTGTCTGGCAACAACATGCGGTTGAGCCAGCTATGAATGATGCCATCGCCAGGACGTAGCGAAATACCGCCGCGATTGCTGATGAACTCTGGCAACTCGTGGTGTGTCTTCACGTCCACGGGCTTTGGATAGGCAGCTGTGTGGCAAAAGGACTGCATCACCAAATCGGCTGAAAAACCAAGGCAAGCCAAGTCTTTGAGCTCGTCGCGAGTCATAGGGCCCGTGGTGTCTTGCGAACCAACCGATGTCATCTTGGGTTCGCAATAAGTACCAGGACGCACGCCTTGACCTTCGGGGAAGCCGCAAGCACGTCCCACCATTTTTTGTGCGAGTGTGAAGCCTTTTGTAGATGCCACAGGCGCGGTAGGCAGGCGGAACAATGTAGAAGCCGGCAAGCCCAATGCAGCACGGGCTTTAGCCGTCAAGCTGCGGCCAATGATGAGTGGAATACGGCCACCAGCGCGGACTTCGTCAAACAGCACATCGCTCTTGATTTGGAACTCGGACACAACCTTGCCACCCTTTAAAGCCTTGCCAGCATAGGGCTGCAGCTCGATTTCGTCGCCCATATTCATTTGGCTCACGTCGAGTTCAATCGGCAATGCGCCCGAGTCTTCCATGGTGTTGTAAAAGATCGGTGCAATCGCGGTGCCAAGGCACACGCCGCCAAAACGTTTGTTCGGCACAAATGGAATATCCACGCCCGTCCACCACAGCACGCTGTTGGTGGCTGATTTACGGCTAGAACCCGTACCAACCACATCGCCCACATAGGCAATAAAACGACCCGCTTTGTCGGCCTTGGCACGCATGTCGTTCAGCATTTGAATCGGGCCACGCTTGCCATCTTCTTCTGGTGTGATGCCGTCGCGTGCGTTCTTCAACATCGCGAGCGCATGGAGTGGAATGTCCGGGCGACTCCACGCATCAGGCGCAGGCGAGAGGTCGTCCGTATTGGTTTCTCCCGTCACTTTAAACACGGTCAATTGGATACTTTGCGGCACTTCAGGGCGGCTAGTAAACCACTCGCCATCAGCCCAACTTTGCAGCACGGCTTTAGCGTTCGCGTTGCCTTTTTCGGCTTTTTCTTGCACATCATGGAACTGGTCAAACATCAAGAGCGTTTTCTTGAGGGCCGCTGCCGCGATACCGCCCACTTCGGCATCGTCCAGCATCTCAATCAAAGGCGTAAGGTTGTAGCCGCCCACCATCGTGCCCAAGAGTTCGACCGCTTTAGCACGAGAGATGAGTGAGCATTTTTCTGTGCCATGCGCAATCGCAGCAAGATAAGACGCTTTCACCTTCGCGGCATCGTCCACGCCAGCAGGCACGCGGTGCGTGATGAGGTCTAAAAGTTGCGCTTCTTGCCCAGCAGGTGGTGCTTTGAGTAACTCAATCACTTCAGCTGTTTGCTTGGCGGTCAGTGGCAGCGCTGGCACGCCAATGGCGGCGCGTTCGGCAACGTGTTGGTTGTAGGCTTCAATCATGATAGTGCTCTCTTCAATAAAAAATAGTTACGGGTTTAGTGGACAGCATCCAGTTCTTTTTGGATTATTTTTTGCTGTTCGTTTTGGCAGTCGGTAGCAAGACGCTTTCCAAGTTTTTCGTTAAACAGCATCGATTTGTTAGACATCTGCAGCCACACAATTCCATTTTGTTTATCTTCCAACTTCACGGCACCAGAATCCGTAGAAATTCGTGCAGCAACATAATGCGCTTTGCCAATCGTGATGTCGTATTGATCGAGGTGCTCCTTGCTCTCACCAATCGTGACAGATGCTTTGTCCGCGCAGGGAATAGTCCCCAAGGCCACTGGATATAAGGGTTTGACAGGCGTGGGCGGTACCTTTTGTGCAAATGCACCACTCAAACCCAATAAACCAGTAACAAGCAAAGTCGAAAAGCGTTTCATTAGTGTCCCTTTAAGAAAAATAAACGCTCATGTTACTGGGAATAGCGCGTCCTGTGGCATGTGCGCGCTCAATCACTTGCCAAAAGTAGCGGTAGCTGGCACGGTCATGCAGCGCACCCGCAAAACTAATCGGTGCCCAGTCCACTTTAGCTGCCGCTTCAAGCAGGTTCGCCGCCGTTTCAATCTCGGACTCGGTCGGCGCAAAGGCTTTCAAAATCGGACGGATTTGGTCAGGATGAATGCTCCACATGCGTGTGTAGCCAAGTTCTTGAGATGCCTTGGAAGCCGCACGGGATAAGGCTTCCACGTCTTTAAATTCGGTAAACACGCAGTGAGATGGCGTCTTGCCAAAGGCGTGACAAGCCGCAGCAATCTCAAGCTTGGCACGAATCACCAGCGGATGCTGGAACTGTCCCATGCCACTCATGCCTGAGGCAGGAATCGCGCCGCCGTGACTCGACACAAAGTCCATTACGCCAAAGCCAATGGACTGCAAGCGCGGATGCGCGGCAATTTCAAAGACCTTGTGGATGGCATGCGACGACTCGACCAGCACATGAATTGGCAAATGCGAACCGCCTGCTGCATCAATAGATACAAGGGCTTTGTCGATATCGGCAGCGCATTCAATCTTAGGCAGCATGATGTGCGAGAGACGAGCGCCTGCTTTTTTGACAATGATTTGCACATCCGATTGAAACGATGCTTCGTCTATCGGATGCACACGCACCGCAACCCGTGCGCCAGATGCAGCTCTCAGCGCCAGCTCTGAGACCAGATGCGCATGATCCACCTCGCCGCCCACAGGTGCGCCGTCTTCGCAGTCCAACGTCACATCAACCACGCACGCACCAAACTCTTCGGTCATCTCCGCTTGCAGAGCCAAGCTCTTTTTCATCCGTACTTCGACACCGCTGTAATGGTCGCAGACGGGAATGTGGACGGCACCCGCTTGAGCGCCTAAGAGGATGTCGCGAGGATCAATCATGCCGCTATCTACTTGATGATGGTTTAGATCAAATGCGCCACGCCTTTTTGCTCATCTTGCAATTCGGCCAGCGTTTTATTGATGCGCTCTTGGCTAAAGGCGTCAATGGTCAGACCTTCAACTAATTTGTATTCGCCGCCTTCGCAGGTCACGGCAAAACCAAACATGGTGTCTTGAGGAATGCCGTATTGGCCGTCAGATGGGATCCCCATCGTGACCCATTTGCCGTTCGTGCCCAGTGCCCAATCACGCATGTGGTCGATAGCGGCATTGGCTGCGGAAGCCGCGCTGGATAAGCCGCGCGCCTCGATGATGGCCGCGCCGCGCTTGCCAACGGTTGGCAAGAAAGTATCAGCATTCCATGCTTGGTCGTTAATCATTTTTTCAACAGATTCGCCGTTGATGGTCGCAAAACGGTAGTCCGCGTACATCGTTGGCGAGTGATTGCCCCACACCAAGAGTTTTTCGATATCAGCAACGGCCTTGCCCGTTTTGGCAGCAATTTGCGAAGCCGCACGGTTGTGGTCAAGGCGCAGCATGGCAGTGAAATTTTTACGTGGCAGATCAGGTGCGCTCTTCATGGCGATGTAGGCATTGGTGTTAGCTGGATTGCCAACGACTAACACCTTCACGTTACGGGAAGCCACGGCGTTCAAGGCTTTTCCCTGTGCCGTAAAGATCGCGCCGTTCACAGCGAGCAGCTCGGCACGCTCCATGCCAGGACCGCGTGGACGCGAACCCACCAAGAGCGCATAGTCCACATCTTTAAAAGCGGTCATCGGGTCGCCATGTGCTTCCATGCCGACTAACAGCGGGAATGCGCAATCTTGCAATTCCATCATCACGCCTTTGAGCGCTTTTTGTGGGCCTTCAACTGGCACTTCGAGCAATTGCAAGATCACGGGCTGGTCTTTGCCCAGCATTTCGCCAGAAGCAATACGGAACAATAACGCATAACCAATTTGACCAGCAGCGCCAGTAACAGCAACACGAACAGGGGCTTTACTCATGGGGAAACTCCAAAAAGAGAGGTTGAAAATGTGAGGAGATGTTGCGGTCAATCGCAGTGAATGGCACCAAAATCAATTTATATTTTATCCGCATAAACCCCTAGAAAACTGTCCTATGTCTTACATAAGATTAACCCTTGGAATTTATCCTTGGTTCTGCTCCCGCTTTTGTATAAAAGCAATACTCTAATTCTTTGATTGGAAAAATAATTGTGACTCTACAAGCCCCTGTTTTTGACGCGGTGCTCTACGTCGGCATGTTGTTGTTACCGATTTTCGTAGTTGCATCGTGGCTTCACGTCATTTGGCGCATCGGCGGATTTTCAAATTGGCGCGGTATTTCAGCCCAGACTTTGGTCAATTTGCAAATTTTTAGGCTGGTTCTAGAGTTACTCATGCTGCGTGCCGCCTTACTAGGCATCATGCCCACCGAATTTTCTATGCAAGGCTACAACTACGATGTGCTCACTGGCATGTTTGCTTTGTTGCTATCAATCACCGCCCACTTTCGCCACACTGCGCCAAAAGCTGTGCTGTGGGCATTCAATACGCTTGGCATCGTGTGTCTGATCGTGATTGCAACGCTAGCGGTTCTGACTTCCGCCAATGTACATGCTTTTGGCACCGATGCCATGCACATCAATAGCTGGGTCGCGCACTTTCCGTACATCATGTTGCCGACAGTCATGGTGAGCTTGGCCGCGCTGGGGCATTTGTTGCTAACAATCAAACTCTTACGCCAAGATGCATCATCGCCTAGCATAAACCCCTAGAAAACTGTCCTATGTCTTACATAAGATAGGTGAAAATACAAGAACTATGCAAACCACACCTTCTTTTAGTCCGCTCTATAGCCAAATCAAAGCTTTGATTCTGCGAAGTCTGCAAGCAGGCGAATGGAAACCCGCCGAAGCCATTCCGTCCGAAATGGATTTAGCTGTGCGCTACAACGTCAGCCAAGGCACAGTACGCAAGGCGATTGACGAGCTAGCGCTAGAAAACCTGCTCATCCGCCGCCAAGGCAAAGGCACCTTTGTAGCTACCCACGCCACAAGGCAAGTGCAAACTCGTTTTCTTCGCTTAGTGCCTGACAGCGCAGGCGCTGACGAGGGCGACCTAGGCTCGGACACCTATGCCGAAAATGGTAAAAACATCTTGGTCGATCGCACCATCACCACTTGCTCGCGTGAACGTGCCACCAAAGACATCGCCAAAGCACTGCGGCTCAAAACGGGGGATCCCGTCGTGTACATCCAGCGCGTGCTGGCATACAGAGACAGCAAAGGGCAATCCATCCCTACGATTTTGGAAGACATCTGGTTGGCGGGTGGCTCATTCAAAGGCTTAAACCTAGAACGCCTCGCCCAGTCCAACGCACCCATGTACGCCATGTTTGAATCCGAGTTTGGCGTCAACATGGTCAGAGCCACCGAAAAAATCCGCGCCGTCAATCCAACTAAAGAGCAGGCCACCCTCTTGCAAGTCAAGCTGGACGAGCCTTTGCTCAGGGTCGAACGCATCGCCTACACCTACAACGACACCCCGATTGAAGTACGAACAGGGCTGTATCGAACTGCCACGCGGCATTACAAAAACGATCTGCAATGATGATGTCCGATTGGGGCAGCTAGCCCTCAAAGCGCGGACTTATCATGCACAGCATGGACAGTCTTCCTCTCAACAACGATACCTGCTACGCTGCGTTGCAATCGCGCGATGCACGCTTTGATGGCGCGTTTTTTGTGGGCGTGACCAGCACCAAAATTTACTGCCGCCCCATCTGCAAAGTGCGCATTCCCAAGTTTGAGAACTGCCGCTTCTTTACCCACGCCGCTGTCGCTGAAGGCCTAGGATTTAGAGCCTGCTTGCGCTGCCGCCCTAGCCTTGCGCCCACAAGCGGCATCATGCGCTGGACAAACGAGGATGCCTCCAAAACCCTTGCCCAGCAAGCCTTGCAGCTCATCGACCGATCAAATGGCGAGCTAAGCGTGGTGCAAGTCGCCGCCAAAATGGGCATCTCCGATCGCCACCTGCGGCGCATCTTTGCAGCCCAGTGGGGACTGACGCCACAGGCGTATTCCAAAGCAAAAACGAATTCCAAACAAGCACCGTCCGCTAAGCCTTATGGTGATTGCCCTGCAAGCCCGTTGCTCTTGAAGCTCCCGCTCCATCTGCCCTACGACCATGCACACATGCTGAAGTTCTTTGCAACCCGCGCCATTGAAGGCGTGGAACATATTGATGCGCAGCAGCGACTGTGGCGATCCATTCGATTAGGCTCAGGACGCAAAACGCACACAGGTTGGGTTTGCGCCGACTTCTCAGGAATCGGCCTACAGGCCAAGCGTAGTAAGGCGCGCACGAGTGCCGATTCCGTCACTTTACTCCCCGTCACGATCAGTCCATCGCTTGTGCCCGTACTCGCCCAGCTCGTTCCCCTACTTCGCGCTGCGTTCGATTTAGATGCGCAACCAAGCGCCATTGATGCGCTCCTTTCGAGCGATTTTCCAAACACGCAAGGTCAGCGAGTGCCTGGCTGCTTCGATGGATTCGAACTCACTGTTCGCGCCATCCTCGGACAGCAAATCACCGTGCAAGCCGCACGGACATTAGCTTTGCGATTGGTTGCCAAGTTTGGTGAGCCACTAAAAAACTCGGAGGTACCCGTCCATCGCTTATTCCCATCAGCGCTTGCGCTGGCTCGCGCATTCACGAGCGATCTTGGCGAGCTAGGCATTGTTCGTGGGCGGCAAGCCGCTATTCTTGGACTCGCCCAAGCCGTGCAAAACGGACTCGATTTATCCAGCCGCTCGCGCACACCAGATGAGCTGCAAGCCACGCGGGACAGGCTTCTCGCCATCAAAGGCATTGGCGAGTGGACGGCAGCCTACGTGTCCATGCGCGCGCTACGCGACCCCGACAGCTTCCCCGCTGGCGACGTGGCGCTGCAAAACGCGCTAGGCACACGGCAAGCAAGCATCACGAAATCGGCCAAAGATGCCGAGGTGCAATCCACAAAATGGCAACCGTGGCGAAGCTACGCCGTGCTGCGGGCGTGGCAGCGATTGGAAAAATCAAAGAGAGAATCTATATGACATTTCAAACTAATCTTAAAAAAGTTTTAATCCCAACGCCGCTGGGCGAGATGCTGCTTGCCGCCAGCGAACGCGGGCTTGCAGGCGCGTGGTTTACCCAAGAGCAAAAGCATTTGCCAGATGCAACGCTGATGGCATCGTGGCCGATCGTCAAAAAAACAGACCTCGTGCAAGCCATACTGGATAAGGCTTCCCAGCAATTAATCGCATACTTTTCAGGCAAGCTCAAAGTGTTTGATTTGCCCTTTGACCTGAGAAGTGGCACAGCATTCCAGCAATCCGTGTGGCGAGAAATCAGCAAAGTCGGTAGCGGGAAAACGAACACCTACGGCGCGATTTGTCACGCCATCCAAAAGCCCGCAGCCGCACGCGCGGTGGGCGCAGCGGTAGGCAAGAATCCGATTTCCATCATCATCCCGTGCCACCGAATTGTTGGCAGCACAGGCGCACTGACGGGCTACGCGGGAGGGCTGGATCGCAAGGTGGCGCTGCTGGAGCTGGAGGGTATTTCAAGCTCGCAACAGCGTGAGATTGCGCTGTAGTCTAGTTTCCATCAATGCTGAAACAGGTGCATCCAGCAAGCCCCGCACCTCGTCAAAGCCATGCTCTATGCGGCCTAGCAGGCGATTTAAAAAATCACTGGCTTCCGTTTGATTAACAAAACCAAAGCGCAGTACATCCATCAAAATGGATTCACGGCTTATGTCTCTCCTACCTAGGCATAACTGCATCGACAGCTGTTTGGGTGTGTCGTCCAAGCTGGGTACCACATCAAACGAAGGGGAGAGTCGCCAGCGTTTGTGTGTTTGCTGCCAAATCACGGCATGATTGCGTGGGTGATCGTCATCGTTGCCGATCACAGCATTAAAGACCATGCGAGCGAATAGTTCTTGCCTGTCTTCAATCGGTGCGCCAATGCGCTTGAGTTCTTCGGCCAAGCGCGGATAGCTCCAGCGTGCAGTTTGCTCTTTGGTCGCGGCGGGATATTCTGCTTGTAAAAGACTAGCCGCCGACAGCGTCAACAACCTTCGTCCAGCTGCTCTGTCAAAGCGCAGCACTCGCAGGGTGCTGATTTGCGATGTCTCTTTATCTCCGACCACTTCATAGACGGTAGGCGCGGCAAATAGGCCTGCCGCACTCGCCCACAAGCTGCACGCGTGCTCAAGCTTTGGGATATCTGCTGCATCGCCCAAAAGCGCGGGCTTGACCAGCCAAAAGTTTTGCTCGCCGTTTGCAAGCGTCTCGACGACGGTCGCCTTAGGCCGCGCGCCACCCAAACTGGGCGTACCCAACAAACGCTTACGTAAAGCCGCGTGTTTGGGCGGCTGCCGCTGTGCGATGGCGTGCAGTTCTAATACCAAATCCGTCAGTTGCGCTAAACGCGGCGCACTGAGTGCAGCAATCGAAGGCTTTTTGTGTACGCCCACAGCGAGTGCGCCCCAGCGGTCAGCATTGCCAGCTAGCAACAAATAGCGCGACTCATGTGCGCCACTGGGCACGCCATACGCACGCTCAATCAAAGCCTTGCCCCAGGCGTCGGGACAGGCATCGCGCAGCGCATCGGGCAGCCCATCGTAGCGCGGCGCGGCAAATTCCATCTCTGCCATCAACGGCAAATTGATGGGGTCAATAGACCACGTATGTCCCGCCGCTAGGTAGCTAGGCGCATAGCGGAATGATCCCATGGACTCTGACGAACCTTTGGTAAGCAAATAGCGCCCGACGGTCACCCACTCACCCGTGTCGGGACGTTGAAGATAGACGTAGAGAGGCTGAGCCATGGCTTTTAAAAATTGTCGTCAAGCAGCACATCGACTGGGCGAGGTCTTGCACGGCTTTGCCCAACCGATGACATGGGCACATCGGGACAGAGTACGTCTAGTTTCCCCAAAATAAGGAGCGCACAGAGATACACATTGATGCCTACGGTAGGGTCGCCCTGCTCGACGCGGCGCAAACTGGAGCGAGAAACCCCCGCCCTTAAGCACAAAGCCTCAGCAGTCAGGCGCTGACTCACTCTCTCCGCTCGAATTACTTGCGCCCAACTACGCAACTTCTCTAGTACGGAAGTGGGTGTTGTCGTGGTTGATAGTAATTTTTTAGGCATTTAATATGTTCAAAGTTGAACCATTATAAACAATAAAAGTTCAACTTCGAACATATAAATTCTTAATTTAAACGTAGCCTTTGTACAATCTCGGTCGTAGCCGCCGCCTGATTCATCGTATAAAAATGAATCCCAGGCACGCCACCCGCAATCAAACGCTCGCACAGTGCGGTCGTCACATCTAGCCCGAAAGCTTTGATGGACGCGGTGTCGTCGCCAAACGCTTGCAGTCGCAAACGAATCCAACGCGGAATTTCTGCACCGCAGGCGTCAGAAAACCGCATGAGCTGACTGCTGCTAATGATGGGCATGACGCCCGCCACCACAGGGATGTTGGCGCCTAGTTTTTTCGTTGCTTCTACAAAATGGAAGTAGCTATCCGCGTTATAAAAATACTGCGTGATTGCTGAGCTTGCGCCTGCTTTCACCTTGGTTGCATAAGCACGCAAATCGTCCTCGGGGGACTTCGCCTGCGGATGCACTTCGGGGTAGCAGCCCACTTCAATGTGGAACTCGTTACCTGTCTCGCTACGGATGAACTCAACCAACTCGCTGGCATAACGGAACTCGCCAAACGCGCCGTAGCCGCTTGGCAAATCGCCGCGCAGCGCGACCATGCGCTTGATACCTGCGGCGCGAAACTGCGCGAGTTGCGCCCACACAGAATCCCGCGTCGCGCCAATGCACGAGAAGTGCGGTGCAGCGACAAAGCCGTCTGCAATGATGGCCTGCACTGTTTGCAAGGTACCGTCTTGCGTAGAGCCACCTGCGCCATAAGTCACCGAGAAAAATTCGGGCTTGAGCGCGTACAGCTTTTGCCGCACGCCAACGAGCTTTTCCCCGCCCTCGAGGGTCTTGGGCGGGAAAAATTCAAAGCTGATAGGGGTCTTCATAATGATTTCCCCTTGCTATTAATAGCGATACGTGTCGGCTTTGTATGGGCCGCTTTGCTTGACGCCAATGTAGTCGGCCTGCTCTTTGGTGAGCACGGACAACTGTGCGCCGACCTTGGCCAAATGCAAACGCGCCACCTTTTCATCCAAGTGTTTTGGCAGCACATAGACTTTGCCAACCTTGTACTCTTTGCTCTTAGTGAACAGTTCGATTTGCGCAATCGTTTGATTGGCAAACGACGAGCTCATCACAAAGCTTGGGTGGCCTGTGCCGCAACCAAGGTTCACCAAACGGCCTTTGGCCAAAAGGATGATGCGCTTGGCAGCCTTCTTGCCGTTCTTTGGAAAGATCACGTGATCGACTTGCGGTTTGATTTCTTCCCACTTGCATTTGTCGAGTGATGCGACATCAATCTCGTTATCGAAGTGACCAATGTTGCAAACGATGGCGTTGTTTTTCATCGCGTCCATGTGCTTGTAGGTGATGACGTTTTTGTTACCTGTTGCAGAGACAAAAATGTCAGCCTTGTCAGCGGCGTATTCCATGGTCACGACTTTGTAGCCTTCCATCGCAGCTTGCAGAGCGTTGATCGGGTCGATCTCGGTCACCCACACTTGTGCCGACAAGGCACGCAGCGCTTGGGCTGAGCCCTTGCCCACATCGCCGTAGCCCGCGACCAGTGCGACCTTGCCAGCCACCATCACGTCGGTGGCGCGTTTGATCGCGTCCACCAAAGACTCGCGGCAGCCGTACAAGTTGTCGAACTTGGATTTGGTCACGGAGTCGTTCACGTTAATCGCGCGAAGTTTGAGCGTGCCTTTGGCCGACATTTCATTCAAGCGCAGCACGCCTGTGGTGGTTTCTTCCGTCACGCCCATGATGTTCTTCAGGCGGCGGCTGTACCACGTAGGGTCGAGCTTGAGCTTGGCTTTGATCGCATTGAACAAGCAAATTTCTTCCTCAGAGCCTGGCTTAGAGATGACTTTCAAATCTTTTTCAGCCAATGAGCCAAGGTGCATCAGCAACGTAGCGTCGCCGCCGTCGTCCAAAATCATGTTCGGGCCTTCAGCCGCTGTGCCTTTTTTGCCTGTGAACTCAAAAATGCGGTGCGTGTAATCCCAGTACACATTCAAATCCATGCCCTTGTAGGCAAAGACAGGCGTGCCCGCAGCGACCAGAGCGGCAGCCGCGTGGTCTTGCGTGGAGAAGATGTTGCACGATGCCCAGCGCACTTCTGCGCCCAGTGCTTGCAGCGTTTCAACCAGCACAGCGGTTTGAATCGTCATGTGCAGTGATCCTGTGATGCGTGCGCCTTTGAGCGGCTGTGCCTTGGCGAACTCTTGACGAATCGACATCAAGCCAGGCATTTCTGTCTCGGCAATGTTGAGTTCTTTGCGGCCCCATGCGGCGAGGGAGAGGTCAGCGATGGCGTAGTCGGCAAAGACGTTGGCAGCTGGTTTTTTAACGGGTGTGGCTTTGGTGGATTTGTCTTTTGACATGATGAACTCCAAAAATAATTTCTAGCGAGGTTGATGTAACCACTAAAAATTGCAAAGGAGTTTCGAGGGGAAGACTCACCGCACAGTTTTCAGTGGGTGAGCGCAGTTAGGAAAGCATCAAGCGATGTTTCCGAGCCTCATTTGGGGGTTGTGCCTCAAACTGCAGCGCTCCTCGGATGTGCAAATTATAGCGATATGAGCTTAGGGGCAATGAACTGGATTCTCAAAAACTGCACCATAAATGCAGTACTCGCTTATTTACAAAAACCATATAATTTGTCAAATCTAAAGTTTTTGTCAATCTACGAAAATAACCCAAAACCATGCAAACCACATTTCAAACCCGTGTAGGCAAAGAAGGTCGTGTCCTTATCCCCTCCAACGTGAGGCAAGAATTGGGGTTCAACATTGATGAGCCCGTCCATTGTTATGTCAAAGATGGCGAGCTTCATATGTCGAGCCGCGTGGCAGCTATCCGCAAGATGCAAGCTAAGTTCGCGCATCTTCGCGAACCTGGCGTAAGCTGGGTTGACGAGTTATCGAAAGAGCGCCGTGAGGAAGCTGCACGTGAAAGCGCCCAGCCGTGAGCAAGGTCTATGACTCATCGGCTTTACTTGCGATATTGAATGACGAGGTTGGCCAAAATGCTGTGATTGCCCACCTTGCCACAGCCGAAGAAGGATTGATTAGCGCAGCAAATTGGGCGGAGGTTGCAAGCAAGTTGGCCGAGCGCGGAGAATCTCCCGCTGAGATCGAATCTGGGCTTGCCGCCTTTGGTCTCGAAGTCGTGCCATTAGACGCTTCTCTTGCTTTGGCGGCTGGGGCACTCAGACCCATCACCAAATCAATCGGACTGTCACTTGGCGACCGCTGCTGCGTTGCCTTAGCTGCACTGCGCGGTGCGGAAATTATTACGTGCGAGCGCATCTGGGCGCAGCTGCCAAAACTTAGCGAAATACCCGCTATCAAACAACTCAAAATTACACAAATTCGTTAAGTCTTTTCATGTCCGAATCAAAGCTCCCCCACACTCCCGAAGTTAAACGCCGCCGCACCTTCGCCATCATTTCTCACCCCGACGCGGGCAAAACCACGCTCACTGAAAAGCTCTTGCTGTTCTCAGGCGCGATTCACATTGCTGGCTCGGTCAAAGCCCGCAAAGCCACGCGCCATGCGACTTCCGACTGGATGGAGATTGAAAAGCAGCGGGGTATTTCGGTCGCCTCGTCGGTCATGCAAATGCTGTATCGCGATTGCGTCATCAACTTGCTCGACACCCCAGGTCACAAAGATTTCTCTGAAGACACCTACCGCGTTTTGACGGCAGTTGACTCCGCCTTGATGGTGATCGACGCGGCCAACGGCGTGGAGCCGCAAACCAAGCGCTTGATTGAAGTGTGCCGCCAGCGCAATACGCCCATCATCACCTTCATCAATAAGCTGGACCGCGAAGGACGCGATCCGCTGGAACTGCTAGACGAAGTAGAGCAAGCGCTCGGTATGCCCTGCGTGCCCATGACGTGGCCTGTCGGGCAAGGCAAGCAGTTTGGCGGCATCATGGATTTGCGTAAAAACCAGATGCGCCTCTTTAAAGCGGGCGAAGCCAAACGCGACGACGAGACGGACGAGATCGTGTCACTTACCGAACGCGAGTTTCTTCACAAACGCTTTGGCCACGAGTTCGAACTCGCCGAAGGCAACGTCGAACTCATGCAAGGCGCTGCGCCCGAATTTAACCAAGCGGATTTTTTTGCAGCCAAGCAAACGCCTGTGTTCTTTGGCTCGGGCGTGAACAATTTTGGTGTGCAGGAAGTGCTGGACGCCTTGGTGGACTTGGCTCCCGAGCCACATGCACGTGTAAGCCACGACCTGCAAGGATTGCAGGACAGTGAGCAAACACAAACCACGATAGACCCTGCCGCAGAAGGCTTCTCTGGCGTGGTCTTCAAGGTGCAGGCGAACATGGATCCCTCACACCGCGACCGCATCGCCTTTGTCCGTGTGTGCTCGGGCAAGTACACGAGCGGCATGCGGCTCAAAGTGCAGCGCTCTGCCAAAGAGCTGCGCCCCACCTCGGTCGTGACCTTTATGAGCCAACGCCGCGAAGCGGTCGAAGAGGCGTATGCAGGCGACATCATCGGCTTTACAACGCACGGTGGCGTGCAATTGGGCGACACGATTACCGAAGGTTTGGCAGCTCAATCCAAACTGCAATTTACAGGACTGCCCTTCTTTGCGCCTGAGCTTTTTCAAACCGTCGAGCTTGCCAACCCAATGAAGAGCAAGCAACTCCAGCAAGGCCTACAACAGTTGGGCGAAGAAGGTGCGATTCAAGTCTTTAAGCCACTGCACGGCGGCAATATGCTTTTAGGTGCGATTGGTCAATTGCAGTTTGAAGTGGCGCAGCACAGACTTAAAGGCGAGTATGGCGTCGAAGCAAGACTTGGCGGCTCGAACTACGTAGGCGCACGCTGGATTAGCGCCGATACGCCTGAAGAGTTACGTGAATTTACGGATCGCAATGTCAATAAGCTAGCCGAAGACAGCGCAGGCGCACTCGCGTATTTGCTGACTTCGCCTTACGACTTGCGATTAACGCAAGAGCGCCATCCGAAGATTCACTTTCATGCGCTCAGGGAGCACTCGGGGCTGCAATTGCAGAAGAGCTAATCTAGTGCGCTGCGCAAGCTCAATGCGCTCCAGCCGCCGCCTCAGCCGCCTCTTTGGATAAGATCGTCATGCGCGTCAACCAAACGACAGGGATTAAAAGCAAAAAGATAATGGCGGAGGCATGAAATAAATCATCGGCTGCCATCGTAAAAGCTTGCTGATTAATGCTGAAGTTAATTTGCGCGAGTACTTGCTCGGCGCTCAAACCCAATGCTTTCATGCTATCGACAGCGCTCATCGCAATACCATTGGCTGGGTTAATGGATTCGGTCAACTGACTGTGATGCAGCGCTGCGCGGCTCTCCCAAAGAGTTGTAAAAAGTGAGGTCCCAATAGCGCCCGCCATGATGCGGGTGAAGTTAGAGAGTCCTGCGGCCGCTGCCATGCGTTCGGGTGGTAGCCCAGAAAGCGTGATCGTGGTCAATGGAATAAAAAAGCAAGCCATCGCGATGCCTTGAATCAAGGTAGGAATCATCAAGGTCATAAAGTCGGATTGCGTACTGAAGTGCGAGCGCATCCAAAGCACTAAAGCAAAAACTAAAAATGCAAACGTGGCAATGCGCCTTGGATCGACTTTGGTAATATTTTTCCCAACAATAGGCGACAAAATAATCGCCAGGATACCCACAGGTGCAGTCACCATCCCCGCATCGGTGGCGGTGTAGCCCATGAATTGTTGTAGCCACAGTGGCATCAGCACAACGGTGCCAAAAAATAAACCATAGGCAATGGAGGTGGTCATCGCGCCTGCCCAAAAATTACGCCGCGCAAAAAGGCGTAAATCGACGACAGGGTGTTCGTCTGTCAACTCCCAGACAATAAAAAAGACGAGTCCAACTACAGCCACTACACCCAAGGTCACGATGAGCGGCGAGTGGAACCAATCGTTCTCTTTGCCCAGATCAAGCATGATTTGCAGTGCGCCAATCCAAATCACCATGAGGGTCAAACCGACGGTGTCAATCGGTAGTTTGTGAATCACGCTGTCGCGCTTATGGTAGATATTCCAAGTCAGCATGGCCGCAATCAGGCCAACGGGCAAGTTAATAAAAAAGATCCACGGCCAGCTCATATTGTCTGTAATCCAACCGCCTAGGAGCGGCCCCATCACTGGTGCGACTAACGTGGTGACCGCCCACATGGCCATGGCTAATCCCGCCAGTGCCCTAGGATAACTAGCCAGCAGCAGTGTTTGCGAAAGTGGAATGAGGGGACCCGCCACAAAACCTTGCATAGCGCGAAAAATAATGAGCGTCGTCATATTGGGTGCGAGGCCACAGAGCATGGAGGCAATCACAAACAAAATAACGCTCAAAACAAATAAGCGAACCTGACCAAAACGCTGCGCCAGCCAACCCGTTAGCGGAACAGCAATAGCGTTAGCAACCGCAAAGCTTGTAATCACCCACGTACCTTGATTGGGACTCACGCCCAAATCGCCTGCAATGGCTGGAAGCGACACGTTGGCAATGGAGCTATCCAGCACATTCATAAACGTGGCCGCAGATAAGGCAAGTGTGCCAAGAATACGCGCAGTGCCTGCTAGCGGCACTGGTGCAGCCGGCATAACAGATGATGGATTAGGCATACGAATCAGAGCTTATCGCTTAGCGCAGATTTGCCGCAATTACGCGGTGGACTTCGTCGCTCGCGCCTTTGTCCATGCCGTCAAAGACCTGCGTTTGCATGAGCGCACCAACACGTGGCAATTCCGCCAGCGTCTTGCCACCCTGCTTGCTGATATCCACTTCGGCATCCATAGACAAACCCACACGTAGCGGATTCGCAGCTAACTCTTTGGCATCGAGCGCAATGCGTACGGGCACGCGCTGCACAACCTTAATCCAATTGCCTGTGGCGTTTTGCGCAGGCAAGAGCGCAAACGCTGCGCCCGTGCCCACGCCCATGCCGCTCACAACGCCTGTGTACTCGACCTTCTTACCGTAAAAGTCAGCCACTAATTTGACACTCTGCCCAAGACGGATATTTCGCAACTGCACTTCTTTAAAGTTGGCATCCACCCACACTTGATTGAGCGGCACCAGCGTCATCAAAGGCGTACCTGCTGCAACGCGCTGTCCCATTTGCACCATGCGCTTGGCGATGTAGCCATCGAGCGGCGCAATCACGCTGCCGCGCTTGGCGGCAATAAATGCCTCGCGCACCTTAGCGGCTGCGGCCTGCACGCTAGGGTGCTGCTCGACCGATGTGCCATCTGTCATGGCGTGGTTACTGACCAGCTGCTCACGCGCCGCTACTACAGCCGCCTGTGCAGCAAGGACGGCGCTCTTGGCGTTGTCCACACTAGATGCAGCGTGGCCGAGTTCTTCTTTTGACACCGCACCAGTGGCGAGTAATCCGCTGCGACGAGCGAGGTCTTCATTTGCACGTGCCAGTTCACTTTGCGCACGCGTGACATCGGCATTGCGAGCGCCAATTTGCGCATCGAGCGTGCCGTTGTTTGCGTAGAGCGTGCGCACTTGACGCACAGTTTGCGCTAGGTTCGCTTCGGCTTGTTCAAGTGCGACTTTAGAGTCCAGCGTATCAAAACTCACCAGCGTTTGACCTGCTTTGACAAAGTCGGTTTCGTCTGCACCAATCGCCATCACCATGCCGCCGACTTGCGGTGTGATTTGAATCACATTGCCTTGCACGTAAGCGTTATCGGTTGACTCGTAGTGGCGCGATACGAGCCACTCGTAGGCAATCCATACGGAACCAATTACCGCAAAAATGATGGCAAGCGTGATGAGGATTTGTTTTCGTTTCGATGCCGAAGAAGCTAAAGATGAGGGGATTTGTGTTGTTGCGTTCATGATGTTGACTTCTCTAAAATTTAATTGGCGTTCATATAACCGCCGCCCAAAGCGCGGATCAAAGCGACATTGGCGTCGAGTGCGCGAGCCGCTAAATCGACACCTAACTTGCGTTGATTGAGTAGCGCTGTTTCGGCAGCGAGCACTTGCAAATAGTTGGAAATCCCCGCGTTGTAGCGCTGCACTGCAAGGTCGTAAGCCGCTTGCACGGCGGCCTCTGTTTGCCCTTGCTGCGCTGCTTGCCGCGCAATCGATTGGCTAGACGCGACTTGATCGGCCACGTCGCGCACAGCATCAATCAAGCTTGAGTTGTAGCTCTCTATCGCGGCATCCAAGTCGGCATTCTTCGCGCGCAGATTGGCTCGCAGTTTCCCGCCTTCAAAAATCGGGAGCCGAATCGCAGGGCCTACGCCCCATTGGCTGCTACTGGCATCGTGCAGATTGCCAAGACCAATGCTAGAGAAGCCCGCAAACGCCATCAAATTCACGTTCGGGTAGAACTGGCTTTTGCTACTCGCCACCTCGCGCGAGCTGGCCTCCACACGCCAACGCGCAGCAACAATGTCAGGCCTTACGCCTAGCAAATTGGCAGGCAATGTTTGTGGCAGATCAAGCGCCTTACTCATGTGCGCGGCGGGCAGACTTTGCGCCAAACGCGGATCGCCTGCAAGCGCTGCAATTGCATTTTTTGTCAGCTGCACTTGCTCTTGCAAAGCTTCGATTTGCTGGCGAACTTCGGGCAAACCGCCTTCGCTGGTGCGCAGCTCAACACTGGTGTCAAGTCCTGCGGCCACACGCTGGCGAACCAAGCCCAGCATGGCTTCGCGCTGTGCCAATGTGCGATTTGCAACTTCTAACTGGGCATTCAATCTAGCCAATTGAAACCAGCTGCGGGCGATGTTGCTGGCTAGCAATATCCGCGCCGCCTGCGTATCCGCTTCAGCGGCTTTGGCAGCGCCCACAGCGGCATCGAGCGCCGCTTTATTTTTGCCAAAGAAATCAATCTCCCAACCCGCTTCAAACTGCGCCGTGCCCATGGTGTAAATGTTTCCACCTAGCGGTGGTGGATAGATACTGTTTTTAGTAAACAGCTGGCGCGTGGCTTGCACGTCCAAGCCAACCGTTGGCAGTAGCGCGCTCTTGGATAAATCGACGACCGACAGCGCTTTATTGAGCCTGGCTTCAGCTATTTTTAAACTCGGTGATTGAGTGAGGGCTTGGGTGATGAGTGCGCTCAAATCGGCATCACCAAAATCTATCCACCAGTCTGCACGCAAAGCTGGCTGTGGCTTGGCGGCAGATGCATCCGCTGGCAAGCCAACTGATGCGGCTTCGCGCAACTTAGCCTCGGAACCCGCGACGCCGCTCATATCGGCGCACGCTGCGAGCAACCCCGTCGCCACCAATAGGGCCGCCAGTGATGTCATTTTTTTATACTTCATATCTTTTCCTCAGTCGCCAACGGCTGACTCACGTTATCCAAAATTCGACCTAAAAAGCCTCTCAGTTGCAGCCACTCTACTTCGCTAAATCCTGCAAGCGATGCGTTTTGAACTTGACACACCAAAGGAGCCAAGGACAGCGCAACTTCACGCCCTTTATCGGTCAAGCTCAAATTCACAACACGCCTGTCTTGTTCGCTACGTGTGCGCGTGCAGAGTTCTTTTTTTTCTAAGCGATCCAATAAGCGTGTCATTGCGCCCACATCAATTTGGTGATCTTTCGCCAATTCGGCAACGGTCGTTGCTGTCCCAAGATGAATCTTCAAAAGCGGAATCCACTGCGCATTCGTCAACTCCGTTGCTTCCAATTGCTTATCCATGTGCTGTGTTAGCTGCGCAATGATGCGCTTCATCATGTACGCCACGCTATCTTGCGGCGCATAGCCTTTGGGTTTGTAAAACGATGTAATTTTTGCTTTCATGTTGCAATGATACCTGCCTAGGCAATAATTGTCAAGGCAAATTTAAAGCATAATAAAAACGCCGCTCATGAGCGGCGTTTTTATTGCGTTGGTCAACCTCACATCTGATTCAGCGCATGCTCCAAATGCTGCACGGTTCTGTCCACGTTGTGCAGCTTGTCTAAGCCAAAGAGTCCAATGCGGAAAGTCTTAAAGTCCGCGCCTTCATCACACTGCAAAGGCACGCCAGCTGCGGTCTGCAAGCCGAGGTCGATAAATTTCTTGGAGCTTTGAATGCCCGCGTCTTCGGTATAGCTAACCACCACGCCTGGCGCTTGGAATCCCTTAGCTGCCACGCTCTTAAAGCCGCGACCTTCTAGCAGCGCGCGCACTTTGTCGCCCTGCTCTTGTTGCAGCGCCATGGCGTTGGCAAAGCCTAAGCTCTCAGTCTCTAGCATGGTGTCACGCAGGCGTGAGAGCGCATCCGTTGGCATGGTCGCGTGATAGGCGTGACCGCCGCCTTCAAACGCTTCCATGATTTGCAGCCACTTCTTCAAATCCATGGCAAAGCTGGTGCTGGTGGTTGCATCGATGCGCTCACGAGCTAATTTAGACAGCGCAATCATGGCGCAACAAGGTGAGCTGCTCCAGCCTTTTTGCGGCGCGGAAATCAGCACGTCCACGCCCGCTTCGACCATGTCTACCCAAATCGTGCCCGATGCGATGCAATCCAGCACAAAGATGCCGCCCACAGCGTGCACAGCATCGGCCACAGCGCGCATGTACGCGGTTGGCAAGATCATGCCCGCCGCTGTTTCGACGTGAGGCGCAAACACGACAGCGGGACGCTCTTTGGCAATCGTGGCGACAACCTCTTCAATCGGGGCGGGAGCCCATGCTTCTTGTGCGCCTGCTTTGGCCTGACGCGCCTTCATCACGATA
Source organism: Comamonadaceae bacterium (assembly GCA_947450645.1). Taxonomy (GTDB): domain Bacteria; phylum Pseudomonadota; class Gammaproteobacteria; order Burkholderiales; family Burkholderiaceae_C; genus JASGCK01. Next base: position 18,178 of record CANFWH010000014.1, on the reverse strand, counting down.
GATTCGGATGGAATGCTGCCCATGTCAAAAATCTGTGTCCAGCGAAAGCTAAACCAGCCATTACGAATCACCAGCACTTTTTTGCCAGTGGCAAATTGACGCGCAACGGACTCCATGCCAAACGTTCCGCTACCGGGTACCAGCACAGAGCTATGGCCGTTGTAGACTTTTTTAATCATGCGAGAAATATCGCAAACGACATTTCTAAATTTGACCGACATGTGATTAACCGCACGGTCGGTGTATACGACCGAGTATTCGAGAAGACCTTGGGGATCGACGTTGGGAAGTAAACCTGGCATGACTAGCTCCGTAAAAATGAAATGAGTGGTAACTGCATTAGCTTACCATGCACGCAAGGAGTCCCCCATGATTGAATCCACGATCCAAACCTCAATGATTCGCCTTCCCCACGGCATTGATTTATCTATCCGCACTTGCGGCGAGCAGGGCCGCCCTGTGCTGATGTTTTTGCATGGCTTCCCCGAAGCTGCCTTTGTGTGGGACGAGTACTTAGAACACTACGCCAATCTAGGCTATCGTGCCGTAGCCCCCAATCTACGCGGCTTTGAGCGATCCAGCAGTCCAGCAGACGCTTTCAGCTACCGCGCCAAGCACTTGGTACAAGACATCGCGGCGCTAATTGAGTCGGAAGTAGGCAAGGACGGACAACTTGCGTGTTTAATCGCGCACGACTGGGGAGGCGCAGTCGCTTGGAACTTGGCGAACCAATTGCCGCAGCTGCAAAAAAAGCTGGTCATCATTAACTCGCCGCACGCAGGGACGATGCTGCGCGAACTGCAATCGTCGCCCGCGCAGCAAGCCGCCAGTCAGTACATGAACTTCCTCGCACGCCCCGACGCACCAGCCTTGTTAGTGGAAAACGACTTTGCTCGGCTTTGGCCATTTTTTGAAAACATGAGCTCGCATTGGATGACGGACAGCGTCAAAGATCAATTCCGCGAAGTGTGGCGTATGGGATTGATTGGCGGCTGCAATTACTATGTCGCTTCACCTATGAAACCTGCCCCGAAAGCCACGTCCAGTAAGGCTTCCACGAGTGCCGAATTAACCATTCACACACTCGTACTGCCACGCGAAATGCTCACCATCAAAGTTCCCACGCAAATCATTTGGGGCATGAAAGACATCGCGCTTCGCCCCGAATTGCTGGATGGTTTGGATGACTTTATTGCCGACTTGCGTATTCACAAAATCGACGACGCAACCCACTGGGTGACGCATGAAAAGCCCGCGCTGGTTAAGCAGCTGATTGAGAATTTTTTGCGTTAGCCCTGTAACCATCGGGGTCGTCGTAAGGGTTCGGACCGCTAATGCCAGCGCTGTCTCGTGGTTGATCTTTAAAGCGCCGATGCACCCAGTAGTACTGCGTGGGCATGGCGCGAATCCAGTTTTCCAATTCGCGGTTCATACGCAACGAATCGGCTTCTAAATCCGCATCTGTATCACCGCTGGGGTAGTTGTCCCACGCGGGGTGAATCTCAATCTCATAGCCTGACTTCGTCATGCGCGTAATGACGGGCACAACTTTGGCACGGCCTAGTTTTGCATAGCGCGGCAAGATAGGCAGCGTGGCAGCGGTGTTGCCAAAGAAGGGTAGGAAAAACGAATCATCAGGCTCGTAATTCATGTCGGGCAAAAGGTACAACGGCTCGCCCCTGCGCATGGATTGCACAGCAGAACGCACGCTAGACAAGTGTTCGATGAGTAACGGCTTTTGCTCCGCGCTTGACCGCTCGCGCCCCGCTCTCACCCATGCGTCTAGCGCTTTATTTTTTTGCTTGGAATAGATGGTGGCAAAGCGTTTGTTCGTCAGCGTATTGAGCGCTGTCCAGCCCGCATCCAGCCCTACAAAGTGCGGCGCAAAAATGACGATGGGCGCGTCGCCTGACAAAGCCGTTTCAAACAAGGCGCTGCTCGCTAAGTCAGACGTAGATTGGCTTCCCAGAGCAACGATCCGCAAACGACCAGCCAATGTGGCTTGCGAGCCATGCCATAACCAAAATCGGTCTAACCAGCTTTGTGCGAAATGGACAAAGACTTCGCGCACATCGGCTTCGCGCTCGGTCGCTGAACGCTTTGGAAAACACAGCTGCAAATTCACCCGAACAGTATGGCGACGGCTACGCATCAACGCATAAAGCATCAGCCCCAAACCTGCGCCTAAGGCGCGCAGCACGGGCAATGGCAAGAATCTCATCATGCGCCCACCTGACCATTTTTCTTGGGCTCTTTGTATCTTGCATAGCTCCACAGATATTGCGTGGGTAGCTCGGCAATCGCGCCTTCAACCGCATGGTTGATTTGCTGCACCACCTCATCCAAAACCCTATCCAGTTTGAGCGCTAAGGTACGAGTGAAAACACGGTAGCCGCAACCACCGCTTAGGCGCTCGCACCACACCATGACCACAGGGCACTCATTGGACTGGGCAAGTTTTGCGGCCAGCGTCATGGTGTACGCGGGTTTGCCAAACACCCTCGACCATACGCCCATGCCGTCCATCGGCACTTGATCGGGCAGCAAACCAATCGCGCCGCCAGATTTGAGCACGCGCAGCGTCTGGCGCACGCCGCTCACGTCCGCAGGCACCGTCTCCATGCCTGGGCGCTTGCGCGAAGCTTTGACGATCTCGTCCAACCACGGCTTTTTGGCAGGCTTGTACATCACCGTCATCACTTTGCCTTGGGCGTTGCAGGCAGACGCAATCGCTTGACCCGCCACTTCCCAGCTACCTAAATGCGGAGTGAGAAAGATGATGCCTTTGCTGTGCGATGCTGCCTCTGCAAACGTGCAATCAAGCGCCGCGCGGTCACTCCACTGCACACGCACAGAACGTCCTAACCACAAGCGCGGCAGCTCAGCCACCATCATGCCTGCTTGGCAAGCCACAGCCAATAAGCCTCGCCAGCCACTCACGCTCGCAAGGCTTGACTGACGAGCGTTAGCGAGTAGGCGACTTCTGTAAATGCTGGATATCACGAATACCGCCAACCCCAACAAGCCGCCCAAAGCGTGCAACAGAGCTAACGGCAAAAATGACAGTAATTGAAAAAGTAGTTTCAAAATGGATTTAAAATACGGGCGTCGCTGAGTTATTTGAACAACTTGCAAAGCGACGTTAAAAAATATTGCTAAAGCGTTCGCCAAAGTCAAAAGAATTCCTCTTTAACTGGCAACGCGCCAACTAACAGGAGTTCTACACAATGGCTAACGACTATTTCTTCACCTCGGAATCCGTCTCCGAAGGTCACCCTGATAAGGTGGCCGATCAGATTTCTGACGCAATCCTTGACGCAATTTTCACACAAGACAAATTTAGCCGCGTGGCAGCCGAAACGCTGTGCAACACGGGCCTCGTTGTTTTGGCTGGTGAAATCACCACAGGCGCGAATGTGGACTACATCCAAGTAGCTCGCGACACTATCAAACGCATTGGCTACGACAACACCGAATACGGCATCGACTACAAGGGCTGCGCCGTCATGGTCTGCTACGACAAGCAATCTCAGGACATCGCGCAAGGCGTGAACGAAGGCTCGGGCATGGACTTAGACCAAGGCGCAGGCGACCAAGGTCTGATGTTTGGCTATGCGTGCGACGAAACACCTGACCTGATGCCAGCGGCTATCTACTACGCCCACCGCTTGATGGAACGCCAAGCGCAATTGCGCAAAGACGGTCGCCTGCCTTGGCTGCGCCCCGATGCGAAATCGCAAGTCACGCTCAAATACGTCAACGGCAAAGTCGATAGCGTGGACACCATCGTGATCTCGACTCAGCACGCGCCTGAAATGGAACACGCCGCGATCCGCGAAGCCGTGATCGAAGAAATCATCAAACCCATCATGCCAAAAGAGCTGATGAAGGGCGATGTGAAATATCTGATTAACCCCACAGGACGTTTCGTCATCGGCGGTCCGCAAGGCGATTGCGGACTGACAGGTCGCAAAATCATTGTGGACACCTACGGCGGCGCAGCACCGCACGGCGGCGGCGCGTTCTCAGGCAAAGATCCATCCAAAGTTGATCGCTCAGCAGCGTATGCCGCGCGTTATGTGGCAAAGAACATCGTGGCAGCAGGATTGGCAACCAAGTGCCAAATCCAAGTGAGCTACGCCATCGGTATCGCCAAGCCCACCAGCGTGATGGTCACGACATTTGGCACAGGCAAAATCAGCGACGAAAAGCTCAGCCAATTGGTCGGCGAGCATTTTGATTTGCGTCCAAAAGGCATCGTGCAAATGCTAGATTTGCTACGTCCCATCTACCAAAAGACAGCAGCCTACGGCCACTTTGGTCGCGACGAGCCCGAGTTCACTTGGGAGCATACAGACAAGGCAGCAGCGCTACGGGCTAGTGTGTAAGCCAATGCAGATGTGCCCTAGCGGGCATTGACGAAATAAAAAAGGAGCTGCGAAGCTCCTTTTTTATTGCTCGATTTTTACCAACTTCATTCGCCCACTAGCCCCGCTCTTCACCGACACATCCGCTTTTCGGCAACCAAGCTGCGCGGCGACTAGCGCGATGAGTTCTTCGTTGGCTTTGCCATCTACGGGCAGAGATTTAACCTGCGCTAACCATGTACCATCCTCCTGCTTGGTGAGGCTACTCACACGAGATTGGGGTTTGACTTTGATTTGGAGGATCTGTGCGGGCATGGCTTAATTCGGCACCCGCAGCCCGTGTCTAGCAAGCACAGCACGACCCGCATCGCTTGCAAACGCGGCCGCTAAATCTCGCACCGCTGGGCTGGCATCTGCGCCCATCCAACTGCTGTAACGTGTAGCCAATTCAAGCTCTAGCGGGAACGCGCCTAGCAGCAAGGCAGGATCTGTTTGCAAGATCTCGCTCATCTGGGTGATGCCGATATCCACCTCGCCGCTAACAACCCATTGCATCGTCTCGATGCCATCTTTGGCAACGCGCGATTTAGCCAATACAGCGTCTTTGATTCCGAGTCGCTCAATGACCTGCACAAAGTGCGTGCCAACCGTTGCGCCGCGTGCCGGGTCGGAAAAAGCGATGCTCTTGGCGGCTAGCAGCGTGCGCTTCAAATCGGCCGCTAGGCCAATGCCGGTATGGCTTGCACGAGTGCCATTTTGCTCGCGAAGCAATTGCGCAAAGGCATTCGAGATGGCTACGCCCGCCAGCGTATCGCCCACCACGCGAGCCTCCCCGCCATGCAAGGCGCCACCTTTCTCGCTTGCTTTTGCGATCCGCACTTGCGTGGTGATGAGCAAGCTGCTCGCGGATTGTCCTTGCTTGATCTTTGCGATCATTTGCGCCTCAGCCGCGCCTGCTGTGTCGTAGCGACGCATGACTTGATGTCCCGTGCGCTGCTCGAAGGCTTGAATGATTTCCTCGGATGGGGCTTTCACGCCTGCCGCCGCATACAGCGAAACGGAGTCAGCATGGGCGCAAGTAGCAAGCAGCCATACAAGGGAAATTTCTAATAGCTTTGTCATATTTCTCATGCTTAAATTGCTCTTTAAATTCCCACATTCTTTTTTGGAGGTATCCCATGACCCAACTTTTGAAATCACTTCTGACCGCTACGACTTTATTGCTATTTACTCAAATAAGTTTTGCCCAAACCGCCTGTGCCAATCGCGGCGACTTGGACGCGCTGTACTGTGATGCTAACAAAGACATGGTGGCCGATGTGCCGACTGATTCATCGAAATGGAAAAACCCCAGCACGCTGATCTTTACCTATACGCCCGTGGAAGACCCTGCCAAATACGAGAACGTGTTTAAACCTTTCACCGACTATTTGGCGCAGTGCACAGGCAAGGCGGTCAAGTTCTACCAAGTACAAAGCAACGCTGCCGAAATTGAAGCCATGCGCTCGGGCAGGCTGCATGTGGCGGGCTTTTCCACAGGACCGACCGTGTTTGCGGTCAACAAAGCAGGGGCGATTCCGTTTGCGGTCAAGGGCGATGCCAAGGGCTTTCAAGGCTACAACTTAATCACTATCGTCAAGGCTTCTAGCCCGTATAAAACCTTGACGGATTTGAAGGGTAAGAGGGTTGCACATACGTCGCCTTCATCCAACTCGGGCAATCTCGCCCCCATTGCCCTCTTGCCTTTACTAGGCCTGACACCAGGCAAAGATTACGACATCAAATTTTCGGGCAAGCACGACCAATCAGTGCTCGGTGTCGCCACGGGCGACTACGACGCGGCGCATGTGGCAAGCGATGTGTTTGAGCGCATGGCCGAGCGTGGACAAATCAAAGAGTCCGACTTTCGCGTCATCTACCGTAGCCAGCGTTTCCCCACTTCGTCGTTTGCCTATGCGCATGACCTAGAACCCGCGCTTGCCACCAAGATGCTGAAATGCTTTGCGGACTATCGCTTTCCAGCTTCTATGCAAAAAGATTTTGATGGCGCAGATCGATTTGTCTCCATCAACTATGCCAAGGATTGGGATGTAGTGAGGATTGTGGATAAAGCCGCAGAAGCAGCGGCAAAGAAATAATGCTTCGTATCCAAAATCTTAGTAAGTCATACGTCGCTGGCAAGCCCGTTCTTAGCGCCATCAACCTCACCGTTGATGGCGCAGGATTGACTGCCATCATTGGCGCGAGTGGAACGGGAAAGTCAACGCTGCTGCGCTGTATCAATCGATTGGTTGATCCGACCTCTGGTAGCATGTTTTTTACACCCTCTGCCGCGCAGGCCTTATCGGATAAGCCTTCACAGAGCATCGATCTTGTGAGCCTTTCTGGACGTGGCCTGCGGGCAGCACGTCGTTCTATTGGCATGGTTTTTCAAGAATACAACTTGGTCGAACGCTTGTCGGTGATGGAGAATTTGCTGACAGGGCGGCTGGGGTACATCGGCGCTTTTAACGCGTGGCGACGCAAGTTTGATGAGGCAGATATTGCTTACGCGCAGGAGCTACTTGCCATCGTTGGCTTAGAAAATTTTGCCAACCAACGCGCCGACAGCTTATCTGGCGGGCAGCGCCAGCGGGTGGGCATTGCACGGGCTTTGATGCAGCGCCCTGCACTTCTTTTAGCGGACGAACCCACCAGCTCGCTAGACCCCAAAACATCGGTCGAAATTATGGAGTTGCTCCGCGCACAAGGACGTGAACGCGGCATCCCCGTGATCGTCAACATGCACGATGTAGCGCTGGCCAAGCGCTTTGCCGATCGCATTGTGGGCATGCGCGGCGGCAAGGTGGTGTTTGATGGCACAGCGAGTACTTTGAGCGACGATATGTTGAACGATATTTACGGCGGCACATCGTGGCTAGCAACATAAAACCTTTCGGCTACTCACCCGCCTTCAAAATAGGCGGCGTTTTATTCCTCATCTTCTTTGCGCTATCAAGTTCAAGGTTAGAGATTACATGGGAGCGTTTTGTACTGGGGCTTGGCAATGCCGCCAAATTTTTGCACCGCATGCTTCCGCCTGTGTTCCAACCGAGTCAAGAGCTGATCAATGGCATGACCGAGAGCGTAGAAATCGCTATTCTTGCCTCGGCACTGGGTGTACTGATCTCCATTCCGATTGCCGTTGCAGGCGCACGCAACTTGATGCCTGCGGTCGTGACGTGGCCAGTGCGCGCCTTCGTCACGCTATGCCGAACCTTTCACCCTGTCATCGTGGCGATCTTGTTTGTCAAGGCAGTGGGCTTTGGTGCACTAGCGGGCGTGCTGGCACTCACCGTCGCATCGATTGGGTTTTTGGGCAAGCTGCTGACCGAGGCGGTTGAAGAGATTTCGATGAAGCAAATTGAAGCGGTGCGTGCGACGGGCGCTCCGTTTATGAGTGTGCTCACCTTTGCCGTGTTGCCGCAAGTGCTGTATCGCTTGATTGGCTTTATTGCCTATGAGACCGACTCCAATTTGCGCAACTCCACCATGATTGGCATTGTGGGCGCGGGCGGCATTGGTGGCACGCTGTTCTCAGCGTTTCAGCGTTACGACTACGACTTTGTGTTTGGCATTGTGCTGTGCATCATTGCGCTGATTTGCGTAGGCGAGGTCTTGCAAATATTGGTGAAGAAGGTGTTTCAGCAATGAGCGCGACGACCTACCAGCGCTACACATTTCAAGAATCTTTTTTAAGATTCCTTGTTTATTTTGGCTGCGTGCTGGCGGTGGTTCTGTCCATTCGATCGATTGAAGTCATGCCTGAGTTTTTGGTGGATGCGCCAGAGCAAATGAAAGATTTGCTGGTGCGTATGTGGCCAGTCGATTGGGCAAGCTACGCCTATTCCGCGAAGGACGGCGTGCATGTGGCGCTACTCGATACGCTGGCGATTTCGTTCTTAGCAACCGTGCTGGGGCTTGTGCTGGCAACGCCTGTGGGATTTCTGGCTGCTCGCAACGTCAACCGCATTGTCTGGCTAAACACTGCTGCTCGCTTCATCTTGATTGCTACGCGCTCGGTCTCAACGCTGCTCTGGGCGTTATTTTTTGTCGCGATGTTTGGTCCAGGTGCTTTGGCGGGTACTTGCGCGATTGCGTTTCACTCAATTGGATTTATTGGCAAGATGCTGTCGGAAGCGCTGGAGGAATCGAGCATTGGCACGATTGAAGCACTCACTGCTACGGGTGCCCCTTGGTACAGCCGCATCCTGTATGGCTATTGGCCGCAGGTGGCTCCCGCGTATTGGAGCGTGGCGTTGTTCCGCTGGGACATCAATGTGCGCGAATCTGCTGTGCTGGGCTTAGTCGGCGCAGGAGGCATCGGCATGGTGCTGAACGCAGCGATTGATCTCTTCAAGTGGGATCAAGTGGCACTCATCCTGATTGTGATTTTTGCCGTGGTGGCGGTATCGGAAGTGATCGTCACCTCACTACGGAAACGGTTGATTTAACGCACTCACTAAAATCGACGTATGACTAATCAAACTACACACTTTGGCATTCTAGGTTTAGGCAAAATGGGCGGCAACATGGCGCGGCGCTTGGCTTCCAAGGGCATCTCTATCGCCCTCTTCGATCAAGATGCGGCGCTGACCGCATCCCTTGCCAGCGAGATCAAAGCTGTTGCCACCACATCGCTGGCTGACATGGTGGCAAAGCTTGCGAAGCCACGCGTACTGTGGATGATGCTGCCTGCTGGTGACATCACCGAATCCACTTTGGCACAGCTGCAAGCCTTACTGGGCCAGGGCTGCGAGGGCGATACGATAGTCGATGGTGCGAATAGCAACTACAAAGACTCGGTACGCCGCGCTGCAAAAGTCGAAGCGCTTGGCTTCAACTACATGGATGCTGGCGTATCAGGCGGTGTGCATGGACTTGCCAATGGCTACTGCCTGATGGTGGGTGGAAGCGCAGCAGCACTCGCCGCTGTACAGCCTTATCTAGAAGCACTTGCGCCTTCGCGAAACGTGGGCTGGTTGCACGCGGGACCTGCGGGCGCGGGGCACTTTACCAAGATGGTTCACAACGGCATCGAGTACGGCATGATGGCGGCGCTGGCGGAAGGACTGTCGCTTATCAAAGCCAAAAAAGAATTCGATATCGACTTGGCTGACGTCACGGAGCTATGGCGACATGGCTCTGTTGTACGTTCGTGGTTGTTAGATTTGACGGCGGACACACTCAAGGCCGATCAAAATTTGGATGCCGTCAAAGCCCATGTACCCGATTCTGGCGAAGGCCGCTGGACGGTGAACGAGTCTATTGAGCAAGGCGTACCCACACCCGTGATGACGATGGCGCTGATGTCGCGTTTTTCCAGCCAAGGCGCGGATGACTATGCGAGTAAGTTACTCGCCAAAATGCGCCAAGGTTTTGGTGGGCATGCAGTGACAAAAAGCTAAGCCGCTTATTCATTTTTATGCGCTTTGTTTATTTGCTCGCGTTGCTCATCGCCTGCTACGCCATGCCCAGTATGGCTCAACGCTATGGCAATCAATCTTTACCCATCCCCAAAGCCAAGCCTGTACTGGATGCAAACACGATCCGCACGCACAAACTTAAGCATTTCGATGACAAGCTCACCAAGCCCGCGCAAGAGCTCGCGCAGCACTGCACCTATGAGTCCGATATCGCCACTGCACCGCCACCCAAGCGCGTGGCACTCACATTTGATGACGGTCCCGAACCCACGCAAACCGACATTATTTTGGATGTACTTGCCAAACGAGGATTGCACGCGACATTTTTTATGATCGGTGAAAAAGCGAAGCGCTATCCCGATTTAGTTGCCAAGGTGCGCGCTGCGGGTCATCTCGTGATTGCCAATCATTCTTGGGATCACCCTAACTTTCATGACATCAGCTCGGCAGCGCAAGCAGACGAAGTCGCCCGCGCTGAAGCCTTATTGGATAAGGACTTGCAGCCAATAAAGCTGTTTCGCTATCCCTATGGCAATTCAACTTGCCAGACCAATGCTCTACTGCACGAGCGCGGCTACAAGATCGTGGGATGGCATGTGGACTCGTGCGACTGGGCGTTTGATCGCACGGGCGCAGTCGATGCGAAAGAAGCGGCTAGTTGCGGCGTACTGCCTCAGTACCGCAGCAATTATGCAGGGCATGTGCTCTCTAATATCCGCGCTCATCACGGCGGCATTGTCTTGATGCACGAAATTCATCCGAGCACGGTGCGACAACTGGGCGAAATTGTTGACGACATCCTTGCTGACGGTTTTACGTTTGGTACGGTGATTGATCCCGAATTTGCCAGCTCACTGCGATAAGGAAATTGCTATGTTTGAACTGCCTTCTTTATGGAACATCATCATCTCAACCGTGGTGTTCATCATCGCGGCGTGGTGGATTCGAAGTTGGTTAGAGGAAGTCGGTATTGCCAAAAGTATGATGCGCGGCTTGATCGTTTTTGTGCTCGCCTACGCGGTCTCTTGGGCATCAGGCGAAGCGGTCGATTGGGTGCATGACAAGGTTTACGGCAAAGCACCTGCGGCACAATCATCAGACGAGTTGCTGCAATTGCTTCAAAAATCAGGCTTAGCGCCGCCTTAATTCTTATGCGAATTAAGGCTTTGCCGCATCCCAGCCACCGCCAACCGCTTTGTACAAACTAACGACTGCGTTTAATTGTCCGCGCTCAATATCAATCAATCCAGATTCGGCTTGCGCCAAATCACGCTGAGCATTCAATACTTCTAGATAGGGTGAATAGCCCGCTTGGTAACGCAAGTTCGCCAAACGTAATGTACTGCGCAACGCGTCAATTCGCTGCGCAGTCACGCTTGTCAAGTCACGGCCTGCATCCACATTGTTCAAGGCGTCATGCACATCGCGAAAAGCGCTTTGCACCGTCTGGGTGTACTGCGCTACCGCTTGCCTTTCGCGCGCATTAGCGGCAGCCATAACAGCGTCAATAGCCCCTGCGCGAAAAATAGGCTGCGTGAGGTTGCCCACCATGTTCCAAAACACCGACGCAGGATCAAAAAGATTGGATAGACCTTGTGACTGCTGCCCATAAGCAGCGGTCAAACTCAATTTAGGAAAGTAAGCAGCCCGTGCCTGCTTCATATCGGCATTGGCCGCTATTAAGTTTTGCTCAGCACTCACGATGTCGGGGCGGCGAACCAGTACATCAGAGGGTAATTCGGATGGGATGGTCTGGCGAGTGAGTAGCGTCCCCACATCTGCGCCACGCGCCAAAATGGGTTTGATGATGTCCACAGGTTTGCGCCCCAAAAGCAAAGCCAGCGCAGACTCAGTATTGCTACGGTTTTGCTGAGTGAGCCTCACGGTAGCCTGGCTACTGGCCGCTTCCGATTCAGCTTGCCGAACGTCTAACTCACCCACCACGCCTGCGTCAAGGCGGCGCTTTTGCAAACGCAAATTCTCTTGCCGCGTGACTAACACTTGCTCAGCAAGCCCGAGCTGCGCATCCAGCGCGCGCATAGCGAAATAACTTTGAGCAACATTAGCGTACAGCGTTGTGAGCACCAATCCTCGGCTGGCCGTTTGAGCGAGAAGTCGCGCACGAGCCGCATCGTTAGCACTCGCATATTTGCCCCAAAAGTCGAGTTCATAGCTGGCGCTCAAACCCAGTTGACCACTCCCATAGTATGGCCCTACGAGAGGGCTATAGGTCGCGACGTTTTGACTAGTGCGGTTGCGGTTAACGCCCGCATTTAGGTCTACCTGAGGGTAAAAATTGGCCTGGTTTTGATTGAGCGTGGCAAGCGCTTCTGTGATGCGCGCAGTCGCAAGCGCCAAGTCTTGGCTGTTGCTAGACGCCTCTGCTAAATAAGCATCCAAAACGGGATCTTGAAATGCCTTCCACCAGGCCAGCCAGTTGGCATCCGCTATTTGATTCGAGGGCGTCATTCCCGCGTTACTAAGCGGCAGCTTTGTAGGCACTTCAAGCACAGGGCGCTCGTATGGTTTAACGGGCGGAACGCTACCACAGGCAACCAAAGCACACGCGGCAACCAAGCTGGAGGCTATATGGAATAAGGGCTTGCGCTTAATCATGGTGCGCTCCCACAAGGTGAACAGGCTTATTTAAATTTTTAAAATCGTCCTCCGTACTTCGAAAATGCCAATCGTTCACCAGTTTGAAAAATAATGGAACCAGAAAAACCGCTAAAAAAGTAGCCGCGAGCATTCCACCCAGCACACCCGTGCCAATTGACTGCCGCGCCGCTGCGCCTGCGCCACTTGAAAATGCCAATGGCAAAACACCCAAGATAAAGGCTAACGACGTCATCAAAATGGGCCTGAACCGTAGACGTGCGGCCTCTAGCGCAGCAGCCACAGGCGTGAGGCCTTCGTGCACTTTGACCGTCGCAAACTCCACAATTAAAATCGCATTTTTAGCGGATAGTCCGAGGAGCGTGACCAAACCAATTTGGAAGTACACATCGTTGGTGAAGTTGCGCAAATACACCGCCGTGAGCGCACCAAAAATCCCAAAAGGCAAAGCGAGTAATACCGAAAAAGGCAACGACCATTTTTCGTATTGCGCCGCCAAAATCAAAAAGATCATCAAGAAACCCGCGCCCAGCGCTAGACCTGCTGCACCACTGCTACGTTTTTGTTGGAAGGCTGAGCCGCCCCAGTCGAAGCCCACATCCGCGGGTAGCACATTGCCCGCCGCACGCTCCATCGCGGCAATCGCTTGCCCTGAGCTATAGCCGGGCTTGGGTTCTCCCAAAATCTGAATGCTCGGCAGCGCGTTGAAATGCTGAACCGAATCAGGACCTGCCACAAACTTCACTTCTGCCACAGAGCGAATCTGAATCATCTGTCCTGCCTTAGACCTGACATACAGCGCACCAATATCGTCGGGCTTAGCACGGTATTGACCTTCGGCCTGCATGAGTACTTGGTAGATGCGTCCGCTCTTGTTGAAGTCGTTGACGTAGTAGCTGCCAAGCGTAGCCGCCAGCGTGTTGTAAATATCGGCCACGGCAATGCCCATAGAACGAGCTTTCTCAGTATCCACACTCACAAATAGCTGAGGTGAATTGGCCTGCCAAATCGTCTTCACGCCTTGCAGCTCAGGCTGTTTATTGGCTTCTTCAAGCAAGCTGGGGAGCAATTGCGCCAAGCGGCGCACACCGCCATCGCCTTTGTTTTGCAAGTAAAACTCAAAGCCTCCTGTTTGACCCAAACCTTGAATGGCAGGGGGCGCAAAAGCCAGCGGCAAGCCTTCTTTAATACCGCCCGTTTTCATATAGGTTTCCATCACCAACTCTTTAGCCGATTGGGTGCGTTCAGCCCACGGCTTGAGTGGAAAGAACATCGTGGCAGCCGACGACTTGAGTCCACCACCACCTAGAAAATTCAAGCCAACCAAACTAAAGACGGTGTCGATATTTTTGTTAGGCGACATGGCGGCTTCTACTTTTTTGACGACTGCATCTGTGCGATCAAGTGACGAGCCTTCTGGCAAAATCACTGCGCCAATAAAGTAGCCTTGGTCTTCGTCTGGTACTAAAGCACCCGGCACGATTTTGAAGAGTACGCCTGTTAGCACGCCCATGCCAATAAACAACGCCAGCCCCAAAATGCCGCGCTTTAAAAAGAAAGCCACGCCACTTGTATAACGTGCGGTTAGTTTGGCAAATTGACGGTTGAACCAATCGAAGAATTTATTTTTTTGCTCGGCTTCAATTTTGAGTAACATGGCGCAAAGTGCTGGCGTGAGCGTGAGTGCCACGAACCCCGAGAGCACTACGGCAATAGATATCGTGACCGAAAACTGACGGTATAGCTCCCCTGCCAAACCACCCAAAAAAGCAATCGGAACAAAAGCCGCGCACAGCACCAGCACAATCGCAACGACTGGGCCTGTGACTTCATGCATGGCTTCGATCGCAGCATCACGCGGACTCATATTTTCTTCGTGCATTAACCGCTCGACGTTTTCTAACACCACGATGGCATCGTCCACCACAATACCAATGGCAAGCACCATGCCAAACAAGGTGAGCGTATTGATGCTGTAGCCCAGCAAATGCAAGCCCGCCATTGTGCCAATCAGCGACACTGGCACTGCGAGTGTGGGAATGATGGTGGCACGCCAGCTTTGCAGAAACAAATACACGACTAAGAAAACCAGCGCCATGGCTTCGGCCAAAGTCTTTAGCACTTCGTGGATGGACTCGGTCACAAAAGGCGTGGTGTCGTACGGCGTGGAGTACGTCATGCCAGGGGGGAACTTCGCTTTAAGCGCAAGCAGCGTTTTTTCGACTGCGGCGCGTGTATCCAGCGCATTCGCACCCGTTTGCAAGAACACGCCGACAGGAACTGAGGGGTGACCATTAACTCTGCCATAAAAGTTGTAGTCTTTGCTGCCCAGCTCGACCCGCGCCACGTCTCGCAGGCGCACCACCGAGCCCTTGTCGCCACTGCGCACCACAATATTGGCAAAGTCCGTAGCCTCTAACAGCCGCCCCCTAGCGGTCACCGTCAGCGTCAACTCTTCGGTATTGCCTGGGGGAGCGCCAATCTTGCCCGCAGCGTACTGCGCGTTTTGCTCGGTCACTGCACCTGAAATATCGCCCACGGTCACGCCAAGCTGAGCCATGCGATCAGGCCGAAGCCAAATACGCATCGCGTAATCTTTAGCGCCAAAAATTTGTACGTTGGTCGTGCCTGGGACGCGCTTAATTGGGTCGATTACGTTTTGCGTGATGTAGTTAGAGATAAACAGCGAGTCGTAGCGATCGTCTTCGGAGTAGAGCGATGCCACCACCAAAAAATTAGCCGAGCTCTTGGCTACCGTGAGGCCTTGGCGTTGCACCTCTTGCGGTAGTTTGCTGAGCACCTGATTGACACGGTTATTCACGTTGACAGCAGCAATATCAAGGTCAGTGCCCACGTCAAAAGTCACGTTAATCGTCACCGCGCCATCGCCCGACGATGTGCTGTCCATGTAGAGCATTTTTTCAACGCCGTTAATGGATTGCTCAATGGGGGCGGCAACAGTCGTCTCCAGCACCTCGGCAGACGCCCCAGGGTAGATGGCACGCACATTGACAACAGGGGGAGATATTTCGGGATACCGCGCAATTGGTAAGATGCGCATAGCAGCAAGGCCTGCTAAGACAATAAAGAGTGAAATCACCGTCGCAAAAATCGGACGATCAATAAAAAATTTTGAGAACATCTGAAGCGTCCTCTTTTTATTTTGCTGCTACGGATGCTGTTGCGCCTTGTGCCACGTACGGCACGGGCTTAACCGTCATACCAGGGTCGTGTGCCTTAATAAAACCTTCGACGAGCACGCGGTCACCGTCCTTCAATCCCTTGGTCACAATCCAGTCGCCACGAGTCCATCCATCAAGCTCTACGGGGCGTGGCTCCAACTTGTTGTCTTTGTTCACCACAAAAACAATCTTGCCAAACGGACTGTCAATCACCGCGCGTTGTGGCACGCTCAAAGTGTTGGTGCGGCTAGCGCCGCCAAGTTGCACGCGCACAAACTGGCCTGGACGCAAAGCACCTGTAGGATTTGGAATTTCAGCTCGCACATCAAAACTACCCGTTTGCGCATTGACCTTTTCGCTCGCGAAATTGAGCTTGCCAGCACGTGGATAAACGCTGCCATCAGCAAGTCTCACACTCACACTAAAACCTAAACTACCATTCGCCGCTTGCTTGCCTGGCACGCTCAGTTGTCCCGATTTCAATTGCTGATTCATGCGCAAAAAATCACTCTCCGACACGCTGAAATTCACATACATGGGATTGGTTTGAACAATCGTGGTGAGCAAACTATCACTTGCTGTGACTAAGTTTCCATCCGACTTAGCGGCTACGCCCGTCGTTCCGCCAATAGGCGCTGTTACGCGGGTGTAGCTGAGATTGAGCTTAGCTTCGTTGGCCTGCGCCTGCGCTTGTTTGAGCGTTGCTTCAGCCGATTCGAGACTTGACTTGCTATCGTCAAATTCCTTTTGGCTAATTGCGCGTTCAGCCACGAGCGGCGCTAGACGTGCTTGATCGCGGCGTGCTTGATTCGCTTTTGCCTCAGCCACAGCAACTGCTGCCTCAGTTGACGCAACTTGAGTTTGGAAATTAGCAGGATCAATTTGAAAGAGCGGCGTCCCCTCAGCAACCGTAGCGCCTTCGGTGAACAAGCGCTTGCTGATGATGCCTGTCACACGAGCGCGCACTTCCGTCTCGCGCGAACCTGCCGTTTGGCCTGTGTACTCGAGATCGACAGGTTGCGACTTAGCTTGCACGGTGATGACTGATACCTCGGGCGCTGGCATCGCACCACTAGGTGCGCCTTGTGATGCTGACTGACCACAGGCCGCCAACAGAGACGAGGCGGCAATCAAAAGTGAAATCGTAGAGACGGGAAATGACCAAGACATAAGATTAACGCTCCGCATAAAAAATCGATGTTATCACTTGAAATCAAGGGATTACCCCTTATCATTAGCACTCGCTCATAGAGAGTGCTAACAATCTTTTTTTAACCCTTGCACATTCATAGGAGATGCAATGAAACTACGTCCTTTAGCCGATCGCGTGATTGTCAAACGCGTTGACAGCGAAACCAAAACAGCCTCTGGCATCGTCATTCCTGACAGCGCTGCAGAAAAACCAGATCAAGGTGAGGTCTTGGCCGTGGGCCCTGGCAAAACCAATGACAAAGGCGAGACCAAAGCTTTGTCCGTCAAAGTAGGCGATCGCGTGTTGTTCGGCAAATACAGCGGCCAAACCGTCAAAGTTGACGGCGACGAACTCTTGGTCATGAAAGAAGACGACCTCTTCGCTGTGGTCGAGAAGTAATTTTTTCACCCCACATTTATCTAATTTTTAAGGAGCTATTAACATGGCAGCAAAAGACGTAATTTTTGGCGGCGAAGCCCGCGCACGTATGGTTGAGGGTGTGAACATCCTCGCCAATGCAGTCAAAGTCACCCTAGGCCCTAAAGGCCGCAACGTAGTGCTAGAGCGCTCGTTTGGCGCACCAACCGTGACCAAAGACGGCGTGTCTGTGGCGAAAGAAATTGAGCTCAAAGACAAGCTGCAAAACATGGGCGCACAGATGGTGAAAGAAGTCGCATCGAAGACTTCCGACCTAGCGGGTGACGGCACCACCACCGCAACCGTTTTGGCACAAGCCATCGTGCGTGAAGGCATGAAATACGTGGCTGCGGGCATGAACCCGATGGACTTGAAGCGCGGTATCGACAAGGCTGTCACAGCCCTGATCGCCGAACTGAAAAAAGCTTCTAAAGCAACGACCACTTCCAAAGAAATCGCCCAAGTAGGTTCTATTTCTGCAAATTCAGACGAAGCGATCGGCAAGATCATTGCAGACGCAATGGACAAAGTCGGCAAAGAAGGCGTGATTACCGTTGAAGACGGAAAATCGCTTGAGTCAGAACTCGACGTTGTTGAAGGCATGCAGTTTGACCGCGGTTACCTCAGCCCATACTTCATCAACAACCCAGAAAAGCAAGCTGCCATCATGGACAGCCCATTTGTGCTGTTGTATGACAAAAAAGTCAGCAACATCCGTGACCTGCTGCCCATCTTGGAGCAAGTCGCTAAAGCGGGCCGCCCACTGCTCATCATTGCAGAAGATGTGGACGGGGAAGCGCTGGCAACTTTGGTGGTCAACACCATCCGTGGCATTTTGAAAGTGGTCGCCGTCAAAGCCCCAGGCTTTGGTGATCGCCGCAAAGCCATGTTGGAAGACATCGCCATCTTGACGGGCGGCAAAGTGATTGCTGAAGAAGT